>JBCCFW010000043.1:0-45704 GCA_039029535.1 Acidobacteriota bacterium
GAGGCGGGCAGCCCGTGCTGGCGGCCGCGGGAACGCGCCCCTGGGCCGCGGCCCTGGGACGCGAGCCTTGGTCTTCGACCTACTCGAAGGTGAGCGGGACCGGGCCGTGGAGGATGAAGGGCTCGGGCACGGCGGGTGGCGCGGCAGTGGGGTTCTCGTTCGACACGGCGAAGAACACCCGGTTGTGCTGAGCCGGATCGAGCGGACCAGGAGGAGGCGAGCCCGCGGCGAAGTCACCGTGGAACGCCGTTGCCACCCCCGGTGCGGCGAACCAGCCCGCGGCCATGGCATAGGTGACCCGCGGTCCGAAGGTCGCCGCGGTCTCCCAGTAGGTCGTCGTGCCGTCGGTGACCGGGTGCAGGTCGAGAGTGGTGCCGGCATCCCAGCTCGTCGGCGTCGGCGGACCGGAGGTCGACCACGAGGTCGGCAGGAAGATCGTCAGCTTGGCACCCGGACTCAGTCCGTCACCCTCGACCCGGAAGCGGCGCGGCGCCTCGTGATAGGGCACGGTGAGCCCCGTCGGCAAGATGCCTCCGGCGGCATCCAGGGCGTTCTGCAGGTCGGCGAGACCATCGACGGTGCGCGGAGAGGGGGCCGACTTCTGCCAGTTGAAGCTCGCGCCCAGGTTGCCCGTGAACGACGTGATGTCCGTGAAGGGGTCGGGCACGACCAACGAGATCGAGGAAATCGACATCGGCGCATCGTTGCCCTGGACCACGGCCTGACCACCGGGTGATGCGATCCGACGTCCGTCACCGATCGGGACGGCCTGCACGGTGATCCGCTCGCCTGCGACTAGTGGCACGAGGAGGGGATTGCTACCGACGAAGGTATAGAGGGGCGAGCTGGGCTGGGGCTGGGGCTGGGTCGGATCGACGAAGCCCCCCACCACGACGTCCCAGTACAGGCTCTCAGCGGTGCCACCGACGACACGCTCGACGACGATGTCGACGTTGGCCCGCTCGACCTGCGACACCGCGAAGACCTGGAGGAAGTTGCTCCAAGCGGTGACCTCGGTCGTACCGGGAAGCAAGCCATCTTCCAAGGTAACGCACATCCCGACCATCGGAGCGATGCCGGTGTCGAACTCGCGGCTGAAGAGGATGAGGTCGATGATGTCTACCGGGTTCGGAGGCGGCGGCACGACGATGGCGGGGTTGAACTGATCGAGGATCAAGCGGTTGACCGTCGTCAGTGAGCTGTCGTGGAAGAGGCCGTGCGGCGCCACGGGCTGACCGGCACCCAGGTTCGTGCCAGCCGTGAGCAACGGCTCGAAGGTCGACTCGCGTGCCCGCAGCCCCCGGAGCTGTGCGGTCTTGATGACGTTGGGACCTCTTCTCTCGGAGAGCAGGCCGTTCGTGCCCGACGGCAGGGCGTGGCAGTGCATGCACGAGCGTCCCGCGGTCTCCTCGCCGATGAAAACCGGATTGGGACCACCGGCCGACGTGCCCGCCGAGGGGTCCGGCGGAGTGTCGAGCGACATCTCGTGGAAGAGCTTGAGACCGCGGAGCGCGCCCGTGCCGTCGTGGAGGTTCCCCGGCGTGCCGGGATGACCGCTGTAGATGCGGTCGGGCGGCTGCTCGGGATTGGGTGGATACATGATCGTGAACGCGAAGTCGCGGAACTCTCGCATCAGGTCGTCCATCTCGCTCGATGACGAAGCGAGCGGACGACCGAGGAGGGCATCGAAGGCCGGCCCGAACTCGAGGAAGGTCCGACGGACACCACGCCAGTAGAAGGGCCGCGTCGACAGCAGGGGGTGAGCGTCACCGTCGTCCCAGCGGATCGCCGGGCTCGTGCGCAGGCCCTGCAAGGTCTGGGAGACCATGGGTCCGCGGTTCTCGCGCATGAGCGAGTTGTCGAAGCTGCCGCCCGGAGTGATGTCGATCCCGTCAGCGAGCTCGGGCGGGACCGGCAAGGTCGGCTCGGGTGCCGACTCGTCACCGGTATCCAGCTCCCAGGCCAGGCCGTCGGTCTTTCCATCGAGGTGACACGAGGCACAGGACACGGTGCTGAAGTCACCGTCCATGTCGGAGCCGTTGTCGGAGAGTCGAGCGTCGTAGAACAGTGCCTGTCCGTCGCGATGTTCCTGCGGGAAAGGGTCGGGTAGCGGGATGGGCGACTGCAGCGTGGTCAGGCCCGGGTTGGTCACGTCGAGGACACGGACCTGGGCATCCAGCCGACAAGCCACGTAGAGCTTGAGCTGACTGCCGAGCTCGACGAGCGCGAAGGATCGAGGGCCGACCATCGAGTAGCCGGGCTCCGGCACGAGATCGCGAGTCGTCACCGACCAGGTTGCGATGTTGGCCGGATTCGAGCCACGAACGAGCTCGACGACGCGGTCGGTCGAGAACGACGCGACGAAAGCTCGCTGCACCACCCCGGCACCATCCTCGACCAGCGCGATGTCCGTCGGCATCGAGACGGTCTGCGTCCGCGCGACGTTGGCGTTCAGGTCGCGATCGAAGAAGAGCGGCGGTGAGTCGTTGAGAGCCCAGACGTGGCTCTCAACGAACCCGGTCGCAGCCACCCGGAGCGCCGGCTCGCCTTGAATGTCGTTGCGGGCATCGTTGCCGACGACGTAGATCGTGCCGTCGGAGGAGATCCTCATCCCGAGATGAGACGAGCCGAGGAGCTCGCTCACCGGCACGAGCCCGGCGGCGAAATCCCAGCGGAGCAGCTCGAAGCCGTTGGCGAGCGCGCCGCTGGCCGCCCGGCTGCGCCCGAAGAGGTTGAGGATGTAGGCGAAGCCACCCTGGATCTCGAGACGATAGGGATACTTCATGACCCGCAAGCTCGGATCGACGACAGTGACCTCATCGAGGAGCCCCAGGCTGTCGGGATCGACCCTGATGAGCCGGCTCGACGAGCCGAGCGTCACCCACAGCTCCGGGGCAGAGCCGCTCGGGCGACGGAACGCGAGGTCGGTCGGCTCGTCGCCGACGCCCATGGTGCGCAGGACCGTGCCGGGCGTGGCCGCATCGGCCAGCTCGATGATGGTGATCGAGTCACCGAGCAGGTTGGCCGTGTAGAGACGTGAGGTCGGCGCATCGAACTTCACGCTGACCGGCCCGAGACCGACCGGGATCCGTTGTGCCACCTGATCGGTGACGGCGTCGATGAGGGTGACCGAGTTGTCCTCCGGGTTGCAGGCAGCCACGAAGGTCCGCGAGCCCACCGGCGCGACGGTCACCCCATGGACCATCGGGAGCTCGAAGTTGGTGAAGCCCCCCTGGGCGCGAACGGAGTCCGGTCGCACGACGAACAGGGCAAGGAGAACGAGAAGGTTCCAGAGAACGCAGCCGGGCACACGTCGCATGTCGACCTCCTGAGCGTGGTGAGCCCCGACCGTAGCGGCCTCTTCCGAGTCGCCCCAGGCTCCCCCCTCCCCCTCTTGCGTTCCCACAACTTTCGCTCTACATTCGCCCATGTCCACGTCGGCGGGGAGCGCTCTCTCCCTCTTCCATCCCGCGGTCGCATCCTGGTTCTCGAGCCGCTTCGACAGCGGCCCGACCCCCGCGCAGGAACGCGCCTGGCCGGCGCTTCGGCAGGGCCGTCACGTGCTGGTGGCCGCCCCCACCGGCTCGGGCAAGACACTCGCCGCCTTCCTCGCTTCTCTCGACGAGCTCGTGCGCGAGGGCCTCGAGCACGGTGAGCTGCCCGCTCAGCTCCGCGTGCTGTACGTCTCTCCGTTGAAGGCCCTCGGCAACGACATCGAGAAGAACCTGCAAGAGCCCCTCGCGGGGATCGAGCAGCGGCTCATCGAGAGCGGGCAGCGCGGCGTGGGCATCCGCACCGCCGTGCGCTCCGGCGACACCACCGCGAGCGCCCGAGCGCAGATGGTCAAGCGACCACCGCACGTGCTGGTGACCACGCCCGAGTCGCTCTACATCCTGCTCACCAGCAAGTCGGGCCGGAGCATGCTCCGCTCGGTTCGCACGGTCATCATCGACGAGATCCACGCCGTCTTGCAGGACAAGCGCGGACCTCACCTCGCCCTCTCGCTCGAGCGTCTCGCCGAGGCCTGCCCCAGGCCGCCGCTGCGCATCGGGTTGTCGGCAACCCAGTCCCCAATCTCGGAGGTGGCCCACTTCCTCGTCGGTCGCAAGCACGAGCCCGAGGAGTCCGTCGAGACCGAGACGACCACCAGCGAGGAAGACGGCGCCACGCCGCCCCCGGACTGCGAGGTCGTCGACCTCGGCCATCGGCGCCGGCTCGACCTCGCGCTCGAGCTTCCCGGCTCACCTCTCGACGCCGTCACTTCCGCCGATCAATGGGAGGAGATCGTCGGACGGCTCTCGGCGCTGGTCGAGGAGCACTGCACCACCCTCGTCTTCGTCAACACGCGTCGACTCACCGAGCGTCTCGCGCGTCATCTCTCGGAGAAGATCGGCGACGAGCTGGTCGGTGCCCACCACGGCAGCCTCTCGAAGGACCGCCGGCTCGAAGCGGAGGACAAGCTCCGAAGCGGTCAGTACCGAGTGCTGGTCGCGACGGCCTCGCTCGAGCTCGGCATCGACATCGGTGACATCGATCTCGTCTGCCAGGTCGGCTCCACCCGCGCCATCGCCACCTTCCTCCAGCGCATCGGTCGTGCCGGTCACGTCGTGGGCGGTGTCTCCAAGGGCCGGCTCTTCCCCCTCACCCGGGACGAGCTCGTCGAGTGCGTGGCCCTTCTCGACTGCGTGGACCGCGGCGAGCTCGATCGCATCGTCGATCGTCCGCGTCCGCTCGACGTGTTGGCTCAGCAGGTCGTGGCCGAGGTCAGCGAGGACGGCCGCTCAGTCGACGACGTCTTCGCGCTGGTCAAGCGAGCCTGGCCCTACCGCGACCTCACCCGCGAGAGCTTCGACGAGGTCGTGACCATGCTCGCGGAGGGCTTCGCGTCCTCGCGAGGTCGCAAGGGCGCCCTCCTCCATCACGACGCGGTGCAGGGCAAGATCCGCGGCCGACGCGGCGCGAAGCTCACCGCCGTCACCTCCGGCGGCGCCATCCCCGACCGTGCCGACTACGACGTGTTGCTCGAGCCCGAGGGCATCCGCATCGGGAGCGTCGACGAGGACTTCGCCGTCGAGAGCCTCGCCGGTGACGTCTTCCAGCTCGGCAACAAGTCGTGGCAGATCCTCCGCGTGACGCGGGGTCAGGTCCGGGTCGCCGACGCGGAAGGCCAACCGCCGAACATCCCCTTCTGGTTCGGTGAGGCCCCGGCACGCACCGACGAGCTGTCGCAGGCGGTCTCCCGTCTTCGTGCGAGCTTCGATCAGGCCGAAGGCGAAGGGCGTGGCCGAGGCTGGCTGGAAGACCTCCCCAACATCGATCCGGTCTCCGTGCGGCAGCTCCACGACTACCTCGCCGAGTCGCGCACGGCGCTGGGCGGCTTGCCCACTCAGGACCGCATCGTCGCCGAGCGCTTCTTCGACGAGTCCGGCGGCATGCAGCTCGTCATCCACTCGCCCTTCGGTGCGCGGATCAACCGGGGCTGGGGACTCTCGCTTCGCAAGCGCTTCTGCCGGAAGTTCAACTTCGAGCTCCAGGCGGCGGCCACCGAGAACGCGCTGCTGCTGTCGCTGCCCTCCTCTTACTCGTTCCCACTGGAAGAGGTCTTCGGCTATCTCCGGCCGGAGGGTCTCCGCGACCTGCTCATCCAGGCGCTGCTCGACGCGCCGATGTTCGCCACGCGATTCCGCTGGAACGCCGGACGCAGCCTCGCCATCCCCCGCTTCCGTGGCGGCAAGCGCATGGCACCGCAGATCCTCCGCATGGAGGCCGAGGACCTCATCGCGACGGTCTTCCCCGACCAGCAGGCCTGCCTCGAGAACATCGCCGGCGATCGTGAAGTGCCGGACCATCCGCTGGTCGACGAGACCCTGCGCGACTGCCTCGAAGAGGCGATGGACATCGACGGCCTGGTCTCGCTCATCGGTCGGGTGACGACCGGGCAGGTCGAGCTCGTCGCGCACGACCTCCCCGAGCCGTCCCCGCTCGCCGACGAGATCATCACGGCCCGCCCCTACGCCTTCCTCGACGACGCCCCTCTCGAAGAGCGACGGACCCTCGCCGTCCGCCGACGCAGCCGCGGCGCCGGCAAGACCCAGCCCGATCCCGAGGGGGTCATGGATCCCCAGGCCGTCGCCGAGGTGAAGTCGCAGGCCTGGCCGCGGGTCCGCGATCACGACGAGTTTCACGACGCGTTGCTCGTGCTGTCGTTCCTCACCAGCGAGGAGGCCGACGACCTCGACGTCGGTGCGCCGGGCGATGGTCGACATCTCGCCCGCCTCGTTCGCGAGGGTCGCGCCACCTGGCTGACCCCACCCGGACGTCAGCGCCTGGCCATCGCCACCGAGCGCCTTCAGCTCTACCGCAAGCTCTGGCCCGAGATCGTCACGGAGCCGCCGGTCGAGCCGCTGGCGACCGAGGCGGTGCCGGAGTCAGAAGAAGACGCCCTCACCGAGATCCTCCGCGGCCGGATCTCGGCGCTCGGTCCCGTCGTGCCCGACGAGCTCGTCGCACCGCTCGGCGTGTCACCCGCGCTCGTGCAGGCCGCCTTGCTCCGCCTCGAGTCGGAGGGCCAGGTCCTCCGCGGGAGCTTCACCGGACGCATCGGGGAGTGGTGCGAGCGGGGCCTGCTCGCGCGGATCCAGCGGCTCACCCTCGACACGCTCCGGCAGCAGGTCGCTCCGGTGAGCGCTGCCGACTACATCTCGTTCCTTCCCTCCTGGCAGCACGTCAGCGATCGAGTGGTCGGACCCGATGGTCTCCGCGGCGTGCTCGGCGTGCTCGCTGGATGGGAAGCACCGGCGGCTTCCTGGGAAGACGAGCTCATCCCGTCACGGATGGAGCGTCACGACTCGTCCTGGCTCGACCTCGCCACCCTGTCGGGCGAGTTCACCTGGGGACGACTGGTGCCGCCACGCGACGGCAACCCCGGCACCTGGCGAGCGACACCGATCACCTTCTTGCCACGTCACGAGTGGCTGGCCTGGTCGAGCCTGGCACCGACTCCATCCGAAGAGGGCCTGTCCACGACGGCCGCCGCCGTCATGTCCTTCCTCCGTGAGAACGGCGCGTCGTTCCTCGGCGACATCGGCCACGCGCTCGGGCTACTGCCGGCCGCCACCGAGGAGGCTCTCGGACAGCTCGTGGGCTCCGGGCTGGTGACCTGCGACGGCTTCGCCGGCCTGCGGGCCTTGCTCCGCAAGAAGACGGGCACGAAGAGCGGTGGGCGTCGACCGAGACGAACCGGCGGCAGCCGCCCCCTCGACACTCCCGCCATCGCCGGACGCTGGTCGGAGCTCGCGCGGGGCGAGGCGGTCGATCGCGACGCCGCGGTCGAGCTGGTCGCCCGCAGCTTGCTACGTCGTCACGGGGTCGTGTTCCGACAGGTCCTGGAACGCGAGGCCCTGCGTCTCCCCTGGCGCGACCTGCTCTACTGTTACCGTCGTCTCGAGGCTCGTGGTGAGATCCGGGGCGGTCGCTTCGTCGATCGCTTCGTGGGTGAGCAGTTCGCCCTGTCCAGCGTCGTCGCGGGCTTGCGTCGTCGCTCTCGCACCAGCGCCGACAGCGAGCGACTCTCGATCTCAGCGGCCGACCCTCTCAATGTCCTCGGCGTGCTGACGCCCGGCAAGCGTCTCCCGGGCACCCAGGGCAACCGACTGCTCCTCCACGCTGGTCGCCCCATCGCCCGTCTCGACGGCGACGAGGTCTCGATGCTGGTGGAGATGGGCAGCGGCGAGGCCTGGGAGGCCGAGAAGAGCCTGCGTCGCGTGCTCGGTGGCCGCGAGCGCTTCCAGGCCCGCACGGGCTCGCTCCCGAGCTGGCGCGAGCGGCTGGATCGCGACTGAGGCTCGCAACCCTCGGCGAAGAGCGGCGGCGCAAAGCCCAGAGAGGCGTGTCGCATGTCGAACGCTTCGCCAGGCTCGTGCTGGTCCGGGTCCGACCCCGCTGGCATGCTTCGCGCCCTCAAGCACGCAGTAGGTCGACTGACTCGACCCTCCGAGGAGAGCAACATGCCCACCAACGGCAACGGTAACGACTTTCCTGGCTGGACCGACGTGACTCCCGGTGAGTTCGACCGCTCCGGCCACAAGCTCGAAGTTCTTTCTGGCCCGCATGCCGGCGTCTACCGCCTCCGCAGCACCGTCGATGCTCGCGAAATCGCCTCGGCCTTGAACGATGGCAAGAAGCTGTACCGCAACGACGAAGACGGCAGCTTCGGCATCGCCGTCCCCGATGCCCCCGAGTTCGAGGAGAAGTACCCCAAGGACATCCTCTCGGCCTGACCGTTCGCAACGCGACCGGAGTGGACGGAGTCTCGATGTCCGGCTCCCAGACGGGTAGTCTCTGCGCCGAAAGCACGACGGAGCCGGTGGCTCACGCGCGCTCTCGCCAGTCAGCCATCCAATGAACGAACCACTCCTAGGGGGAGCACCATGACCGTAGCCAACATTCCGGGTTGGACCGACATCACGCCCGGCGAGTTCGATCGCTCCGGCAACAAGATCCAGGTGATTCAGGGCCCGAAGCCCGGCACCTACACCTTCGGAAGCACCGCCGACGCTCGCGAGATCGAGCAGTCGCTCAAACAAGGCCTTCGCTACATCGAGAAGGACAGCGGCGGCGAGTTCGGCATCACCGTGCCGGGCGCGACCGAACCGAGCCAGATCCGCGAGGCCTATCCCGGTACCTACACGCCGTAGCTCGTATCTCGCCTCAGTCTTCCGGCTCGTTCATCTCGAGGACGAGTCGGAAGCCGAGCTGCCCGTCCCGCACTGTCGGTGACGAGATGCCACGCCAGGCCACCCCGACGGCACCGTGGCTCCAACAGCCTCCGCGCACTTCGAAGAGACCGCCCTGCTCCTCGACCCGCGAGGAGGTCTCGACACGGGATGACGTCCAGTCGCGGATGCAGCCGGCGAGGTCTCGAACCCCGTGAACCGAGCAGTCGGTCGGCCTCGCTCCGACCGGCCCGGGGTGAGGGCGCTCGGAGCTCGACTCACGCACGTGAGCGAGGGTCGCGTCCCAGCGGTCTCCCCAAGGATGGAGCCGCGCGTCGGCACCCCGTGCCGCGAACTCCCATTCCTCGCCGGTGGGCAAGCGGAAACGCCGCCCGTCACGCTCCGACCGCCAACGGGCGAAGGCCTGAGTGTCCTCCCAGTCGACGCCATGGACCGGCAACCGACCGAGCACGTCGTCGCCGTACCACTCGAGGAGCTCCGGTCCGGCGATGACGTCGAGAATGGGCGCGAAGCAGCCGTTCTCTCGTTCGCAGTAGGCCCCGTCCGTCTTGGTCCGAGGAAGGTGTCGCTCAGCGTCCTCGTCCGACTGGTCGTCGAGGAATTCGCAGTACTCCTGGAAGGTGACCGAGTGCCGCGCCATCGCGAAGCTCGGCATGTCGACGAAGCGCCGTTCCCAGGACCGACTCGCTTCCGGGTCACCACCGAGCTCGACTCGAACCCCCGGTAGGTACACGAAGTCCTCAGGAAGCGCCCCAGCCTTCGGTAGCCGGAGCCTCCCCTCCCAAACCTCACCTCGCCGGATCCGGATCGGGTATCGCACCGTCTCGTGCCCCTGCGCGCTGGCCACGATCACGTAGCTCCCCATTTCGAGGGGCGAGTCGACTTCGGGCCCCGACAACTCCCTCGGGGGACCATCGACCAACACGAGGTCGCGCTCGACGAGCGGATGGAGCATCAGCTCGGCGTTCGCCGGCTCGACGTGAAGCCGTAGCTTCCCCTCGCCTGCAAGCTCGCTGTCGTAGCGTCCATCGTGGAAGCGCTCGACCAGCGAGCGATAGGCCAGGGCTTCGCCACGACGACGCTCCTCCTCGGCCGTCCGGAACCGATCCCAGAAGAGCCGTGCCAACGCCTCACGAGCGGGTCCATGGTCATCGACGTGCGCCACCGCGTCGCTGTAGCGATTGACCGCCACGAGGAAGCTGTCGAGGGCCTCCTGCTGAAGCCGCTCGCGTTGCTCCCGCGCTTCGAGCAGGTCGCGCTTCTCGTCGATGGGGACCCACGGGTCATACCGCTGCTCGAGCTCCCTCACCCGTTGCTCGAGCTCGCCTTGACGGAGCAGCTCGCGACGATGGCGCTCCAGGGCTCGACCCGCCGCGGTGGTCGCATCATCAGCCGCTTCCAGGCGTCGCTCGCGGTCCCGGATGCCCTCGAGGAAGGCCTGGAGCTCGTCATCGAGCGCCTCGGCCGACGGCAGGCGTTGCTTCGGATCTTTTCGTAGGGCCCACAGCGCCAGGTCGGAGAGCTCCGGCGGCACGTGGCGTCCGCGCGCGACCTCTGCCGGCGGTCGGGGCTCGTCTTCGAGGATCGATCTCCGCAGCTCGTCCTGTTCGGCCACGTGGAAGGGTCGACGGTGGGCGAGGACCTCGTAGAGCACGACGCCGAGCGCGTAGACGTCGGCTGCCGCGGTGAGCTCTCCGTGGTCGACCTGCTCGGGCGACATGTACGGAAGGGTGCCCACGATGGTCCCTTCCCAGCCCTCGCCGTCCGCCTCGACGACCTCCGAAATGCCCCAGTCGACCAGGAAGACCTCGCCGAGCGGACCGAGCATGACGTTGCCCGGCTTCACGTCCCGATGGACGACGTTGTGCTGATGGGCCAGGCGCAGCGCGCGGGCCACCTGCTGGATGACCTGGACGAGACGGATGAGACTCCACTGCTCCTCGGCGTCGGGCGCGGCCGAACGGAGGTCGAAGAGCACGTCGGCGAGCGACGCCCCCGACACGAAGCGCATCGTGTAGAAGGGGCGTCGGTCGGGGAGACGACCGAGGTCGTAGATCGGCGGGATGTTCGGATGCTCGAGTCCGGCCGTCGCCTGCGCCTCGGAGAGGAAGAGCTCGGCGGCATCCCCACCAGGAACGTCGGTACGGAGGGTCTTGAGAGCGACGTCGCGACGGAGAGCCCGGTCGTAGACACGGTGCACGACACCCTGGCCGCCGCGCCCCGCCAGGGCGCGGTGCTCGTAGCGCACGGGGAGCTCGAGTGAGCCGACGCCCGCGGCAGCCTTGAGATGACCGCTCGGCGCCGACGGCAGCGTCGGCTGCTCGCGCGGGACCTGGGTCTCGGCGTCGGGATCGGTCGGGAGATCGGGCGGCATCGGAGCGGACCTTCAGAGAACTTCGATGGTAACCGGTCGTTCGCTCGCGACGGGTTGGAATCGACCGAGCCGGGTCCTACGTTCGGACCACCAGTGGGGACTGGTGACAGGTCGGGGTCGACGGGCGCTCACGCCCGAGGGAGTCACGACGCCATGTCGATCCGTCCTCTCACGTCCTGCGCGGCCATCGTGCTCGCCCTCGCCCTGGCCGTTGCGGCCACCCCTCCTTCGGCCCACGCCACCGGCGCCCGCTCCTTCAAGAGCGGCCCGATCCAGGTGACCGCCGACGGAGCCTGGGTCTGGCTGGTCAACCCGGACCACGACTCGGTGGCGCGGATCGACGCGGCCGGCGGCACCTTTGCGCTCGACGAATACCCCCTGCCCGGGCCGGGGCCGCATCGCCCCCGCGGGATCGCGGTGTCCGAAGACGGCAGCGAGGTCTGGGTCGCCTGCCACGACTCCGACAAGGTCTTCGTGCTGGACGGCACCGACGGCACGGTGCTCTCGGAGATCGACATGCCCTGGGGCTCGGGCCCCTACTCGGTCGCCCTGTCTCGCCCCGATGGCCTGAGCGGACAACAGCGTTTCGCCCTGGTCACCCTGCACCGCGGCGACGCCGTCATGGTCCTGGATGCCGTGCGGCACGCGATCATCAAGCACCTCAGCCCCACGTATCGCAGCCCCCACGCGGTGACCTTCACCGAGGACGGACAAGCGTGGGTCATGCACCTGTTCCCGGACGGTGAGCACCCCCGGATCTCCCGCGTGGACTTCGCCGATCCGGCCGACCCGAAGTACCTCACGCGCACCCGCGTCTTCCCCACCTTCCCGCAGCGCAGCAGCAGCCTGGCGGCGAGCGATCCGGCCGGTTCGCAGGTAGCAGAGGGGGGCTACCAGACCACCCGCGGACACGCGGCCCAGGTGCCCAACGGCGTGGACGGCGGACGTCTCTGGCTGAGCGTCCAGTACCAGAACATTCACGAGGACACGATCACGCCGGACTCCATCATCCAGGCCACCGTCCGCAAGGTGACGATCCCCGAGCGGCGGATGCACGACACGCTCAACAACAACGACAAGGTCATCCTCACCGCGCCTCACGTTCATCAGATCCGTGACGGCGGCGCCCACGTCGGCCCGGGCTGGAACCTTCCGGTGTCGGGCTTCATCGACCTCGGTTTCACCACCGACGGCTCCACCGCCTACCTGCTCTTCGAGCAGAGCGACAACCTCGTCGAGATCCCCACCGACCTGCCCCCGGTCTCCGACGGCCGCGTGCTGCGATCAGTGGACGTCGGCTCGCGGCCCATGGGCCTGGCGCTCTCCCCCACCGCCGACCTCGCCTTCACGGCCAACAACATCGACCGCACGGTCTCGGTCATCGACCTCGCGACGATGACCGAGCTCACCCGCATCGCGTCCACGACCCTGCCCGACCCCATCCCGGCCAACATCTTGAACGGCGCCCGTCTCTTCCACACGAGCCGCGACGTTCGCATCTCCGTCAACGACAAGGTGTCCTGCGCGTCGTGCCACCTGAACGCGGAGCATGACGGCCGCTCCTGGGACCTCCAGTGGCTCACGACCGACGGCAGCGGCAACGCCACGGGCCCGGGCTTCCGCTTCACCCAGACCCTGCTCGGGCTGAGTCTCTCGATGGGGCCGATCGATCCGGCGACGGGCTTCGGACAGCTCCATCGCTCCGGAGATCGCGACGAGGTCCAGGACTTCGAGCACACCTTCCGCGGCGCGCAGATGGGCGGCCTCGGCTTCGTCGCCGACCCCGACCTGCAGGCGCCCCTGGGTGCCTCACAGGCCGGCTTCTCGACCGACCTCGACGACATCGCCGACTACGTCCTCGACCTGCCTCCGCTCGCTCGCAGCCCGCATCGTGCCGCCGGCGGCGCGCTGTCACCGGCGGCGATTCGAGGCGCCACGTTCTTCCTCGGCTCGGATCCGGCTCTCCCTGCCGACGGCGGCTGCGCGGTCTGCCACGTGCCGGAGAGCGGCTTCACCGACTTCACCTTCCACGACGTCGGTCAGCGTCGTGACAACGGCGAGAACGAGCTCAACAACCGCGCGCCGTACGACTGGCACGTCAACACGCCCTCACTCGTCGGCGCGTGGACCACGGCGCCTTACGTCGGCACTCACGGCTGGGCCGAGAACCTCATCGACAGCCTCGTCGACTTCAACGACCCCGCCCGCCCCTTCCCCCACGGCGACCTGAGTGGACTGACCGTGCGTCAGATGCGGGACATCCAGGAGTTCCTGCTGTCGATCGACGGTGACATGACCGCCGCCGAGGTCCGCTCGGCCCGGGACGATCGAGCTCCGCGCATCGTGCGTGTCGAGCCGGTGTCGCTCACCCGCATCGCGGTCTGGTTCGACGAGAGCATCGACCTCGCGGCCGGCAACCCGGCGAGCTTCGCCGTCACCGACCTCGATGGCGGTCCGCCGATCGCCGTGACCGCGGCGGTCGTCGACCCGCAGAACCAGGACCGCGTCGACCTCACCGTCGACACGCTTCGCGCCCACTGCACCGACGTGAGCTACGAGGTCAGCGTCATGGGTCCCATCCCCGACCTGGCCGCCACCGCCTCGGGCAACACCACCAACACCCTGCGTCCCGGAATGCCCGGCTCGAGCGCGACCTTCGCCTTCGCCGACACCCTGACCATCACCATGGGCTCGTCGGGCTACGACTCGATCACCGTACCGACCCACGACGTCTCGACGATGTCGGGCCTGACCGGCTGGAACCACGGCTCGCTCTGGCTCAGCAACGACGACAACGGTCGCAACCCGAACACGGGGCTCGTGCGCTTCGAGTGGTCGGGTCCGTTCCAGGCCACGACCGGCGTGACCGACTCCAACGACATCGTCGACGCAGCGGTCATCCTCCACCCCGCCTTCGGCGACTCCCAGGACATCGAGGTCTACCGGATGCTCGTGGACTGGCAGGACACGGGAGGCGGCGACTGGAACTCGAACCCCACCGGCGGTCCGACCTGGCGCGACGCCGCTCGGGGGAGCCGGCCCTGGAATGCCGCCAACGCCAACGCCACGGCCATGGGCGTCGACGGCAGCGATCCGAGCCACTACGACGGGGGCCAGGACCGCGCCGACACGCCCGACCATGCGAGCCTGCTCACGGCGATCAACGAGCCCACGGTCATCGACGGTCCGCGGGTCACCGACGCCGCTCGCTTCTGGATGGACAACCCGGCGCTCGACTACGGCTACGGCATCAAGCTGCTGCCCAACCAGTGGAACGAGACCAAGTGGCACGGCGCGGAGGCCGAGCTGCGGGCCCACCCGCCCGAGCTGCGCATCACCTACCAGCTCCCGCTGGCCACCGTGGCTCCCCCCACCGAGGTTTCGGCTCCCGGCAGCGCCGTGCCGTTCCGCATCGACGCGCTCAGCACCGGCTACCAGCTTCGCTTCGAGGACATCGGAGCGGCGGCCGAGCGGTACAACCTCTACGAGGGGACGATCGGTGACTTCACGTCCCACGTCGGCCGGCTCTGCCACGTCGAGCCGACCCGGGTCACCGGTCGCGCGTTCCTCGACGACCCTCTCGGATCAGGGAGTCACTACTACCTGATCGCGGCCGCCGGTCGTGATCTCGAGGGACCGCTGGGCGCCGACTCGTACGGACGGGCTCGCAACCTTCCGGCGACCGCGTGCGGGCCGACGGCACCCTGCCCGTAGAGCTCGAGTCGCCGGGCTCAGTCGTCGGCGGAGACCGCATCGCCGATGCCGAGCTCACCTCCCTCGAGGACCTTCGCGCGCACGCCGGCGCGGTCCTCGAGGGCGTCCTTGGCGCCGTGACCGAAGAGCTCGTTCATGAGGTTGCAGGGCGCGGCATCTTGCGTGACCTCGACGAGCACGGGCCCGAGGCGGAGGCGTCCACCGAGGTCGGGGAGCTCGACTCCCTCGACGGCGATGTTGCGACGGGTTCGACCCGCCTCGATCGGCCGACCCAGCTCCTGCGAGGCTTCCGCGAGCTTCTCCAGGCTGAAGACGGTGACCTGCCCCTTCACGCCGCTCTTGGCCTTGCGGTCACCGACGATGCCGTGGTCGGCGCGGATCTCGACCCGCTCGGGTGACTCGATGTCGGCTCCCTCGGAAGCCGCGACGTGGAGAGAGACGACGCGTCCGCTCATCGGCTGCTCACTTTGCTGACGGGTCCGGTGATCGAGACGATCACCGGCAGGACGGAAAGCTTGTCAGCTCGTCGTCGACGCGTCGAGGATCACCCAGCCGGCGTCTCGAAGAGCCGTGCAGGCCGAGGTCCACGCATCGCTGCGCACGAGCACGTGGTCGGTGTCGTGGGTGGCGATCGCGAGCACGGAGATCTCGGCGTCGCGCAACGGGCCGAGCAGTGACCAGAGCAAGCCGACCAGCGCGAAGTCGAGCGGTCCCTCCACCTCGATGCGACGATAAGGACCCACCGCCTCGACATCGTCGGGCACGCCCTCAGCCGAGCAGGTGATCGACAGCTCCGAGTCCGTGCGGGTGACCGTGGAGAAGCCGTCGCCGTCGGCCCAGGACGGCACCGCCGCGCTCGGGTCCAGCCGGACCACGACCAGCTCGCCGGAGCAGGCCCGCAGCCGTGGCCGCGCGCTCATGGGCCAGCCCGCCGCGCGGGCGGCTCTCGCCTAGCTCTCGTCCTGCTCCTCGAGCAAGCGACGCTGCACCTCCACCGGCACGTTGGCCGCCTCCTGGAGATGTCCGCAGGGGCACCAGGGACCCCGGGCGACCTCGGAGTCGGCGGGTTCCTGAAGCGAGTGACCACAGCAGGGACAAGTCGTGTGCTCGAGCGACATGCAGCAGCCTCCGGGCCACCCCACTGCGTCGCAAGAGGCTGACGGCAGGGGGCTTCCACGCATCCATGAGCCACGACGCCCCTCGGCCCGAGGTACCACCTCAGGCGGATGAGCGCTAAGTCACGACGCGTGTTCAGAAAACGTAGTCCCGGGACCGGTCGTGAGGCCAGCGCTATTAGAAAAATGCGGGCACTTCCCTGATTACGTCGCCTGCTCAGGGGCTCCAGGCGTCTCTTCGATGCCGAGAGCGGTCTCGAGACGACCCAGACGGGCCTCCGTCGCGGCGAGGCGCGCCTGCAGCTCGGTCACCTGACCCTGGAGGACCTCGACCTCGGCGACGGTCCGGCTCCGCGCGACCGGAGCCGCCGACGCCTCGACGGCGCTCCCCTGCTCGACGGTCTCCACCGACAGCCGCTCCCGCTCCTCGTCGGTGTAGAGCTCGTGGGCGTGCCGCACGCCTCGGGTCGCTCCCTCCGGGCTGAGCCGCCGAGCGAAGGTGGGCCTGCGGTCGCGGAGCTGCTCGAGCACCTCGTGCAGGCCGTCGAGGTCGTCGATCTGGCGCATCCGGCTGGCACGGGCACGGAGCTCGCCCTCGGTCTGGGGACCACGCAACAGCAGCTCGGCCAGCACGGCGGCCTGCTTGCCCTGGAGGTCGAAGACCCGCTGCATCTCGTGACGCCACTTCGTCGAGCGGCCTCCCGAGTCCTTGACGGCGAGGACGTACCGGCGCTCGAGCAGCGACGAGAGGGCCTCCTGGACCTCCCCGTCGTCGTAGCTCGAGACCGGATGGCGGTTGCTCTTCTGGTTGCAGGCCGCCACCAGGGCCTTGAGGGTCATCGGATAGTAGTCGGGGGTGGCGAGGCTCTTCTCGATGAGCACGCCCAGGACCCGACGTTCCTCGGGATGGAGGATCAGCCTCTCCGCACCGCTCTCTTGCTCACTCACCGGTCACCTCCCGGACCCTCGGTCCGAGCGGGAGGCTACCCGTGAAGCCTCACTTCCGCCAGAAGCTGGGGAAGAAGACCACGCAAACGGTGAAGAGCTCGAGCCGCCCGAAGAGCATGAGCACCGCCAGCAGGAGCTTGGCGATGCCCGGGAGGCCGGCGTAGTTGTCGAGCGGGCCGATCTCGCCGAAGGCCGGGCCGACGTTGCCCAGCGCGGAGAGAGCGCCGGTGGCCCCCGTCACCAGGTCGAGGCCGCAGGCGGCCAGGCCCAAGGAGCCGATGACGAAGAGCGTGACGTACACGGCGAGGAAGCCGAGCACGGAGGACACGACCTCGGGCTCGACGACGGCGCGGTCGAGCTTGAGGAGCTTGACCTGCCGCGGATGGATGAGCCGGATGAGCTGGAGCCGGGCGTACTTGAGCGCGACGAGGATGCGGACGACCTTGACGCCGCCGCTGGTCGAGCCGGCGCAGCCACCGATGAGAAACAGGGCGAGGACCGCCTGCTGCCCGAGCATGGGCCAGAGCTCGTAGTTGGCGGAGCTGTAGCCGGTGGTCGTGATCGTCGCGACGGTCTCGAAGGCCGCGTCGCGCAGGTCGAGCCAGAAGCCCCCGGACTGATCCGAGAAGCTCAGCGCGAGCATCATGGTCGTGATCGCCGCCAGGATGACGAGCAGGTAGAAGCGCAGCTCGTGACTGCGGAGGTAGTCGGTGAAGCGGGCGTGGAAGAGCACGGCGTAGTGGAAGCCGAAGTTGATGCCGCCCAGCAGCATGAACACGGTGATGACCACGTGCACGTAGCTGCCGAAGGCTCCCACCCCCGTGTCCTCGGTGGAGAAGCCACCGGTGGCCGCGGTCGTCAGCGCGTGGCACACGGCCTGATGGAAGTCCATCTCACCCGCCCAGAGCAGCAGCAACACCGCCAGGGTCATGAGGAAGTAGACGGCCCAGAGCGCCTTGGCCGTGTCCTGGATGCGGGGGCTCAGGCGGTCCTTGATGGGACCGGGCACCTCGGCCTGGAAGAGCTGCATCCCGCCCACGCGAAGCAGGGGGAGGATGGCCAGCCCGAGCACGATGAAGCCCATGCCACCGAGCCACTGGGTCAGGGCCCGCCACACCAGGATGCTGTCGGGGAGCGTCGAGACCTGGGGGAAGATCGTCGCACCGGTGGTCGTGAAGCCCGACATCGACTCGAAGAACGCGTCGATGAGACCGTCGACCACTCCTGACAGGATGTAGGGCAGGGACCCGAAGGTCGCGTAAGCCAGCCAACCGAAGGTGACGATGGCGAAGCCTTCGCGGGTGCCGATGTCGCCCTCGGCCGGGAAGGCCAGGACCAGGGTCATCCCGACGCCGGCGGTGATGGCTGCCGACGCCAGGAAGTCGACGAGGGTGCCGTCGGCCCGGCCGAAGCACCACGGCAACGGGAGCAAGAAGGCGACGCTGAGAGCGAGCAGCAGGACGCCGAGGATGCGCAGCATCAGACGGTGGTTCATCGCCTGCTCATCCTGCGTTCACCCCTCTCCTCGTCACCATTCCTCCTTCGCTAGCGTTGCGGACGCTCCCCGAGGGTGACCTCCAGGGTCTTGCGACCCTCCTCGCGGATCACCGTCATCTCCACGGTCTCACCGGCACCGAGCCGCGCCAGGTGTCGGCCCAGGCTCGATCGATCGACGGGCTGACCGGCGATGCGGATCAGGATGTCGCCGTCCTTCATGCCGCCCTTGCTGGCCGGGCTGTCCTCGACCACGCGACTGACGGTGATGCCCTCGCCGTTGAGCAGGCCGAGCTCCTTGCGGATCTCCTCGCTCACCCCCTGCGGGAAGATGCCGAGATAGCCGGTGGGCGCCCGCTCGATGTCCGCGCTGGCCGGCGCACCGTCGCGAAGCAGGCCCAGCGTGGTCGTCGTGCCGGTCTCGATGTCGCGGAAGCGCTGACCGACGTCCTCGGGCCGCGTCAGGGTCTCACCACTGACCGCTGCGATGAGGTCGCCCACCTGCAGGCCGGCCTTCTCGGCGCGGGACTCGGCGTCGACGGAGGTGATCGTGGCGGCGTCGTCGACGACCTGGATGGTCGCGCCGAGCCACCCCACGTTGTGGATGAAGCTCGGGAGCTCGGGTGCGGAGTCGAGCCCGACGATGAGGTTGCGGGCGAGACGCGTGACGTTCTCGACCTGGAAGTGCTGGATGCGATCGGAGTGATCGCCGAGCTGGTGATAGTCCTCGTGGAGCCCCGAGAAGAAGAACATGAAGGGGATGTCACGTCGGTAGAACGAGTCGTGGTCGCTCGCCCCCATGTACGAGGTGCCACCCAGCTTGATCGAGACGCCCAGGGGCTCGTTCGCCGCCAAGACGTGCTCTCGCAGTCCGGTGGCAAAGCCATCGCCCACGACCTCGATGGGTGCTTCGGCATTGCGCCCGATCATGTCGAGGTTGAGCATGAAGCCGACCTGCTCGAGAGGCAGCTCCTCGTTCGCAACGAGGGCGCGTGAGCCGAGCAGGCCCCGCTCTTCGGCAGAGAAGGTGCAGAAGGCGATGGTGCGTCGCGGAGCGCCCCGCGAGCTCAGGCAACGAGCCACTTCGAGAAGACCCGAGGTTCCAGAGGCGTTGTCATCGGCTCCATTGAAGATGGAGTCCCCCACGCCGTCGCCCTCGAAGGACCCGAGATGATCGTGGTGGGCCCCGATGACGATCCACTCGTCAGGCCTCTCAGCGCCGGGGAGGATGCCGCAGACGTTGCGGCAGGGGATCTTCTCGGGCTCGTCGTGGTAGGCCACGGCGACACGGACGTTCGGCCGCGGCAGCTTCATCTGGGCCGGGCGCGTTCCGTCGTCGACCGACTGTTGGAGGGCCTTCAGGTCCACGCCCGCGTAGAGCTCCTCGGCGAGCCGTCGGCTCACCTGGAGGGCGAGGAAGGGCCGACCGTCGTCTTCCTCCTCCCCACCCTGCCGCTGCTGGAAGCTCTCCGCGCTGAGACGAAGGGCGCCGCCGATGCGGAGGTCCTCGGGGCCCTCGTGGTTGAGGGTGCCGGTGACGAGGATCATCCCCAGCGCGCCGTTCTCCTGGGCCACGCGGGCCTTGGTGACGAACTGGGCGTGCGAGGTGGAAGTGGTGCCGTCGAAGACGCTGTCGGGATCGTCCGCTCGAGGCTCGTACCGGAAGATGAAGACGAACTTGCCGGCCACGTCGAGACCGGCGTAGTCATTCCAGTCGTGCTCTTCCGAGGTGATGCCATAGCCGGCAAAGACCACCGAGCCGGTGGCCACGCCGTCGTCGGAGAAGTTGAACGGCCGGAAGTCTTGACCCGCCTCGTACTCGGAGATCCCACGCGGCCCGTAGTGGGTGAGCCCACTGCCTCCGACGTCGAGTCCCTGCCGGAAGAGATCGAAGGGGACGTAGTAGTCGCTGCGTCCGGGCAGGGGCGACAGCCCGGCCTCGGCGAACACGGCCGCGACGTGCTCCTCCGCCATGCGGATGCCTTCCTCGCCGGTTCCCCGACCCATGAAGTCGTCAGAAGCGAGGGTCTCGATGTCACGCGTGAGCCGTTCACCGCTGATGCAGGAGGGCGTCATGTCGAGACGGGTGGTCGTGCGGTGGGTGGCGCAGCCGGCCGCGAGGAGGCCGAGCGCCAGGAGGCTGACGTGTCGCATCATGGTCCAGAACCCAGGAGATGAAGGAGCGCGCATCGTATCAGCGCAGCTCCTCCATCCGGTCCGCCTCGCGATCAGCCACGAGAGCCTCTTCTGGCTCCTGGTGCGAAGCGGTCAGCCGTCCAGGACGCCACGGAGGGCCAGGGCGGCCCGCACCGCCGAACGGGCGGAGCCCTCGGCTCGAACCTCGGCCTGAGCCGGCGTGGCGCCGGGTCCGATGAGCCCCAGCCCCATGGGCATGCGGTGGCTCAGCTCGAGCTCGACGAGACTGCGATGGACCACGTGGCCCATGACCTCCCCGTGCAACGTCTCGCCCTTCTCGATGAAGCCGAGAGCGACCAGCGCATCGGGGCGTCGGTCTTCGAGGACGTGCTGCACGGTGAGCGGAAGCTCGTAGGCACCGGGCACGCGGATCTCCTCGACGACCTCGGCGTCGGAGCTCGCCGCCTCGTCGCGAGCCGCGGCCACCATGGTGGCGGCCAGCTCACGATGGAACTCGGCCACGACCAGCACCATCCTCGTCACTCGTGGTTCGCTCATGCGGGGAATGATGGGAGCTGGACATGGGAGAATCCACCATGTTCTCCGGCATCGTCTTCGGCCGCGCCCGCGTCGAGTCCCTCACCCCCCAGGAGGGCGGGCAGCGTCTCGGCCTGTCTCTCCCCGCGGGCTTCCCCCCCTTCGTGGCCGGAGCCAGCATCGCCGTCGCTGGCACCTGTCTCACCGCCCGTGAGGACGGCGAGACCAGCGCCAGCTTCGACGTCATCGAGGAGACGCTGCGCAAGACCCGCCTCGGCGAGCTGGCCGTCGGCTCACCGGTCAACGTGGAGGCCAGTCTACGGATGGGCGATCCGATCGACGGCCACGTCGTGCAGGGGCACGTGGACGGGCTGGGTCGCGTGAGCGCGATCGAGACCGAGGGAGGGGAGCACGTCTACTGGATCGAGCCTCCCTCGGAGCTCGCCGCCTTGATCGCGCCCCGAGGGAGCATCGCGATCGACGGCGTGTCGCTGACCGTCGCGCGCTGGCGCGAGAGCTCGTTTGCCGTGGCGCTCATCCCCACGACCCTCGAGCTCACGACCCTGGGCGAGTTGAAGGTCGGCGACGCGGTCAACCTCGAGACGGACATCCTCGCGCGGCAGGTCGCGCACTGGCTGGAGCGGCGCGAGGGCTGAGCCACTCTTCCGAGCCTCCTCGCGAGATCTCCCAGGTCGACTTGCTCCGACCCTGCCTGGTGGCTACGTTGTCCTCGTTGAGGGATTTCACGGACTGATCGGAGGGACTCGATCTCGGCCGTCCGGCCTCGCGGTGCGTCTGGCGCTCTTCTTGCGCCTGGACCGCGTGAGCGACGCGCTCGAGGCGCCCTCCATCGACATTCAGGAGGGAACGTGATCGTCACCAACGTCACGCCTAGCGCCCAGCGACCGCCCCGCTCACCCGTCTTCCCGCATCCCCGCCCGGTTGCGCTCGTGCTGCTCGGCGCGCTCATGTCGGCTCACGCAGCTCTTGCCCAGGCACCGCTTCAGTCGTCGATCGCCGGCCTGGAGGTTCCTCCGGGAAGCCCGCCTCCACCCGAGTCCAAGGTCCATCCCGCGTCCGTCAACGCCGACGGGACCGTCGTGGCCTATCTCAGCCTCGGTGACGCGATCTGCGACCTGTGGCCCGACCTCTACCGTCTCGACCTGAATCCCGACGCCGGACAGGACGCGAGGGAGCGACTGACCTGCGGAGCCAACGTGCGAGCAGCCGGGCTCGATGCCAGCGGCGACCTCGTCGCCTACGCCCTGCCGCTCGAGGAACCCGGCGGCACGGCATTCCAAGTCGTGAGACGCGATCTCACCACCGACGATCCACCGATCGTGCTGGCTTGCTACGCAGCCGGCGAGATCGACGACGTGCAGAACCTCCACCTCAGCCCGGACGGAAGCAGCGCGGTGTATCAGGCGCTGAGCGGAGGCAAGTCCGTCATCCATCGCACGACGGGCACGGGAGTCGACTGCGACGTGTCACCGCCTCCCCTTCCCCTGGTCCTCCCCTTCCCGTGTTGCGTCGGGGCAGGCGGACAGATGTTCCTGGCGGCCTCGGGCCGAGCCTGGACGAAGGACAGCAGCACCATCGTCTTCTCGACGGCGTCCGGCCTGCCGGCCAAGCCCGTCCATCGCATCTTCAGTCACGATGGCTCCACGCTCACCGCCCTCTCCTGCCCGAATCCCCTTGCCGGCGAGCAGGACTTCGCACCGACTCTCGACGCCAGTGAGCCCGAGCAGGTGTACTGGCTGCGTGAGACGGGCAACTCCACGAGCCTGCTCCGAGCCTCGATCGCGAGCGGTTGCTCAGGGACCACGACGCTGCTCGGACCGCTGGTCGGCGCCGACATCTCCGATCCGGCGGTCTCACTCGATGGAGGCTCGGTGGTCTTCGTGAGCGATCACGATCCCCTGGGCGGCCATGACGTCTGGGAGCTGAACACCCTGACCGGTGTCGCGAGCAACCGGACCTTCGAGGCCATGGAGGCCGCCCCCACGGCCCCGCACGCCGTGCGACAGGGCGAGCTTTGCTACTACGGCCGAACGGAGCCCAACGACTTGCGGGCCGTGAACCTCTCGCGCGCGCAGCCTTGGGTCACGACGACTCAGGGCTTCCCCGCGCCGCCCTTGAGCTGCCTCTCCGAGGTCGTCGATCCCGGCTTCCCCGTGCTGCCCTCGACTCGCGTGGCCTGTGACGCTCAGCTCGACAACGGCGCTCCGCGCTCGCGAACGGTCCTGGCCTTCCACGACATCCGGCTCGATGACGGGCTCTCCCTCAGCCACGGACCGGTGCTCACCATCATCGGCATCGGTGAGGAGCTCACGCTGCAGTCCTCACTACTCACGACCTGCGAGCCGGTCCAGGGCTACACCGCATCAGCGGGCTGCATCGAGGCCAGCATGCTCGATGAGGATCTCGTCGGCTCCACCGTCGTCGGCGTGACGCTCGACGGCTCGGCCTGGTGCGCACCGTGACGCGCACGGGCTAGCGTTCGCGAAACCGGTCCGACGCTCTCACGTAGACGAGAGCGTCGTCTTCTCCATGGTCACGCACTCGCCGGCATGACCCGACGTCCGTGTTCAGGAGTCCGGACACGGCGTTCGCCTTCACGAGCCGTCCGGCTTGTCTCCGACACCTGGAGCGGCGACGATCTCGAGTGCCTGAGCGTTTCGTTCAGGCCGACAGCCCAACGAGTTGGAGGGAGCCCATGTCTCGAGGCCTGCTCGCGACGCGTCTTGCCGTCGCTGCCGTTCTCGTCGTCGTCTCGACGACGCCCTGTCTCGCCCAAAACCCGGAGCTCGACTCCGGCATCACCGCCTCCACGAGCTACAACTCGTGGCTGCACCGCATGCCCGTCTCGGGAAGCGGCAATCAGGTCTTCTTCACGGCCTCTCCCGACGGCGGGGTCGACGTCCTCGACCTGACCGCCCCGGGCAACGGTTACGGCGACCGAGTCCGCGCACGACTGGCCGGGGTCCCCGCGCTGAACCGCCCCATTCGCGCCCTCGCCATCGACGATCCCAAGGACGGTCCTCCGACCAAGCTCGCCTACGCCGGTGGCATCAACAGTGATTCGATCATCACCGTCCTCGATCTCAGGACCGGTGACTCGACGACTCATCCCATCTGTCCGCTCCCCTGTCCGTTCGCCATCGTGGCGCTGGAGATGAGCCGGGACGGATCTCAGCTCGTCGTCTTCTCCTACGACCTCGGGTTCGGCCAGGCCAAGATCCAGACGCTCTGCCTGCTGCCGGACTGCAGTCCCGAGCTCACCTCAATCGATCAGCTCTCGTGCAGCGGTGGAGCGACCTGCCTCCTGGGCGGCACGCCCAACGGCTTCGAGGCCGGCTCACAGGGCAACCGCTGGATCACCGACGACGGCTCGCGCATCGTCTACGCTCGAGCCGGTGAGCTCGCCACGTCCACGTCGAGCGTGTCCACCGGTCCGGGCGGCACGCCCGTGGTGAGCTGGAGCGCACCCACCGCGTTGATCGACGTCGACGTCACCGTGCGCGGCGCCGCCATCGACGGTGCCGGGAGCACCATCGTCTTCTCCGCGATGGACGCCCTGCCCGGTCTGTGCGGGCCGCCATCCCCACCCGAGGTCTTGCGCACCCCCGCCCTCTTCGCGCTGGAGCCGAACACTCCCGGGACTCCCTGCAAGTTGATCGCTCAGCCTGCGACCGGCAGCGGCGACTCTCCCCTGTTCTTGCTCGACCTCGCCATCAGCCGGGACGGCCGTCACCTCTTCTGGAGCGCGGCCCTGGACTACGACCGCAACGTCCCCGCCAGCGCGACGCCGAGCTTCGAGCTCTTCACCATCCCCATCGACGCCGAGGATCCCTTCGGAGGAGCCACTCAGCTCACGCGCGACGCGACGGTGTCGCCTCGCCTGCCGGCGCCCAACGGCAACGGCGACGTGATCAGCTTCATCACCGGCGTCAACACGACCATCCCCGGCACCGGCCGGCTCAAGCTGATGAACCGCGTGGACGCCTCGGAGTCACCGCTTCCCCTCACCCTCGGTGAAGATCCCGGGGCTCCCTTCGAGCTGCGAGAGGTCGCGTGCGGCGGTGGCACCTGTTCCGGAACGGCCCTCACCTGCCTCAGCGCGCCGGCAGGAACGGCTCCCTACACCGTCTTGACCTGGCACGGCTGGCTCACCGACGAGGGTGACCGGCTCTTCCCGGCTCCGACCATTCAGCCCTTCGCCGCCGGCGGCATCGAATCGCAAGTGATGACCAGCGGTCCGATCCCCAGCATCCCTGGCATCACGCTCACCGATCACCTGTTCCGCGTCGTCGGAGCCGGTGAGCAATTCGACGTGGCCGAGATTTCAACGTCGTTCTAGGAGGGAATCATGATCAAGCGACGACTTCTTCTCACGCTCGCCCTGCCCTGCCTGCTCGGGCTGTCCGCGCAGCCCGCTCGGGCTCAGGATCCCCTTCAGATCTCGATCGCCGGACTGCGACTGCCCCCCGGCAGCCCCCTGACGGCTCCGGTCCGCAAGGTCCTCCCCGGCTCGGTGAACGCCGACGGCACGGTCATCGCTTACGAGCGGATCGCCGACGCCAGCTCCGACGTCTGGGTCCTCGATCTCCGCCCCAGCGACGACCGCAAGGCCCGCCGACGCGTGTCCCTCGAGGCGAACGGTCGATCTCCCGGTCTCGACGCCGCCGGTGATGCCGTCGCCTACGCGGTTCCGGTCGAGGAGCCCGGCGGCGCGGCGTTTCGGATCCTCCGCCAGGATCTCGGCTCGGACTCTCCCCCCGTCTCGCTCGCATGCTACGCGGCTGGCGAGATCGAGGACGTTCGCAACCTCCACCTCAGCCCCGACGGCAGTCGAGCGGTCTACGAGGCGGTGACCCTCGGCAGGTCCGTCATCCATCGCACGGAAGGCGTCGGTGCCGACTGCGATCTCTCACCGCCGCCTCCGCCCACCGTCATCCCCTTCCCGTGCTGCGTGGGTGCGGGAGGTCAGATGCGGCTGGCGTCTGCCGGTCAGGTGTGGACGCAGGACGGCAGCACCTTCGTCTTCTCGGTGCCCTCGGGTCTTCCGGCCAAGCCCATCGAGAAGATCTTCAGTCACGACGGCACGACGCTCCGGGCCTTGTCCTGTCCGAGCCCGTTCGCCGGGGAGTCGGACTCCTCGGCCACGATCGACGCGGGCTCACCCGAGCAGGTCCACTTCCTGCGCACGCGGGCTCGCAGCACGAGCTTGATGAGCATCTCGCTCACGACGGGCTGTCCGAGCACGACCTCGTCGTTGGGACCGCTCACGGGCACGTCGATGTCCGACCCAGCGGTCTCTCTCGATGGAGCCACCGTCGTCTTCGCCAGCGATCACGATCCGGGTGGCGGCTTCGACCTGTGGGAGCTGGACCTCGCGAGCGGTCTCGCGACGAATCGGACCCGCAGTGCGCTGCCCGTCGCGCCGACGGCGGCTCACGTCGTCGGCCAAGGCTCGATCTGCTACTACGGTCAGACGGAGCCCAACGACTTGAGGGCGGTCAACCTCTCCCGGGGCGCCCCCTGGGCGACGACCTCGCAAGACGTGACTCTTCGGCCTGCCGATCCCTTCTTCTTCACGGCGGCCCCCCTGAGTTGCACGGCCGAGATCGTGACGGGAGGTCCGGCGCTCCCATCGACTCGAGTGCTGTGCAAGGCGCAGCTCGGCAACTCCAGCCTTCGTGAGCGCACCCTGCTCGCGTACCACGACCTGAGCTTCAACCTGGGGCTGCGTCGCTTCGGCGGCCCGGTGCTCACGCAGCTCGCCGAGTCGCAGGACATGGCCTACCAGGTCACTCAGGTGACGACCTGCGAGCCGGTGCAGGGCTACGCGGGCACCGTGAGCTTCGTGCAGCCCGACCTCGTCGGCGAGGACGTGGTGGCTTCGCAGGTCTTCGGCATCACGATCGACGGCTCGGCCTGGTGTCTCGACTGAGCTGGAATCTCGCCCGGTCACGCGCAGGACGTGCGCCGACCGGGCGATGGCGAACATGACGGGATCCCGAGTCGTGGCGGACTCAGGAACGGTCCTCCACCGCCCGGCCGGCACCGACCGGCCCGGTCTTCAGGCAGGCCCGGCGGCCTGCAGCGTGATGCGGGGAGGCGCGCACTCCGGTGCTGGGGAGCCGGCTGGATGGCAGCCGCTCGCTCGACCTGGCTGCCGCGAACCCGTCCAGCCGGCCCCCCGCAGGTGTGTGCACCGTCTTCCCCACTCGACACTTCCTTCCCGAGGGCTCGGTGGCCGCGACGTGCTTCCCGACACGACCGGCCCCGAGACTCGGTGGAGGTCTCTCGCCCGTCAGGGCCGGCCTCCTGCCTCAATCCATAGACCCTGAAAACATGCGCGGCCAGGCATTTCATGCAAATTCAGCATGTCCTTGCTGGCTGACGCACCGAGCGGCCGACCCTCCGCCCCTCCTCGTTGATCGCCCGGGCAGCTCTCCGGCGGCCCTCGCGCGACCGGTGCCCCGAGAGGCATGGCCGTGCCGACGGAGCCTCTCCTCCCGAGGAGGAGGTCGAGCGGCAGGTCTTACTTTCGCGTGTCATCCGTTCAAGTTAGTTACCGCCTCGAACGCCCTCTCAGCGCCCTCTCGACGTGAAGAGCGTAACCATCCACGGACGCGCGACCGAGCCACGACCTGCGCGTCGTCGACAGATCTAATCGAAATCAATCGAAGCTTAAGTCCCGTCGCCTCGGCACCGGGACCGATCTTAGACACACGACATGATCACGTGAAGAGATGGAAGAGCGACTGGGCGCTCTCACGCTGCCACGCGACCTCGGGGCTCTGCACGAGCCTCGCACTGCTGCTGCTGGCGCCATCGTCGATGGCGCAGAACCCGAGCTTCGACACGGGCGTCGACGCGAGCCTCGGCTCCTGGAGTCGCCCCTCCCGACCCGTTCTCTCCGGTGACGGGAGTCAGCTCTTCTTCAGCCACTTTCCCGACGACGCCCTGGACCGCATCGTCTTGACGGCTCCGGGCACGGGCTACGACGACCAGGTCCGCTCACGCCTCGAGACAGCCGACCCGAGCACGCACGCCGACGACATCCAGTCGATCGCCATCGACGATCCCGCCGACGGCGAGCCGAGCAAGCTCGCCTACTCGGGCGGCAGCAGCGGAAGCAACGGCGTCATCGTCCTCGATCTCGCGAGCGGTCGGACCCAGCGTCACGTCGTTGGAGCGCACGATCAGGTTCACTCCCTCGAGTTCAGCCGCGACGGCTCACGTCTCTTCGTCCTCTCGTACGAGCCCAGGGCGCTCGGCGTCGGCGTGGAGATGAGGCTCCACGCCCTCTGTCTCGAGGACCACTGCGGCCCCCGCCTGCAGCTCATCGATCAAGCACCACAGCTCCTGGTCGGCGATCCTTCGCTCGGACTCGTGTCGCCCGGGCATCGATGGGCCACCGACGACGGCGAATGCATCGTCTATCGCAAGCTCGTGGACGGCGTGGGCCAGCTCTGGATGGCCAAGGCACACGTGAGCCACGCCACGCGTCCGGCGACGGTCGAGTGGGAGGTCTGGTCGCCCACGACCTCGCCACGTGACGTCTGGGGAGTGGCCATCGACGGCATCGGAAGCTCGATCGTGTTCATCGCCGATGCGATCGAAGACCCGGGATCCTCAGGGGTCCCCTGCGAGCCGACTCCCACGACGCCGGCGATCTACCACTACGACCTCACCGAGAAGTTCCCCGCCAACGCCTGCCGGCTCCTCGCTCGTCCCGCCTTCACCAGCACGGACTCGGGTGTCGTCAATGATCTCGCGATCTCGGGCGACGGCCGGCACGTCTTCTGGAGCTCGCTGCTCGAGTTCGGCGATGCTTCGGGGACCCCCGTCTTGCCGGCCTTCGACCTGTTCACCATTCCCATCGATGGTGATCTCGCCGACGTGCGAGAGCTCACGCGGGCCACGCCCGAGAACCTCTGGTCCTCACGGCACCCCTACCCCACCTGGAACGGCGACGGACTCGCCTTCGCCCAGTTCAACTCTCTCGCCGCGAGCACTGCTCGACTGCGTCTGGTGAATCGGCTCAACCTCAGCGAGGGCCCCGACGGGCTCGACCTGGGGACGGACCCCGACACTCCCTTCGAGATTCGCTCCATGGACTGTGGTCCGGACGACTGCGTCGGCACGGTCTTCACGAGCACGATCAACCATCGGTTCATGCCGGCGCAGACGGTGCTGACCTGGAACGGTTGGTCGTCGGAGACGGGCACCCGACTCTTCCCGAGCTGCTGGACAGTTCAGGAATTCGCTGACGGCATCGAGTCGAGCTTCCGGCTCCGAGTCGATCGCGACCACGACCTGGAGCTCAGCGAGACGCTGACTCACTACCTCTTGCGTGTCGTCGGCACGGGCGAGCAGCTCGACGTCGTCGAAGCCACTCACGAGCTGAGGTGAGATCGTGAGCTCTCCAACAGCCGTCAGGGGCCACGCCTGTGCCTTGTTTCTAGCACTGAGCATCGCGTGGCCAGCTTCGAGTCAACCGCCCCAGCGAATGTCCGTCACCGGGCTCCAGCCACCGTTCGGGACCAACGCACTGCTGCAGCCCGTCGAGCGCAAGGCCTTCCTCGGCTCGGTGAACGCCGACGGCACGGTGCTCGCTTACGAACGGCAGCACTCCGAGAACATCGACGTCTGGGTTCTCGATCTTCGAGCCCAGCCGGGGCAGAAGGTGCGACGTCGGATCGCGACCGAGGGCCCGAGCTTCTCGCCCGGTCTCGATGCCAGCGGCGACTGGATCGCCTACGTTCAAGTGTTCGATGATGGCGACGATCGTCATCATCGCATCCTCAAGCGCAACCTCCGAACCGACGACCCTCCCGAGGTGATGGCCTGTCACGACGAGAGCGATGGCGAGATCGATGCCATCGTCAACCTGCACCTCAGCCCCGACGCCAGCAAGGCCGTCTATCAGGTCATCCGAGGACGGGTCTCGGACGTGCACCTGGCCCAGGGCACGGCGTCGGACTGCGAGACCTCTCCGAGCACCCGCGAAGTGGCTCTGCCGTGGGGCGGCATCGCCGCCAAGCTCGCTCCCTCCGGCCAAGCCTGGACGCAGGACGGCTCCTCGTTCGTGTTCGCTGCGCGCACGGGCCTTTCCGGCAGCGCTCGCTCCCGCATCTACCAACAGCGGGTCTCGCCGAGCTGGGAGCTCCGGGAGCTCACTTGCCCCGTGAGACCGCTCGTCACCGTCGATGAATTCCTGCCGACGCTCGACGCGAGCACGCCTGAACGAGTGCACTTCCTCCGGCGCATCGAGGGTCGGCACTCCATTCAACGTTTCACGCTCGGCAACGACTGCACCGACACCGACTCTGTCCTGGAGTTCGACACGGGCTCGGTGAGCGCGCTCGCCGCGAGTCTCGACGGCAAGAGCGTCGTCCTCGTCGGGAACCTCGACTCGAGCGGTCCTCGTGTCTGGGAGCTGGACACGCGCCGAATCGAGTTGCACGCCCTCACCGAGCCCGACGTCAACGGCTATCGCACGCCACACGTCGCCGCGTCGGGGACGATCGCGTACTACCAGAAGACGCAGCCCAACGACCTGTTGGCGACCACCCTCTTCCGGACCCCGCGCGCTGGAATCGTGGTGCAGGATCCGCTAGATGCACCGCCGGATCCCTTCCTCTTCTCGGATGGATTCGACTGCGACGTGGTGGGCGATGAACGCGGCCCGCGCCATGGTGGTGGCTTCAGTGATCGCGGGCTGCGAGCGCTGCGTTGCGAAGCTCTCCTCTCGAACTCGAGCCGACGATCACGAACGCTCTTGGCGCATGTCGAGCTCGAGTTCGAGGACGGCACGCGCCGGGTCCACGGGCCCACCGTCCTCACGCTCGAGGCGTCGCAAGATGCAACATTCCGGTTCCTGCAAGCGCTGGGCTGCGAGCCAGAACAAGGCTACGAAGCCCATGCGATTGCCGTCGCGGCCGACCTCATCGGTAGCGACGTCGCCACCGCCACCATCACCGGCCGCACTGTTCGCAACCCGGCAGGCTGCCCGTGAACAGGCCGGTGCTTCTCAGCGTCAAGGGAACGGAAGCACCGGCAGCCCGGAGAGGACCGACGGCAGCAAGCACGCGTCGAGGCCCCTGGTTGCCATCAGGGAGCGTTGGTGGAAGATTGACGCCTTCGACTCGACAGACGACTTCTCTAACGGCGCATGCATTGAACTCGTCGGCGTCCTCGCCTGACCTCGCTCGCAACGCGTCCAGCATCGGCCTTCACGCACCTCACCGAACTGGACGAACGCCATCTTCTCCACGAGCACACGAGTTAGATAAGTTTCCATTTACTTTTCGGTCGACTGCTCTTTTTTTGGAACATTGTCGAACCGAAAAGATGCTTAACTTCCACGCACCCGGGCACGACCGAGGTCGGCCGGGTCGGGGCAAGTGCCCGAGCGTCTGGGTAGAGACGCACGTACGCTCTGGGGAAGGGCGCAGCCAATGAAACAGTTGTTGGGAGGAGTTGCGCTCGTGGCCTGGCTCGTCGCCACGCCGGTCCTGGCCGGCTGGGACCTCGAGACGGTTCACGCCTACGAGTGGGGGACGCCGCCGGTACTCGCGCTCGACGCCGCGGAGCAGCCGATCCTCGCCTTTGGTCAGGGCCGGCTCATCGTCGCCACCCAAGACGTCTCTTCGGAATGGGTCACCGAGCTGGTCATCGATCAGTGCGGCTCCATCACGGGCATCGACAGCCACCCCGTCGGCGGGCTGGCGGTGAGCTACGACAACCAGGTCACCGACACGCTGCAGCTCGCCTGGCGTCAGTCCGACTCCTGGGTCATTCACGACCTCGGCTCCAACGACCGCCTTGGCCGCTCCGGGGTGGTCTTCGACACCACCGGCCGTCCCCACGTCCTCCACTACCGCTTCGACACCGAAGCCGCGCACGTGGCCCGCTGGACCGGAAGCGACTGGCTTCACGAGGAGCTCGGCCTCTCCAGTCACGAGCTCTACGCCATGACGGAGACACCCGACGGTGAGCCGGCGTTCACTCGTGGCGAGCTCGGCCAAGAGGGCGTCCATGTCCATCGCTGGTCGGCGACGGGCTGGACCAGCGAGCTCATCGAGTTCGGCCCCATACCCGTCAATGCCACCGGCCTCAGCGTCGGTCACGATGCTGCCGGCGACGTCGCCTTCGCGCTCAACTGGAACACCTTCCAGGGGCTCTACTACGTTCGCCGCGGTCCGAGCGGTTGGTACCGTGAGCGCGTCGACCGCCTCGGTGGAGGCGAGCTCTTCGTCACCCACGACGACGCCGGCCAGCCGCTGATCGTCGATGACGCCGCTTTCCTCCGCGTGCACGTGCTCATTGAGGGCACCTGGCACGTCGAGACGCTCGACGAGCTCGGCGACGTCGGCGCCCGACCTGTCCATCGCACCAGCTCGGGCGAGGTCGTCTTGACCTACGCACACGACGCCCAGCAAGACTTCGACACGGTGCAGCTCGCTCGCCTGACCGCGGGCACCTGGACGACCGAGACCATCGGTGACGTCGGTGCCCCGGCCGGCTTCGGCCTTCAGTTGATGGTGGACGACGACGGCCGCGAGTTCCTCGCCTGGGATGCCGACTCCGAATTCGTCCTCGCCCATCGCGGCGACGACGGTTGGATCGAGGAGCGCATCGCCACTGACGCGGGCTTCCTTCTCGAACGCGATGCCGCCGGCCGCCCCATCGTCAGTTACCGGACCGACACCGAGGCCCAGCTCGTCCGTCGGGTGGACGATCGTTGGGACCGCGAGGTGCTGCCCGAGGGAATCCGTCCGAGCGGTCTCGCGGTCTCGTCGAGTGGCCAGGTCGGTCTCACTTGGGTCGATGGCGGCGTCGTGATGAGGGCCTTGAAGGTGGGCAACGACTGGGTCGAGGACTCCGTCGCCACGCTCGCCTCACAAGTTCATCCCCGAACCAGCTCGACCTTCGACGCGCTCGGCCGTCACGTCATCGCTTATCGCGACTCACCCAGCCTTCCGGGATTGATGGTCGCGCGTGACCAGGGCGCAGGGTGGCTGTTCGAGGAGCTCCCCGAGACCGAGGCGGTCGACGGACTGGACATCGAGCTCGGACCGGACGGTCGACTCCACCTGGCCTACCGCACGAGCTCCGCCGTTCACTGGGCCGTCGAGACCCGCGAGGGTTGGCAGGTCGAGGAAATACCCGGCCTGGACTCTCTCGATGGAGCGTCCTTCTGGGCCTGGCCGCTCAACATGAGCTTCGCCTCCACCGGCCAGCCCGTCGTCGTCGCCCACGGAGACGGACGCCATGGTCCGGCCGTCGCGCGTCGCACGCCCCGGGGAGAGTGGTGGATGGAGACGGTCGACTCCCGCCTCCCCCAGGCGGCCTGGGTCGACGTCGAGCTCGGTGCTGAAGACGAGCTGGTCGTCGCCTACTGGGCCTCGTGTCGTCAGGAGGTCGTCCTCACCCGTCCCACCGCAGTGACGGGCGTGACCCTCCGACGCTGGGCCCTCGACGACCGGGCGGAGCTGCCGAGTCTCCTACCCCTGAATGACGACAACGACGAGGAGGCACCGCCATTCCCCGCCCACCTCGCGGTCCCGGCCGTCCTCGCCGACCCGCTCACGGACGGACGGTTGGTCCTCTACCTCGCCTTCGACGAGGGCGGTAGCCCGGCGATCCCGCCGCAGCTCCGGGTCGCCAAGGAAGACGGAGAGATCGTCCTGCGCTACGAGTGATCGTCACGCCGGCCCATCCGCCACCACGCCACGGCGCAGCCCAGCAGCACGAGCCCCGACACCAGCGCTCCCAGTCGATGACTGGTCGGAGCGAACTCCAGCTCGACCTCGTGCTCACCCGCCTCGACCGAGATCCCCAAGAAGGCACCGCCCACGCGCAGCAGGTCGGCACTCTCGCCGTCCACGCTGGCCCGCCAGCCGGGATGATGACCTTCGCGCAGGACCAAGAGCACGGGCTGCTCGGTCCGGACTCGGTAGCGTCGCTCGTCGGGTGACGACTCGACGACCTCGAGGCTCGACTCACCCCGCTCTGACGGCGGACGCGACGGCCAGGGCGGCGCGACCTCGACCACGACGTGACGACCGCTACTCACCAGCGGGTCGACACAACGATCCAGCGCCGCGCTCGGATCGCTCGCCAGCTCCCAGCTCGCGACCAGCGCGAGACGCGGGGCCGAGCCGGCGATGCGGTGGAGGATCGGGCGCTCTCCAGTCCCCGCCAGCGGAGTGAGGTCGGGATGCGGCAAGGGCTCGGGTGAGAGCAGCACGTCCGCCGCCGCGTGCCGGATCCACGGCAGCCCTTCGGGACCAGCATCGGCGCGCTGCTGGAGCTGATCGTGAGTGGCGAGCAGGAGCGCGCTGGCTCCCGACACGCAGCGCACGCCCACGGCCATCGGCACCTTGCCCCTGAGGTCGTGCACTGCCTGCCGCGCCGCCCAGTCCATGCCCCGGCGTCGGTCGCGAGCATTCCGCGCGAGCACCTCCTTGGTGAGCGGTCGAAGGTACGCCCGTCCGTCGTTCTCCTCGAGCCAGGTCGACGACGGCGTGGCCGCGAACAGGCTGTCGGCAGGAACGGACGGCTGGAGCTTCACGTGCGCCACGTTCAGGTCGGCCGCGAGCACGGCCACCAGCAACGCACCGCGCCCCTTCTCCACCAGCATCGAGATGCCGGCAAGCGCAGCGAACAAGGCGACGTGCCAGACCTCGTGATCACCGGTGACGACGGCCAGCCCGACCACCCCCAGCGCCAGGGCGAGCGGAACGAAACGACCGCGCCCCGACAGCCGCAGGAGACGCTCGGTGCCGAGAGCCGCGAGCATGGCCAGACCGACGGCGGCGACGAGGAGGAACTTGGCGGGGTAGCGGAACTGCCGCAGGTAGCCCAGGTGGTAGAGGAGAGCGTAGAGCGGGGTGAGTGAGCCGAAGGACAGGAGGACCGAGCCGACGACCACGAGAAACGGCCCGAGGACTCGCCGACGCTCGTCACGCCCCGCCCGGACCAGGGCTGCCAGCGAGAGACCGATGGCGAGCACCGCGCCCGCTCCGAGGTAGAGGACACGCACGTAGGCCTGCCCACGGATCCCGTCGCCGCCGCTCGGCTGGAAGGCATCGCGGTCGGGCACGAGGAAGCCGACCAGCTCGGCCGGGCCGACCGTCCAGTTCTCGAAGGGCTGGAGACCGAGCCCCTCCGCCCGGTCGGAGAGCGACACGAGCTCGAGGAAGGGCAAGAGCTGGAAGGCGATGAGACCCGCCGCCAGAGCGCCACCGACGAGCAGCCGACGCGTGGTCACGAGCCAGGCCGCCGGCCCCGCCTCGGTCACCGCCGAGGCAGGAGCGGCGAGCAGCGCCAGCAAGGCGGCCACGCCGACACCGGCCACGGCCACGTGGGGCTCACCGCCGAGCCCGGCGCCCACCAGCCCGAGGATGAAGAGCAACCAGCCCCCTCGGTCGCCTCGGGTCGACAGGCGCACGGCTCCCCACGCCATGGTCGGAAGCCAGGCGGTCGTCGCCACGACGTTGGAGAGGTCGGTGATGCAAGCCAGCGCCCCACCGGAGGCGAAGCACAGCCCCCCCACGCAGGCCGCTGGCTCCGAGAGCCCCGTCGCCCGCGCCCAGCCCCGCAGCCCGAGGAAGGCGATGACGAGGTGGAAGACGACGTGGAGGCCGTAGGCCCAGGGCAGCGGGAACAGGCAGGCGACGGTGTTGGGTAGGTAGCCCACCTGGGTCTGGAGCTTGGCCAGGAAAGGCGTGCCGCACTCGGTGTAGGGGTCCCAGAGCGGCAGGTCGCCAGCCAGGAGACGCTCCCGGAGAGCGACCTTCATCGGCAGGACGAAGGTCGTCATGTCCCGATGGACGAAGACCTCCCCCCGCCAGGCCGGACGGAGGCCGGGGAGAGCGACGACCAGGACCAACAGGGCGAGGCCGAGCAGCCCCCCCGCTGCCCGGCGCGAGCCTCGCCCGGCTCGATCCTCCTCGGCGTCGGGGAGCGTCAGCGGGCGTCCTGGAGCATCTGCTTCAGGGCGTCGTAGTTGGCCCGTCGCTCCACGTTGGTGGGGTCGGAGCTGATCGGGTTGTCGGTGACGTTGAAGGTCCCGACCAGCTCACCCTGCCGGTTGACGACGGCGATGTCGCGGTAGCGGATCTCCCAGGGCGTCCAGACCTGCTGGTCGACGGTCTCCTGGAGCCAGGGCAGGTCGCGACCCGCACAGATGAGGGCGTTGCCGGACTCGCGGCCGAGCTGGTTCACCCCGAGGATGACGATCTCGTCGGTCCCGAGCTCCTGCTGCATCTCGTCGAGGAAGCCAAACTGGCTTCGGCAGAAGCTTCAGGTGGCGTGGCCGAAGTACCAGGCCGACACCTTCCCGAGATGGTCCCGCGGGGACACGGCCCGACCGGCGGTCGTCGAGGTCTCGTTGACGTCGATGAGAGCGAAGTCGGGGACTTGGTTGAACGTGACGATCGGGTGGGTCGAGTCGCAGGCGAGCAACCCGGCCCCGCCGATCGCGATGAGCACGGCGAGAGCGCCGGATGAGAGCTTCATGGCTTCTGTCCTCCGACGCGATCTTGGCGCCGCCGACCCGGCCGAGGCAAGCCCGACCGGGTTGGGCGGCACCAGGGGGACCGCTAGGGCTTGTCGCCCAGGTGCATGAGCGGCACCGGGTTGGGGCTGCTCCCGTCGAGGAAGTAGATCTTCGCCGCCGGGTCGGCGCCCATGGCCTGGAGGGTCTCCAGAGCCCTGAGCTTGAGGTAGGTCGGGTTGTCGGCGATGGCCCGGTTGATGGCCTCGATCTCGTAGGCCTGGGCGTCGGCGAGGGTGCGCCGGCGAGCGGCCTCCTCCTCGGCCGCGGCCCGCTCGGCCTCGGCCAGGGCCACCGCCTGCTGCTGCTCGAGGCGGAAGCGCTCGAGCTCGGCCTTCTGCCGCTCGACCGCCTGCTCGCGTTCCTTCTTGGACTCGATGGCCTTGATGATGAAGGGCGGGAGCTGGATGTCGCGGATGAGCACGGCCTCGACCTTCAGCCCCTTGGGCGCGAGGTACTCGCTCAGTCCGAGCCCCAGAGCCGCCTGGAGCTGTTCCTGCGTCTCCTCGAGGAAGAAGTCCTCCGCGCGCTTGATGGTCTTGCCCTGCTCACGCAGGAGCGAGCGGAGCTTGGGCACGAGGTGGATCGCGATCACGTCCTTGGCCGTGCCGGTCTCCTTGAGGACGTTCGGCGCCTGGGACTTCTCGATCCGGTACTGGACCGAGACGTCGATCTTCGTCTGGAGCTGGTCCTGACTCGGCACCTGCGCGGTTTCGAGATGAGTCTTCTGTCGACCGTCGTAGACGTGCCAGTTGTAGAGAGGGTTGACCGGGAAGTGGAAGCCCTCGGCGTAGGGCTTGTCGTTGATCTTCCCGAAGAACGTGGCCACCGCCACGTGACCCGCGGGCACCGTGTAGTAGCACTTGAGCGCGAAGATGAGGAGCAGGAGCGCCCCGACTCCGACGACGACCCCTCCGACCACTCGTTTCTGAACCTGCTGCTGGTGAGACACCGTAGGACCTCCTTGACGGCCCCATGCTACGCCAGGAGCGCCATCGGGTTCTCCTCGGAAGTCCCCGGTCACGGCCGGGCCCCGGCCAGGTGCCGTCTCTCGACCGCAGACGGCATGAAACCAGCGTGACCCGGTGCCGTTCTCTCCCGTAAGCTTGGCCCCCCACGGAGGTTCCGATGAGCACCGCTCCCCCGCCCGTCCCCACCGCCCCACCGCCGATGCCCGAGGAGGGCAACGAGCGCTCCTGCCTGAAGGTCGGCTGCTGCGCCTGTGGCGCCCTCCTCCTGCTGGCCGTCCTGCTGGTCGGCGGCGGCGCCTGGAGCATGTACAGCAAGGTCAAGGGCTACACCCAGGAAGCGCCGATGGAGCTTCCGCTCATCCAGGTCGACGACGCTCAGCGTGAGGAGGTCCGCCAGCGCTGGGCCGCCTACCAGCAGTCGGCGCAGGCCGGTGATGCCGCCGAGATCGAGCTGACCTCCGACGAGATCAACATGCTCATCTCCGACTCCGAGCAGCTCAGCGGCAAGATGCACGTGGAGATCGTCGACGACGTCTTCAACGTCGACTGCAGCGTCCCGCTCGACGAGGTGCCGGGCTTCGGTGGTCGTTACTTCAACGGCCGCGTCGGCTTCGAGGCGAGCACGCCCAGCCCCGGTGACCTCGAGCTCACCCTGGTGAGCCTCGACATCCCCGGCATCGACGTTCCGCCCGAGTTCATCTCCGAGATGCGCAAGCAGGACCTCGTCGGTCAGATGCGTGCCCAGGACCCGAACTTGAGGGACGCCCTCGACAAGATCGAGGAGCTGGTCGTGGCCGACGGCAAGGTCCGCCTGGTCCTCAACAGCAACTAGCCCGACGAGTTCGGGACGATCACCGGGCCAGCCGGCTCGGTGAATTCGGGGGGCGTGGTGAAACCACCGCGCCCCCCTTTGCGTTTCAGCCAAGCTCGTGAGCAGCGACGACGCGACGACCACCAAGAAGACCGACTTCAAGAGCGGCCTGGCTCTCTACCGCCGGCTCTGGCCCTACCTGCGCCCGGAGCGCCGGCTGTCGATCGCCATCGGGGCGCTCCTTCTCGTCGCCATCCCGGCGAGCGTCGCGGCCCCCCTCCTCGTCCGCGAGATCTTCGACGGAGCCCTGGCGGCTGGAGACCGCACCCTCCTGTTCCAGCTCGGACTGGGGCTGGTCGGTCTGACGCTGGTCTCCTTCGGGCTCGGCTACATCCAGACCTTGCTCGCCCTCTCGCTGCACGCTCGGGTCCGATTCCGCATCGGCGCCCGAGTCCACGACCAGGTCCTGCGTCTCCCTCTCGCCTTCTTCGACGAGCAGGAGACCGGCAAGCTCATGTCGCGGTTGCGCGACGACCTCGCCGCCCTCGACGTGCTCATGACCGACGAGCTCCTCGAGGCCGCGGTCAACGTCCTGCGCGCCCTGGTCTTCTTCGTCTTGCTGCTCTGGCTGGACCTCGGGCTCGCGCTTTCGGGCCTGGCGCTCTGCGTCGTCATCTTCGGCGGCGTCCTCCTCGTCTCCCGTCCCCTCCGTCGGCGGAGCGAAGCCGCCCGCGAGGCCGACGCCACGGCGAGCTCCGCCCTCCACGAGGCCCTGCGCGGCCTGACCAGCATCAAGCTCGGCGCCCGACATCGAGCCGAGCGTGCCCGCCTGCTCGCCGAGCTCAAGGACGCCCTGCGCGCGGCCATCTCCCGCGACGTCCTGGGGCTCGTCACCGGCTCGGCCTTCGGGCTCGTCGGCACCCTCGGCGGCTACGTCATCATCGCCGTCGGTGCCTACCGCATCCTCGACGGCAGCTCGAGCTTCGGCGGCCTGTTCGCGTTCTTCATCTTCCTCACCCAGCTCATGGGCTCGGCCGGGGCTGTGTTCGCGATGGTCCCCGGTCTCCAGGCCGGCTTCGCCTCCTGGGAACGGCTGCTCACCCTCCTCGACCGCGACGCGGAGGACCCCGGCAAGCCCGACACCCTGCCGCGCTTCGCGGGTCGTCTCGAGCTTCAGGACCTCCACTTCGCCTACCGCCGCGAGGTCGAGCCGGAGGCCTCCGACGAGGACGCTCCCGATGACGACGGCTCCGGCGACACCTCGTCCGACTCGGAAGAGGAGGAGAAGAAGGAAGAGGAGGTGGTCGAGGTCTTGAAGGGACTCGACCTCACCGTCGAGCCCGGCGAGGTGCTGGCGCTCATCGGTCGCAGCGGCGCCGGCAAGACGACCCTGCTCCAGCTCCTCCCCCGACTCCGCGAGCCCACCGCCGGTCGCATCCTCCTCGACGGCCAGCCGCTCGACGAGCTCCCGCTCCAGGCCTTGCGGCGTCAGGTGGGCGTGGTGCCGCAGGACATCTTCCTGTTCAACCGCAGCGTTCGGGAGAACCTCACCTTCGCCATGCCCGGAGCGAGCGACGAGGCCATCATCTCGGCCGCCCGCGCCTCCCGCGCCTGGGAGTTCATCGAGCGCCTGCCCAAGGGGCTCGACACGGTCGTCGGCGAGGATGGCGTGCGCCTCTCAGGCGGTCAGCGCCAGCGGCTCGCCCTGGCCCGGGAGTTCCTCCGCGACCCGCCGCTGCTCCTCCTCGACGAGGCGACCGCGAACCTGGACGCCGAGAGCGAGCAGGCCGTGCGTGAGGCCCTGCACGGGCTGCTCGCCGGTCGCACCTGCCTGGTCGTGGCCCATCGCCTGTCCACCATCCGCGACGCTCATCGGATCGCCGTCCTGGAAGACGGGCAAGTCGCCGAGCTCGGTACCCACGACGAGCTGCTCGCGCTCGGTGGGCTCTACGCGCTCTGGCACCGTCAGCAGGTGTCGTCGGCCGACTCGGTCGACGCGTCCTGACGGGACCCTCGGCGCGCTCGGCTCAGAAGATGAAGTAGATGAACGGGTTGAAGTCCTGGGTGGTGAGCGCCACCACGGCCAGGAGGAAGACCGCCAAGGCCCAGGCAATGCGAGGCGGGCTGAGCCGACGCGAGAGGTCCCAGGTCTGAGGCGCGAGCAGCGCGACGGCCAGGGCGAGGACGCACGAGCCCACGAGGTAGGGAGCGCTCATGGGACCGGCCAGCAAGGCTGCCGCCGCCGGCAGGTCGCGCAGCGCGAAGAGGTCGGCCCAGTAGTCGAGAGCGGCCCCGAGCCCGTCGGCGCGGAAGGGCACCCAGGCCAGGCTGACCACGATGAAGGTCAGGCCGAGCTGTACGCCATCGGGAAGACGTCGCCAGGGGCTGGCCTTGCCCAGCGCCCGCTCGCCCGCCAGCAGCAATCCGTGGATCGCGCCCCAGGCGACGAAGGTCCACGACGCGCCGTGCCAGAGACCGCCGAGAAGCATGACCGCGAGCAGGTTGAGGTAAGTCCGACGCGGTCCCTTCCGATTTCCGCCCAGCGGCACGTAGAGGTAGTCGCGCAGCCAGGTGGACAGCGACAGGTGCCAGCGTCGCCAGAACTCGGTGATCGATCGCGAGCGATAAGGAGAGTCGAAGTTCTTCGGGAACACGAAGCCGAGCATCAGACCCAGGCCGATGGCCATGTCCGAGTAGCCCGAGAAGTCGAAGTAGATCTGAAGGGCGTAGGCGAGGATGCCCTGCCAGGCCTGGAGCAGCTCACGGCCGCCCGCGTCGAAGGCGAGGTCGGCGAGCTTCCCGCAGGGGTTGGCCAGCAGCACCTTCTTCCCCAGGCCCAGCGCCAGGAAGACCACGCCGCGGCTGAACTTCTCGAAGGTGCAGGTCCGCGAGCGGAGCTGACCGTCCAGCTCCTTGAAGCGGATGATGGGACCGGCCACGAGCTGAGGGAACAGCGAGACGTAGCAGGCGAAGTCGATGAAGCGGGAGATCGCCCGAGCGTCTCCGCGGTACACGTCGATCGTGTAGCTCATCGACTGGAACGTGTAGAAGCTGATCCCCAGGGGCAGGGTCACCCGGAAGGTCAGGTCGAGCACCGCCCCCGACCAGCCGAGAGACGTCGCCAGCGAGTCCCAGGTGCCGACCGCGAAGTCGAAGTACTTGAAGAACCCCAACAACGAGAGGTTCGAGACCAGCGACAGGATCAGCGCGACACGCTGACCGCGGCTTCGCGGCGTGCCCGGGGTGAGCTGAGGAGGCTCGCGCTGGAGCCTCCCGCCACCGGCGATGAACAGCCCGCAGGCGAAGTCGACGACGGTCGACGCGAGCATGAGCACGACGAAGGCGGGGTTCGCCCAGCCGTAGAAGAGGTAACTCAGCCCGGTCAGTGCCGCGTGCCGGAGCCCCCGCGGCAGCAGGTAATGGAGGATCAGCGCCAGCGGCAGGAAGTAGAAGAGGAAGAGGTGGGAGCTGAAGACCACCGTATCTTCCGTCTACCTTCCGGCCGCTCTCGGAGGGAGCGGTCTAGATGCCGTCCGAGACCGCCTGGAGCAGGCGCTCGCGGATCTCGGTGACCGAGAGCCGCATCGTGCCGTCCGGGTGCTCGACCTTCTCGGCCATCTCGGCCAGACGCTCGGAGGTGGCCTGCTGACGCTCCGCCATCGTCCGGGCGAGCCGCAGCAGCACCTGACGGGCGGCGAGGTCGCCAGCGTCGACCATGGCCTCGAAGTCCTCCCGCGACAGGCTGAAGGCCCGGGAGGCCTCGACGGCCTTGGCGGTCGCCGTGCGCTTGCCACCACCGAGGAGACCGACCTCGCCGAGAACGGCACCGGACGAGACCTTGCCCAGCTCGCTGGGGAAGCCCCGGCTGCCCTTCTTGGTGACCTTGAGCTCACCGGAGAGGACCACGAGGAGCGAGTCGGCGTCCTGGCCCTCCCGCACGAGCGCGTCGCCGACGGCGGTCTCGATGAGATCGCCTCGCTCGGCGAAGCCGGCGATGCCCTCGGGGGCGAGGCCCCTGAACAGGGGATGGTCGGCCAGTGCCGATTGGAGCTCTGTCGGATCCATCGCGGCGACCCCTTCTCGGATGCGTGGTGCGCTTACCGTGACGTGCGGTCACGGTGCCATGGGGCCGGACCCCTGTCCAGGCCACCTCGGGGGCGCCTCACGGGTTGGAGTGATCTCGCGTGATTCCCCTCCATCCCGGCCGAGACGACTGCAATCCGTGCTGAATCGATGGGAAGGACGACCACTCGGGTGAGCTGAGGCCAGCTCAGCCCGTCTCGTGCGGTCCGAGTCGATGCTGGCACGTCCGTTGCTCTCCAGGCTGACGTCGCATGAAGCGGCACGTCCCTGTCGAGAGCTCCCCATGACTCGAACCCACATCACCGTCCTCGCCACCATCCTGACCCTCGGCCTGACCAGCACCGCCCTGGCCGGTCCGCTCATCCTCGAACGCACGGAGACCCGCACCTGCGTCGACTTCCACCTGAGCGCCATCCACGACGGGGCCACCGGGACCATCCAGGTCATCATGGGCGTCCAGCGCCGCTGCGGCCCTGAAGTCGAGGCCACCGATCCCATCCGGGTGACCCTGGAAGGCCAGGTGGTCGCCAACCTGCCCGACCGCCCGTGGCTGGCCTTCTCCGTGCAGCCCTTCCCGGGCGCGGTCGGTCCGTCCGAGGTCTGCGTGCAGGGTCAGTTCAAGACTCTCGACGGCAGCCGCGGCGGCTTCGCCCCCCGACCGGGCGCCGCCATGGATCTCGAGAGAGCGCGTCCCCTCCTGGCCGGCACGGTCGAGCAGGGCGAGGTCCGACGCTGCACCACGGTGGTCGAGCAATAGCGAACCGGGCCGGAGGCTCCCCCATCTAGCCCACCAGTCGACGGGAAGACGGACGCCTCGGACCGTCCGGTCTTCCGTTACCCACGGGGGTCGGGTCCTGCCCGCACGGGATCCGGCCCCCGACTCTCGTCCGAGACCGACGAGCCCGCTCCTGCTCGTTCTCATCTACAATCGCGGCCCATCGCAAGTCTTCGCCTTCGCCGCGCATGCGGCTGGAGCCCCCCCGCATGGGCCAACAGGACGTCCCGGAGCAGCTCGACGATCGCCGACTGCGCTCCTACACCAAGGCCCTCTTGGACGACGTCCTCGCCCTCGAGAGGATGCTCGAGGGCGGCACCGCCTTCGAGACCGACATCCGGCGCATCGGAGCCGAGCAGGAAATGTTCCTGGTCGACTCCGACATGGATCCGGCGCCGAAGGTCACCGAGGTCTTGGAGAAGGCTCAAGACGCACGGCTGACCACCGAGCTCGCGCGATTCAACATCGAAGCGAACCTGTCGCCTCAGCTCTTCGGCGGTGACTGCCTGCGGCGGATGGAAGAGGAGCTCAACGAGCTGCTCGGCCTCGTCCGCACGGCCGCGCAGAGCTGTGGCTCCGACATCTTGCTCGCGGGCATCCTGCCGACGCTGCGACAGTCCGACCTCAGCCTCGACAACATGACGCCGAACCCGCGGTACCACGCGCTCAACCGCGAGATGAGCCGGCTGCGCGGGGGTGACTTCCGGGTGAGCATCTCGGGCCTCGACGAGCTCGAGGCCACGCACGACAACGTCATGCTCGAGTCGTGCAACACGAGCTTCCAGGTCCACTTCCAGGTCGCTCCGGACGAGTTCGCGCGCTTCTACAACATCGCCCAGGCGGTGACCGGCCCGGTGCTGGCGGCCGCCTGCAACTCGCCGGTGTTGCTGGGGCATCGACTCTGGTCGGAGACCCGCGTCGCCCTCTTCCAGCACTCGGTCGACACGAGGTCGAGCACGCACCAGGCCCGCGGCGGCCGCCCCCGCGTGAGCTTCGGTGACGCCTGGGTCGACGAGTCGGTCCTCGAGATCTTCCGCGAGGACATCGTCCGCTTCCGCTCGATCATCGCGACCGAAGGCCAGGAGGATCCGCTGCGGGTTCTCAACGAGGGCCGTCTCCCCCAGCTCTCCGCGCTGCGCCTCCACAACGGCACGGTCTACCGCTGGAACCGTCCCTGCTACGGCCTCTCCGGCAACGGCAAGGCTCACCTCCGCATCGAGAACCGCGTGCTGCCCGCCGGCCCGACGGTCATCGACGAGGTCGCCAACGCCGCGTTCTTCTTCGGGCTCATGTCGGCGATGCTCGAGGAGCACGGCGACATCCGCGACGTCCTCCAATTCGACGACGCCAAGCACAACTTCGACGCCGCCGCCCGCACGGGCCTGCGCGCACAGATGCACTGGACCGACGGTCAGAGCTACCCGGCCCGCGAGCTCATCACCGAGCACTTGCTGCCGGCCGCCCGCGAGGGTCTCAAGGCCGCCTCGATCGACGACGACGACATCAGTCGCTACCTCGGCGTCATCGGCGATCGTGTCCGCTCGCTTCAGACCGGCTCGAACTGGGCCTTCCACTCGCTGTCCGAGATGGGCTCGACCGCCACGAAGGACGTCCGCCACCGGACCCTCGCCCGCACGATCTTCCAGCTCCAGCGGGACGGCCGCCCGATCCACGAGTGGCCCCTCGCCAAGCTCGGACGTGCCGGCGAGTTCAAGAAGAGCTCGAAGACGGTCGCGCACCTCATGTCGCCCGACGTCTTCACGGTGCGTCCCGAAGATCTCGTCGACCTCGCGGCCAGCCTCATGGAGTGGGAGCACGTCCGGCACGTCCCGGTCGAGGACGACGGCGGTCGCCTGGTGGGCGTGGTCTCGCAGCGAGCCCTGCTCCGTCTCGTCTCGCGTGGTCTCACCAGCGGCGAGCGCGAGCCGGTGGCGGTCTCGAAGATCATGAGAGCCAACCCCGTCACGGTGGAGGCCGACTGCTCGGCGCTCGACGCCATGCGGCTCATGCGCAAGGAAGGCGTCGGCTGTCTCCCGGTGGTCGAGGGCGACCGCCTGGTGGGCATCGTGACCGAGCACGACTTCATCGAGCTGGCTGGTAGCCTGCTCGAGCAGCACCTGGCCGACGACGAGCCGGGATGAGCGACACGCGACCCTCCCGATGACCGTCGAAGAACGACTCCCCGAAGCCATCGAGGCGCTGGTCGCCGATGGCGCGCCCTCGGATGAAGCCCTCGATCGCTTCTTCTCCGAGGGCGACTTCCCCTTGGTGGACGGCACGAAGGTGACCTTCGTCTACCGGGGCAACGCCGACACCGTGCGGCTCCAGCACTGGATCCACGGTCTCCCCACCGCCCAGCCCTTCCACCGCGTGCCCGGCACCGACCTCTGGTGGCGGCAGATGAGCCTGCGACGCGGCTCGCGGGTGGAGTACA
>JBCCFW010000044.1:0-45536 GCA_039029535.1 Acidobacteriota bacterium
CCGGCTCGGTCGGAAGCGATCTACGCAGTTGAAGAATGACGTGGCGGACGGGCAGGGCTCGTTGCCCTGGTGAGCCGGCACGCGCAGCGCGCTCGGCGGTGCTACGATCCGCGGGCCCGCCTGATCACGAGCCATCCGGCTCGCCCGCCAAGACGGCGTCCTCGCCGCAACCACCGATGACTTCGCATTCGAGCCTGCTCGGCGCCCAGGAGGATGTCGAGCGCTGACCCCCGTGGCCGGTCCCGGCCCGACGTCGATTCCACGCTCCGCGAGATCGAACGGCTCCATCGCAGCCGCCGCTTCCGCGCCCTCCGCCAGCGTTTCTTTGCCGAAGGCGTTCGCAACTTCGTCCAGCTCGTCGATGTCGATGCGCCCATCGCGACCATCGTCTACAGCGACAAGCTGTGCACGGCTGCTCTTGCCCGCAAGCTCGTCCGCCAGCGCCGGCGGGCCGGGGTCCCCGTGGTCCGGCTCACCCCCGAGCAGTTTCGTCGGGTGTCGGTCGCGGAGCGGGCGTCGGGCGTCGGTGCCATCGTCCGTCAGCCCTGGTCGAGTCTCGACGTCCTTCGGCCCGACACGGGTTCGTGCTGGTTGGCCCTGGAGACCGTCCGCTCACCCGGCAACCTCGGGACGCTGATCCGCTCGTCGGAGGCGCTTGGCGGCGCCGGCTTTCTTCTCCTCGGGGAGAGCGTCGATCCGTTCGAGCCGACCGTCGTGCGGGCAGCGATGGGAGCGCTCTTCCGTCAGCGCTTCGTTCGAACCGATCGGGTCGGCCTGGACCGCTGGCTCCGTCGGCACGACGTCCCGACGCTGGGCGCATCGCCCGACGGTGACGTCGATCTCAGGGAGCTGCGCTGCCGCCGGCCACCGGTCGTCATCCTCGGTGAGGAGCGTCGAGGGCTGACCTCGGAGCAACGGCGGCTGTGCCGACAGCTCGTTCGCATCCCGATGACCGGTGCCACCGACTCGCTCAACCTGGCGGTTGCCGGGAGCCTGTTGCTGTACGAGGTTCAGCGTTCCTTGGCCGTGAGCCGAGTCGTGTCGTGAGCATGGACACGACGTCTGCCGAGGGTCAGGGGCGAGGCCCCGAGGGTCGGATGTCACCGGGCCGGGGCTCGAAGCCTCCGCGTCCGGGAAGCTCCAGGTCGGGCGGGGTGAGGTCGTCCACCGGGCAACCGTTGAAGGAGAGGTTGGTGATGAGGGCGCCGACGTCGAACTCCGCGTCGTCCATCACGATCCGCCCGATGCCCGACGGGGCCCTCATGCCGAAGAACGTTCCGGCAGGCTCGGCCAGGACGATCACCGACGCGAGGAGCTCGGCGTCGTCGGGGCCGTAGACGTCCAACCGCACCTCGCCGGGGCCTCTCACGAGCGCGTGAATGTCGAAGCCGACGCAGGTGGTGCGACACGAGAAGTCGAGCTGCAAGGCGTCGGCGAAGGCATTGGCGCCATGCACCGTCGTCGGTGCGTCGAGAAAGCCCTCCGTCAAGACGACCAGGCCGTTGGTGGGAAGGCCGCCGGTGATGCTGCCTCTGGTGCGGAGCTCGAGGCCGGGATGGCTCGCGGTCGGAGTCATCGGGTCGTAGCAGGCGGCGGAACCGAGCTCCCAGGTGTGGATCGGCCAGCACGCGGCCACCGTGCCGGGCTCGAGGAGCGAGCCCGACATGTCGAGGGTGCGGAGGTCACCGCAGGCGGCCTCGAAGCTGGTCCGGCCGGAGTAACTGGTCGCGTCGCCGAAGCGCTGGAGCTCGCTGGGCGCAGGAACGACGACGTCACCCGACGCCGACGAGTCGGACGAGAGCACGCGAGCGCTCCGGTTGCTCGTCGCGATCTCCCGCGCGAGCGTCGGACGCTCCCCGAGCTCCCGAAACGTGCCGATGTCGGGCGCGACGATCCGGGCACGCTCGGGAGCGGTGGACGAAGGAGCAGGCACGCGACGATCCGCCGTGCTGCCTGCGTGGGCTGCACTCGTTGCGAGCGTCAGGAACGCGGTGGCAGCGATCAGTGACTTCGACATGCCTTGCTCCTCTCCGGGACCGAGGTCCCGTGTCTACGAGTGCTCAGAGTCCCCGTCGCGACGCTCTGGTCTCACCAGGGCGGGCACGGAAGGGATCGCGTCCGGGCGTGCCGAGGCGAGGCGGAGTGATGATGACCGCGCCCTCGATGGGGATCGCCAGCGGCTCGGTGGTCGCGCTGCGGGGACGTCCCACCTGAGTGGCGTCGACCGACAGGCCCTCGATGACGAGCTGATGACCCCAGAGAGCGCTCGCGGGGATGCGAAGGCGGAGGTCGGCTTCCAGCAGGTCCCAAAAGATCGGCGGTGCCGAGGGCACGTCGATGAAGCGATGGTCCACCCGTTCGGCTTCCACGCGGATGAGGTCGCCCTCATGAGTCAGGGTCGCCGCGGCGACGAGATCGCCCGGCGCGGGGTCGACCGCATCCAGCGGGTTGTCGTGGTGATGGAGCGAGGACTCGAGCAGCTCCGTGCCGGCCGGCAGGCCGAGGGTCATGACGACGTCCTCGAGCGGCGCACCGACGGCGGGGTTTCTCGCGTAGAGACGCAACAGGATCTCGGCGTCGCGTCCCCGCTGGAGAGAGCCTCCCTCGATCTCGAGGAGCTCGACCTTGGCCATCGGCGCCTCGCCGACGCCGGCTTCGCCCGCACCGCTGCCATGAGTCAGCTTGCTCTCGAAGACGACCAGCTCACCGTCGAGCAGCTTCAGGTGCAGGTCGTTCGACATCCCCACGAAGCAGGGGAAGTGAAGACCACAGGTCATCTCGATGGTGGCGCTGTCACCGGTGATCACGAGGCCCTCACCGGCGATGGCGGCGGGCTCGATGGGGAAGAGGTCGACCGGGTCGGCGGGGTTGGCCCGCTCGACGACGAGCCGGAGCGGACGCTCGGGGCGATAGCCGTTGCGCTCGACCTGAATCTCGAAAGGCAGCGCGGTGCCGCCCGGTGCGCTGGCGAGCGGTGCCGTGAACTGAGCCGTCGGCGTGTTGTCACCATCCTCGGGGACGAGCAGGACGCAGCCCTCCGAGAGGCTCGCCTGGAAGCTGACCCCGGAGAGGGCGAGAATCTCGACGATTCCGACCACGGCCCAGTCCCCTTCGAGATCGGGCATCGTCACGCTGAAGCTTCCCGAATGGCTCGTGGGACCGTCGGCGAAGGGGCTGTAGGCGTCATCGAGGGTGAAGGGCTCGGGCTGTGGGTCGTTGACCGCGAGGGCGAGCCCGACACGTCGGTTGCCCTCGTCGGTGCAACCACCGAGCTCGGCCGAGACGTGGAGCGGCACGCTCACGGCGTGGAACCACATCAGGATCCAGCTGTCGTCGGTGTAGACCGGAGGCTCGATCAGGGGGTCGCCGTACACGGTCACGGTGTAGTGGAAGTCGATCGTCTCACCCGCGCTGGCCATCGAGGTCTGGGCCACGACGTTGCAGGTGACGGCGGCGTTGTTCTGCGGCAGGTTCTGGCAGGCCTGGGCCACCGGGAGCAGGCCGACTGACGCCAGCCCGACGGTGAGCAGCAGGGTGAGCAGCTTTCGGCCGGCACGTGGGCGGGTCGCGATGTCGGCAGTGGGTCGGCTCGGGGACGGTCTCGGGTCTCTCTTCACTGGACTCTCCTGTCTCGGGAGCGCGAGCGGGAGCGAGGAGCTCTCAGGGCCGATTGACGTGGGTCACGAGAGTAGTTTCGTCCTTCTGGGGCCGGGTTCAAGCAGCGGTGTCCTGATTACGGAGCGGGGGCGGCCGATCTGCTCGGGGCGAGAGGGAGGGGCGAGCGTCAATTGGGCAGGAATCGAGCGTCCCAGTCTCGATTGACGACTTTCCTGATGGTGGCGCGATGCCGGACGGCCCGTCTCGGAGCACCGCGATCGAAGCGCTACGAATGCGACACGGTGGGCGTCCGAGAGCGACCATGACGAGAAACGGGATCTGGTCCTGCTCGACGTCTTGCGGCCTTCGGCTCGCTGTTCCGCACGTCGAGAGCTCTCGTCCAGCGGCCTCGCGAGGAGGGCCTTGCCCTGGACTGTACTTGCAAGTCGCTTGCAGGTAGTCTGCCGCATGCAGCCCACTGTTCGAGCTGAGGGGGGGCCGTCCCTGCCTGAGCCTTCGTCAGGCACCCCTCCCGCGGCTCGGCCGCTTCTGCTGTTCGACGGCGTCTGCAACCTCTGCGATGCCCTCGTGCGGTTCGTGATCGACCACGACGGCGAAGAGCGCTTTCGATTCGCAGCGCTGCAGTCCGACGCCGCCCGACGAGCTCTGGAGGAGGCGGGGGCTCCCGAGGAAGCGCCCGACAGCCTGATCGTCATCGACGACCGGAAGGTTCATGCGGGAGCGGATGCCCTCGTCGCCGTCGTTCGTGGGCTGGGCCTTCCCTGGTCGCTGCTCGTGGCTGCACTGCTCATTCCTCGGTTCGTCAGGGATCCGGCCTACGCCTGGCTCGCCCGCAATCGCTACCGCTGGTTCGGTCGTCAGACGGCGTGCCGCGTGCCGCCCGCCGGGCTGAGCGATCGTTTCCTGGACGTTGACGAGCCCATTCGCGTCACTCAGAGGGATGAGCCGAGTCGTGAGGTCAATCACGAGCAGGGTTCGGGGCTCGGGCTCAGCACGATCCCGGGCCGCTTCTTGCTCGTCTATCCCGCCGTCTTCATGCTGCCGTTCCCGCTCACGCTGCTCCACCTCTTCGACCACGTCCCTGGAGTCGCCGACTCGTTCCTTGCTTCGGCGAGAGCTTGGCTACTCGGCCTGCACGGTCAGGCGACGGAGCCCATCGTCGGGTGGCTCGGGCGACTGCTGACCGGAGAGACGCCTTCCTTCGAGTTCACGGGTAGTGGTGATGGTCTCGCCTCCTACCTCGGCGTGCTTCTCGACCTCATCATCGCGGGCGTGATCGCGACTGCGTGGTGGCTCTGGCGTCGAGCGACACCGATCTCGATGAGGACGGCCGACGCGTGTCGTCTTCTCGTGCGCTACTACCTCGCGTGGCTCATGCTCTCCTACGGACTGTCGAAGGTCTTCCCCCTGCAGTTCTCGGAGATGGGGCCCGATCGGATGATGCAGACCCATGGTGACTCGTCACCGATGGGGCTGCTCTGGACCTTCATGGGCGCGAGCATGGGCTACCAGATGTTCGCGGGCGCGGCGGAGGTGCTCGGCGCGTTGCTCTTGCTCTTTCGGCGCACGGCGTTGCTCGGGGCGCTCGTGGTTGCAGCCGTGATGGCCAACGTGTTCGCCATGAACATGTTCTTCGACGTGCCGGTGAAGCTCTACTCGTTCCACTATCTCCTCCTTGCGCTTCTCCTGGCGCTGCCCGACGTCCCGAGACTGGTCGGCTTCTTCGTGGCCAACGTGCCCGTCGCGGCCCGGGACCATCGGCCCTTCTGGCACGCCTCCCCGCAGTGGTGCCGCAGCCTCGGCATTGCCAAGGTGGTTCTGGTGACTGCGCTGCTCTGGGCGAACATCGACTCACGTCTCGATCGCATGCGCACCTGGGGCCCGTGGGCTGAGAAGAGTGACCTGCGTGGGACCTACCGCGCCGAGTCGTTCGAGAGCGCGGAGTCCGAGTCGGGCACGCCGGTCGCCCCCGAGGCCGCCTGGCTTCGGGTCGGCTTGAACCCGCCCAGAAGTGCAGCGGTGCAGTTCGCAGATGGCAGGACCCGGCGCCTGCGCCTAGCCCTCGACGAGGAGGCGTCGACGCTCGCGCTCTTCGACCGGAGTGTTCTCGAACCACCCTCCGATCCGCTCCAGCTCGAGCGTCTGGACGACGCGAGCATCCGCCTGTCGGGCGTGTTCGAGGGCGCGGTCATCGACGTCACGCTTCGTCGGGAAGAGGGAGAGAGCCTCTACGAGTCGCGCGGTTTCCGATGGATCAACGAAGTCCCCTTCAATAGGTAGCGCTCCGGCCAGCAGCGTCGCTCTCGCCGTGGGCCGCGGCGCTGGCCTGGCTGGGAGCTGCCTGTCGCAGGGTGGTCGAGAGCTCGACACGCCCGTCACCCAAGTCACCCGAGAGCTCCCCATGAGGTCACCTGAGAGAATTCCGGTCACGGTCCTTTGCGGCTTTCTCGGTTCGGGGAAGACCACGCTGCTCAGGCGTTGGCGATCCGACGAGAGCTTGCGCGACGCGGCCTTCATCATTCACGACCTGAGCGACCTCGGCGTCGATGTCGAGCTCGTCGCGGACGACGGCTCGAACCCCGAGCCGGGTCGTGTCGTCGACCGGGTCGCCGCTCTCCATGGCGTTCATGCGCGGGAACGACTCCATGCGTCGGTGGGTCGGTCGTTGGATGAGATCGCGGCCCTCGAGCCTCCTCCGCCTCACGTCTTGTGTGAGAGCACGGGCGCGGCCCGACCCTGGCCCTTGATCGCGGCCCTCACTCAAGATGACCGCTTTCACTTGCGGCACTTCATCGTCACTGTCGACGCCCTGAATCTTCACCGCGATCTCGCCGATGGCCGCGTCTTCACCGGCGAAGCGAGCCCTCCCGCCGACGCCGCACTCGTTCGCGCTGCCGAGATCCTGGCCGAGCAGCTCGTCTTCGCCAGCGTGATCATCCTGACGAAGGTCGACACCGTGTCTCGGTCCGTGGTCGATGCTCAGGTCCGGACTCTCGAGAGTCTTCAGCCGCAGGCCACGGTCGGTCTCTCCGCCATGGCCGGGCTTCTCCTGCCGCAGCTCGACGCCACTCCTGCACCGAGGTTCGCGGACCTCGAGAGACGCGCCGAGCAGTTCGGTCTCTCCCGCGACAGCCCGACCGCCGAGGAGGTCGACGCCACCATCCTGCGCGATCCGCGTCCCTTCCATCCCCAGCGACTGTACGACGCCTGTCAGAGCCAGCTTGGCACGGGGCTCTATCGCACCAAGGGTTTCTTGTGGCTGGCGTCTCGCCCCGGCGAGGTCCTCGTGTGGCAGCAGTCGGGTAGCCAGATCGCACTCGAGCTGTCCGGCCTATGGGCAGCCGAGGCTCTTCGCAACCAGAAGGTCAGGCTCCTCCCCGACGAAGTCGCGATTCTCGAGAAGCAACTCGAGGCGGCTCATCCCATCTTCGGGGACCGACACGTCGAGCTCACGCTGATCGGCCTGCCCGAGTCACGCAAGGCCTTTGCTGCCGCCTTGCAGGACGCCCTGTGCACGGAGCGCGAGATCGCTGCCTGGCAACGGGAGGAGACGTTCTCCGATCCCTGGCCCCGAAGCCTCCGCAGCGTTGGGTGATCGGCGACCCGTCATCAAGAGGGAGGGAGGTTGGGACAGGGCGCTCTCGCCCGAGCGGACTTGCATCGCACATGCAAGTCACTTGCATGTAGGCGATGGGCTGGGTAGGGTCGTGCTGGTGACATCAGCCGAGGTGCTCCCGACATGCCCTGCCCCCTGACTCGCTGGTTCTGTCTCGCGGCCGGTCTGATGCCGTGCTTCATCACGGCGGCGTCCGCCCATGAGCCGACCAGCCTCGAGGATGAGATCAGGCGCCTCCTCGGCCCGACGATCGACGAGTCGATCGAGGTCCGCTCAGACTCCGACAAGTACATCGGCGCCGCCAGCACGGCCACGGAGGGACTGACGGGACGAGACGACCTCGCACGTCGCCCCATCCTGCGTGAGGGCGAGCTGCTCGAGACCGCACCCGGCCTGATCGCCACGCAGCACTCCGGCGGTGGCAAGGCGAACCAGTACTTCAGCCGCGGGTTCAACCACGACCACGGCACGGACCTTCGTGTCGAGGTCGACGGCATGCCCGTCAATCAGGTCTCCCACGGCCACGGCCAGGGTTACGCGGATCTCGGGTTCGTCATCCCCGAGATGGTGGAGACCGTGCGCTATCGGAAGGGGCCCTACGACGCCCGTGACAACCACGCATCGGCCGGGTCCATCCGCCTCCGGTTGTCCGACGACCTTCCCGAGTCCTTCGTGCGATTGACGGTTGGTGGCCTGGGGCACCGCCGCGTGCTGGTTGCCGACGAGCTCACGCTCGGCCAGGGGCGCCTCGTGGTCGGGGGTGACCACGTCCGGCACGATGGACCCTGGGACATCCCCGACGATCTCCGACGCACTCGCGCGGTGGCGAAGTGGTCCACGGGCAACGCCCAGAAGGGAGGGGGGATCACCTTCATGGCCCACGACGCCGACTGGCACGGCTCGGACCAGATCCCGTCGAGAGCGACGGCCGACGTCGGTCGCTTCGGTCAGGTCGACCCCGGCCTCGGCGGCGCGACCTCGCGCTACAGCCTCAGCGGCAGTCGCCACTGGTCGGGCGATCGCAGCTTGAACCGCGTCGCGGGCTACGCCATCCGCCAGGACCTGGAGCTCTTCTCGAACTTCACGTACCTCCTCGACGATCAAGTCGACGGAGACCAGTTCGAACAGGGTGACGACCGCTGGACGCTCGGCTTCTCCTGGGAGCGCCACGCCATCCTCGGCAAGCCGGCACGGGGACTCGAGCATGCCCACGGGGTGCGGCTGCGCTTCGATGACATCGAGAACGGCCTCTGGCGCACCGCACGGCGACAGCGTCTGAGCACGACACGTGCCGACGCCATCGACGAGTTGGGCATCGGCGCCTGGTACGAGCTCACGGCGCAGCTCGCGACCAAGGTGCGGGGCACCTTCGGGCTGCGGCTCGACCACGTGAACGCAGACGTGCGGGCTCAGCTCGCGCGGAACGGCGGCTCGGCGAACGACACGCGGCTGAGCCCCCGTGTCGCATTCGCCTTCGGACCGTTCCGAAACGCAGAGCTCTACGCCAGCTACGGTCACGGCCTTCACTCCAACGACGCTCGCGGCGCGACGATTGCGGTCGATCCGGTGGACAGCAGCGAAGCCGATCCCGTGCCTCTCCTCGTCGGCGCCCGAAGCGCGGACCTGGGCGTGCGCATGGTCGCACGCAGGCAGCTCATCGTGGCGCTCTCGGCTTTCTGGCTCGAGCTCGACTCCGAGCTCGTCTTCGTCGGAGACGCCGGTGGCACCGAGGCCTCGGGCGAGACCCGCCGCCGCGGCTTCGAGCTCGCCACGACCTGGCGACCGAACGACTGGCTCAGCCTGGACGTCGACTGGTCGTGGACTCGTGCTCGCTTCGTGAACGAGCCGGCGGGCGATCGCATTCCAGGGGCAGCCGAGCACGTCGTCGCTGCCAACCTGGGGCTTGGCAGGGAGACCGGCTGGAAGGGCGCCCTCACCTGGCGCTACCTCGGTGGGAGGCCTCTCGTCGAGGACGACTCCGTGCGCTCCAGCGAGATTGGGATGCTGAACGCGAGGGTCGGTTGGAAGGCGAAGTCGGGTGGACTTGCGGTCGAGGTCGACCTGTTCAACCTGCTCGACGAGGAGGACTCGGACATCGAGTACTTCTACGCATCACGGCTCGATGGCGAGCCCGTGGACGGCGTCGAGGACGTCCACTTCCATCCCGTGGAACCACGTGCAGTCAGGGTGAGCCTCGGCTGGCACTGGTGAGCTGCCGAGGCTCGACGAGAGCAGGGGCCGCGGCCTCTGGGCCTGGGATGCCGAGGATGCGCTCGACCTCGTCGAGTGGCGCCACCAAGGGCCTGAGCTGACACGCCGCTCACTCGCGAACCCATCGCCCACGAAGAGGATCGCCTGACGGCCGGCCGTGGCGAACGATGAGGCTGGTCATGCTCGACGTGTCGTTGCCTTCGACATGTTCTCGTATTGAGAAAAGCGGGCGCCTCGGGGGCCCGCGACCTGGAGCACCGCGCCCTTCTCGGAAAGTCCGTCACGAAGCTCTTCCTGCTGCGTCTCACTCTCATGAGTGAGCCGCGCCACCCTGGCGTCAGGCGTGACCGGCCCGACGACGGGCCACTTTAGGAGAGTCGATGAGAGAACTCCGTTCGTGCTCAGTGTTCACGCACTACCTGATCTTGACCCTGTCCCTGATGCTCGCCTCAGTCGCCCACGCCCAAGGAACGGCGACCGTCGCGACGGGAGCAGATGACGTGCAGTCGACGACCGGCGCTGCCGACAGGGTGGAGGCCGGCCTGGACACGGCCAACGACATGACCGAGGAGGAGTCGGGAGGAACGACGGACGACATCCGCGAAGCCGCAGAGGAGGGAAGGGAGGAGGCCGGTGACGGGACGTACATCTTCTATTACTTGGGGCATGGAGCCGGCAACTCGACTCCTCCGGGCTCGCCCATCGGCTCGGACCACGCATCGATGAGCCCCGCCGCGATGATCGCAGCCCTGGATTGTCCGAATCGAGCGAGCGTGTTGATCATGGATTCTTGCTTCTCGGGACAGTGGGCGAACCCGATCGCCGACGCTTGCTGCACGATCTTGACCAGCACTCCCCCCAACCCCACCGGTGACGAGGCGCTCTGTCCTGCGAACCCGCTGGTCGGCGGCGGCGGATTCACCGCGGCGGTCTCCAACGGGCTCGAGGGCGCAGCCGACGCGAGCGGAGATGGACGCGTCACGCTGGGCGAGCTCGCTCAGTACCTGACGGACAACTACGACAACCCCGGGACGCGACGGCACTACACGAACATGACCGAGAAGATGACCGAGGACCTCGTGTTGTCGACCTACATGACCTACGAGGTCTGCCTGGTGGTCGGTGACGTGGTTCTCTTCGATCCCGACGATCCCGACGCAGGGACCGGAGAGGTCAACGTGGGAGACGAGCTCCGGAACTGCTACCACCTGCGGGTGCCGAAGGACGGAAAGCTCGTGGTGAAGAGGACGATCGGCGACAAGAAGAACAGCGTCACGTTCGGCGAGGGTGAAGTCCACCTGCCGCCGCAGACGGCTGCCGCTGGCGAGGGGATCAAGTACGAGCTGCGTCACGGCTTCATGATGATCGAAGAGGACGGTCTCTCCGAGTCGGGAGAGCATGCGGGGGCGTTGGCGTCGACGGTCAGCCTGACCGCGAACGTCGACGATGACGCCTTGGAGCCGACCATCCGGTATTGGGTCTTCGTCGACCCGGTCACTCGGAACACGAGCATCGAGAACCTCTCGTCCAGCGGTGTCTCGCTCGTCGCGGTGGAGACCGGAACCCCGAACCCCGACAGCGTGACCACGCTCGTCCCCGAGGACGCGCTCGAGCTGAACTTCGCTCCCAGCGTGCACCTGTCCGATGGAGGGGGTGACGGCGAGGGCGACGGCGGCGGTGGAAGCGACGGCGGTTGAGACCGTCAGCGCCCGGGTCGCTGCTCATCGGAGGGCTGTTCGCTGAGCCGTCAGGGACCTCGAACCCATGACGACTGACCAGGATCAGCCCGACGGCGTGCCCGCGGCATGCTCGAGCTCGGCAGCACGCTGACGGGCGGCGACCGCCGCATCGGGGGAACCGATCCGAGCCAGTGCGTCGGCGTGCCGCCGGTGAAGCACCGCGAGCACGCCGGCGAGCTCCGCCTCATCCTCGCTCTGCGCCAGTCGCTCCGGACCGAGCTCGTCGACCCAGCTCGGTCGACGTGAGAGCAGGTCGGCCCAGGCGTCGGCGACTCCGGCCAGGTCCTGCTGCCGCTCGAGCTCGGCGACCCGTGCGCCCACGTCGAGCTTGACGGCCAACGCGAAGTCGGTGGCCCTCACCAAGGTCCGACCCGCCGGCAGCGGGCGAGCCGTCCAGGCCGCCACGACGGCGAGCGCCAAGACGAGCACGCCGAGCCGACGCCAGCTCTGCTTATTCCAGAGCGAGACCAGGGTGATGACGGTGACGGCCGCGAAGGGCAGGAGCGAGAGCTGCCAGGGACAGCGGAAGCGGGCGACCACCTGGAAGATCAGCAGCGGTGCAAGCAAGCCGAGCACGGGGATCAGCAGCGGTCCGCAGCGACGCCAACGCCGAGCGGCCAGCACGAGACCGACCAGGCAGAACGGGGCGAGCAGCCGGAACCCGAAGGGCGACCACCGCAGGGCCGTCGACCAGCGCTGATGGAAGTAGAAGTTGCTGTTGTTGGGTGCCTCGTGCCAGTGGCAGGTCAGGTCGAGCTTGCGGAGCGTGTTGAGGAGGTAACCCCCGGGGCCGTCCCAGGTCTCGTAAGTCAGCCGCATGGTCTCGAAGAGACGGCCCTCGCTCGCACCGAGGATCTCGCCACAGTGACGACTGATGACTTCGTGGCGATCCGGGCGGACGTCGCTGGCGTTGGCCTGCACGAAGGTGAACGCGCCGACGCTCGAGATCGACAGCGGCGCGACCCCGACCCGGACATTGCGCACGATCAGCGGCGCTGAGCACGCCACCGTCCCGGCCACCATGAGCAAGGTGGCGACACCGACCTCCCGCAGCCGACGTCGTCTCCTCACGAGCTCGAGCACGAGCCACGCGACTGCCAGCACCGGGAGCAAGACGAGGCTCGGCTTGGCCAGCACGCCTGCTCCGGCGACGACCCCGGCGAGCAGCCAGCATCGGACCCCACCGAGCTCGAGGGCGCGGACGAAGAGCCAGCTGAAGAGGAAGGCGAGCACGGACAGGAGCGTCGTCCGCAACAGCACCGTCTCGAAGTGGACCGGGAGAGGAGCGAGCGCTGCGAGCACGCCGGCCACGACTGCTTCGTGCTCGCCGAGACAACGCCGAGTGAGCCCGAAGATCAGGCCGGTCACCAGCACGCCGAGCAGGAGCTGACCGGCCAGCACCCAGCGGACGTTCGGTCCGAGCAGCGTGCGTGTTGCGGCGAGCAGGTAGGAGTAGACGGGCCCCTGATGTAGGCGCTTGCCGCCGAACCACTCGTTGACCTGCGCGCGTTCGGGCGGACCCAGCGCGCGACCGGCTGTGATGGCCTGCTCGTGTCGTTGCCGGTCCTCGGGGTGAGCGGCGAAGTGCTGTTGGGCCGCTTCGAAGTGCCACTCGTGGAAGGGGTGGAGGACGACGTCCGTCCACCAGTCGCCCCCCGCGACCTGCTCGGCCCATTCGGAGAAGAAGGCCATGTCCGACGACTCCCAGCGGTGCAGCTCGACCAGCGGGGAGTCCAGGAGGGCGGTGAAGTGCGCCAGCCGGAAGACCGCGGCGAGGGCCAGCAACAGGACGAGCACGCGTCGCGTGGAGCCGAACGGCGACGACGTCGAGTCGTCGCGGGGAGGGTCCGTGGTCTCGTCCGAAGACGGGCTCGGGAGGTCGTTGTCTTCCACCGGCTCTCGGCGTCGAGAGGGGGAGGACCTCGACGCAGGCCGACTCTACCCGACTCGCAACGCAGCGCTCAGGCCGGCACCCAGCCGTCCTCGGTCAGTCGGAAGGTCGAGATCTCGCCACCTTCGGTCCGGAGGACCACCGCGTTCACGGTGCCGCCGCTGCTCGAGTAGACGAGCACCGTGCCACGCAGGCCCCGCCGATCGTCGGGGCTCCGCCCGGCACCGTCGGGCCGGGCCATGAGGACGTGGTGCTCGGTGTCGTCGAGCACGGCGATCCCGCCGGGCTCGGTGACGCCGTGCACGAGGGTCATGTTGAGGGTGGGGTGACCGAGCTGGGTCGTGCCCGCCGGGAGCGCGAGCCGGACGCCAGGCGGCCAGGGGATGCGCTCGACGACGCGGTCGGCGTCGAGGTCGAGCTCACCGTCGTGGTCCGCGTCGGCGAAGACGCGAAGCTGGCGCTGCGCCGGTTCGAGCACGACCCAGTGACGATAGCCGAGGTGAACCGCGAGGCTGCGCGCCTGACGCAGGGCCGTGCGGGTCAAGCTCGCCGCCTGATGACTCTCGGCGCGGGCTCGGAGATGAGGCCAGTTGACCAGGCTGATGCCGAGGACGAGGCCGGCGAGGGCCACGACCGAGATCATCTCGAGGAGGGTGAAACCGTGGCTCTGCTGACGTCGGACCGAGGTGCTGCGCATGACGGTGTCTCCGGGCGGGAGGACCCTCGATCTCCCATCGGCCCGGAGACGGCCTGGCTCAAGCCTTGGCGAGTGGGCGAGGCCCCCAGCTCCAGGTCAGGCGGCTCGGGAAGCGCGTCTCGACGCGACAGTCGGTGAGCCCGGCCTCCCGCGCGATGTCCTCGGCCTCCTCCGGCGTGAAGCCCCGCGCGACCGAGAGCGGTCCGTCGTGACGGAACAGGCGACCCGCGCCGGCCAGCCGTCCCCACAGCGCCACGCCGAAGTACGGGAAGCAAGCCCGTCGCAGGTCGGCGATCCCGCCACCGACCGTCGCGACCTCGGCCAGGGACGCGACGAAGGCGGCCTGCTCTGCACGGGGCACGTGGTGTAAGACCATGGCTGCGTGGACCACGTGAACCCGGCCCGCCGCGAAGGGAGGACGCAGCCCGTCGGCACGCAGCACGTGCAAGCCAGGACGTCCCGCCGCCTGACGCCGCGTCCAGTCGGCGGCGACCGGGCAGGGGTCGACGGCCACCACCTCGACCTCGAGCCCCTCGCGGGCGGCCCAGGCGAGCAGCGCGACCGCGAAGTCGCCTCCACCGCAGCCGACGTCGAGGACCCGCACGGGGCTCGCCCCGTCGCGAGCTGCGCGAACGATCAGGTCGGCGACGGCCGACAGGCTCGCGGCGTGCCCGCCAAGCCAACGGTTGGAGCGGGCGATGTCGACGAAGGCGCGTCGCAGCTCGCGCGGTGGGACGTCGGGCGCGTCCATGAGCTCCAGCTCGTGCGAAGGCTGCCTGAGGTCCCGGAGCGGCGGCACGGGATCAGAGCCCGTGAGGACATCCCGCGTCGAAGCGAGTGTCGGGAAACCGAGCGCTGGGGCCGCCGAGGGAGCGTGGCGTGGCAGGTCCCACGCAAGCGAGTGAGGTGGTCGCAGCGCGACGGGATCGCGACGCGCAGTCGGCGGGGGATGCTCTCACGGGCTCAAGCCTCGCTGCCGCCGCCGACCTGCTCGACGCTGAGATGACCTCGCCGCGGGTGTACGGCGCGGATGCGGACCTGGAGCTGCTGCCCGGGAGCGTGGTCGGGTCGGGTCGGGACCGCGCTGCGATGGGCCCAGCGCGCCAGCTCGATGACCGTGCGTCGCGACTCGACGCGGAGCACGACGGCCTCCTCGAGCTCACCGATGCGTCGCGCCGCGTCCTGGAGGATCCAGTAGACGTCGACCTCGTTCTCGACGCCGCGCGCTCGCCGGCCGGCTTCTTCGGTCGAGACCGCCAGCGCCTGGACCTCGCTGCGGTCGTGCGGCTGGGGCTGGCCCTGGAGAGCGGCCTTGAGGTTCCGGTGGACGACCAGGTCCTGGTAGCGCCGCAGCGGCGAGGTCGCCTGGAGGTAGGCGTTGACCCCGAGCCCCGCGTGCGGACGGGCCTCGATCAGGACCTCGGTGCGCTGAAGACAACGACGGAAGGCGTTGACCGACACCGGCTCGTAGCAGTCGGTCGGTGGCGGTGGCTGGTCGGTGTTGGCCGGTTGCTGCGAGCGGTAGATCGCGGCGACACCGCGGCTGCTGCAGGTCTCGGCCACCAGCCGGTTGGCGAGGATCATCATCTCGGACACGAGGTGACGGGCCGGACGACCCGGGTCGACCAGCCGGACCTCGAAGTCGTCGTTCTCCTCGTCGAGGTGGATGGCGAGCTCGGGAGTGCGGATGGGCGTCGCACCGGCGGCGAGCCTCTCCTGCTCGAGGACCTTGGCCAGCGGCGCGAGGTCGCGGATCCAGTCCGGGCTGCCCCGTCCCTCCAAGGCCGCCTCGCAGTCCTCGTAGGTGAGGCGACGACGCGAGCGGATCCAGGACGCGTGGACCCGAAAGCCCTCGAGCTCGTGGCTGCCGGTGAAGTCGACCATCACCGACAGCGCTGGACGATCGACCTCGGGCTCGAGGCTCGCGAGGTCCTGCCCGATGCGCGCCGGCAACATCGGCACGATGCGCTCGGGCAGGTAATGGGTGGTGGAGCGCTGGCGCGCCTCGTCGTCGAGGGCGGTGCCCGGGCGCACGAAGTGGGCGGCGTCGGCGACGTGGATCCCGAGACGCCAGCCGTTGCCTCGTCGCTGCAGCGACAGGCCGTCGTCGATCTCGATGGTGCTCGCGTCGTCGATCGTGACGATCTCGAGGTCGCGCAGGTCGACGCGCTCTCCGGGATCGAGGGCGGTGGGATCGAGACGCTCGGTCTCCTCGAGCACCTCGGTCGGGAACTCGAGTCGGATCCCGGCCCGGAGCAACGAGAGGTTCTCGTGACGCGAGTACACGCCGAGGTCGACCAGCAGCACGAGGGCGCGCTCCCCGGAGAGGGACCCCGCGCTCTCGTCGAGGATCGCCGCGGCGAGGGCTCCGGCGGGTCGCCGCTGCTTGCTGCGCTCGCCGTGCAGGGCGACGTCGCGCAGGACGGTCAGGAAGCTCTCGTCACCGTCGGCCCAGGGCTGATCGTCTCCGTCGAGCCGGGCGCGGCAGGTGGCCACGAACTCGGTCCGCCGACGCTCGAGGGCCTCCTCCTCCCGCTGCTGCTCTTCGAGACGGGCGACCTCCTCGGACGCACGCGCCACGAAGCCCTTGCCGTCGAAGCGGAAGTACGGGTTCTTCGGGGTGAGGGAGCGAGTCAGCGCCGAGCAGTCGGCCGCGCTGACCGCGCCGAAGTGCTCGCCGGCCAGCGCGCGGAGGTCGAAGCGCCGGCCGGTGCCGAGCCGCTCGCTCGCCAGGCGGTGGAGGTCCGGCAGCGACAGCGTCTTCGCCCGCTCTTCGGCGTCGCGCTCCCAGGCGCGGAGGCCGTTGAGACGCGCCGTGAGGAGCTCGGCCTCGTCGCTGCCCTCGGCGGCCAGCTCGTGCTCGAGATCGAGGATGACCCGCGACGCCGGCACGTGGACCCGACGGCCGTCGGGTGTCAGGAGCTCGAGGCGCTTGCCGGAGTCGTCGAGGATCAGCGCGGTCCGAACGGCGCTGTCCTCGCGGATCTCCACGAGGGAACGGGTGGGAGACAAGGGTGGGTGCCGGGACGTGCCGATCGACGGGAGGTCGGGGGGCGCGGTCACCGATGATAGCCGCCGTCGTCCCAGAGAGCGTCGGCTCAGGTCAGCTTCCGATTCTTGCGGTACTGGTTCCAGATCTCCAGCCAACCCGCATGGTCCCCGAAAATCGTGGGCTCGTCCCGGCGGTGGACGTCGTGGTGATGCTGGCCGAGCCACTCGTAGAAGAGCTCCTTGAGACGCCGGTGTTCCCGGTCGTCGGGCATCTCGAGGGTCGCCCAGAAGTCCTCGAAGGAGAGGTGGTCGTCCGGGAGGCTGGCCCGCTCGAAGTCGATGGGGATCGAGCGGGTCCCGGGAGGAAGCTCGAGGAGAGCCTCGGGCTCGGGAAGGCTGTCTGGGCGGTCGTCGTCACTCATGACCCGTCTCCGGGAGCGGTCCGGTGCGCAGGATGCCGGCTCGTGGTCCAGCCCGGACACCCATGAATTGTACGGGCCAGGCGCAGCCGGAGCCGATTCTGATAATGTCCGCGATCCGCAGCCTCCGGCGGCCGGAGGCCAGGAATCTCATGCCCGTCATCATCCCGCGCAGCGGTCATCCCATCTCCCGCCGGATGATCGATCCCAGCGCCCTGAAGGTCCTCTATCGGCTGTATCGAGCCGGCCACGTGGCGTACCTGGTGGGTGGCGGTGTCCGCGACCTGCTACTCGGCCTGTCGCCCAAGGACTTCGACGTCGCCACCGACGCGCACCCAGCGCGGATCCGGAAGCTGTTCCGGAACTGCGTCCTCATCGGCCGCCGCTTCCGCCTCGCGCACGTCCGCTTCGGGTCCACCATCATCGAGACGTCGACCTTCCGTCGGGCGCCCGACCCGGAGGCGGAAGGGGAGGAGGGTGACGACCTCCTGATCCGCCGGGACAACACCTTCGGGACCCCCGAAGACGACGCGCGCCGACGCGACTTCACCGTCAACGCGCTCTTCTACGACATCGGCACCTACTCGATCATCGACCACGTGGGTGGGATGGCCGACGTGGAGGACGGCTGCATCCGCTCCATCGGCGATCCGGAGGTCCGCTATCAGGAAGACCCCGTGCGGATGCTCCGCGCGGTGAAGTTCGCGGCCCGTCTCGACTTCGAGATCGTCGAGGAGGACCTCGCGGCCCTGAAGCGACGGGTCGACGACATCTCCCTCGCCTCGACGCCCCGCCTGCTCGAGGAGACCTACAAGTTCCTCCGCGGAAGCGCCGCCGCGCCTTCGTTCCACATGCTGCACGAGACGGGCTTGCTCGATCGCCTGCTTCCCGAGATCACCGGCCACCTCGAGCGCTCCGGCGCCACCGACGATCCCGAGAACGAGGCGTTCTACCAGTACCTGTTCGCCCTCGACGAGGAGATCGGCGCCGGTCGCACCGAGGGGAGCAACTCGTTGCTCCTGGCCACGCTGCTCCTGGCGCCGATCAACCAGGCGCTCGTCGAGCAGGGCGGTGACGACGCGAGCTGCTGGACCTGTCCGGCCGACGAGGTCGAGGACGCCTTCGAAGAGGTCGCGCGTCCGTTGTTCCGCCGCTTCGGCGTGGCGCGCAAGGACGTCGACCGGCTGCGGGGGATCCTCCTGGCGCAGCGTCGTCTCCTGAGTCGGAGCCGCAACCGATCGGGTCTCGAGCGGAGCTCGTGGCTACCGGATGCCGTCACGGTGCTCGGGCTGCAGAGCCGACTGGAGCCCGACCTCGAGGACCGTCACGCCGCCTGGCAGGAGCGGCTCGAGGAGATCGGCCCGATCGAGCCGGAGCGTCGCGAACGCCGTCGTCGCCGATCGCGACCGCGTCGTCGTCACTAGCCCGGATGGCGTCGGGCGTCAGTCGCTCGCCGACAGCTTCGCCAGGGCCATGAGCGGGAAGTAGAGCGGGTAGCCGTGGTAGCGCAGGTACAGCACGCGGGGAAAGCCGGTGCCGGTGTACTCGGCCTCGTCCCAGCCCCCGTCCTCGCGCTGATGTCGGACCAGCCACTCGGCGCCCCGTCGCACGGCCTCGGAGTCGGCGCGACCGGCAGCCATGAGACCGAGCAGGGCCCAGGCGGTCTGCGAGGCGGTCGTCACGCCGGTCGCCTGGAGCGACTCGTCCGCGTAGGTATCGGGGGTCTCCGCCCAGCCACCGTCGTCGTGCTGCACCGACTCGAGCCAATCGGCGGCGCGGGCGACCATGGGGTCGGTGCCGTCGAGGCCGGCGGCACCCAGGCCTTCGAGAGCCGACCAGGTGCCGTAGAGGTAGTTGATGCCCCAGCGGCCCCAGAAGCTGCCGTCGTCCTTCTGCTCGTCACGCAGGAAGCCGATCGCACGCTCGACCGCGGCGGGATCGGGTCGCCCCGTGAGGTGGTAGGCACCCAGCATCCGACCGGTGAGATCGACGGTGGGGGGATCGAGCAGGGCGCCGTGGTCGGCGAAGGGCACGTGATCGAGGACGTGCTGGGTGTTGTTGCGGTCGTAGGCACCCCAGCCGCCGTTGGTCGACTGCATGACCGAGATCCACCGCAGCGCGCCGTCGACCGCTTCGCCGGCCTGCTCGGGATGACTGCCCGGCACCCGGGTCAACGCGATGCTCACCACCGCGGTGTCGTCGACGTCGGGGTAGAAGTCGTTCTCGTACTGGAACGCCCAGGCCGAGGGGGCGACTTCTGCCGAGGCCTTGCCGACCCAGTCGCCCGGTCGGGTCGTGCGACGTGCGAGCAGCCAGTCAGCGGCGCGGACGAGGCGTGGGTCGTCGGCGGCCACGCCGGCTTCCTCGAGGGCGAGCAGGCTCAAGCCGGTGTCCCAGACGGGGGAGAGGCAGGGCTGGATCCAGGCCTCGTCACCGTCCTCGACGATGAGCCCGTCGAGCCGACTCCAAGCTTCGACGAGGTCGCGATCGTCGTGGTCGTGCCCGAGATTCCAGAGGGCGAGCACGACGTTCATCATCGACGGGATGATCCCGCCGATTCCATCGCTGTGCGGTAGCCGCTCGCGTGTCCAGCGCTCGGCGGCGGCCACGGCTCGCGCCCGCCAGGCCGCGGGCAGCCGTTTCTCGATCCGCTTGGCGAAGCGATCGCCGAGGTAGAAGAAGCGTGTCCACGAGAAGAGCCGCTCGCCCCGCGTCAGGGTCTCGCGCACGCGACCCTCCGGGGAGCGGAAGAGCTCGGCGACCCCGTGCGCTTCGTCGATGCAGCCCTTGCGATCGATCGTGTAGGCGATCGACAGCGGCACCATGATCACGCGGCACCAGTACGAGATGCTCAGCAGATTGAACGGCGACCAGCGGGGCACCATCGCCATCTCGGGCGGGATGATCGGACAGGTGTCCCAGGACATCTGCCCGATGAGGGCCAGCCAGATCTTGGTGAAGACCGCCGCCGACTCGACCCCGCCACCGGCGAGGATCAGACGACGCATCTGCTGCAGCTCGGTGGCCTCCGCGGGGACCCCGGCTGCCTTGAAGGCCGCGTAGGCCTTGATGGTGGTCTCCTGGGAGTACCCACCCGACTCGTGCAGGACGTAAGAGCCATCGGGCCGTCGCACTCGCCGGAGGTAGGAGAGCATCGCCGCCTCCCGCTCGGGCACGACGCGTCCCACGTGACGACTGAGCAGCATGTACTCGGCCGTGATCGACGCGTCGGTCTCCAGGGGAAAGCGCCAGTGCCCGTCCTCGCGCTGCCGTGAGAGGAGATGATCCGCTGCGCGCGCGACGGTGTCGGCGAGGCGTGTCCGGAAGCTGGCAGGGGAGGTCACGGCCGTGCTCATCGAGAGGGCTCCTCGGTGACGGGCACGAAGCCCACCAGGTTCATCCGCTTCAGGACGCGGCGACCCGCTTCGGTCTCGCCCATGGTGATGAGCGCTCGCGAGAAGTCCTCCGCCAGCGGGTGCTCACCGAAGCTCACCCAGGGGGACTCCGGCGTGGTCGGGCTCTCGTGAAGGAGAGTCAGGCCATCGGTCTTGTCGAGACGCACGAGCCGCTGCCAGTCGGCGTCGCGCAGGATGACGACGTCGGCCTGACCGCGTCGCAGCCGACGCAGGGCGCTCAGCACTCGCGACTCGACCAGGAGCTCGGCCTCGCTCAGGCCGGTGAAGCCCGACAGCACGCGCTCTTCCAGGAAGCCGAGCTCGCCACAGGCTCGACCTGCCAGACGCAGCCCCGCGAGATTCCGGGCGGCCACGGCGTCACCGGCCGACGAGTCGGCGAGGCCGACCAGGTGATGCACCGCGCGCGCCGGTGGCGGCAGCTCGGGACGGGCGAGGATCTCGAGCTTCAGCTCGTCGCCGTGGGCGTCGAGAAAGCCGGTCGAGACCAGCCCGAAGGCGGGACGATCACCCGCCACGGAGGCCAGCGCGTCGGCCACGGAGACGTGGTAGCGTCCCTGCAAGTCGGGGGCGGCTGCCGTCTCCGGCCAGGCGCCCTTCAGCGCCGTGGCGAGGTCGTCCAGGAAGCCCCGGGCGCTGCGTGCATCGCCTCGTCCGTGCGGCTGCACGATGAGGAAGCCGACGGAGGTCTCGGGCGTGACGACGGGAGGCGCGGTGCCGAGAAGCGTGAGGGCGAGCGAGACGACGAACACGCCTGAGCGTACCCGGCCGGGCCGGAAAGGACGAGCGCGTTGAGCGAGGAGCAGGCCACCCAAGCAAGCGGCGGAGGCGGACGACGTCTGGCCGGAGCCCTCGGGCTCGCTGGCGTGATCCTCGTCGTCGGTGCGCTGCCATCGGTGCTCTCGCGGTGGCGCGAGGCGCAGAAGGAGGCGTCGACCGAGGCGCCGCATCGCGTCGTGCGGAGCTCGGCACCGCGTCAGGTCACGTCCCCGGATCGACCGCTCCGTGAGCCCACCGGAGAGCTCGCCGCGGGACAGCGCTGGCCGTCGACCTCGCTCACCGATCTCACCGGCCGCATGCGCTCGCTGTCGGAGTGGCGGGGCAAGGTCGTCGTCCTCAACATCTGGGCGACCTGGTGTCCACCGTGCATCAAGGAGATGCCATCGCTCCAGCGTCTCCACGAGGCGACGGGTGAGGACATCCAGGTCATCGGCATCTCCGTCGACGACGAGCTACCGCGCGCTCGCGAGCTCGCCGAGAACCTGAATCTCGGCTTCCCCGTGCTGCTCGACCCCGGTGGGGACCGCGCCGCCGCCTGGGGCACCGTGAAGTTCCCCGAGACCTGGATCCTCGGACCCGACGGCACCGTGCTCGACCGCGTCATCGGTGAGCGAGCCTGGGACGATCCGCGTCTCCTTGCCGAGTTGCGGAAGCACGTGCGGAGCGCTGGCTAGTCAGCAATCCGTGGGCCATCGCCAAGTCCTCGACGATGAGTGAGTCCAACGAGTGCTTGCCCGGTCCCGAGCAGGAGGTGGTGGAGGATCTTCGCCGGCTCCTGCCTTGGTCGGTCCTCGTGGCCGTTCCGAGCTTCCTCGTCTTCCCGCTGGCACGGAGCGACTTCGCACCGCAGTCGTTCGGCTTGATCGCCATGAGCGCTCTCGCTCTCGGTGCGCTCGGCGTGCACTCGATCCTGGGCGACCGTCATGCCCCCGGGGACGAGTCGACCGGATCGGCGGCCGGGCGACGCGAGTTCCGGCTCGGGATGGCGTGCTGGGTCGTGACGGTGGTCGGAGGGCTGCTCGGCATGCAGTCCTTCCTCGGTGAGATGAGGGGGCTGGGGGACTTGCTAGCCGTCCTGGCGTTCGTCGGTGCGATGCTCCTCACCGCTCCGGCCGTGACGCTCGGTCAGGTCGTGGCGACCTACCGCCCTCGCTGGTGGGAGGCGTTCGGACTGACCGCGGTCCTGCTGGTCGTGAGCCTGCTGGTTCTCTTCAGTCCCTGGTTCCTGATCGAGACCGTGCGCCGGCGGCCCCTGTCGTTGCTTCCGGACCTACTCACCGGCCTCCAGCTCAGCCTGCTCGTCGTCGCGCCCGCGCTGGCCCTCGTTCGTCTGAAGTCCTTGCTGGAGCATCGCCTGGCCCCCTCACCGCCGTCGATCGCCCAGCAGGCCGAGGACGGCCGGTAGCAGGGTGGTCGAGCACAGCAGCATCGTCAGGCAGCCGATCACGCAGGTCAGGCCGAGCGACTGCAACCCGCGGTGGTCGGCCAGGAGCAGGCCGGCAAAGCCGAAGGCCGTCGTGAGCGAGGTGAGCGCGATCGGGTGACCCACCTCGGCCAGGGCTGCGTCCACGCGGCCGCAGCGCTTCCAGGCCCAGGCCAGGTGAACGCCGTCGTCGATGCCGATCCCGAGAAGCAACGGCAGGGCGAGCAGGTTCGCCGGGTTCAGCGGCTGACCCATCCAGGCGAGGAGACCGAGCGCGGTCCCCAGCCCCAGGGCCACCGTGAGCAGCGCGAGCCCGGTGACCGCGAGGTCGCGGCTGGTGAGCAGCACGAGGAGGGTCACCGCGACGAAGGCGAGGAGCCCCGCCTCCACGCACGAGCGCCGCATCTCTTCGGGCACCTCGTAGACCTGCACGGCCGGCCCCGTGACGTCGGGGTCGATCGTGCGCAAGGCCGCGACCAGCTCACCCAGCGCGTCGCGATCCCAGACCGACTCGGCGGGCTCCACCCAGAGCGCCAACCGACCGCTGCGTCCCACGAGCTGGTCGCGCAATGCGGTCGGCAGGCTGTCGATGTCGAGACCCTCGCCTCGCGCCAGCTCGGACGACACCGCCAGCAGCTCGGACAGCTCGTCGCGGGCCGCCTCGCGAAAGCGGGTGAGCCCGTCGACGTCGACGGCGTCGGGCGCGGTGGCCTCCACCCGTCGCTCGGCGGCCGCGACCAGAGGATCCAGTCGACCGACCAGGTCATCGAGGCCGCCCTCGAAGGCGAGGTCCTGCCACTCGAAGAGACGGTCGACGAGGGCGAGCGCGGCCTCGTTCAGCGCAGGTGCGTCGGCGACGTCGCTCGTGGTTGGCGCGAGCCGACGGGCGGCGAGCCCGGCGGCCGTGGTCCGACGCGAGGCATCGAGCTCGGGAAGGAGGGGGACCACCGACTGGACCCGCGCCACGCCGGGCAGCGCCGCCAGCTCGGCGTGACGCTCCCGAGCCTGCTCGAGGTCGTCGGCCAGTGACACCGCCAGGTGCGTCGAGAGCCCCGAGTCGGGGTCGCGGGCGAGCAGCATGGCGGGGCTGTCGGCTGCTTGCAGCGCGAGGACGTCGTGGTCGAAGCGCAGCCGCGGCAGGCCGAGCAACACGAGCGCCAGGAGCGGTAGCCCGACGAGCAAGACGCCGCGGGGCCGACGCGCGGCACCCACCCAGAGCGGGCGGCTCCAGGTCCGAGCACGTGGACCCGAGCCCGTGTCCGGGCCGCGCAGCAGCAGGGCCGGGAGAAAGCTGAGCGCGAGCAGGAGGCAGGTGAGGATGCCGACGCCGGTGATGAGGCCGAGCTCGGAGAAGCCGCGGAAGTCGGAGTTGGCGGTGGCCAAGAAGGCGGCGGCGGTGGTCGTCGCTCCGACCACCAACGCTGGGGCGACGGCGGCCAAGCAGCGGGCGAGCGCGTCCTCCCGACCCGTGTCGGACAGGCGGGTCTCGAAGGCGGTGACCAAGTGGATGGAGAAGTCGATCCCCAGTCCTACCAGCACCGCCGCGAAGACCGACGAGAACAAGTTGAGCGAGCCGACCAGCAAGGTGGCCAAGCCCGACGTGAGCGCGAGGCCGAGCAGGAGCGCGACGAAGGCGGCCACCACGTGACGCCACGAGCCGAACGACAGCGGGAAGAGGAGACCGACGAGCAGCAGCGCGAGGAGGGTCGAGCGCGTGATGTCGCGGGTGGTCGCCTCCATCTCGGCGGCGATGAGCGCCGGGGCACCGGTGAGGGCGACCTCCACCGTCGGATGGCGTGGGAGCAGGCGGTCGAGGACCTCCTGCGTGGCGTCGACGACCGCGGTCAGCACGCGGGGGTCGTTCTCCCGGTCGGCCGGCCAGACGCCGACCCACCAGGGCCTGGTGTCCTCGGTCGCCGTGGCGTCACCGATGCGGAAGTGACCGCGGCGGTCGAGACCGAGCTCGGCGAGACGACCGAGGGCTCCCGAAGGGGCGGCGTCCTCGCCGCCAGCGGCCAGGGTGAGCTCGTCGAGGAAGCCGGCGAGGAGCGGGAGCCCGGCCAGGGCCTGCTCGGGGGTCTCGCCCGAGTCGGCGGCGCTCTCCTCCAGCTCGTCCAGGAGATCGCCGAGCCCGGCGAGCAGGGCGGCGGGCTCGGGGTCGATCGCCGCCGCCCCTCCGGCCGTGGTCGGGGTGCCCCCGCCGAGCTGGTCCCCGGGGAGCCAGGCCGGCAGCCGTGCGAGCCACCAGCTCGTCGGGAAGCGCCAGAGCACGCGGTCGACCAGGACGCTGCCTTCGGCCTGGGCCGACTCCGTCCCCAGGCGCTCGAGCTCGGGGCCGAGCTCGGCGAGGAAGGCCGCCGCGTCGCTCTCGGCGGGGGCGCTGACCAGCAGGTGGAGCGCCTCGACGTTGTCGAGCTCGTCGATGAGGGCGAAGTAGTCCCGGCTGACGCGGGAGTCCTCCGACAGGAGCTCGAGGTGACCGGGTCGGAGCTGGAGACGGAATGCCGCGAGGGCGGCGGCGCCGAGGGCCAGGAGGACCACGACGGCGACCAGGAGGCGGCCGTGAGCCGTCAGCCAGCGGGCCCAGGCGCGGCTCGCGCGGAGGGCTCGTTTCGGCGTGTCGGGGCTCGGGCCCGTGCTAGGATGCAAGTCGCTCACGCGGGAACCTTGCGAGGCATCATGCCTCACGCCCGTGCCGAGACCGCCGCCTGAGGGCGCGCTCCCACGGCATCCCCGCCTGTCAGAGGTCATCCGACCATCACACTCGCGTCCGAGCTACCCATCGACACCCGCACGACGTCTCCGCTGCAAGCCCCGAGGGAACCGCGAGAGCGGCGCCCGGCTCGCGCGACGCGTCCGCGAAGGTCGACGCTCGGCCCTTCCGCGACGGCTCCCGTGAGTCGAGCCCGTCGCTCCCACCATCCCGGCCCGAGCTGCTCCGGAAGCGCGCACCGTTCCTGAGCGCTCCAGGCCAAGGAACCAACGAGTCCCATGCCCACTCACTCCGTCGACCGGCCCGTCACCAAGGACGTGGCCGTCTACATCGACTACGAGAATCTCTACATCAGCCTGCGCAGCACCGTGCGCAAGAATCCCGACTTCGATCTCATCATGGAGAAGTGTCGGGACTTCGGCCGGGTGACCGTCGCCCGTGCCTACGCCGATTGGTCCGAGTTCGCCCGCGTCGTCACGAGCCAGATGTTCTCCAGCGGCATCGAGCCGATCTTCGTGCCGACCCGCAAGTTCTACGACGCGAAGACGCGCTCTCAGGCCACCAAGAACAGCGTCGACATCCACATCGTCATCGACATCATCAAGGACGTCCTCACCTCGAAGAACATCGACACGTTCGTGCTCATTTCGGGTGATCGTGACTTCGTCCCGCTGATGAACCAGATCCGCGCGGCGGGCAAGGAGGTCTTCGCCATCGGCGTGGCCGGCTGCACGTCGTCGGAGCTCGCGGTCGCCGTCGACAAGATGTACTACTACCACCAGCTGCTTCAGACCGACGAGGAGACCGCGGTCGAGCAACAGGAGGTCTACGGCAAGCTCGCGCGCGCCGTCGAGATCGCCAAGGCCCGCGGCTATTCCGCGACGCTGGGTGTCCTCAAGCCCATCATGAGGGAGATCGTCTCCGACTTCGACGAGACGAAGTTCCGCACCGCGAAGGGCGACCAGATCCAGAAGTTCAAGGACTTCGTCATCGAGGCGGAGCGCGCCGGCTTTGTCCGCGTCCACTCGCCCAGCGGCGGCGGTGGCCTCGAGGTCCTGCTCGCGGGTGAGAGCGCCTCGTCGGACTCCTCGTCCTCCGAGAGCAGCTCGTCCTCTGGCTCCGGTCGGTCCCGCTCCGGCTCGCGCCGGCGGGGTGGCCGTCGCGACGACGCGAAGGAAGCGAAGGACGGGAAGGACGCGAAGGACCAGCGCGAGAGCTCCGAGTCTTCCGAGGAGGGCTCCGAGGAGAGCGAGGCCACGCCCCGACGTCGCAGCCGTCGCGGCTCGCGCGGAGGTCGGGGACGCCGCCGGTCGTCCGAGCGCAGCGAGGCCACGGAGGCCGAGGAGGTGGTCGAGGCGTCCGAGGAGGACCTCGCCGCTGCCGACGATGCGCCGGAGCCGGACCTGGCCCCCGTCGCCGAGGCGGATCCGGAGCCCGAGGCCGAGGCCGAGGAGACCGAGGCGGCTCCCGCCGATGCCGACGAGCCCGCTCCGGCCGAGAGCGACGACTCCGACGGCGACAACGACAACGAGGACCTCATGTCCCTCCCGGAGGAGTCGATGGAGGACCTCAAGGCGATGCTGGACGACTGCGGTCGCACGCCGTCGCAGCGTCGTCTCATCGCGCGGCTCAAGAAGGGAGCCGCTGCTGGCGAATTGAAGGGCGAGTACCGGGAGGGTCAGTTCCTCCTCATGGTGCGCAAGGCCCTCGAGGACGGCCTGCTCGAGAAGGTGTCCAAGGGCTTCTACTCGGGTCTCCGCTGGAAGGAGACCGAGGAAGAGCCCGTCGAAGCCAGCTGAGGTCGGAGCGCCTGCTCGGCGCTCCCTGACCGTCACCCCGGCGTGTCCTCACGCCGGGGTTCTCGAGCCCTCCGTCGACTCTCGGGCCGTCACTTCCTCTCGCGGGGAGACGGGGCAGCAGCGCACGCTGCGGCCGCCGGTGTTCGAGCGGGTCACGACCGGCTTGCCGAGTGCCGTGGATCCCTGCGAGCATCGGCGATGCCTCGACCGACTCCGAGGGCCCCGAGGGTCTCGGGCCGGCCGTGCTCGCAAGGCACCGGTCTGGGTCGGAGATCATGGGCAGCTCGTCAGTCTTGGAGGAGAGGGTTCAGAGCGTGACTCCATGGGATGTCGTCACCGAGCGTTTCGATGAGGTCGCACCGCTGATCTCGTTGCCCGACTCGCTCAAGAAGTCCCTCCTCGTGCCCTACCGCGAGGTCAGCGTCGAGGTCCCCGTCACGATGGACGACGGGCGGCTCGAGGTCTACATGGGCTTCCGCGTCCAGCACAACGGTGCGCGCGGGCCGATGAAGGGGGGCATCCGCTACCACCAGAGCGCCGACCGCAAGGAGGTCCGCGCGCTGGCCGCCCTCATGTCGTTGAAGACGGCCCTGGTCGACATCCCCTTCGGGGGGGCCAAGGGCGGCGTCACCGTCGATCCCACGCAGCTCAGTCATCGCGAGCTCGAGCGGCTCACCCGACGCTTCGTCAGCCGGATCTCCATCGTGCTCGGTCCGTACCGAGACATCCCCGCGCCGGACGTCGGCACCAACCCAGGCATCATGGCCTGGGTGCTCGACGAGTACGGTCGCAAGAACGGCTACACGCCGGCCGTCGTCACGGGCAAGCCGGTGTCGCTGGGCGGCTCTCTCGGGCGCGTGGAGGCAACTGGACGCGGCACCGTCCATGTCCTCCGCGAGGCAGCGCAAGCTGCCGGCATCGAGGTGCGAGGCAGCACCTCGGTCATCCAGGGCTTCGGCAACGTCGGCTACCACGCCGCGAAGTTCCTCGACGAGTACGGCAGCAAGGTCATCGCCGTCTCCGACGTGGCGGGTGCCATTCATTGCGAGGACGGTCTCGACATCCACGCGCTCAGCCAGCACGTGAAGACGACCGGCTCGGTGGTCGGCTTCAGCGGCGCGGACGCCATCGACGGCGACACCCTGCTGCACGTGCCCTGCGACTTCCTCGTTCCGGCCGCGCTCGGCGGCGTCGTCCAGGGCAAGGAAGCGGCCTCGAAGATCCAGGCCAAGATGGTCGTCGAGGGCGCCAACGATCCCCTCGACCCGGACGCTGACGCCGCCCTCGCCGAGGCGGGCACCATCGTCGTGCCCGACATCCTCGCCAACGCCGGCGGCGTGGTCGTCTCGTACCTCGAGTGGTCGCAGAACCTCCAGCAGTTCCGCTGGGCTGCCGACCAGGTCAACACCGAGCTGGGCAAGGTGCTCAGTCGCGCCTTCGACGACGTGCACGCGTTCGCGCAGGAGCACTCGGTGGGGTACCGGAAGGCGGCGTATGCGATCGCGATTCAAAGGCTCGCGCAAGCCGAAACTCAACGCGGCGCCCAATAGCCGGGGCGAGTAGCGGGGCGGGGGCACGCCGTTCTCAGCCCTTCGCCTTCGACTCGCACTCCTCGCCTACTGAGGTAGGCGTCGTCGTGCTCGCTCGGCTCATGACCGAGCCCGACGCACCCGCGCTTCCGCTACTTCAGGGCGCGGGTGAGCAGGTCGCCCGGTTGGGCTGACTCAGGGTGAGCGGCCGAGGGCTAGCTTCAGCTCTTCTCGGGGGAGCCGAGCTGGGACTGGATGTGGCGGCGGAGGGTGGAGAGGACCGGGCCGCGGGCCTGATCGGGGGTGCCGGGGAAGGAGGCGCCGGCCGCGTTGCGGTGGCCGCCGCCGCCGAGCTCGCGGGCGGTCTCGACGACGCTGACGTCGCCCTTGCTCCGGAAGGACAGGCGCGTGAGGTCCTCCGAGACCTCGCTCATGAGCACGCCCGCCACGACGCCGTCGATGGCGATGGTGTAGTTGACGAGGTGCAAGGAATCGAGACCGCCTCGGCCCGCACGGGCCACCTGTGACGCGCTGAGCTGCGCGAAGGCGATGCGAGAGTCCTCCGCGTCCTGCTCCATCTTGCCCAGCACCTCGCCCGCCACCCGCAAGCCCTCGAGGGGATGACGCCCCTCCATGAGACCGTGGATGGCCAGCGGATCGACGCCCGCCGCCAGCAGGTGCCCGGCGATCTCGTGGGTGCGGGGCGTCGTCTTGCCGTAGTTGAAGCTGCCGGTGTCCGCGATGAGCGCCACGTACAGCGGCACCGCCAGGCGCTCGTCGACCTCCACCCCCAGCGACTCGAAGAGCTCGTACACGACCTGAGACGTCGCGCCCGCTCCCTCGTCCACGAAGCAGAGCCAGGAGTCGTCGGTGCCCGACGCGTCGTGATGATCGAAGAGCACCGCCTTGCCACGATGTGCCGTGACCGCCTCCTGGAAGCAACCCAGGCGCGCCGGGTTCGACACGTCGTAGACGATGACCAGCGTGCTCTCGTCCAGCTCGCTTCCGTCGCCGACCTCGAGCTCGCCCTCCTCGTGCAGGAAGCTCAGCGCCCGTGTCGGCGCCTCCGTGAGCAACACCCGCGAGGGCCGACCGCGGCCGACCAGCCAGCGGTGCATGGCCAGCGCGCTCCCCGTGCCGTCGGCGTCCGGGTTGACGTGGGTGAGGTGGACGATGCTCGTGGCCTCGTCCACCAGACGACCGAATTCCTTGCTGTTGTCTGGGTTCACGCGGCCAAGCCTCGGGGCGTGCCCCTCCACGGGGCAGCGGGAGAGCTTGCAGCAACCCGCTGAGACGGTCAAACCAGACCTTGGCGCCCGCCGGAGTCGGCCGGCATGCTCGCCCGGTGAGCGCCGCCCCCCGTCTCCGCCCCGAGAGCTGGACCCTCCTCCAGGAGCTGGCCAGCGAGCTCGGCTTCAGCGCCTTGAGCGCGGCTCCCGCCGCGGCTCTCGCCGAGCTTCGGCCTCGCGTCGACGCCGCCCGTCCTGCCGACACGGAGCTCGGCTCCTGGCTCGACGAGGGCCTCCACGGCGACATGGCCTGGATGGCCGACACCCGGGAGCTCCGGGAGGACCCCCGAGCCTGGCTGCCCGAGGCGCGCACCGTCCTCGTCGGGTTGATCCCCCACGACTCCGCCGGCGAGCCCGGTGACCCCGACGACGAGGCCGGGCGGGACGTCCCCCGCGCTCGGCTCTCGCGTTACGCCTGGGGGCGCGACTACCACCTCGTGGTCGGTCGTCTCCTCGTCGAGCTCGGACGGCGTCTCGAGCAGGAGGTGCCGGGCGCACGATGGGCCAAGAGCGTCGATGCCGGTCCCGTCATGGAGAAGCCCTGGGCCCAGCTCGCCGGGCTCGGCTGGATCGGCAAGCACGGCAACCTCCTCCGCACGGACGGCTCGTCCTGGTTCTTCATCGGCGTCCTCGTCACCGACGCGGAGCTCGACCACTTCGAGCCCTTCACCACCGATCACTGCGGCACCTGCACGGCCTGCCTGGACGCCTGTCCCACCGACGCGATCCTCGCGCCCCAGCGAGTGGACGCCCGTCGCTGCATCTCCTACCTGACCATCGAGCTGCGGCGTGCCGTGCCCGACGACGACCTGCGCGAAGGGATGGGGGACTGGGTCTTCGGCTGCGACGCCTGTCAGGACGCCTGCCCCTGGAACCGGCACCGGCACCGCTCGGGTCATCCTCGCTTCGCGCCTGGTCCGCTCGGGCGGGGGCCTCGGATCGAGCGCCTGCTGCGACTCGACGCCGACGCGTTCACCGCCGCCACCCCCAAGAGCGCGGTGAAGCGGGCACGACGCGAAGGGCTCGTGCGCTCGGCGGCGGTCGCCGCCGGCAACTCCGGGGACCGCGAGCTCGCCCCCGAGCTCGGACGTCTCCTGAACGACGAGCACGCGTCGGTGCGGGTGCACGCCGCCTGGGCCCTCGGTCGGCTGGGCGGAGCTCGGGCGCGGACGCTCCTCGAGGGCGCCCGCACCGACGAGTCGGCCGAGGTGCGCGCCGAGGTCGAACGGGCCCTGGCGCGCACCTGAAGGGAACAAGGAGTCAGTAGTTCCCGTCGCCGAGGTCGTCGTCGGGGAGCCCTTCCAGCGCCTCGAAGCGATCCATGTCGAAGCCGCCCTGGCCGTAGACGCTGGAGCGACCGATGACCGTGAGCTTCGTCGGACGGTGCCTGGTCGGTTCGTCTCGACAGATGGCCGCGACCTCGGCGCGATCCCGCAAGCGGTAGGGCTGATGACGACCCGACTCGATGAGGAGATTCGTGAGCTCCTCGCCGAGCGGACCGGTGAGCTGCTTGCGTGCCTCGCTCGCCGGAACCGTGCGCCCATTCGAGGTCTCGATGCGCTGGCGCTTGGTCACCACGGCGTCGCGCGAGGCGGCGAGCTCGTGGAGGAAGCGCTGGGCGGCGATGTTCAAGGACACGGTGAGACCGTCCACCTGCACGCGCTCGCCGAGGATGATCTTCACCTTGCGTGGCTTCCGCAGGTCGTCGGGCACGGCGAGCAGCGGATCGACGGAGCGGAGCGTCGCATCGAGCGAGTCCACGAGGCCGGCGAGCGCCTCGGGTGAGGTGTCCCGCGGCAGGCAGTGCGGCGTGAGCGTCACCGCCCGCCGGAGCTGCGACTCGCTGCTCCAGTCGATGAGGAGGACCAGCGCGCCGCGTCGGCCTTCCTCGAGATAGCGCTCGACCTGATCCAGCAGCTCCTCGCCATCGCTACCTGGACGCACGTCCAGGATGAGGATGTCGGCCGCGCTCGCGAGCAAGTCCTCCGCCTGCTGGGAGGGCTCCGCCGGTTCGATCGAGCGCCCCTTCCGCCGCAGCGCCCGGAGACGTCGTCCCTCGGTGGTCTCCACGGCCAGTCGAGCACGAAGCGGTCGTGACCCTTCTGCCGGCCGTCCCTGTCGTTCATCCCTCATGTCATCCCCCACGTCCGTGCGTCGCCGTTCATTCGGCAGCGCGTCGTTCCCCGGCTTCGTGCTCGGTCCCTCTTCCTGTGGTCGCTCGACGGTGACGGTCCTCGTGAAGCGCCGAATTCGGCGATCTCGGCCCAGGACGTCGTTTCCCGCCCCTTCAGCTCGATCACCGCTCGGTCACCGCAGGCGATCCACCGCCCCCTCCCAAGGGGCACGGGACGCCGGGCGTTTCCGGTGCTCCTCTCGAAGGGACAATCTTCATGACGCGAAACAACATCGTTTTCCGCCTCGGTCTCGCCGCTTGCCTGTTCCTGTGTGCCGACTTCGCGTGGGCCGTCACCGAGCAGGAGCTCCAGGCGGATGCCTCCGCGCTCCTCTCCGAGCACCAGTCGCTCGAGGTGGACGTGAACGGCTGCCCGAATGGTGGTTGCTACACCGCGGTGCAGATCGAGGCCGACGTGGATGCCGCCACGGCGACCCTCGACCAGCTCGTCGCGGACCGGGCCACGCTGAGCGGCTGCACCTGCACGCAGCTCGACGCGACCATCGCCTCGATCGAGCTCATCAACGACACGCTGCGCACGCAGATCGCCGACTGGGACTGAGGCCACGTTCACTCGGGCTCGGTGCGGGAGGGCAAGACCCAGCCCATCGAGTAGCTCAGGCCGATGAGGGGACGGTCGACGCGGCAGGTGACGGTGCCGCGTCGACGGTCCCGCTTCAGCTTGAGCCCCTCGTCGTGCAGGTGTGGAGCCAGGTCCGCCATGTCGGGATCCGGCGGCACGGCGGCGGGCCACACCCGGACCTGGACGGTCTTGGGCCAGTAGCCCGGATGAAAGCGCAACTGCAGCAGCAGGCTGCGCACCGGATAGGTCGGCTGGAACGTGAAGCCGGCCTGCACGGGATCGGAGGTCGGTCCGACCCGTGCCTCGTAGTCCTCGTGGAAGACCGCTCGATCCGACCGGTGGTTGACCCAGCCGAAGCTGACGCCCTCGCGGGCGAGACGCTCGGGGACGACGACCTGCTGGAGGAAGCGGCCCTCACGGTCGAGGACGCGGGAGCGAATCGCGTCTTCCCGCCCCTTGGCGTCGGCAACCTGCAGCTCGCGCAGGATGGTCGGCGAACCCTCGAACGCCGCGTTCTCCAATCCGTGGACCACGCGCAGGTCGGCGTGGCGCCCCGGCAGGCTGCGGAGGCGGTTGACCCACACGCGTCCCTCGCGGCCTCCGTCCGGTTGCACGGTCAGGCGTCGCTGGACCTCGGCCGCCTCACAGCCGGCGAGGTCACGGTAGTAGCGCCAGACCTCCTCCGGAGTCATGGCCACTTCGTGGTCGCCCGGTCGGAAGAGGTCGCGGGGCGTGAGATGGGGGAAGGCCTTGAGGTACGCCCGGAGCGTCTCGAAGCGCAGGTCGCTGCCCTTCTCGGCGTTGGAGATCGCCACGTGAGTGCGACCCAGCTGGACCGCCAGCTCGCGCTGTGAGAAGCCCGCCTGGATGCGCGCGGACTTGAGCACGGCGCCGAGTCGGACGAGATCGGGATCCTCCTCGGTCTTCTTGCCGGGCTTCTTCTTCCCAGTCCTCTTCTTGCCGGTTTTCTTCTTGCCGGTCTTCTTGTCGTCGCTCACGAGTCGGTCGACCAGCCGAGCCCGTAGCAGAGCCCGAGGAGTGGTCGCTCGATGCGCAGCGTCACGTGGGTGTCGCCGCCGCGGGCCTCGCGGACCTGGACGGGTAGGCCCGCGGGGTGCAGCTCCTCGAGGATGCCGACGTCTCCTGGACCCACGCCCAGGCCCGCCAGCCAGGCGTGGGCCCGCACGTTCGGGGTCGGTCCCGGCGGCAGCACGACCTCGAGCTCCAGCGTGTCGACGGGGAAGCGCACCCGAACGTGGACGCCGCGCTCGAAGGGGGGAGGAAGCTCGCCGGGCGTGGTCCGATCGAGACCGACCGACGGCTCGCCCCGGCGGTACGTGACGCCGTGCTGATCGAGCCCGGGTCGGAAGACGTACTCGTGGAGCTGGTCGCCGTCGCTGATGCTCCAGGTCCCACGTCCCGGGCGGTCCTCGTTCTTTCGGAGCTGCTTGACCACGGCCTTCCGGCTCTCGGCTGCCATCGCCAGGACGACGGTGCGCTCGACCGCGTCCTTGAGCGTGCCGCGGATCGAGCGCAGCCCGTGGATCATGGTCGTCCGCTCGGCGCTGCCGTCGGTGCTCACCCGAGTGCTCTGACAGAAGCTGGCCGCGACGATTCCGACGTGCTCCCGATGGAAGAGCCAGGCCGCCGGCGAGGCTTCCGGCGCACACTCTCGCGGCGTGCTGAGCAGGCTGTCCGGGCTCAGGCTGGGGAGCGCGGAGAGGTAGGCCCGCAGCGTGGAGTAGCGGGGATTGCGGCCGCGCTCGGCCTCCGAGACGGTCGCCGGAGCGACGCCCATCTCCGCGGCCAACTCACGACGAGTCCTCGCGGCGCGGTCACGCGCCTGCTCCAGCAGCCTGCCCAAGGAGCGGGCTTGCTCGCTCGCGGGTGGTTCGGTCCGAGACACGATCCTGACGTGAGCGACGTCGGGCACGGCGGCGTGAGCCCCGTCGCCCGACGCCGCGCGGACGACGAGTCGTGACCAGGCGATCTCCCCCCGGTCGCCCCGCCACTCGGGTGTAGATCCGTCGAGTTGAGCCCTCTTCGGCCCGCTGGTCAATGGTCTGAGCTCCCCGGTGTTCAGTTGTCGAATCACTCTCGGGGCGCTCGGTGCTCGGCGTCATGCGGCCGAATCTGGCGGAAAGACGCCTTTTCGGGACTTTCAGGCCCCTTGGCGCCGAGGGCGCGGTCCCGCGGCGGGAAGTTTCTTGACCAGCCGCGCCGCGGTCGCGGTGAGGGCGAGATCGGTCGCCTCGGTGGGGTGACGCCAGGCCAGCGTCGGGCTCTCCGCTGGCGGGGTCGTCAGCGTGCAGGCGTGAACGTGGACTCGGATCCGGCGGTTGGTGATGGCGTGGCGGAGAGTGAACAGCTCCTCGCCCATGGCGCCGCCTCCCAGGTCGTCGAGCACCTGCTGGAGGACGGCCTCGGTGGCGCCGCCATCGTCGACGAGCTCTGAAGGAGGCTCCCAGAGACCCGCGAGGAGCGCGGCGTCTTCCGGGCGCCGCCGCAGCAGCACGGCCCCGTCGTCGCGTCGGATGACGGCAGCGACCGCCTCGACCGAGCGAGTGGCCGAACGCTTGCGGGGAGGGGGCAGCTCGGCGACCCGGTCGTCGCGTCGGGCGATGCAGTCGGCCCGGACGGGGCAGCCGTCGCAGGCGGGACCCTGAGGGCGGCAGCACAGCGCGCCCAGCTCCATGAGCGCCTCGGTGAACGGGCCGGGGCGGTCGGCCGGCATCCGCTCGAGGACGACCTCCTCGAGCCGTCGTCGATCCCTGACCCGCGTGGCGTCGAGGGCTTCACCGAGGTGACGCGAGAGCACTCGGCCGACGTTGCCGTCGACGGCGGGCACCGCCTTGCCGTGGGCCAGCGAGAGGATGGCGCCGGCCGTGTAGGGGCCGATGCCGGGAAGCTCGAGCGCCTGGTCCAGGCGGTCGGGGAAGTGTCCCTGGTGCTCGTCGAGCACGGCGCGGGCGGTCTCCTGGAGCCGTCGCGCCCGTCGGTAGTAGCCGAGCCCCGACCACAGCTCGAGGACCGTCTCGGTCTCGGCGCTGGCCAGGGCTTCGAAGTCGGGGAGCGCGGCGAGGAAGCGCTCGAAGTAGGGGGTCGCGGCGGCCACCGTCGTCTGCTGGAGCATGACCTCGGAGACGAGGACGGCGTAGGGGTCACGGCGGTGACGCCACGGGAGGTCGCGACGGTGCTCCTCGAACCAGCCGAGCAGGCGGTCGGCGAAGGAGCGCACGACGCGACCCCGGTGACCGGACTACCGGAACTTGCTCTCGCGAGCCCAGCCTTGCGTGCCGTCCGGCGCCCTGACCTGGAGCCAGCAAGTGCCGCCCGAGTACGAGGCGTTCTTGATCTCGACGGTGGTGCCGCCGGAGACCGTCAGGCCACCCTGGCCGCTTCCGCCGGCGTCGTAGGCGAGCTGGACGCTGCCGCGCGAGGTGCGGGTGAGGGCCTTGCCCTGGTCGTAGGCGAAGCGGGCGTCCTTGGCCAGCCGCGAGCAGGCGGCCCGGTCGGCCTCCCGTTGGGCGGCGCCGAGGTCGGCCTGCTGACCGCCGAGGAGGTTCTTGGCGTCGCGCACGTTGCGGATCTGGCGGCTCATGTCGAGGCCGGCCGACTGCGCCTGGCGGAAGTGGGACAGGGCCTCGTCGTAGCCACGCACCGCGCGGTTGATGACGTCGGAACCGGTCTTGCTCGGGGCGCGGGAGTAACGCGAGTAGGTGCGCTTCTCGATGATGGAGCCGAGCAGGGCGTGGGCCTCGCCGCGGCTCTGGCTGTCGAGCTGGCCGTTGAGGGCGGAGCGCGCGTAGCTCTCGGCGGTGTCGGTGTTGCCCTCGTCCATGGCGACGCGAGCGAGGAACATCCGGGCGCGGCCGTTGCCCGGGTCGCGACGGGAGATCTCGTTGGCGAGTCGCAGGCTCTCGTTGCTGCGCATGAGCTGCTCGGAGAGGTCGAGCAGGTTGACGAGCTGCGTCATGTCGGCCTCGTGCAGCTTGCCCATCCACGCGTTGAGGAAGGCGGCCTTCTCGGTGGAGCCACCACCGGCGGCGCCGCTGGTGAGGAGACGCTCGTAAGCGCTCTTGGCCTCACGGTCGTTGGGGTCGAGCTCGGCGGCCTTGCCCCAGGCCTTCTTCGCGCCGGCGCTGTCACCGGACGCCTCGAGCAACCGGGCCGCGGCCACCTGCGAGCCGTGGTCGTCGTCGTAACGGTGGCCGATCTCCTTCCAGAGCTTCAGCGCGTTCTCGTCGTCGTTGAACTTTCGGTAGAGCTCCCAGAGCTGGTTCTCGACGTCGCGCTTCTCGGAGAAGCCGACGTAGTCGAGCGCCTTGGTGAGCGCGGCCAGGCCTTCCGCCTCCTGACCCGATGCCAGGTGGAGGTTGCCGAGACGGAGATGGAGGGCGCCGAACTTCTCGGAGCTCAGCTCGGAGGCCTTGCTCCACTGAGTGATGGCCTCGGGGCGGAGCTCGTCGCGACCGCCCTCGGCCAGCTCGGCGAGCTTCGTGCCGAGCAGCTTGTGCACCATGTAGGTGCCTTCGTGGTCCTTGGCGCAACCACGCAGGGCGTCGAGGGCGCCGTCCTTGTCTCCCTCGCTGTTGAGCCGCTTGTAATCCATCAAGCAGAACTTGAGGTCGCTGTTGGCGGCAGCGGGGAGCGCGGTCGCGAGCATCAGCCCGAGCAGGACCGCGAGGGGGGCGAGACGACCGTGGCGATTTTCGTGACTCTTCATGGCGATGACTCCGCGAGGGAGGGTGGGCTCTCTTCGGGGTCTTGGACGTCCCGGGAGGGGCAAAAATTCAGCGACTCCCAGGTGGGCTGAGACGTCCGGGTGCAGCATCTTCGGAGGTGAGCAAGGGATTCTATCGCCCGTTCCAAGCGGTTTCGAGCCGCTTTGGGCCCGTCGCTCGATGGCCGGTCTCAGCCCCGCAGCGCGACTCCCTGGATCTCGCGCCGGGGACCGAGCGTGACCACCACGTCCGCACGCTCGGGGAGGGTCGTCGCGAGGGAACGGAGGATCCGCTCGAAGCCCGCGAGGAGACGTCGCACGCCTGCCTCGTCGAAGGCCTCGGGGGCCGCCTCGGTCCGCCGACGGAGCGCTGTTTCCTGTTCGAGACGCCACGCGACGACCTGTTCGAAAGAGGGGGCCAGGAGGGCGACGAGAGGGGAAGCCCGGGCACCCAGCTCGGCATGAGCTCCCGCCACGGCGGCCTGCACGCCCCGTCGCCAGGAGGCGTCGGGATCCTCCTCGCGCTCGAGCTGGTTGACGGGCCTGCTCAGCAGCTCGGCCGGCTCGGGCTCGGCCCCCAGGCACCAGCCCTCCAGCAGCACGAGGTCGGGGCGCCCGGGGAAGCGGGGCCACTTGCTCTCCGGGAGACGGTCGTCACGTCCCTTGTCGAAGACCGGCAGGACCGTGCGCGTGTCCGGGCCTGCGGCCAGCAGGTCGTCGAGCACCGCGTGACCGAGCGCGAGGTCGTGGGTCCCGGGGACACCGCGCGTGGCCCACAGCGGATGGCGATCCCGGGCCAGGTGCCGTCGCTCGGTGCGGGTGAGGTAGAGGTCGTCGAGGGAGAGCGTCACCAAGCGGAGGTCGAAGGCGAGCGCGAGCAGCTCGACGAGCCCGGCTGCCAGCGTGGTCTTGCCCGCACCGGGCGGGCCGCTCAGCCCGACCACCGGCGGTGTCGTCGCGACGACGGTCTGGTCGGCCAGCCAGGCGGCGAGGGGAAGGTGGAAGCCGACGAGCGTCGCGGCGGAGGGAGTGGGACGACCGAGCTGGGTCAGGCGATGTCGGAGCTCCGGTCCGTGGGTCGTGGCGAGCTCGTCGAGGACGCGAGCCGGACGGGGCAGGTGGTCGCTCGGCCAAGGGCCCGGCGCGCTCACCGCGTCATGAAGTAGAGGGCGGCGAGGGCGGCGACGGTCACCACGATGCTGTGGGGGATGCCCACGCGCAGGAAGTCGTTGGGCTGGTAGTCGCCCGGGCCCATCACGATGAGATTCCACTGGTGGTAGGGCAGCACGTAGGCGCAGGAGCAGCCGTGGGCGACCGCGAGGAGGACGGGCCCCTCCGGGAGGTTGGCCTGACGGGCGGCGACCAGCGCGATGGGCGCGATGAGCGAGGCGGCCGCCGCGTTGGACATGGTGATGGCGGCCCCTGCCGCGAGGACGAACAGGCTCGCCATCAAGGCCATGGGGCCGAGCGGGCCGGTCATCTCGAGCAGGCCTTCTGCGACCGTCTTGGCCACGCCGTGTTGCTCGAGGGCCAGGCCGAGCGGGATGGTCCCGATCAGCAGGAACAACACCGTCCAGTCGATGGCGCGATAGGCCTGGGCCAGCGAGAGACAGCCCGTTCCGATCATGAGCAGCGACGCGGCGAGGGCCGAGAAGGCCAGCGGCGTCCCCCAGAGCACCGGGGGCAGCACCGCCAGGGCTAGGCAGGCCACCGCGCGGGGCGCGCGGCTCAGGTCCTCTCGGGGCGGGGAGTCGGAGAGGACCATGTAGTCCGGGTCGCCCGCGAGCCCCTGGAGCTTCTCGGCCGGACCCGACACGAGCAAGGCGTCACCGACCTCCAGCGGCGTGTCGGCGAAGGCCTCGCGGACGATCTCGCCGTTGCGCCAGAGAGCGAGCACGGTGAGACCGTTGCGTGCCCGGAAGTCGAGCTGACGCACCGACTGACCGGCCACTCGTGACCGTGGCGGCAGCGCCACCTCGCCCAGCACGATGCCGCGGCCGGCGAGGTGGCTCACCTCGTCGGGACCGGCGAGGCCAAACTGGACGATCTCCTCCTCGGCGAACTCCCAGGCCTTCTCGTCCGAGCCCTCGACGTAGAGCTCGTCACCCGAGGCGAGCACCAGGTCGGGCGTGGCTTCGAGCACCTCGTGTCCGACCTTGCGACGACGCATGACCGCGAGCAGGTCGAGACCGTAGCGGGCGCGCAGCCCCGTCTCGGCCACCGTGCGCCCCCGGACCCGGGAGTGCTGGACGATGCGCATCCGGAAGAGCGTGTCGGGGATGTCGTAGCTGCGGGCGACGTGCTCGGGGAGACGGACCTGACGGAGACGGTCGTCCGGGCTGCGGGTGGGGAGGAAGCGTCGGCCGACCAGGACCATGAACAGGATGCCGGCCACGGTGATGGGCAGCCCCGCCTTGGCGAAGTCGAAGAAGGCGACCGAGGTGAGGCCCTGATCGCGGGACCAGTCGCCGAGGAACACGTTGGAGGCCGTGCTGACCTGGGTGAGGTTGCCGCCGAGGACGGTGGCGAAGGCGAGCGGGATGAGCAGGCGCGACGGAGGGATGGAGGTCCGACGGCTCAGCGCGACGACCGCCGGCGTCATGACCGCGGTGGTGGCTGCGTTGCTCAAGAAAGCCGAGACCATGGCGGCCATCGACATGGTCGCGAGCAGCAGTCGGGTCTCGTCACCCTTGGCGACACGCTCCAGGCCGGCGGCCGCGACGCTGGTGACGCCGGCTTCGCGGAGCCCGGCGCCGATGACGAAGACCGCGCCGAGGGCGAGCACCGCCGGGTTCGAGAAACCCGAGAAGCAGTCGGCGGACTCGGTGAGCAGGCCGCTCAGGTAGAGGACGACCGGGATCGAGAGGGCGGTCAGTTCCAGTGGCAGCCACTTCTTGACGAGTAGCACCACTGCCGCGACGAGGATGACCAGCGCCACCCAACCTTGGGGCGTCATCGAGGCGATGATACGCCCACCCAAGGGCGCCGAGACACGAAAGCGACCCGCGCCTGATGGCGGGGTCGCTTTCGAGAGTCGGAAGCTGGGTCCGGGCTAGGTGCGGAGCGTGTCGGCGACGATCCCGAGCTTGGTGCGGACGCGCTTGTTGGTCTGCTTGAGGTTCTCGGTCTCTTGCATCAGCCGCTCGGTGCGCGTGCGCTCGTCGGCCACCGCCGCCTCGAGCTGGGCGAGCTTGCGCTCGAGCTCGCGGAGGTCGCGCTCGCGCTCGGTGCGGATCTCGTCGACCGACGACACCTGGCCCCGGAGCCCGCCGACCTTGCGCTCGAGCTCGGCCAGCTCGTCGCGGAGCGCGGCGACCTCGTCGGTGCGCTCGGCCACGAGCTTCGGGAGGTCCTCACGACGTCGTGCGTGGGACGACGCCCGCTCGCCGGCACGACGGAGGGCGTCCTGCTCACCACGCACCGCTGCCTCGAGCCGAGCCGGCTCGGGCCGTGAGCCGTCGAGCTGAGCCTCGTGCCGGGCCAGTGCCTCGCGCGACTGACCCAGCCGTCGCGACAGCTCGGGGATGAGCCCCGAGAGCGCGGCCAGCTTCTCCTCGGCCTCTTGCTTGCGGCGGGCGAGGTCGTCGTGCTCGGCCTGACGCGACGGTCGCTGGTTGCGCATGCCTTCGAGGTTCTGAGCCTGACGGTCACGCACGCGCTGAAGCGAAGCCGCCTCGACGCCCTCGTGCTCGATGTTGTCGGCCGCCTGCGAGGCGCGATCGACTTGACCGAGGAGGTTCTCCAGGAGCTGGGCCGCCTCGTTGGCGTGATCGGTCTCGCCCTTCACGCGGGCGAGCTCGCTGTCGAGGTCGCCCATCTCGGTGCCGGCCGAGGCCATCGCCTTCTCTGCGCCGGCAACGCTGCGTTCGAGCGAGGCGATCTTGCCGTCCAGCTCGGGCAGGCGACGACGGGCGAGGGCGAGCTGCTCTTCCTTGCGGGCGAGCGCGGGCTGGAGGCTGGCGACCTTGCCGGCCAAGTCGGTGGCCAGCTCGCTCTTCTCCTGGAGGAGGGGCTTGAGGTCGCTGAGCTCGGACTGCTTGACCTTCACCTTGGTGTCGAGGTCGGAGAGACGACGCTCGGCACCCACCACCGAGTCGGAGCGGCCGAGCAGCTCACGCCGGAGCTGGTCGGTGGTCTCCTCGCGCTTGACCAGCGCGTTGCGGGACTCCTCCACGCGCTGAGTCAGCGCGCGCATCCGAGGATGCTCGGCCATCCGCTTGTCGACGAACTCGCGCGCCTCGGTCTCGAGGTTGCCACGGGTGAAGAGGTTGAGCAGCCACCAGCCGAGGAGAAAGGCGATGAGGAAGACCGCCAGGAAGAACAGGAAGATCCCGAGGCTGTGATCGAAAATGCTCATGACTCACTCGCCCTGGACGTCACCGAGCACGACCAGCTCGATGCGACGGTTCTCGGCCCGCCCCTCGGGGTTGGCGTTGTTGGCGACGGGGCGGGACTCGCCGTAGCCCACGTGCTCGAGGCGGTCCCCGGCGACGCCGGCGGCGATGAGGGCCTCGCGGACGGCGAGGCTGCGACGGGTCGAGAGGTCGAGGTTGTAAGCCTCGCCGCCGATCGAGTCGGTGTGGCCCTCGATGCGCAGCCGCAAGTCCGGGTACTCGTTGACGACCTCGGCCACGCGGTTGATGGCGGGGTAGCTGTCGTCGCGGATGACGGCCTTGTTGAAGTCGAAGTAGATGTTGCGCAGGTCGTCGCGGACGCGACGCTCGAGCACCTTGCCGACGTCCTCCTGCCAGCGGACGTCCTGGACGCCGCGGACCGAGCCGAAGGCCGACGAGATGCGGTCCTTCAGGTCCGGGTTGGACACGCGGCCCTTCAGCACGATGCGACCGGGGCGTTCGAGCTCGTGGTCGACGTCGAGGTTGAGGGGGGCGGAGTCGAGCAGGGTCTGGAGAGCCTGGAGGTTCTCGACGTCGAGGCTCTCGACTTCGTTGATGACCCCGTAGACCCCGGAGATCTTGGCGAGGTCACGACCGATGCCGTCGGCGGTGTCTCGGTCATGGACCTTGCCCTTGACCCGGATCCAGTGACGCTCGACCTCGGCTTCGAGCGGGGCGTTGCCCGGATCGAGGCGCTTGGTGGCTTCGTCGACCCCGTTCTCGACCTGGTTGCCCATGCGTGAGAAGAGGTCGCCGTGGCTGACCCAGGTGCTCCCGAGGGCACCGAGGAAGCCGACGATTCCGGCGAGGATGAGGACCAACTTGGACATCGCAGTGCTCTCCGGGCGCGGGGCGGATCAGGCGATCTCTTGGCGGGCGCGGGCGAGACGTTCCTCGAGCTCGGCGTGCTCGCCGGCGATGCCCGAGTGCTCGGTCTCACGCTCGGTGCGGAGCGCGCGGGCTTCGGCCAGCTCGGCCTCGGCCTTGGCGATGAGCTCCTTGAGGGTGGCGAGACGGTCGTCGAGTCGACCGAGGGCCTCCTGGATGCGGGTGCGATCCGAGCCCTGAGTCTCGAGCTCGGCCGCGAGGGCGTCCCGCCGCTGGCGCTGCTCCTCGAGCCGAGCGTCCTTGGCGTTGAGCTCCTTCTCGAGCTCGGCGACCATGCGCTCGAGGTCCTCGTTCTCGGCGTCGGCGCTGCGACGCTCCTCCTCGGCGCGGGCCAGGCTGGCCTGGAGCTCGCCGATCTGACGTCGGATCTCGTTGAGCTCGGCTTCCTGGGCCGCTGCTGCTTCCTGAGCCTGGTCGGCCTCGGCCTGGAGACGGTCGCGCTCTTCTTGCTTGGCGCGGACCTCGGCCTCGAGCCGCGGAACGAGGTCGGAGAGACCGGCCTGTCCCTGGTCGAGGTTGGCGACCTCGTCCTGGAGGTTGGCCATCTCGGCCTGGAGAGCGCCGAGCTCCTCGTTGGCCCGCGCCCTGGCGGTGCGCAGCTCCGTGAGCTTGGTCGCTTCCTCGTCGGCCTTGGCAGTCCAGGCTCCGAGTCGGTCGCGGGCCTGGTCGCTCAGTCGGTCCATGCCCTCCTTGCGGGCTTCCTGGAGACCTTCTTCTTCCGGGCTGATGGCCTCGACCTGGGCGACGAGGTGGGCACAGCGGTCGTCGAGGTCATTGAGGCGGGCCCGGGCCGCTCGAAGGTCGTCACGGGCGGTCTGAAGCTCGCTCGTTCGGCTGCCGCGGTCCGTCGTGGCCTCGGTGACCGCGGTCTCCTGCTCGCGGAGCAGCGAGTCCTTCGAGGCGATGGCGTCCTCGATGCCGGCCAGCTCTTCCTCGCGCTCGCGCAGGGCAGCGTCCATCTCGGCGAGGTCCTGCTCGTGCCGGGCGATGTCGCGGTCCTTGGCTTCGAGCTGGGCGCGGAGCCGGTCGATCTCGAGGTCGGCCAGGTTCAGGCTCGCGTCGCGGCCGACCACCTCGCGCTCGAGACGCGTGAGCTGACGCTGGGTCTCGGCGAGGTCGTCACGGAAGGCGTCGTCGTCGCGGGCGGTGGAGGCCGGCGCGAGGGCGTGGGTGGCCTCCTCGAGGTTCTCGACGAGCTCGGCGATCTGACGATTCTCGGCGTCGGCGATCTCGCGGAGGACGTCGCGGCGACGGGCGAGGGCGTACCAGATCCCGAAGGCCAGCCCGAGAAGGAGGAGCCCGACGATCGCGCCCAGGAAGGGTGGAAACACGAAGAACTGCATGGTGAGACCTGGGGTCCGCCGGGCGTGCTGAGAGGTGACGGCGTCTCCACGTTCACGCTCCGGAGGGCGCGGCAGGATACACCAGCGAGAACGGCCGCTGCGGACGCGTTGGCGCGGCTTCCGAACACCCTGCCGAGCATGGTCGAGACGGCCTCGCGGTTCTCCCGACGCCCAGGCATGATGACCTGCCCGCTTCATTCGCCAGTCTTCTACTGCGTGACCGGATCTGCTGACTGCGAAAGGAGTTCTCGCCCCTCGGGTCCTCGCCGTACGAGCCAGTACGACTCCGGCCCTCACGGCTACGATCTCCCTTCTCGTCTAGCATTTCCGGCCACTCGCTACGAACACTGGCGAATGAAGCGGGCTTGACCGTGGAGACCGCCGTGGACCGAGACACCCTCGATTCCCTGGAGACGGCGCTGGAGGCGAGCCCGGACAACCTCCAGCTGCGTTTCGTCGTCGTGCGTGCGCGGCTTGAGCTGGACGAGGTCGACGCGGCCGCCGAGCTCCTCGCCAGCGTGGATCCGTCGACCGTCACGACAGCCGCCGACCGCCTCACTGCCGGCACGATCCTGAGGCGCGCCGACCGCGCCGACGACGCGCTGAGCTACCTCGACGGCGACGACCCCGCCACCCGGGTCGAGAAGGCGCGGGCCCTGCACGCCCTCGGGCGTGGCGCCGAGGCGCTGAGGGAGCACGCGGCGGCCGTGGCCGACGACCCGAGCGTCGAGGACGGCGTGCTGGCCGCCGAGCTCTCGCGCTCCGGGGCGGCCGAGGAGGAGGGAACGGAGTCCGAGCAGCGGGGTCCGCTGCGCCTGGTCAGCAGCGGGCCCGAGCACGTCGACGACAGCCTCGACACCTTGCTGCGACCTCAGCACCAGCCGGTGACCTTCGACGACATCGGCGGGCTCGAGCAGGTCAAGAAGCAAGTCCGGAAGAAGATCCTCCTTCCCTTCCAGAAGCCCTCGATCTTCGCCCGCTTCCGCAAGCGCGTCGGCGGCGGCATCCTGATGTACGGACCGCCCGGTTGTGGCAAGACCCTGCTGGCCCGGGCGACGGCGGGGGAGTGCTCGGCGCGTTTCCTGAGCGTCGCCATCTCCGACATCCTCGACATGTACATCGGGGAGTCCGAGCGGAAGCTGCACGCTCTCTTCGAGACCGCGCGCCAGGAGACCCCGTCGGTCCTCTTCTTCGACGAGGTCGAGGCCCTGGGGGCGCGACGTCAGTCCACCCGCGACTCCACCAGCGCGAAGCTGGTCAGTCAGTTCCTCGCCGAGATGGACGGCTTCACCCAGGACAACCAC
>JBCCFW010000045.1:0-43234 GCA_039029535.1 Acidobacteriota bacterium
CCACGACCCAGCTCGCGCAGGTGCGTGCCCAGCTCCAGCTCGGCCTCCGGATCGCCCGGAGCGATCTCGAGGAGGGCCTGCCAGTGCTCGGCCGCCTCGGCGTGCTGCGAGAGATGACCGAGCGCCGTCGCGAGACCTCGCCGCGTGCCCACGTGTTGCGGGCTCCGGCCGACCTCGATGCGGAAGGCCTCCGCTGCGTCGGTCCAGCTCTCCGCCGTCACGTGCGCGACGCCGAGGGCGTAGTGGAGCAGCGGCGCCTCGGGCTCGAGCGCGATGCGCTCGCGGAGCAACGCTTCGGCCTCCTTGCGCTTGCCCTGCGCCAGCAATTCCTGGGAAAGGCGACCGGCGGCGCGTCCCTCGTCGGAGAGCTGCACGGAGGTCGGCAGCTCACCATCGGCCGCCCGCCGGTAGTCCAGCCAGGCGAAGACCGCCAGGACGAGGACGATCACGAACGGCCAGAGAGGGATGCGACGGCGACGGGGCATGAGAGGTCTCGTGTCGACGCGAAGGGCCGACACCGGCATCATGCCTCAGCGGTGACTTGCGGGCTTGGACGAGGGCTCAGGGGCAGAGCGGCTGGCTGCCGTCGAGCTCGATGCGTCCGGTGCCGACCGGGAGCAGCTCGCCGAGCCCGCAGTCGTTGCGACCCGCGATGAGATACCAGGACGAGCTGCCGTCGAGCGGCTCCACCCAGCTCTCGTCGTAGGTGGCCTCCTGACGACAGGCGGCCGCGAAGTCACCGGAGAAGCGCAGGTCGGTCAGGTCGCCACGGAAGACGACGTGACTGTCCTCGTCGGGGAACTCGAGGCTCTCGAGCGGTCGCATCCAGGTCAGGCCCAGCTCGCTCGCCGGATCGTCCCGGCTCACGCGGAGTCCCTGAACCGGGCTGGACGGCTTGCCGTCGCCGCGGTTCGCCGGCGCGCAATCCTCGGCGTTGGGAGTGGCGTCGCCGTCGAGGTCGTCGTCGCAGCGGTTGCCGATGCCGTCACCGTCCAGGTCGGCCTGGTCGACGTTGGGGAAGTCGGGACAGTTGTCGACGTCGGCGCAGAGACCGTCGCGATCCGCGTCGTCGTCGGGATCGAGCGGACAGTCGTCGCACGGGTTGCCGGTGCCGTCCATGTCGTCGTCGAGCTGCATGGGGTTGGGCATCGTCGGGCAGTTGTCGTCGGGTCGGCAGACGCCGTCGCCATCGGCGTCGTTCTCGGCATCGAAGGGGCAAGGGTCGCAGGCGTCGCCCATGCCGTCGCGATCGAGATCGAGCTGGCTCGCGTTGGAGACCGTCGGGCAGTTGTCGTCGTCGTCGAGGATCCCGTCGTCGTCCATGTCCAGCTCGACGGTGGGGCCGATCCACAAGGTGACCGACGCGCCGTTGCCCGCGAAGTCGGTGCCGAAGCCGGCGGGCAGGTCGAAGGTCCCCGTGCTGCCGGTGATGCCGACGCTGGGCTCGATGAGCTCGTCGCCGGTGAAGCAGTCGTGCCACGAGAGGTCGTAGGTGCCGGGGATGAGACCCGTGAGAGCGAAGCGAGCTCCGGGGTCGAGCTCTTCGCCGTAGGCCAGGTGGCCGACGCCGTCGGCGTGCAGCACGTGGAGCGTGTCCATCGCGCCCAGGCCGTCGGCCGGCTCGAGGAGGTGGAAGGGGATGGACTCCATCCTGCGCTGCTGCACGCGGAACAGACGGAGCAGCTCGTCGGGCATGAAGTCGGGCTCGGCTCCCGGGTTGTTGCAGACGTCGCAGAGCGCGAGGTAACCCGCGCCGCCCATGCCCGTGCCCCAGTTCACGTGCATGAAGCGATCGAGGGGAAGACCGGCGTGGTCGATGCCCCAGGGGTTCTGCCAGAGCTCGGCGAGGGCGATCGAGTAGCCGCGGTCCTTGCCGAGGAAGAAGTTGGTCGCGACGTGATCGTGCGGCGACTCCCAGCAGGGCGTGCCGTCGTGCAGGCCGAGCGCGTGGTGGGTGACCCAGTTCGCGCTGACGTCCGAGTAGAGACCGTCGCAGGTCGGTGCTTCACCACGTCCCTGGAAGTGATGCAAGGAGACCAGGTGGTCGTGCTCGTCGGCTGCAGCGATCACGGCGGCCTGGTTGGCCTGACGACCCGCCGTCCAGACCAGCTCCGACTCCTCGGCGACGACCCAGATGATGTTGCGGAAGGACTTGAAGCGGTTGGTCATGTCCCGGAAGAACTCTTCTTCCTGGGCCGGCACGTCGTCGCCGGTGTTGCCCCAGGGGCGCGTGCCGTCGTCGAGGAAGAAGAAGTAGACGACGATGTCGTTGTCATCCATCAGCGTGAACCAGGTCGCCCACTGGTCGAGGATCGTCGGGTCGAGCCCGAGGTCCCGGTCGCCGTCGAGGAAGGGCTGGTGCGAGCCGTCGCCGTCGCCGCCGTAGGCCCGCACGGCCTGGAGGTAGAGCGCGTTGCCACCGAAGTCGATCATCCGCTGGAGGAGATCGAGCTGGTCGCCGTCACGCGTGCGATCGGCGAGCTCGGTGCCGCGGTAGAGGAAGCCTTCCGGGTCACCGGGACCCGCCAGGAAGACGGGCTCGCCTCCTTCGCGGATGATGCGGTGCGGCCGATCCGGGTCGGCGATGACCTGACCGGGAAGAGGCATGGCCCCCGCCGGCGTGGCCAGCAGGAGAAGCAGCGCGCAAGGGGAGAGGAAGAGGGGACGGAGAGAGGGACGTCTCAACACGGCGGTCTTCGGGGAGTGGTGCTGACAGGCATGTCAGCATCGCGGGAGGGCGGGAATTTCCTGACATTACGCGGGCCCACGCCAGTTGAACAGGCAGGGGCCTCGTGGTGAGTCACTTCGACTCAAGAAAAAGGCCGATTCGGACGTGATCGGTACGAAATTTCACGGTCTCGCACGCTCCTCTCGGTGCGAAGCGGGTCGGGCTCCAGGGTCGTGATGAGAGACTGAGCGGGGCGGACGGGCTACCTTTCCTCCACCGATCGCCGCTGCCCCCTGACCCGAGAGGCCCCATGACGTCTCCTCGATCGATGGCCGTGCTCGTCTTCACCGCGTTCGCCAGCCTGACGCTCGCGACGCCTGCCCTGGCGGAGCGCCATCTCCAGCTCTCCGTGCATTGTCCCGACGAGGACGCCGTGCGGCGGCTGCTCCGTCTCGGCCATTCGGGTCACCTGCACCACCACCACGACGCTCACGGACACCTGCACGCCGACCTCGTCCTCCCCGAGTCCGTCCTTCCCGAGCTCGTCGAGGCCGGACTCCACTACGAGGTGATCCACGAGGACCTCGTGGCGCACTACCAGGCTCGGCTCACGCGCTGGGACGGCGAGCGACGGGCGGGCGGTGAGGTGCTGGCGCGGGGCTCGATGGGCGGGTACTTCACGCTCGAAGAGATCATCGGCGAGATGGACGCGCTCCAGGCGGAGTTCCCGGAGCTGGTCGAGCCGAAGGAGTCGATGGCCGACACGGAGCAGGGGCGGCCGATCTGGATCTGGAAGGTCTCGGCCCGCGCGGCCCTCGACGAGGACGAGCCCGCGATCCTCTACATGTCGCTCATGCACGCCCGCGAGCCCGCCGGGATGATGAGCCTGTTCTACTTCGTCGATCGTCTGGTTCGTGGCTACGGCACGGACGCCGAGGCGACCTACCTCCTCGACCATCGTGAGCTCTGGATCATTCCAGTGCTCAACCCTGACGGTTACAACTACAACCAGACCAGCACGCCGGCCGGTGGTGGGCTGTGGCGCAAGAACCGTCGAGACAACGGAGACGGTCGCTTCGGCGTCGATCTCAACCGCAACTTCTCCTACGAGTGGGGTCTCGACGACACGGGCTCGTCGGGCAACACGCGGTCGGACGTGTATCGCGGAGAGGCTCCGTTCTCCGAGCCCGAGACCCAGGCTCTGCGCGACTTCTGCATCGAGCACGAGCCGAAGATCGCGATGAACACCCACACCTACGGTGACGATCTCATCTTCCCGTGGGAGCACGTCGACGAGCCCTGCCCTGAAGCCGAGGACTACCGCGACATCGGTCGCGGCGTCACGCGGGGCAATGCGTACTCGGTCGGCACTCCCGGCGAGACCATCGGCTATCTCGCCAACGGAACGCACGACGACTACATGCATGGTGAGACCACCGAGAAGCCGGTCGTCTACGGGATGACCCACGAGTGTGGCGACTCCGGCGACGGGTTCTGGCCGGCGACGGCTCGCATCCTGCCCATCGCCGAAGAGCTCGAGCCCGCCAATCGCTGGCTGGCCTGGGCGAGCGGACCGAACCCCCGCGTGCTCACGCTCGCCGTCGACGACACGGCCGGTGGCGACAGTGACGGCCGTGCGGAGCCGGGCGAGACGGTGCGGCTGTTCCTCACCGCGCGCAACCGCGGCCTGGTTCCGACCTGGGGCCTGCTCGAAGCGCAGCTCGTCTCCGACGACTGCTCGGCCATCGTCGAGGACGGCACGAGCAGCTACGGCGAGCTGGAAGCCCAGGCGACCTGGTCGAACAGCCTGGATCCATTCCTCGTTCGCATCCCTTCGGGCGTGGTGCCCGGTCAGCGGCTCGACCTCTCGGTCACCTTCGTCGACGATCGCGGGGCGTACCCCCCACAGCGGGTCGGCCTGACCATCGGACAGCCGGTCGTGCTCTTCGAAGACGACTTCGAAACGGGCACCGGCAGTTGGAACATCGATGGCTGGGGCACCGAGGCGGCGGGCGCCGGTCGCTCGGGCGAGGTGCTCTCCGACAGCCCGAACCGCAATCACGGCAATGGCGACGACGACACGGCCGAGGCCGACGTCGTGCTCGACCTCAGCGGGATGGGTCACGCCTGGCTCGTCTTCGAGCAGCGCTTCCTCATCGACAACGAGCGGGACGGTGGCTTCGTCGAGGTCTCCACCGACGGTGGTCTCAACTGGGATCCCGTGGCCGGTGAGGTCAGTGACGTCGGCACCGGTGACGGCGTGCAGCCGGAGGACTGGCCGGTCTACGACGGACGTCTCGACTTCTACGAGACCGAGCACGTCGACCTCACGCCCTTCGTCGGCCTCTCCGACCTGCGCTTCCGCTTCCGCTTCCGGTCCAACGGCAACATCACTCACGACGGCTGGCGCATCGACGACGTGCGCGTCGAGGCCTTCGTCGACTGTCCGACCTGCGGTTGCCAGGAGGAGTGCGACAACGGGGTGGACGACGACGGCGATGGTGACGTCGACTGCGACGACGCCGACTGCACCTGCATCGAGATCTGTGACGACGGCGTCGACAACGACCGCGACGGGCTCACCGACTGTGACGATCCCGACTGCAGCGACGATCCGGCCTGCCCGGAAGACTGCGTGAACGGCGTCGACGACGACGCCGACGGTGACGTGGACTGCGACGACTCGGAGTGTGCGGACGTCGACGCCGACGGCGACACGCACCTCGACTGCGTCGACGACTGTCTCGTCACCGACGGCACGATTTGGGCGCCGCCCACCACCGTCCTCGACCTCCGTGTCGGCTGGGATCCGGACACGCGGGCGTCGGTGCTGAGCTGGACCGACGAGACGGGTCCGTTCGGTCCGGGCACCGGGCACGACGTGCACTCGGGTCGACTGTCCGAGCTGCGAGACGACCTGGGGCTGGCGCGGGCGGAGTGTCGCGTCGACGACCTGCTCGACCTGACGCACCCCGACGTCGCCACGGATCTCATGGCGGGCGACGGCTGGTACTACCTCGTGCGGCTCGACAACGCCTGTGGCGTCGGTCCCATCGCCGACTTCAGCTACGGGCCGCGCGTGCTTCCCGTGACGGCCTGCGATCCGTGACGCGTGAGCGGTCGGGCTGGCCGGCCGCGGGCCTCCCTCTCGCTCCTCCAGCGCTCCGGGCTCAGGCCTGACGTCTGAGGAGCACCATCCCCGTCATGCCGAGCACCACGGCCAGGCCGATGAGGGCCCACTCGGACAGGGCGGGGATCGGCGCAGCGCAAGGGCCGACGACCGTCTCGAAGAGCAGGTCGTGGGCGGGGATCGGCGGCGTGGGCGGATCGCCATCGAGCCAGGTGTAGACAGCCCCACCCGGGTAGTCGACGGCACCCGGCATGTCGTAGCGCGATCCCAGGTCGACCGGAGTCAACACGATGGCGAGCTGTTCGCCCGTCGTGACCACGACGTCTTGATCACTGAAGTCGATGGTGACGAGGATGTCCTGGAAGCCGGGAGTGACCATGCCCGGGGTCACGAAGGTGGTTGCGAGCACGTCACCAGGATCGGTGCCGGGGAGGCCGCCCGGTGCGGTGCGGATGTCCACCTGCAGGTTGCTGGAGGTGTTGGCTGGACCGAAGCTCCTGAGCGTCAGCGACACCGAGAGCAGGAGCCCGTCAGCTCCGGGAGTGAACGTCTGCCCGTAGATCAGCAGGCCGGCGAAGCCGCCGGTTGAGTTGCCGATCGTCGATGCTGGCAGGAAGCTCTGATCGACCTCAGAGCCCACCGGCACGCAGGGTCGTGCCGAGGCCGGGACTGACGTTCCGAAGAGGCCGGCGAGTGCGAGCAGGGCGACGGTGCGGGCGAGGAATGACATCGATCATCTCCGAGAGGAGCGGACGAAGACCGAGCCGAGCCAACACGATTGGACGCGGCTGCCACCCCGGATGCTTCCATGAGCACGGCGGTGGGCGCTACCCCTCGACCCTGTCCGGCTCCGCAGGTCCCGGGCTAGGGACAGTTCGGCAAGTCGACGCCTTCGAGCGCGGCCCGCGGCACCGTCGTCAGCAGCGCGCCGGCGCCGCAGTCGTTGCGTCCGCGGACGAGCAAGTAACGACTCTCCGCGGGGATGTCGGTCGTGACGTGGACTGGCTCGTGTCCCGACGTGACCTGACAGGCATCGTCGAAGCTGCCCGTCGAGCGCAGCGCGGTGAGCGAGCCCTGGACGATCTCGTGCGTGTCCTCGGCGAACGCGAGGAAGGGAGGACGCGTCCAGCGCAGCGCGAGCCGGTCGCCGGCGAGGATCACGCGGAGATCGGTGATTGCTCCGGCGACCTGACCGTCGCCGGGATCGTCGGGTGCGCAGTCACCGGCGTTCTCGCTGCCGTCGCCATCGCGATCGAGGTCGCAGGGGTCGCCCACCCCGTCGCCGTCGAGGTCGGCCTGATCGTCGTTGAACAGCTCGGGGCAGTTGTCGACGTCGGCACAGGCACCGTCACCGTCGGCGTCATCGAGGGCGTCGAGCGGGCAAGGGTCGCAGGCGTCGCCGGTGAGGTCGCCGTCGAGGTCGACCTGCAGCGGGTTGGCGATCTCGGGACAGTTGTCGAAGTTGGCGCAGAAGCCGTCGGCGTCACCGTCGTCGAGGGCGTCGCGTGGGCAGGGATCGCAGGGGTTGCCGGCGCCATCGCCGTCGAGGTCGGACTGATCGGCGTTCGCGTCGAGGGGGCAGTTGTCCTCGTCGGCGCACCAGCCGTCGCCTTCCGCGTCGTTGGCGGAGTCGTCGGGGCAGGGGTCGCAAGGGTCGCCGAAGCCGTCGGCGTCCCGATCTTCCTGGTCGGGGTTGGGGTCGGACGGGCAGTTGTCGTCGATGTCGGGGAGACCGTCGGCGTCGATGTCCGGAGCCATGCTCAGCCACACCGCCAGCGGCGCGTTCATGCCCGCGGGCACGTCGAACGACCAGTCACCACCGGGGACGACGTGACCGCGCTCCCAGAGCTCGTTGCCGGTCTCGGCCTCGTACCACCGGAGGTCGAAGGTGGACGCGGGCAAGTCCGCCAGCCCCATGAGGTCGCCGGGCATGAGGTCTTCGGCGTAGGCGATGTAGGTCACCCCCTCCTCGGCCAGCACGAAGTCGGTCGCGTCGAGAGCGAGGTGATCGCTGGGGACCATCGTCTGGAAGCCGGCGGTTTCCATGAAGTCCTGCTGGATGCGCATCAGGGCGAGCTGGTCGTCGGCGATGTAGGACGCCTCGGTCATCGAGCGACCGCAGATGTCGCACAGGGAAAGATGGCCCGTGCCGGCCATCCCGATGGCCCAGTTGATGAGGGTGAAGATGTCGTTGGGGAGACCGGCGTGGCCGCGCTCGGAACCGGGGTGGTAGTTGCTGGTGACCAGCTCGGACATGACCACGCCGTAGCCACGATCCACGCCGTAGTAGAAGTTCTCCACCATGACGGGGTGGAGATCACCGGCGCAGGAGCGGTCGCCGTGGGCGAGGGCGTGTTGGGCGATGGAGGGGTCGTGCTCCAGGGGCGTGAAGAGTCCGATGTCGCAGCTCGGTGCGCTGCCGCGTCCGCGGAAGTGATGGACGACCACCGGGTGGTCGAACTGATCTTCGTCGTCGAGGATGACCGACATGTTGCCGATGCGACGACCGGTCCAGCCGGAGGTGTCGGGTTCTTCGACCGGCACCCAGACGATGTTGTTGAGGTGCTCGAAGCGATCGACGATGGCGCGGAGGTAGGCCTCCTCGCCAGCGGGGACGTCGTCCCCGTTGCGATTGCCCCAAGAAGAAGGGCCGTCGTCGAAGAAGAACAGGTACGGGATGATCTCGTTCTCGTCCATCAGCGTGAACCAGGTGTCCCACTGGTCCAGGATGGCGTCGGAGAGCACGCCGCTGCCGGTGTCACCGTCGACGTAAGGGTTCTGCAGCGCGTCGCCATCGCCCTGGCTGCGGATGGCCTCGATGTAGAAGCCGTTGCCACCGTGAGTGATCATCGAGTTGATGAAGTCGAGCTGATCGCCGTCGCGCGTGCCGTCGGGCATGCGGTCACCACGGAAGAGGAAGCCCTCCGGGTCGCCGGGGCCAGCGACGAAGACCGAGCCGCCATCCACGCGCTTGAAGTGTTGCGGGTAGTCGGGGTCCTGGATGAGCTGACCCGGCCGCGGCTGAGCGACGGCGGTGGACGCTCCGAGGAGGAGCGCGAGCGCGAACCCGGTGAGGCGATGGAGACGATGGCTCATGCTGGTCGTCCTGCGCTGGGCCGAGCGAGACCTGGGACCACGGCGTGCGTGGCCCGTTCCTCCCCTGTTTCTCGGCCGTTCAGAAAAAGGTTCGGATTGTCATCAGAAAAAATCAAGACACCCGCCGCGATGGGAGCTCGTGGTGCCGTGGTGTTTCGACCCGAGAAATGGGACGATGGGTCATGGAGAGGCCGGCATGAGCAGCGTGAGCGACCGGATCGAGGTCGTCGTCGGAGACATCACCCGGCTGCAGGTCGCCGCGATCGCGAACGCGGCCAATGAGTCGCTGCTCGGCGGTGGGGGTGTCGACGGCGCCATCCACCGGGCCGCTGGTCCCGGCTTGCTCGCGGAGTGTCGGGAGCTGCGGGGCTGCCCGACCGGCTCGGCCAAGGCGACGACCGGGCACGGTCTCCCGGCGGCCCACGTCTTTCACGCGGTCGGCCCGGTGTGGCGGGGTGGTGGTGAGGGCGAGCCGGAGCTCTTGCGCTCGTGTTACCGGCGCTGCCTCGAGCTCGCCGCCGAGCACGACAGCGAGAGCCTCGCCTTCCCCTCGATCAGCACGGGCGTCTACGGCTACCCGAAGGGCGAGGCGGCCGGCATCGCCGTGAGCACGGTGGCAAGCTGGCTCGCGACCCACGAGCTGCCGCGACGCGTCGTGCTCTGTGCCTTCTCCGAAACGGACGCCCACCCCTTGCGAGCCGAGCTCGCGCGGCTCACCGAGGACCCGGAGTCATGAGCGAAAACGACGGCATCCTGGCCGACCTGCGACAGCGACCCCGCCGCAACCGCCGCACGGCGGGCTGGCGCGCGATGGTGCGTGAGACCGAGCTGACCCCGGCCCACTTCATCCTTCCGATGTTCGTCATCGAGGGGAGCGGTCAGCGTGAGCCGATCACGTCCATGCCCGGCGTCGATCGCTTGAGCGCCGACCTCGTCGTGGAGGAGGCGCGGGACGCGCTGGCGCTCGGCATCCCGGCGGTGGCGTTGTTTCCGGCCTTGCCCGACAGCGCGAAGGATCATCTCGCGACCGAGTCGACCAACGCGGACGGCTTGCTCCAGCAGACCGTGCTTCGCTTGAAGGACGCCTTGCCCGAGCTGCTCGTCATCACCGACGTCGCGATGGACCCCTACTCCAGCGACGGTCACGACGGGCTGGTCGAGGACGGCCGCATCCTCAACGACCCCACCCTCGAGATCCTCGCGGCCATGGCCATCTCGCAGGCCGAAGCCGGCGCCGACCTCGTCGCGCCGTCGGACATGATGGACGGTCGCGTCGGTGTCATTCGCGAAGCTCTCGACGAGGCGGGTCACCAGGAGGTGGGCATCCTCGCGTACTCGGCGAAGTACGCGTCGGCCTTCTATGGTCCGTTCCGGGAGGCGCTGGACTCGGCGCCCCGCGCCGGTGACAAGAAGACGTACCAGATGGATCCTGCCAACGCGCGCGAGGCGCTCCGGGAGGTCGAGCTCGACGTGGCCGAGGGCGCCGACATCGTCATGGTCAAGCCGGCCCTGCCGTACCTCGACGTCATCCACCGCGTCCGCGAGGTCGTCGACCTGCCGGTCGCCGCCTACCAGGTGTCGGGGGAGCTCGCGATGGTGAAGGCGGTCGACGAGAAGGGCTGGATGGACGGCGGGGCGTTGCTCCGGGAGACCCTGATCTCCATCCGCCGGGCCGGCGCCGACATCATCTTGAGCTACGCGGCCAAGGAGTTCGCGCGAGGGGCGTAGACCCGAGGGAGCGGCCCTGGAGGAGACCAGAAGACGTAGGGATGGGTCTTTTTGACTCGCCGCCGGGGACAATCCCGGTCACGAAGACGCTGGGAGGCCCTGGGGCGCTCTTGCCAGCGCACGTTTTCTGAAGCATCTTTCCTGAAGATCCGATTTTCCTGAAGTCTCGCGGCCGCCTCGGGTCGCTCCGCACGGGTGCGGAGGCGGCGGCTGCCCGGCGTCCCTCCCATGCCCTCTCCCTCCCGCCGTTTCGCCCTCCTTCTTCTCCTGGCGGTCGGTCTCGTCACTTCCACGGCGCTCGCCCAGCCCCACGTCGGTCAGGTCATCGAAGACCCCGACCGTCCCGGCGTGCTCATGCGTCACGAAGGCGGGCACGTCTACGTGTGTGCTCCCGGCGACCCGGAGGACTTCCTCTACCGCGGGACGCAGAACCCCGACCGCACGCGCAACGGGGATCAGGTCGACATCATCAACCGGATGATCGAGCACGGCGGCAACGGCATGTACCTGCAGGCCGTGCGTTCCCACGGTGGTGACGGCGACAACACGCATCAGCCGTTCCTGGGAGGGGACTCGGACGACGGTCTCGAGCCGGCGGTGGTCGACCAGTGGGAGGAGTGGTTCGACCTGATGGACGACAACGAGATCGTCATGTACTTGATCTTCTATGACGATGGCTCGACGCCCCACGGCACCGGCAACGCGGTCACCCCTTCGCAAGAGCTCTTCGTGCAGCAGCTCGTCGACCGCTTCGAGCATCATCGCAACCTCATCTGGGCGACGGCCGAGGAGTACAACGAGCGTTACTCGGTTGCTCGAATGGAGAACCTGGCCGCACGCATCGCGTTCCACGACGATCACGACCACGTCATCGCGGTCCATCACTGGGATCGGCCCTGGGCTCACAACGCGCCCTTCAATCAGTTCGACTTCGCCTCGTCTCCGGTCATCAAGCACTGGATGGTCGAGATGATCGATCTCTCGCGGACCCTGGGGCCTGACTGGATCCACCAGGAGATGGTCGCCATCAAGCAGGTCTCGCAGACCTTCGGCTACAGCGCCAACTTCGCCGAGTGGTTCGACGGCTTCCCGCTCCAGTCGGAGATGGGTCAGGAGATGCGGTTCACCAACTGGGCGACCGGCATGGCCGGCTTGCACATGATGGTGTTCCACATGTTCAACGATCCGACGCCGGACGAAGATCTCCAGGCGCTTCGAACCCAGCAAGAGTTCTTCGAGACGACGAACTGGTACGACCTCGACCCCCGCGACGATCTCGCCTTCTCCGGGACGAAGTGGGTCATGGCGCTGCCTCCCGACAGCTACATCGCCTACGCCCCGGATCTCACCGGCAACATGGGCATTTCGGGGATGGCCGCCGGTCGCTACGACTTTCACTGGGTCGACTGCGCCAGCGGTGAGCGGGTTCAGCAGATCGGCATGGCCGTCGGAGATGGCGACCAAGCCTGGCCGAAGCCAGGTGGCTTCAGCGAGGAAGTCGCGGTCTGGGTGGTCAACTCGACCTTGTTCGATCTCGATGGCGACGGCATCGCCGACCCCGACGACAACTGTCCCGACGTCGTGAACGGCGGTCAGGCCGACGACGATGGCGATGGCAACGGCAATGCTTGCGATGCCTGCCCGCTCGATCCCGACGACGACGAGGACGCCGACGGTCTCTGTGGAGACGTCGACAACTGCCCGGCCGTCGACAACGTCGACCAGGCCGATGACGACGGCGACCTTCTCGGCAACGCCTGTGATGCCTGCCCGCTGGATGCCGACAACGACGTGGACGGCGACCTCGTGTGCGGCGAGATCGACAACTGCCCCGACGTGGCCAACGCGGCCCAGGCCGATGGCGACGGCGACCGCGTTGGCGATGCCTGCGATCCCTGCCTGACCGACTCGCGCAACGATCCTGACCGCGACGGGCTCTGCGACGACGTGGACAACTGCCCCGACGACAGCAACGCGTCGCAGGGTGACTTCGATCGCGACTCGCTCGGCGATGCCTGCGATCCCTGTCGGGCCGATGCCGACAACGACATCGACGCCGACGGCTTCTGCGGCAACATCGACAACTGCCCCGACGTTTCCAACGCCTTCCAGGTCGACCTCGACGGCGATCGGGTCGGTGACGCCTGCGACCCCTGTCCGCTCGATGCCCTCGACGATGGTGACGGCGACGGCACCTGCGCCAACGTCGACAACTGCCCGACCCTGTCCAATCCGGGTCAGGAAGACCTCGACGGCGACGGCGAGGGTGACGACTGCGACCTCGACATCGACGGCGACGGCTCGCCCAACGACCTCGACTGCGATCCCCTCAACGCCGACGTGCTCGGTCGTCCGGAGGAGTCGCGCGACCTGCGTGCCCAGATCGACGCGTCCGACGGACGAGTGCGACTCGCCTGGCTCGGTGGTGCGGGCATCGAGAGCCACGCGATCGTCTCCGGCCGGCTGGGCGAGCTGCGCTCCGACGCGAGCCTCGCGTCGGCCTGCCGCATCGTCGCCGACGCGACGCTGTCCTGGGCCGACGGTCGAGACGGCTCTGACTCTTGGTACTACCTGGTCGCGGCGGAGAACACTTGCGGCAGCGGATCGCTCGGCAGCTCCTCGCTGGGGACGACGGACGTCAGGTCCGTCGTGGACGTCGCGAGCCTGCCGGTCTGTCCCTGAGCGAGCCTCGTCAGTCGGTTGCGGTCGTGACGTCGTCCTTGCGACGGCGTTGCAACCCTTTCTCTGAGGGCGGGCGGCGAGCTACCTTCCGCTCGTGAAGCTCAGCATCGGCGCTCTCTCCCTCGCACTGTTCGTCGCGGGCCCGTCGGTCCGTGCCGGCGTCGTCACCATCGACTTCGACGATCGCGCAGCTCCCTCCTGCGTGATCGGCACGGCCGAGCGCATCGGCAATCAGTGGGAGGCGGAGGGGGTCGTCTTCGTCAGCCCTCCGTCCCTGCCTGGAGCGATCGTCGAGCAGCCCTGCTTCGGCATCGTCTCCGGTCACAGTGCGCCCAACATCGTCGCGTTCTTGCCCGGGCCGGCCGAGCTGCCCGTCGAGATCAACTTCGACCCGCTGGTCACGATGGTCAGCCTGAAGGCGACGAACTGGAACCGCGTCGACGACATCACGCTCACCGCTTACGACTCCATGGGCGTCGAGCTCGACAGTGACACGGTCTCGACCTTCGGCATGGTCGGACCGTTGCAGCAGCTCACGGTGACCGGTCCGGCCATCGCGTCGGCCTTTCTCACCAACACCTCCTCCGACGAGATCGCCATCGACGACCTGACCTTCGTGCAGGTGGAGCCGACCCAGGCTTGCTGTTTCGCGGACGAGAGCTGCCTGGACCTGCCCTACGTCGACTGCCGGATGATGGACGGTTTCGGAGCGGGCGACGGCACCGAGTGCGCGACGACCACCTGCGAGGTGCCCGAGGCGTGTTGCTTCGACGACCTGAGCTGTCTCGACCTCGTGCCGAGCGACTGCACGGCGATGGGGGGTCGGATGGAAGGGGTTGCCAACTGCACCTTGACCGACTGTCAGGTGCCTGAAGCTTGCTGCTTCGACGACGGCACGTGTCAGGACCTCCTCGTGGACGACTGCACCCTCATGGACGGGTCGATGCAGGGGCCCGGGCTGGAGTGCGCCACGGTTTCCTGTCCGCAGCCGCAGGCGTGCTGTCTCGAGGACGGGACCTGCGTCGAAGCACTGACGGACGTCTGCACCTTCGTGCTCGGCGGCACGGCTCAGGGTGAGGGAGTCGAGTGCGCGATGGTCGGTTGCCCGGCGCCCGAGGCGTGCTGCTTCCCCGATGGCTCGTGCCTCGATCTCACGCCACCGACTTGCTCGGCCATGGGAGGCGTGTCTCAGGGAGCCGGCACCGATTGCATGACGACGGCTTGCCCACCGACGCAGGCCTGCTGCCTTTCGGACGGGTCTTGCGTCGACTTGCTGCCGTTGGCCTGTGACGGGATGGGCGGCACGCTGCAGGGAGCTGGGACGGAGTGCGCGACGACGACCTGTCCACTGCCGGAGGCCTGTTGCTTGGCCGGTGGTGGCTGCACTGACGAGGTGCTCCCGTCGGCCTGCGCGATGCTCGGTGGCGTGGCTCAGGGCGAAGGGACCGACTGCATGACGGCGACGTGCCCGGAGATCGAGGCCTGCTGCCGCCCTGACGGGACCTGCTTCGACATCACGCCCGAAGCCTGCGCGACCGCGATGGGCACGTCCCTCGGACCCGGCACCGACTGCACGATGGCCTGCGACGTCATGCCCCCGCTCCCCGGCTGGACCCCAGATGGCGCGGCGCGTCCCGGAGAGGAGCCGCTCCGGGTCACGAAGAGCACCGTGCCGGGCGACTTGCTCCTGAGCTGGTCCCTCGGATGCAGTCCGGAGGCCACCGATCACGTCGTGCACGCCGGCTGGGTCGGCGACTGGTACAGCCACGAGGCCATCGCGTGCGACACGGCCGGTGCCGTGACCTCCGTGACATTCATGCCGGTGGTCGGAGCGCGGTACTACCTCGTCGTGCCGGTGACCATGGACGACGAGGGCAGCCACGGACTGGACTCGTCCGGCGCCGAGCGTCCGCCCTCCGCCACGATGGCCTGTCGGCCGACTCAGGTCTTGGGCTGTCCGTGACCGGGGCTTGAACCGGGCGGGGGGAGAGGTCGAAGCCGCTCGGCGAGAGTACGATTGAGGTGATGGCGGGAGACGGACTCCAGGGATGGCGAGCGTGGCGTGGGCTTCGAAGCGGGGTCCGTGGGCTCCTGCTCTGCCTGTGCGTCGCCGGCACGGCTCGGGCGCAGCCGGCCTTCTTCGGCGACGTCGACGAGAACGGCTCGGTCAGCGCCTCCGATCTCGTCACTTTCGTGTCGCACCTCCGGGGCGAGACGACCCTGGACGATCTCCTCGAGCCGGCCGCCGACCTCGATCTCGACGGCTTCCTCACCGAGGCCGACGTCGACCGTCTCGTGGCCCTCGTTCTCGGCACCGAGCCCACCCTGGCCTACGTGCTCGCGCCGACCACGCTGGCCGCGACCTCACCGGAGGCCGACGAGGACGGCGTCGCCGTCACGCGCGAGACCATCCTCAGCTTCGACTACCCCCTGGCCGACGCCGAGCCGGCGCTTGCCGCCGTGAGCGTCGAGAGCGCGGGCGTGGAGCTCACCGCCAGACGGCAGCTCTCCGCCGACCGTCGCTCGCTCACGCTCTTCTACGACGACACCCTGCCGCCGTCCTCGCTGGTGCGCGTGACCGTGGTCGGCGACCAGCTCCTCGACGAGGGAGGCCGTCTCGTCGACGCCGATGGCGACGGCGTGGCCGGTGGCACTCGGGTCTTCGACTTCGAGACCCTCGTTCTCGCGGAGATACCGGAGACCGCGGTGTGCGGACGGGTCTTCGCGTCGGAGCTCGCCGAGGGAGTGAACGCTCCCTTGCCCGGCGTGCGCATCAGCGTCGACGGTCGTGAAGACGAGCTCTTCGCCGTCACCGACGACATGGGCAACTTCCGGCTCGAGCCGGCGCCGGCCGGTCGCTTCTTCGTCCACGTCGATGGCGGCACGGCCACGGTCGAGCTGCCGCCCGGCGCTTACTACCCGAGCGTGGGCAAGACCTGGGAGTCCGTTGCTGGTGAGGAGGTGACGATCGGCGAGGTCTACCTCCCGCTCATCCCCTCCGACAGCCTGCAAGTCGTCAGCTCGACCACCGCGACCAGGGTTCCCATCGCACCCTCGGTCGTCTCGGAGAATCCCGAGTTCGACGGCGTGTTCGTCGAGGTCCCGGCAGACGCGCTGCTGGCCGACGACGGCACGCGCGGCGGGAGGGTCGGCATCGGCCCCGTTCCCGCCGATCGCCTGCCTGGTGAGCTGCCGCCGGGGCTCGAGCTGCCGCTGGTCATCACCGTCCAGACCGACGGCGCGACCAACTTCGACGAGGCGGTCCCGGCCTGCTTCCCGAACCTGCCGCTCCCCGACACCGGCGAGCCGCTCCCGCCCCTGGCCGAGTCGGCGCTGTGGAGCTTCGACCACGACCAGGGTCGCTGGGTCGTGGTCGGCCCCATGCAGGTCACCGAGGACGGCACGCTCGCTTGCACCTTGCCGGGGGTCGGCATCGTCGCGCCGGGCTGGCATGGCTCGCGTCCCGGCACGCAGCTCGACGCGACGGCTCCGGCCTTCCGAGATCCGGTCGACCGGGCGCTCGACATCACCGAGTGCGCCGCCAGCGTGGTGAGCACCGGGCTCGGCTGCGTCTTCGGCATCGGCGACATGCTCAAGTGCGCGCAGCAGACGACCTTGTCGTCGGTGACTCTCGTGCAGAACTGCGGCACCGGTCAGACCTGGGGTGGCTGCGCCAAGGGCGTGGTCAAGAACTTCACGAGCATCGCGCTCGCCTGTGGTGCGGCCGTCGGCAAGCGCCTGGCCACGGTGGCCAACGTCGTCTTCTGCATCGATGACGTCGTCGGCACCGTTCAGACCTGCTTCGGCGACAGCGGTGCGGCCGCCGCCGACCCACCGGTGCAGGCCGTCGTCGACCAGGCGGCCGAGCTCGGCGCCCGCGCGGGCATGCTCGCCCCGGTCGCCGACGCCTGGTCGGAGCCCTTTGGGCGGGACTGGATCGTCCCCGAGGTCCAGACCGACGACGAGTTCGACGACTACCTGGACTTCATGGACGCCTTCACCGAGTTCATGGATGGCGATGGACCCGACGAGGTCACCCCCATCACCGACGAGGAGCTCGACTTCCTCCTCGAGCTCGACCTGCCGCCGCTGATCAGCGAGCAAGACGTCCGCGACGCGGTCGAGCGCTGGAATCGCACGATCGAGTACTGGTCGAACGACATCTTCACCGTCGACGACGTGCCGCCGGGCATGAGCACCGACTTCTGGGATCAGTCCGCTCTCGACGACCTGTTCCGCGATGCCCAGGACGCCATCGACCTCATCTTGATCGATGCCGGCACCGACGACCTGGGCGAGGCCATCGGCGAACCCACCGACCGCTTGCTCGAGGACACCGCGGATCTCTTCGTCGACCCGCTCCCGCCCCGTCGTCCGGTCATCTACCGCATCGAGCCGCTCGACGGTGGTCCGGCGATCACCGGTGAGACCAGCACGGGCGGTCGGGTCACCGGCGTGACGCTGCGCGCGGACACGCGCTACCGCATCACCTGGCTCGACCCGCTCACCGGTGACACGGTGGTGCAGGAGTTCGTCTCGGCGCCGACGGGTCGCACGACTCAGCTCGACGAGCAGGTCCCCGGTGGTGTCTTCCTGCCGCCGCTCACGCCCGACACGGACATGGATGGCCTCGCCGACGAGGCGGAGACGGTCGCCGGCACGCAGCCCGACGATCCCGACAGCGACGACGACGGCGTGCTCGACGGTGCCGAGCTCGCGGCGGGCAGCAACCCCCTCGACGGCGTCGTCAACCGCACCGGCATCATCGCCACGCGTCCGACCACCGGTGAGACCGTCGACGTCTGCGCCCGCGACGATCTCTCGGTCACGGCCGAGGGCACGGCGGGCCTCTCGGTCTTCAACGTCTTCAACGGGATGGCGCCGACCTTGGTCGCCCGTCTCGACACGCCGGGGGATGCCCGCCGCGTGGCCTGTGGCGGTGACCGTCGCGTGGCCGTCGCCGACGGTCCGACCGGGCTGCTCGTCGTCGACCTCTCCGATCCGGCCGCGCCGACCATTGCCCACCAGCGTGGCTTCGGCACGAGCGCCCAGGCGGTGGTGGTCGGAGCCGGCGTGGCGCACGTCGGGCTCGCCGACGGTCGGGTGGTCAGCGTCGACCTCCTCACCGGTGCCGTCGTCGACTCGCTCACGCTCTCGGGTCCCGTGCAGGACCTGAAGATGCACTCGCATGCCGGAGGGGACGACATCCTCGTCCTCACCGAGGACCACCTGCACGTCGTCGGCGTGGTCGCGGGCAGCCTGCTCGATCTCTCCCAGACAGCGTCACCCCGACCCAACAGCGCGAACGTGCGTCTCTTCGTCGGAGGTGGAATCGCCAATGCGACTCACGGACGTGGTGCCAATTCCTTTGACCTGAGCAACCCGATGGCTCCGGCGCTCATCACCGCGGCGTCGACCTCGCAGTTCGGGTGGAAGCAGCTCGTGCGCAACGGCTCGGGGCTCGGCATCGCGGCGGTCAGCACGAACTCGACGCCGGACGGCAATCACCACGTCTCGCTGTACGACACGAGCGATCCGGCGATGGTCGACGTCTTCCTCACCACCTTCGAGACACCCGGTCGGGCGCTGGCGGTCACCCTCCACGACGGGCTGGCTCACGTCGCCGACGGGACGGCGGGCTACCAGGTCATCCGCTACCTCGACCTCGACGGTGCGGGCACGCCACCGACGGTGACCGTGACCACCAGCGCGGTGGGCGGTCAGGTCGAGGAGGGGCAGGCCTTCCGGGTGGTGGTCGACGCCGAAGACGACGTGCAGGTCCGCAACGTCGAGCTCTTCGTGGACGGCCAACGTCGGTCTTCCGACGGGAGCTTCCCCTTCGAGTTCCGCTTCCTCGCGCCTCGGCTGGTCGACCAGGCCAGCTTCGACGTCCACGTCCGCGCCTTCGACACCGGCGGCAACTCGACGACCACCGACCCGACCGAGCTCACCCTCGTCCCCGACATCACGCCGCCGTTCCTCGCCGACCTCGTCCCACGCAACGGCAGCTACGTCGGTGACGCCACGACGGTGGCCGCTCGCTTCAGCGAGCCGATCGCTCCGGCTTCGATCGCCGGTCGGATGACGATGAGCGGTGCTGGTCCCGACGGCCTGCCGCGGACCGGTGACGAAGTCCCGGTCGCCGGCGTGCTGTCACTCTCTGCCGATGGCACGGTGCTCTTCTTCGATCCCGTCGCGCCCCTCGGGCCCGGCCTGCACGAGGCGGTGCTCGCTGCTGGCATCACCGACCTCGCGGGCAACCCGACCACCACCGGCAGCGAACGCCTGTTCCGCGTGCTGTCGGGCACCGACACCGATGGGGACGGCCTGAGTGACGATCTCGAAGAGCAGCTCGGGACGGATCCGTTCAACCCCGACAGCGATGGTGACGGCCTCAACGACGGTGAGGAAGATCCCGACGACGACGGCTTGAGCAGCGCCACCGAGGCCGCGCTCGGTCTCGACCCCTCGTCAGCCGACAGCGATGACGACGGCATCACCGACGGCGACGAAGACGGTGACGAAGACGGCTCGACCAACGCGGCCGAGCTCGTGGCGGCGACCGACCCGCTCAACCCGGACACGGACGCCGACGGCTGGACCGACGGTGCCGAGGTCGAGCTGTCGACCGATCCGCTGAACCCGGCCGACGCCCCGATGCCCTACGTCGTGGCGCGCACCCGCCCGCAGGTCCTCCTCACCGTCCCCGCCGACGGTGACCTCACGCGAGGTGATCGCGTGCTGGCGGGACCGAACCGACTGACCGTGCTCCTCCTCGCTCCCGATCCGGCGGACGGCGTGGGCGGGGACATGACGCTGGCCCGACCGCGGGCCACCGTCGTTCGACCGGAAGGTCCCGCCGGTGACGGTCGCCTCGCGCGACCCGTCGTCAGCGTGGAGAGAGAAGAGTGATGACCATGAGAACCCAGTCGATGACCACCACCCTCCGGACGCTCGTCGTCACCCTGGTCGCCCTCGGGCTCGCCGGCAACGCCGCTGCCTTCGATTCCGGCAGTGACGAGAGCTTCGGCGACATCACCCTCGCGGTCGACGAGCAGCTCCAGCTCGCCGTGCCTCCCGACGGCGTGTTCCACTGCACGACGGTGACCCTGGCGACCGGGGCCGATCTCACCTTCCTCAAGAACGATCTCAACACGCCGGTCACGATCCTCGCCACGGGCGACATCGTCGTGAACAGTGGCGCGACCATCAACGTGACCGGGGGCACGAGCTCCGGTGCCAACCCCGGCATTGGAGGGCCCGGCGGCTTCGATGGTGGCGCAGCGGGCGGGTCGGGTGTCGAAGCCGGTGACGGCAAGGGGCCGGGCGGCGGCAAGTCGGGGGATTCGGGAACGGTCGGTCGGGGAGTCTTCGGCTGTGAGGCCTTCAATCCCCGAGACAACGACGGTGACTTCTACGGCAACCCGCTACTCCTCAACATGATCGGTGGCTCGGGCGGAGCAGGCCGCGACGACACCTTCGGTGGTGGCGGTGGAGGTGGGGCGATCCTCCTGGCCTCGAACACCCGCATCCAGGTGATCTGGTCAGGTGGCATCTACGCCGAGGGCGGTGGCTCGAGTGGAGCGGAAGGCTCCGGAGGCGCGATCCGCCTCGTCGCGCCCATCGTCGAGGGCAATGGCTTCATCTACGCCCGGGGTGGCGAGAGTGGCACCGGCGGCGGCGGGCGCATCCGCATCGACACGTTGGATGGCTCCGGCATCACCTTCGGCTCCCAGCCTCCCTGTGCGGTGAGCATCGGCTCGATCATGCGGGTCTCCTCACCGCAGACCGGCCGGCTCGACATCACCGATGTCGGTGGGACGGCCATCGTCGTCGGCACGACCAGCGCCGTGCTCGTCGACCTGCCACCCGGTTCCTCGGAGAATCAGACCGTGACCGTGCAAGCGACCGACTTCACCGGGATGGTGCCCATCCAGGTGGCGCTCACTCCGGAGAAGGGCTCGCGCACCACCTTCGACGCGACCATCGACATGAGCGGCGGGAGCCCGGCCAGCGTGGTCGTCCCGGTCGTCATCCCCGCCAACGTCCCCGTCGAGATCAACGTCTGGACGCGTTAGCCTGGCGAGAATCGTCGGCTCAGCGACCGCCGAGCAGTCGCCGGACCTCGCGGTCATTGGGATCGATGCGTCGGGCCTCGGCGGCCGCGCTGCTGGCGAGGTCGGCGCGTCCGCAGCGGCCGGCCACCACCGACAGCCAGGCACGACAGCCAGCGCAACGGGGCTGATCGCTGCCGAGCTCCTGCAACCACGTCATCGCGTCGTCGCAGCGACCGAGCTCGAGGAGCGCGGCGCCCTTGTTGAGGGCGGGCTCCAGCGCACCCGGGTCGAGCTCGATGGCGAGGTCGAAGGCTTCCAGCGCCTCCCGAGCTTGACCCGCGCTGAGCCGCGCGGCCCCGAGTCGGTTGGCGAGCGCTGCGTCGGTGGGATCGCACTCGAGCGCGAGAGCATGGGCTTCGAGGGCGGGCAGCAACGCACGGCCCGCCAGTGAGGTCGAGCCCATCTCCGCGAGTCGAGCGGCTTGCTGGCGACGTTGACGCGGGCTCAAGCCGTCGTGGCAGCGTGCGCTGGTCGGGAGCGAGCGCGGCGCCCCGCTGAGGAAGCGACGCACCGGCGGGAGGGGATCGTCGAGCCCGACCGTGGGCACGATCGTGCGCGGCTGCACGAGCCGCGGCGGTGGCTCGGTCGGAGGGGGCTGGGACCGCGGTGGCGCGGCGGGGCGCGGACGCTCGACCGGCGGTGGCGGCGTGCTGCGGACTGGCGGCGGCGGGGGCGTGCTGCGCACGGGTGGAGGGGCCGGACGCGTCTGGACGGGAGCCGGCTGAGTGGCTGGTGGTGACGTCTCGATCGGAGGCTCGGAGACCAGCGGTGACTCGAAGGTCGTCGTCGTCCGGTCGTCGTCGGGCGAGGGCGCGATCGGGGGTGGCGTCGGCGGCAACGGCACGGACCGCGTCACCGACGAGGAGTCGCGCGTGGGCGACCTCGTTTCGGGTGGCGGGGTCCGTTCAGCAGGACGGGCAGGCTCGGTGCGCGGCGGCTCGGGGGCCGGTCGCGTCGGCTCGACCGGGGGAGGAGCGACCGGAGTCGTCGTCACCTCGGGTGAAGCGACGACCTCCTCGACGGGCTCGGTGACCTCGGTGGGGGGCGTGCGGACCGGCGGCGGCGTCACCGGCGCTTCGATGGGCGCGGGCGTCGGCTCGACGGGGGCAGCGACCGGCGGCTCGGGTGTCGGCGTCGGCTCGGGCGGAGTCGGCGCAGGCTCGGGTGTTGGCTCCGGCACCACGGGCGTCGGTGGTGGCGGAGTCTCGACGACGTCCTCGGACGACGGCGTCGCCGGAGCGGTGGCCGGGCGCGTGGACGGGGTGGTGGTGACCGGCGGCGACGTCGGCTCCTTCGGCGTCACCGGCTGCGTGCTCGCCGGCGCGCCGTCGTCGGTGGTCGCTTCGGCCGCGGCGGCCTCCGCGCGGGCCTTGTCCGCCACGAGCTGCTCGCTCCGACGGGTCAGCGTCGGGTCGTCGGGGGTGAGGACCAGGGCGGCGTCGACCTGTTCGAGCGCGGCGTCGTGGTCACCGAGCGCGGCCAGGATCGCCGCGAAGTTGTAGCGCGCGTGGACCTGGTCCGGTGCGAGCCCGACGGCCTCCTCGGCCACCGTGCGTGCCCTCTCGAGCTCACCCTTGGCATGCAGGGCCGTGGCGAGGGTGAGCTTCGTGCGGACGTCGGTGGGATCGCCCTGCGTCGCGTGTCGCAGCGCGAGGATCCCGTCGTCGACTTGACCGGCCTGGACCAGGATGGTGCCGACGCTGGCCCGCAGCGCGTGGTCCTTCGGACGGAGCGCGAGCGCCTCCTGCAGGTGGGTGAGGGCCGTGGTGAGGTCGCCCTCCCAGTAGGCGGCGGTGCCCTGGGCGACGAGCGCGTCCGCATCGGGTGGCGCGTCGGGTGGTGGTGCGCGACCGGCGAGGACGTCGGGGGGGTCGAGCGCGGCGACTCCGGTCACGGCCTCGGTGCTCGCCAGGGGCGTCGTCAGCTGGACGACCTCGAGCGGCTGCGACCAGATGGCCTCGGGGAGGAGCTGTGCCGCGGCACGGGCCTCGTCCTCGCTGCCGAAGGCGCCCCAGGCGAGGACGGCGTCGTCGAGAGGACCGGCGATCCACGTGGGCGTGAGCTGACGCGTGCGACGGAGGGACTCGCGGATCGCGTCGGCGCCGCTGGGACGGGCAAGGCCGATGGCGTGGATCTGACCGCCGTGGGCCGTGAGAGCCTCATCCCAAGAACGACGAGCTTCGTCGAAGCGACCCGCGAGGGCGAGGCGACGACCCTCGGCGTGGAGCCGGAGGGCGGCGAGGCCGTCGACCGCCGGCTGAGCGTGGGCGGCGGGCGCGAGGAAGCCGAGCAGGAGGGCGCCGAGCAGGACGAGGCCGACCTGGGGCACGGGGGACCGCTCGGGATGGGGAAGCAACGGGACGACCTCGACGATGCCGCGCGCGACGACGGCCGCATCGTACCGCGGGAGGGCCCGGATGCAGCCGCGTCAGCCGCCGCACGCTAGTCTTCTTCGCGTGAGAGTCCTCCTCGCGTCAGCCCTGCTCGCCCTCGTCGTCCAACCGGTCACCGCGACCGATGACCCTTCGGACGGCCTCATCCTCCACCCGGCCGTGATCTTCGACGGTCTCAACCGGATGGCTGCCAACGACCTGCTCGGTCGTGGCGAGGAGGCGCGTCGCCTGCGAACGACCTGCCTGGGCCGGCTCCCGGCGGTCCTCGCGGCGGACCGGCCGCGGATCCGCCTCTCCGACGACAGCGAGCACGCGCTCAGCCCCGAGCTGGCCGAGGCCCTCCGCAACCTCGACTCGTTCACCCGCCGCAGCTTCGAGCGGCAGGTCGCGCCGGTGAAGCCTGCTGCGTTGGAGAAGGCCTTCGCGAAGCCGGAGAGCCAGGCGGCGGTCGCCGCGTTGTTCGCGCGCTCGCTGGAGCTGTCCACTCAGGTCGACGATCAGATCTTCCCGCCCGAGCTCGGTGGGCTGGCCGTGCTCACCGACGGGCGGGTCGAGCTCCTGGAGATGGAAGATCCGACGCGTCCGGCCCTGGCTGCGCTCTCGGCTGCCTCCCGGTCACCCCAGGAGTTGGCGGAGGCCTGGCCGCGACTCGAGGGGCTCCCACTCCTCGATCCGCACGGGCTGCTCGAGCGCACGATGCACCTGAGCATCCAGCGCGAGGAGCGTGGCGTGCCGCGGGAGCGCTGGTGGCCTGCGTGGACCGGTGCGCTGCGTGCGGTGATCGAGAACGGGAGCAACACCTTCGTGCTGCACCCCAAGCAAGAGCTCGAGCTCGCCTGCGGGCGTCGGTGGACCGGGCAGCTCCTCGGCCACTGGCACCTGCATCCCGGTCAGCCCGGCCCCGACTCGGTCGCGCCCGGTGCGGCGCCGAGCCCGGACGACCTCGACATCGCCCGAGTGCAGGGTCAGTTCCTCACCTTGGCGTTCCTGAAAGACGGCTTCCGCGTCCACGACCTGTCGGGCGTGCGTCGGGGCCAGCCGGTCCGCACGTACGAGCATCGCAGCGACGCCTGGCGTCGCGACTTCGCGGGTCGGATCGCCCGCTTGCGTGCTCAGCGCCTGGGCGAGGACTGACTCGGTCGTCGAGATGAGGCCGACGCCCGGGAGGACGCCGGCCTCGATCGACGAGAAGGATCAGTCGCAGGCGTCACCGATGCCGTCGTCGTCGCTGTCGACCTGATCCGAGTTCGGAGTGTCCGGGCAGTTGTCGATGGGATCGCACGCACCGTCGCCGTCTCGATCCGTGCAGGGATCGCAGACGTCGCCGAGACCGTCACCATCGGTGTCGAGCTGGTCCGGGTTCACCGTGGTCGGGCAGTTGTCCTCGAGGTCGAAGACGCCGTCCCGGTCGCGATCGCGGTCGACGCAGGCGAGGTCGGTGACCGCGGCCGAGCCGACGAGCTCGATCTCGAGCCGGAGCACGGAGCAGGTCACCACCTGCACGGCCTGCCAGCCGTTGTCGTCGCCGGCGGGGATGGGCACGGTGTTCAGCAACACGCCGCCGCTGCCGTACATGCGGATCTCGCCGCCGTCCTCGTCGGCGTCGAGCAGGCCGACCCAGTCCAGGAGCACCGGCGCGTCGAAGGTGAAGATCATCGTGCCGCCGTCGACGTTGTCGTCGGGCACGCAGTCACCACCCTCGTCGAGGATGAGCACCTGACCCTGCGGCTGGATGTTGCCTTCGCCCGAGCCGGGTGCCGCGAGGTCGTCGTCACCGCAAGTCGGTGCGCCCGAGTCGAAGACGAGCACGGGCGAGCTGCCGGTGATCGTCATGCCCGGGTAGGCCGAGGTCGCGGAGGAGCCGGTGGCGGGTCCGTCGAAGTCCTCGTTGACGCAGGGGCTGGGACAGCCGCCGCAGGGGTGACCCGGCGGGAGCGTCATGACGTCGAGGTGAGGCAGGAGCGCTTCGAGCCGGTCGCAGCAGTCCTCGGTGCCCACGGCGGGCGGTGCGCCGAGACAAGGATCGGCGGGGTCGTTGCCGATGGCCTCGGCGACCAGGCCGGCCAGGGCGCAGCGATCGCAGGTCTCGCAGGGGCAGCACTCGATGAGCAGGACCTGCGTTCGCGTGGCCGAGTTGCCGCAGTCGTCGGTGACGGTCCAGGTGCGCGTGACCACCGTGTTGCGGTCCGGGCAGCCGTCGTCGATGTCCTCGGTGAGGACCAGCGTCGGGGAATCGTCACAGTCGTCCATGACGACCGGGGTCTCGGCGGCCGGGATCGCCGTGCACGCGAGCATGCCCGTTGCGGGGAACTCGACTAAGACCGGCGCCATCGTGTCGGAGAACGAGATCGGGACCGTGCAGGTCGACGTCTCGATGCTGTCGCTCACGACCACGGTGGCCGTGCACTCGACGTCACACTCGGGATCGAGCTGGAGCGTCGTCACCGCCGCCGTCGCGTCGTCGAAGGTGCCCGGGCAGTCCGAGGACCAGGCGAAGGTGAGCATGTCGGCGTCGGGATCGGAGGACGCGCTGGCGTCGAGCACCACTGGTCCGGCACAGGCGCCGCTGACCGAGGCTGGCGTGACCGAGCAGGTCGGTGCCGCGTTGAAGGTGACGACCAGGCGGATCCGCGTGCCGGGGAAGTCCTGCTCGGTGCAAGCGCCGTTGATGACCTCTTCCGGGAAGCCGATGAGGTCGATGTGATCGAAGGTCGGGTCGTCGACGATGCCGGTCACGAAGCCCAGCGTGAAGAAGTTGAAGCCGAGCTGGTTCTGGAGATCCTCGACCGCCAAGGGTCCCAGGTCGTAGTCGCGGAACTCGTAGGAGTCCGGGCAGAACGCCGTGCCGGTGCGGGGGAAGTCCTCCGAGTGGTAGATGCGACCGACACCCAGCGGCGCGATGCCCGCATGCAGGGTGAGGTTGTCGGCCGTCGGCGGGAACTCGCTCTGCTTGATCTCGAAGGGCAGGGGCACTGCCGGGTTCGCCGGGTTGTCGTGGTTGTTCAGCCAGAACTGGAGACGCACCGACAGCACGGTGGCACCGTCGGGAATGCCCGAGGTGTCGAAGTTGGCATAGGCCCGAACGTCGTCACCACGACCGGTGAGCTGAAGCGAGCCCGGCACCATCGCGCCGACCTGCCGCCCACCGAGGGCGTCCACGTCACCGGTCTGAGCTTCGTCGAGCGGCTCGAGCGTGAGGGTGGGGTCGATGCGCAAGGGGAAGACGCGACCTGGTGCTTCGATCCAATGCTGTGGCGTCACGAGCGTGATGAGCGCCGTGCGGTCGTCGAGGCTCTCGACTCGGAAGTGAGCCACGTCGCGCACCGCGTGATGACCATGAGCGTCGTCGATGATGGGCTCGGGGATGCGAGCCATGAAGGCGCCGGAGCCGTCACGAAGGATCAGGCCGCGACCGCGCTCGGCCACGAGCTCGCTCTCAGGCGGCAGGTGCGCGCGCCAGCTCAGCTCGAGATCGCCGAGACCACCGGCCTCGACGAAGACCGACTCGGGGACCCACACGTCGTGCTTGAGCCCGTCGGGACGGAGCAAGAAGCTCTCGTCGACCTCGGGCCAGGAGCCACGGACCCAAAGCTCGGGCTGATCGAGCGGGTCCTCGACGCTGGGCGTCGTCGGGGCGAGCTGGTGGCGGCGATCTCCCATCACGACCGTGAGGGCCTCAGCCTCGAAGCGGAGGCTGCCGCCCTGGGGCAGACGCGCGACGAGGGTCACGCCCTCGCCGAAGGTCAGGCGCGGACGAAGGACGTTGTCGCGACTCTCGGCGTGCCCGCTGGAGCGCGTCCACGTGCCCGCCGGGCCGTCGTAGCGGCTCTCGCGCTTCGGCTCGAGAAGGACGGTTCGATTCCGGTAGCGGTCGATGCCGCGAAGGATGGGCGAGGTCCGCTCGCGGCCCCGCGCCGACTCCCGCAAGCCATCGCGAGCCGAGGTCCGGCTCCGCGTTCGGTCCGAGCCCTCCGGACGAGCGGCCGCCGCGCTGGCGACCAGGAAGCACGAGAAGAGGAGGAGCAGGCGCCGCAGGCGGGGGTGGGTCATGGGAGGGTCGAGCCTCGAGTCGGGTGGAGCCCGCGAGGGCCCCGGAGTCACCAGGGGTACGCCCAGACAAGATGGGGCCGCGCCCCGAGAGCGTCCACCTCGGGCGTCTCGGTTTCCCGCCGATGAGCCGAAGGGAGCGCGCTCCTGCGTGCTAGGACGCCTCGTCGGGCTGGTCCTGCGGGAGACGCCAGTAGATGCCGTCCTCGCGGGCCATGAGCTTGGAGACGATGAGCTCGCGTCGGAGCGTGGCGACGTCCTCGTGGTGGCGGGCGATGAGGGCGTTGAGGTCCCGCTCGCGGTAGCGCTCGCCGTGCTCGAACTTCTCGACGAGCCAGCGGAGGATGACCTGGCGTTTCTTGAGGCTGGCCGGGATCTCCTGGAGGGTCTCGCCCTTCACGAAGTTCTCGAGCACCTTGCGGTCCCAGGCGTCGGCCGGGGGCTCCCCGCTGAGCTGCGCCACCTTGGACGGACCGGCCAGGCTCGTCGAGAGCGTCTGGAGCCCGTCGCCGTCGAGGCGGTGCCAGCGCGTCGTCCCCTCCTGTCGGACCGAGACCAGGCCGGCCCGGCGGAGGACAGAAAGATGATGCGAGACGGTCGGCCCACGGAGGGCGAGGAGCTCCGAAAGCTGCTCGACGCTGTGCTCCTGGCTCGCGAGCAGTCCCAGGAGACGCAGCCGGCTCTCGTGCGCCACGGCCTTCATCTTCTCGATCACGTCCTCAAACTCCGGTTTCTCGTCCATTTCGATCTCAATCTATGTAGATGGGTATCGAAATTCAAGCTCCCGGAGCTGTGGAAGAGTCCCCAGAGTGACCCGAATGGGGGCGGTTGACGAGAGGGAGGTCCTGTCTGTCTTGCGCGGCCCGAAGCCAGGGCTTACCAAAGACGTGAACCGACATTTCCTGATGTTGTCTCCACGGGCTCGTGGCCGCTTGGCCGGCGCGGGATCCACAGGGGGCGCAGGAGCTCGCGTGATGCTGCGGAGCGCCTTCGGGCTCTTCGACGGTTCGTCGTGTCGCGGCATCACGAACGGGGTTGGATCAGGTCAAGATCGGTAGTGCCATTCTGGATGACATCTCGCCTAGGCGGGTACAACCTTTAAGAACATCGCAACTCATCTGGTTTCACGTCGCCCCCGACTCCCGCCGGGTTTCGACTCGACGCCGTGAACCCGCATGCTCCCTGGGGAAGGGGAACTTGCGCAGCCTTGGTGATCGTCGCTGAAACGAGCAAGGACGCCTGCCGGACTTCGTTCTAGGAAGGCCCCGTTCAGTCGGGCTTGCTCATTTCAGCGGCGGAGCAACAAGGCGACAGCCGCCCCGCAAGAACTCATCCCTGGAGAAAGAGTGAAAACATGAGAAGACAGTCGATCGGTCTCATTTCCTTCGTCGCCGTGCTGGCGGTCGCTGCCGTGCCGGCCATGGCCCAGGGCAGCCTCTCCGGCGCTCGCACCATCGTTCAGGATCCCACCACGCAGCTCAAGTTCGACGGCCAGTGGGCGCCCGCGCCCATCCGGACCTTCGGCGCGGCCTCGGCCACGTTCTTCACCGACCGTGCGACCTTCCTCGCCGACGGTGACTGCAGCCTCGACGTGAACCTCGACTTCGAGGACGGCACGGTCGCGGCTGGCGGCATCATCGGTTGCCGTTCGCCGAACTCCTGGTCCGCTGGCGCGCTTCCCTGCGCGTTCCCCAACGCGGCCGGTTCCAACACGGCCACCGCCGACATGCAGGACGAGGATCCCATCGATCCCGTTGCTGGCCTCTTCATGATCGGCCCCGGCATCTTCGGCAGCCCGAGCAACGCCATGGGTGCCAACACCTTCATCGACTCCTTCCGCATTGTCTTCAACTGCGATGAGTCGACCTGTTGGGGCGCTGACGTCCGCAACTACATTGCGGCCGGCAACGTCGACATCACCGTCACCACCGTGGGCGGCGACGTCTTCACCGACTCCATCCTCGGCACCAACGCCGGCAACTTCTGGGGCATCAAGGTCACCGGCGGCGCGATCGCCGAGGTCGAGCTCCGCGGCACCGAGCCGATCCCGAACAACGCTGAGGGCATCGACAACGCGCTCTTCGACGAGTGCGTGACCCCCGCCGCTGGTCTCCTCCCCGAGATCCGCATGGCCATCGAGGCCATCGAGGCCAAGCTCGACGCCAACCTCGACGTCGCCGCCAGCTCCATCGCGAGCCAGGACTCCGTCGACGCCATCGAGGCGAAGCTCGACAGCCAGGACCCGTGCCGGTTCCAGGACCTCATCGCTCCGCTCCTCGGCCTCGAGGCTGGCGACATCCCGCCCTGCCCGTGAGCTGATTTCTCACTCGCGCGAGCTGCTCGTTGAGCTCGCGTGATGAGCAAGGCCCCTTTCCCCACCGGGAGAGGGGCCTTTTCCTTTTCCGGTCACCGCGCGCAGCGTCTCCGGTCCGACCAGCGCCAGGAGACCCAACAGCACGAAAGTTCCGGCGATGGCCGTGCGCAGGCCACGTTGGCTTCCGGGTCGCATCCACTTCCGACCGTGGCTCAGCAAGCGCGCGAAGAGGGAAAACCAGACGAGGTCGCCCAGCGCCACGCCGAGGAGGAAGCCGCCGATGACCGAGAGCGAGGCGGCACCCAGCATCCGCTCGAGGATCTCGAGCAGGTAGAACCAGACCATCAGGAAGGCCGGGTTCGAGAGGATCATGATCACGCCGAGACCGAGACTGGCCGGTCCGGAGCGTTCGCGCCTCGGACGGGTCGGTCCGGCGGCCCCCGACGATCGTCGCAGGTGCAGGCCGATGCCGAGGGCGATGAGCAGCATTCCACCGGCGAACGTGATGATCTCGTCGGTGGGTCCATCGTCGATGACCACCGCTCGTCCGCCGGCGGCGAGGCTCACGAAGAGCAGGTCCGCGACGATCACGCCTCCCACGAACCAGCGGTAGGACCGCGCGCGACCGCAGAGCAGCGCGTCGGCCGCCCAGAGGTTGGTCGGTCCGATCGGCGCGGCCGAGCAGAAGCCACCGATCACGCCGGCGAGGAGGGGGAGGAGGAGGTCGAGCATCACGAGGTCTTGCGCTTCCGTCTCGGGAGACACGGGTCGCCTCCTATCCATCGGCTCGCCGTTCCGGAAGTTGAAGCTGCGGGTCGTCAAGCCCGTCCGGACGGGGCCGATAGGCGGCTGCGATGAAGAACCCCACGCCTCATCCCTCGTCCTCCTCTGTCGGCTTGCTCGGTCCGCCGCCTCTCGAGACTTCGCTGCCGAGGCTCCCGGTCGAGCCGGGTGCTCGGGACCGCGAGCTCGACCGCGTCGGCGAAGTCGTCGCCCGCCACGCCGATCCCCGCGCAGCGCTCGCCTTCCTGGGTGACAAGCGCTTCCTCTTCAGTCGCAGCGGCATGTCGTTCGTCATGTACCGAGACGCGAAGAGATGTCGGGTCATGATGGGTGGGCCCATCGGGCCCGGGGTCGAGCACGCCGAGATCCTGGCCGCGAGCTGTCACGGCGCTCGTCGCGACGGGCGTGCGCCCGTGATCTACCAAGCGGGCGACGCGCTGGCCGAGCCGTGTCGTGGTCTCGGCCTGCGACTGACCAAGATCGGCGAAGAGGCCATCGTGAAGCTGGCCGACTTCTCGCTCACCGGTAGCCATCGCCGCCGGCTCCGTCAGAAGATCCGCCGCATCGAGCGGGAAGGTGCGACCTTCGAGGTCCTCCCTCGCTGGGAGCTCGCCGAGCGGCTACCGGAGCTGCGACGCGTGTCCGACGACTGGCTTCGTGGGAAGCGCACTCGCGAGAAGAGCTTCTCCCTCGGGTGCTTCGATCCGTCGTATCTCTCGCACTTTCCGATGGCCGTGGTGTGGCTCGACGATGAGCCCATCGCCTTCACCAACCTCTGGATGGGGGCTGACGGAGACCTCGCCATCGATCTCATGCGCTACTCGTCCCGGGCTCCCTACGGGGTCATGGAGTACACCTGCGCGCAGCTCTGTCTCTGGGCGCAGGAGCAAGGCCATCGCTCGTTGAGTCTCGGGGTCGCGCCCTTGTCCGGGCTCACCGAAGGTCCTCGTTCTCCCTGGACCCTGACCGCCGGAGCGATCTACCGACATGGTGAGCGCTTCTACGGCTTCCGTGGCCTGCGCGAGTACAAGGAGAAGTTCGCCACCGAATGGCAGGCACGCTACGTGGCGGCACCAGTGCGTCGCCTGCCTCAGGCGCTGCTCGCGACCTGCAGCCTGGTGTCGGGAGGGCTCGGCGGCCTCTTCCGGCGCTGAGGGCTGAACGGAGGCGTGCGTCGCGCGAAATCGCTCAGCGAGCGGGAGGCTCGTCCTGACGTCGGGTGAGCTCCACCGCCAGCTCGAGCTCGTCGTGCAGCGGCTTCCCGTGAGAGCCGACCTCGGGAATGCTCGGCTTGAGACGTCGGGCGACGTCGAGCGCTCCCTCGTGACGCGCGACGCACTCGAAATCCATCGCCCGATAGAACTCGAGAGCGTCCCGGTTGTCCTCCGTCGTGATGGCCCAGATGCGGCTCCACCGCCGGGTCCAACCGTCGGACTGGAGGGCCTCGACGAGCTGACGACCGATGCCCTGGCGTCGCTCGTGGACCTGGAGCCAGAGCAGCTCGGCGGCGTCGCCGAGCGGCCGGTAGACGAGCACTCCCACCGGCGTGCTCGCTCGATGGGCGACCCAGCCCGGGAAGTCCATCGGGTCGTGGAGGCGGCCCCGCGTGACGATGCGAGAGCTGCCCCAGTCCGACCGCAGCCACTCGTTCACCCAGTCGGAGTCCGAGGGACTGAGGGTGCGGAGTTGTATGGGGTCACTCATGGTGGCGCGACCATGTCACGACCGATGTCGTTGGGGAATCGACCCGGGTCTCGTGGCGCCCGCTCGGGAAAGAGCGGGCGCCTCGCAACCGGACGCCGACCTCAGGGGCAGTCGCCCGCGCCGACGATGCGCTCCATCCCGAGGCTGTCCGTGCCGTAGGTGCCGGTGCCGCAGGAGTTCTGACCTCGGACGAGGTAGAAGGCGTTGGGCTCGGCGCGCATGTCGGTGTAGGTCGTGAACATGAGGTCGTCGGCGATGCAGGTCGCCATGTTGACGGGCTCCGAGATGAGACCGCTCACGACGTCGTAGACCGTGTCCTGACCGGCCTGCTCTCCCAGGCTCGACCAGTTGAGCGTCACGACACCGCCCGGCAACGGGGTCACCCGGAGCTGTTCGATGCCACCGGGGATGGCATGCACGCCGGCTTCGCACGGAGCGCAGTCGGTGTCGTTGGGGAAGGTGTCGCCGTCGCTGTCGACCATCGGCAGGGCGCAGAGCATGTCGTCGCAGCAGTCGATGTCGTCACAGTCGGTGAGACCGTCCATGTCGTTGTCCATGCCGTCGTCGCAGTTGCCCATCTCCTCCTGCTCGCAGAACGGGGAGTCGACGCAGTCGGGATCGTCGCAGTCCTCGAAACCGTCGCAGTCGTCGTCGAAGCGGTTGTTGCACGCGACTTCCAGCATGCAGCCGGGCAGCATCGTGCACTCCTCGTCGCAGCAGTCGGTGAGGCCGTCGGCGTCGTCGTCGATGCCGTTGCCGCAGTCCTCGGGAGTGCAGAAGCTGAAGCAGAACGGGTCTTCGCAGTCGGTCTGCCCGTTCATGTTGTCGTCCATCATGTTGTTGCAACACATCTCCGGCGGATCCGGCGTGCCGTCGCCATCCGGGTCGCAGCAGATCTCGAGCACCGAGCAGCTGACGTCGTCGCAGTCGGTGATGCCGTTGCAGTCGTTGTCGAAGCCGTCGAGGCAATCGCTCTCCGAGATGCACTCGAGGCCGATGCAGTCGTCGTCACAGCAGTCGGTGAGACCGTCGCCGTCGTTGTCGATCATGTCGCTGCAGTTCTCGCCGAAGCAGGGGTTGGCGTTCTCGGCGCACTCGACCTCCTCGCAGTCCATGACGGTGTCCGCGTTGTTGTCGAGCATGTCGCTGCAGCAGGTGTCGACACCGTCGGGCGTGCCGTCGCCGTCCTCGTCGCAGCAGACCTCGCTGGCGCCGCAGCGGGTGACGTCGTCGCAGTCGGTGAGACCGTCACAGTCGTTGTCGACGCCGTCGGCGCAGTCGGCCTCGTCGGCACAGGGCAGGCCCGAGCAAGTCTCGTCACAGCAGTCGGTGAGGCCGTCGCCGTCGTTGTCGATGCCGTCGGTGCAGTCGGTCTCGTCGGCGCAGATGTCGAGCGGGTCGCACTCGGTGTCGTCGCAGTCCTGATTCAGGTCGCTGTCGTCGTCGACGCCGTTGGTACAGCAGGACTCCACGCCGTCGGGCACGCCGTCCATGTCGGCATCGCAGCAAACCTCCAGGACGCCGCAGTTCTCGTCCTCGCAGTCGGTGGTGAGATCGCAGTCGTTGTCCATCCCGTCGTCGCAGTCGCCCTCGACCTGGCACATGAGCTCGGGCGAGCAGATCGGGTCGCAGCAGTCGATCAGGCCGTTGCCGTCGTCGTCGATGCCGTTGAGGCAGTCCTCCGCGATGCAGAAGGGCTCGCACAGCGGGTCTTCGCAGTCGGTGGCGCCATTGCCGTCGTCGTCGATGCGGTTGTCGCAGCAGAGCTCGCCACCGTCGGGGGTGCCGTCCATGTCCGCGTCGCAGCAGGTCTCGCGACCGGCGCAGTCGGGATCTTCGCAGTCGGCACCGTCGCCCTGGCAGTCGTTGTCGACGCCGTCGTCGCAGTTGGTCTCGGTGAAGCAGGCGAGACCGCCGCACTCACCCATGTCGCAGCAGTCGGTGAGGCCGTCGCAGTCGTTGTCGACGCCGTCACCGCAGTTGATCTCGATGGGACCGCAGGCGTCGTCCATCGCGCAGCTGTCGTCGCAGCAGTCGAAGAGGGTGTCGGCGTCGTTGTCCATGCCGTCGGTGCAGTCGTCTTCGGCCTGAACCGAGACGACGCTGAACAGCAGCGCGAGCAGGACGAGGAAGGGGGCCGATGCCGAGCGGGAGGAAGGCGTGCGCTGGCCGGGGAGGAGAGGCTGGGTGTTGACGGTCATCTTGAATCGGCCTCGGTCGGCACGCTCGACCACCGAGCGTCGCCGTTTGGGGGACGGGACGACTCTCACGCCGGTCGATGCGACCACGGCATGAGGAACATGTGATTCGACAATACGCCGGGCCCTTCGGCCAAGGCAATGCCGCGCCAGGACGAGATGGGTCGGAATCGCTCTCGTCGTGCAGAACTGATGAACAGGCCAATGATATTGATGCAGGCCGGCCAAGAGAAGACCTCGAAATCCAAGGCATGGGTCAAAATGACCCAACTTGCCGTGGGGAACGTGTCGGGTTCTCTGGCCGGCGGTGCGGGAACCACCGCCAGCCGTCCGGGCCGGCTCCGGCCCTGTTCGGGGGCTCCGTGATAGCATCGAGACCTGCACTCCCGAGGCCTTCCGCGCCCGGGGCCGTGACCCGGGTCCGGCCACCGACCGGCACCCCCGACACCGTCCAGACCTCCTCGCTCAGGAGCCCGAGAACATGGCTTCCACCACCGAGGGGCGCACGGCTGGGGAAGCTCCCTCTCTCTCGGAGCCCCTCCCCGCCACCGTGGCCTACCGGTCCATCCGATTGCTCCGCCTCGTCGACGAGACGGCGGATCGGCTCGCGCGTGCCGGCGAGATGGGCGTTCACGTGCCGTGCAGGGGTCAGGAAGCCCTCCTGGCAGGAGTCGCGGCGGCCACCCGCGCCGGAGACTGGCTCATGCCGGGTCCCCGGCAGTCCTCGATCGGCCTACTCCGAGGCTTGTCGTTGGTCAGCCACTTCTCCCAGCTCCTGGGCAGGAGCGCCGACCCGAGCCGGGGGCGTCAGGCGCCGGGGCACCCCACGGTGCGGTCGCTGAACCTCTTCTCCGTGGCCACGCCGGTGGGCAGCCAGCTCATCCAGGCGGCCGGAGTCGGCCTGGCCATGAAGCGCGCCGAGCGGGGTGAGGTCGCGGTGACCCTCGGAGGCGCCGGGGCGGTCGCCACCGCCGACTTCCACGTCGGCATGAACTTCACCGCCCTCTGGGCCGTGCCGGTCGTCCACGTCTTCGCGGTGGCGACCGACGATCGCTCCGAGCTCCCTGGACCCGCGGCCCGCGCCGCCGCCCACGGGTTGCACGCGGTCGAGGTCGACGGAGCCGACGCTCGCGCCGTCCACGACACGATGGCGGCGGCGATGGAGCGTGCCCGCAGCGGCGAGGGTCCGACCCTCGTCGAGGCAAGCTTCCCCGAGCCGCTGCGCGTGACGCCCGAGTCCGGGCTCCGGCTGGTCGGCGACTCGGATGAGACCTCGTGGTCGGAGGTCGACCCGCTCGAGCGCTGCCGACGCGACTCCGGGTTGGCAGCGGCCGATGCCGATGCCATCGACGCCGAGCTCCAGTCCGCGGTCGACGACGGCGTCGCGGCGGCGCTCGCCCTACCGGCCCCACCGACCAGCCTCCTCTTCGACGACGTCTTCGCCGAGCGGACCCCCGCTCTCGAGGCCCAGCGCCGCGAGTGGCTCGCGCAGCGCAAGAACTGAAGCGACCGGAGTTCCGATGCCCGAGATGAACATGATCCAGGCGATCTCGTCGGCGTTGCGCCACGCGCTGGCGGCCGACGAGCGTGTCGTCGTCTTCGGTGAGGACGTCGGCAAGTTCGGCGGTGTCTTCCGCGCGACCGATGGCCTGCAGGCCGAGTTCGGCGAGGACCGTGTCTTCGACACGCCCTTGGCCGAGGGCGGCATCATCGGCACGGCCGTCGGCATGGCCGCTTACGGCATGCGACCGGTCCCCGAGATCCAGTTCGCCGACTTCATCTTCCCGGGCTTCGATCAAATCGTGAACGAGGCGGCGAAGCTCCGATACCGCTCAGGTGGCCAGTACACCTGTCCGCTGGTCATCCGCACGCCCTACGGTGGCGGCATCCGCGGCGGGCTCTACCACAGCCAGAGCCCCGAGGCCCTCTTCATCCACGTGCAGGGGCTCAAGGTCGTCGTGCCGAGCAATCCATCCGACGCGAAGGGCCTGCTCACCGCTGCCATCGCCGACCCCGACCCCGTCCTCTTCTTCGAGCCCAAGCGCATCTATCGCGCGGCGAAGGGTGAGGTCGCAGAGGAGTCCTACGAAGTGCCGCTCGGCAAGGCAGCCATCGCGCGCGCCGGCAGTGACGTCACCATCCTCGCCTGGGGCGCGGCCCTTCACGACTGCATGACCGCCGCCGACGAGCTCGCCGCAGCGGGCACGAGCTGCGAGCTGGTCGACCTGCGCACCCTGGTGCCGCTCGACGTCGACACCATCGTGCAGTCGGTCAAGAAGACGGGGCGCTGCGTCATCGTGCACGAAGCGCCCAAGACGGCCGGGTTCGGAGGCGAGCTCGCCGCGACCGTTCAAGAGCACGCCCTGTCGTGGCTGTCGGCACCCATCCTTCGGGTCACCGGCTACGACACGCCGTTTCCGCATGCGCTCGAGATGGAGTACCTCCCGAGCCCCGCGCGGATCCGCGCCGGCGTCGAGTCGGTCATGAGCTACGAGTTCGCCTGATTCGGCTCCGCCCGATTTCCTCAGCTCGGGACCGCCGGGTCCCGATTCGAGTCTCCTCAGTACCAGCATCCACGGAGTAGCGTGATGTCCTTCGAGTTCAAGCTGCCCGACATCGGCGAAGGTGTCGTCGAGGGCGAGATCGTCGAGTGGTTCGTGTCGGCGGGTGACACCGTCGCCGAGGACCAGCCCATCGTCGCGGTCATGACCGACAAGGCGACGGTGGAGATCCCTTCGCCGAAGGCCGGCACGATCACCACGCTCGGCGGAAACAGCGGCGAGATCCTCAAGGTCGGCGCGATGCTGGTGACCATCGACACCGATGGTGCGGGCGCAGCCCCCGCGGCCAGCGCCCCGGCAGCGGCTCCGACGCCCGCTCCCGCGCCGAAGCCGGCTCCCGCTCCGGCAGCGGCAGCCCCCGCGCCTGCTCCGACCCCGGCTCCCGCTCCCGTCGCGAGCCCGGCCCCCATGGCCGTTGCTGCGTCCGCGGCTCCGGCATCGACGGGTCCGGTGAATGCCTCGCCCGCCACGCGCAAGCGCGCCCGTGAGCTCGGTGTCGACCTCTCCACCGTGGCTGGCACCGGCCCCAACGGTCGCGTGCAGGTCAGCGACGTCGAGCTGGCCGCGGCGCGTCCGGCGGCGGCCCCCGCTCCGATGGCGGCTCCGGCCGCGGCGGCAGCACCTGCCCTGGCGGCAGTGCCTTCGCCCGAGCCGCTCCTGCCCATCCCTTCGCGCGACTTCGGCGCGGCGAGCAACGAGGAGGAGCGTGTTCCTCTCCGCGGCCTGCGCAAGGTCATCTCCGAGCGGATGGTCGAGAGCAAGCAGACGGCGGCGCACTTCGCCTATGTCGACGAGTGCGAGGTCACCGAGCTCATCGCACTGCGCAAGTCGCTCAAGGGCGACGCCGCGCGCTACGGCGTGAAGCTGACCTACCTGCCCTTCATCATGAAGGCGCTCGTCCCGGCGCTAAAGCAGTTCCCGCTGCTCAACTCGGCGCTCGACCCCGAGCGTGGCGAGCTGGTCTACAAGAAGTACTACAACATCGGCGTGGCGGTGGACACCGAGCAGGGCCTCACGGTTCCGGTGGTCAAGAACGTCGACCGCAAGTCCATCCTCGAGATCGCCCACGAGCTGCAGGACCTCGTCGGTCGTGCGCGCTCGCAGCGGGCGTCGATGGAGGACCTCACCGGCGGCACCTTCACGGTGACCTCGACCGGCAACATCGGTGGTCTCTTCGCGACGCCGATCATCAACATCCCCGAGGTGGCCATCCTCGGCGTGCCGAAGATGCAGGAGCGGCCGGTCGTGCGTGACGGCGAGATCGTCATCCGCGACATGCTGAACCTCGCGCTCTCGCTCGACCACCGCGTCGTCGACGGCGCCGTGGGTGCGCGTTTCATGAACGCGCTCATCGAGCAGCTCGAGCGTCCCAGCCGCATGCTGCTGGAGCTCGCCTGAGTTGAGCGACACCGGCGTCACGGGAACCGAGAACCCGCAGCGGCTGCGTCTCTCCGACGAGGACTTCGTCCGGATGCTCTCCCTCGAGGGGGAGCTCCTGGACGGGGCCGAGCCTCGCATCAGCGACGAGCTGGCGCTCAAGGCTCAGGAGTTGATGATCCTGGTTCGTGCCCTCGACGACCGGATGATCAAGCTCCAGCGTCAGGGACGCATCAGCTTCCACGGCACTTGCAGCGGTGAGGAGGCGGCGGTCTTCGGCGTGGCGACGGCCCTCTCCGAAGAGGATTGGGTCGTCCCGGCGCTGAGGCAGGGCGCGATCATGTTGTACCGGGGCTTCTCCCTGGTGCCCTTCATCGCCCAGGCCTTCTCGAACTCCGGTGACATCACCAAGGGCCGCAACATGCCGAGCCATCAGGCGGCGGCGTCGGTGCGGCAGCTCTCCTGGTCGTCCTGCATCGCCAACCAGCTCGTGCAGGCGGTGGGCATCGCCAAGGCCATGCAGGTCAAGGGTGAGTCACATGCCTGCGTCGGGTTCATCGGCGACGGGGGGACGTCCGAGGGCGACTTCCACGTCGCCTTGAACATGGCGGCCACCTGGAACGTACCGCTGGTCATCGTCTGCCAGAACAACCAGTGGGCCATCTCGGTCCCGCTGGAGCGGCAGACCCTGGTCACCCGCATCGCCGACAAGGCCGAGGCCTACGGCATGGAGGGGGTTCGGGTCGATGGCAACGACCTGCTCGCCGTGCACTCGGTCATGAGCCAGGCCCTGGAGAAGGCGCGCAGCGGCGGCGGACCCACGCTCGTCGAGGCGCTGACTTACCGCGTCGGCGCGCACTCGACCTCAGACGACCCTTCGCGCTATCGCGACGAGTCCATCACCGACGCCTGGCGTGAGCGCGACCCGCTCGAGCGCCTGAGTCGTTGGCTCGAGTCGCGGGGCCTGCGTGACGGCGAGGGCGTGAAGGCGCTGGAGAGGGAGGCCTTCCTGAAGGTCGACGCCGCCGTCTCCGAGGTCGAGTCCTTGCCGCCGGTGGCGCACGAGACGCTCATCGAGGACGTCTTCGCCGAGCCGACCCAGGAGCTGCTGCGTCAGTGGCGCGACTGGAGCCCGCACCCGCCCGCGGCCACGCACTGAGCCATCTCAGCCCGCTGAGATCTCGTTCATCTCCACCCATCCGTAGAAGAAGTCAGGGGAAAGCCATGTCTGGGGAACGCCACCACGATGCCGTCGTCATCGGCGCCGGTCCCGCCGGTTACGTCTGTGCCATCCGTCTCGGTCAGCTCGGGGTCGACACCCTGCTCGTCGACGCGGAGCATCTCGGCGGCGTGTGCCTCAACGTGGGCTGCATTCCCTCCAAGGCGCTCATCCACGCCAGCAAGGAAGTCGCGCACCTCCGTCACGCGGGCGACATGGGCATCGACGCCGAGCTCAAGGGCATCGACCTCGGCAAGATGCAGGAATGGAAGTCGGGCATCGTCAAGAAGCTCACCGGCGGCGTGGGTAGCCTGGTCAAGGGCGCCGGTGGCCAGGTCCTCATGGGCCGCGCGAAGCTGACGTCCCCGACGACGCTCGACGTCACCGGCGAGGACGGCACGGTCACCAAGGTGACGACGAAGAACATCGTCCTGGCGACGGGCTCGCGTCCCATCGAGATCCCGGGCTTCTCCTTCGACGAGGAGTTCGTCCTCTCCTCGACCGGCGCGCTCGCGCTCACGAAGCTGCCGGAGAAGATGATCGTGATCGGCGGTGGCTACATCGGGCTCGAGCTCGGCAGTTGCTACGCCCAGCTCGGCACCGAGGTCACGGTCGTCGAGATGATGGACCAGATCCTCCCGGGCTTCTCGCCGGACGTGGTCAAGTTCATGTCGCGCGCGCTCAAGAAGCAGGGCGTGAAGGTCATCCTCAACGCCAAGGCCAAGTCGCAGTCGGCTGGCTCAGACGGCAAGCCGGGCACGGTCACCGTCGAGGTCGATGGCGCGGACCAGGAGCTGCCCGCCGACGTGGTGGTGGTCGCGGTCGGTCGTCGCCCCAACAGCGAGGGGCTCGGTCTCGAGGAGATCGGCGTCAACGTCGAGCGCGGCTTCGTGCCGGCCGACTCCGCCCAGCGAACGAACGTGCCGAGCATCTTCTGCATCGGCGACCTCGCCGGTCAGCCCATGCTGGCGCACGCCGGCTCGAAGGAAGGTGAGGTCGCGGCCGAGGTCATCGCGGGTCGTGCGTCGGAGAACGACGCGCGCTGCGTGCCGGCCGTGGTGTTCACGCATCCCGAGATCGCGACGGTCGGTCTCTTCGAGCACGAAGCCAAGGAGCAAGGCCGCGACATCAAGGTCGGCAAGTTCCCGTACGCCGCGCTCGGCCGTGCGCTCTCGACCAACGCGACCGATGGCTACGTGAAGCTCCTCGCCGACGCCGAGACCGACCTGGTGCTCGGCGCCGAGATCGTCGGTGACGACGCCTCGGCCCTCATCGCCGAGGTGGCGCTGGCCATCGAGATGGGGGCGACCGCCGAGGACCTCGCGCTGACCATCCACGCGCACCCGACGCTGCCGGAGGGGATCATGGAGGCGGCCAAGGCGGTGCACGGCGAGGCGATCCACGCAGCGAACCCCAAGCGTCGCCGCTGATCGAGCGTCCGCCCGTTTTCTGGCTGAGCCCTGCGCTCCTCTCGATTCCCGAGCCAATTGTCACGGCTCTGGAACCGTGTCCGGGGAACTCGCGCCCTCCTTGCGTCGTTTCGGGTGACATCGCTCCGTCATCGGCCTGCTTCCCTGGACGCTCGCCGGTGGCGTGGCGATGATCCCTTGGAGGCGCTGCTCGGAGGACCGTCGAGATGCGCGTGATCCGCACGACTCGAGACGTCGAGAGCGACATGGGCTGGCGAGCGTGGCTCGTCCTGCCCGTCGGCCTGCTGCTGTCGTTGAGCACGCAGGCTACAGAGAACGACCTGCGGGCGATGGTGGTCGCCCAGGGTCGAGACGCCGCGGCGCGTCAGGTGCTGCTTCCGGGCGGGGGAGTGGCGGTGGCCTGGCACGGTGACGGGGCATCGCGCCACGTGCGCCTGGGCTTCCTTCGCGAGGGCGACGCAGTCGAGACGGCGTCGCAATCACGCGTGGTCTCGGTCACGGAGGGCCTGCCCGGTCGTCACGATGCGGTCGACGTGGCGGCGACGAGCGATCAGGTCCTCGTGACCTGGGAGACGACGGACCTGCGCACGCATCGTTCCGACATTCACCTCCGTCGTTACAGCCGATCGGGCGTGGCGCTGGGTCCTGCCGAGATCGTGAGCCGGGTGCCTGGCGCCAACCGTCGTCCTCGCGTCGCGGCGAGCGCCGATGGCCAGGCGCTCGTGGCCTGGGGTTGGTCGGATCGATCCTGGACGGTTGGCGAGGTTCATGCCGCCTTCCTCAGCACCGTGGGCCACGTGTTTCCGGTGGAGCTCAGTCCAGACGAGTTCTTGAGCTCCGACGCCGAGAGTGGAGCCGCGGCGCGAGCGCTGAGAGCCTTCCGCGGTGGTGGTGACCTGCTCGTGTCCGTGCGGGGTCGCGGTCAGCGTGCGCGAGCGGCCCTGGCAGTCAGTGACGGACGCTGCGTGCTCGTGCGAACGTTTCATCTCGACGCGCTCGACGGCGTGACACGCTGGGCCTCCGACGGTCCCGCGTTCGTGGCTGCGGAGGCATCGGAGGGGCGCGTGCAGCTCGGTGGGCTCGCGCTCGACCCGGCGCCTGGTGACGTCACCCGCCTCGTCGTTGGCTGGCGGACGGTCGGACGCGAGGGCGAGACGAGTCAGCTTCACTCACGCATCTACGAGAGCTTTGCGCGGGCCTGTCTCGAGGTCGGTGCGGGGAGCTGTTGTCCGAGCTGGGCGGTGTCGTGCCGGAGCTGGACGTCGCGTCGCGGGCCGAGCTGGTCCACGGGCTGGCGGGAATGGTGGCCCTTCGAGACGAGCGTCGTCGGCTTGCGAGCCCTACGAGGGAGCGGGCAGCCCGGCTGACGTCTTGCGCAGCGCCGGTGCTGCGGATCACGTGGGGGTCGTGCGAGTGGTCGACGGGTTGGGGCATGCTCGCTCCTCACGTTGGACGGCCTTGGACCGATAGCTCTGTCCTGGGCCTCGCCTGGTGCCAGGCTGAGCTCGAGGAACGACCGTGGCGGCCATTGACTACGACTGGGGAGCCGACGGAGTGCCGGTCGCGCCGGTGCCATCCCTGCGCTGGCTGGCGATCGAGTCGTTGGCGATGGTCGACATCGGCCGGTTCTTGCTGGGCATCCCGCGCTTGGTCGGGGCGCCTCGCGGGAGCGGGAAGCCGATCTTCGTCATCCCCGGCTTCCGGGCAGGCGACTGGTCGACCATCATCCTGAGGACCTACCTGAACATGCTGGGACATCGCAGCATGGGTTGGGGTCGGGGAATGAA
>JBCCFW010000046.1:0-41475 GCA_039029535.1 Acidobacteriota bacterium
CCTGATCGACCGGGCGAGCTCGGTGCGCGTCATGGACTGACGGGGGACGAGGCGGTCTCAGCCTTTCCGTCTCATCTTCTAGATCGGTCGTCGGGCCAGCGGGGCTCGGCGGCCGGTCGTTTTCGTTTCAGGACGAGGCATCCCACGGTCCGCGATGCACGAGCGGTTGTGGCTGGGATGCCTCTCGGGGCTCGCGACGTTCGGCGACCAGGAAGTACTGAGGGGGCGTGCTGAGCCCACGAAGGAGCGTGCGCCAGGGCACTCGAACCACGAACGGTGGCACTCGCAGCTGCCAACGATCGACGAGACCCGTCACGGTGACCAGCAGGTTGCCATCAGCTCCAGCCGCCACGTCCAAGTGGGCCGCGGTGTACTCGAAACCGAGCCAGATTTCGTCGGGACCGACGAGAAGAACTTCTCGGCTGATGTCGCAGAACGTCAGCATCGACAGGTCTCGGATGAGCCACTCCGGGGACGGTTCGCGTTGGACGGCGTCTGGTGGATCCTCGAGCCACCACGATTTCGGCGCACTCTCGCTGCCTCGCGCCTCTGAGACGGACTGAGTCTGGCCACGCCAGGTCCGGAGCTCGATGGTCTCCAGGACCTGCTCTCCGAAGTTCGTGTCCTCCGTGATGCCGAGCAGCTCCCAGGCGCCACCCTCCGCATCGTCGACCAGGACGTCGAGGCCGATGTCGGGATCGATTTCGGGGTTCGGGCTCAGGTCACCGCTCAGCCTCACGCCGAGCTGAACCGAGGTCCGGCCGGGCTCGAAGACGAGCATGTCGCCGTCCAGCGTGTGGACCTTCCATGGCTTGGCGAACGACCAGGGAACCGTCAACGAGTCTTCTCTCCATGTCGGAGGTGGAGGTAGGGACCAGGGAGCTCGCACCTGGAGATCGTGATCGCGGAGGAACGAGAGCGCCTGAGCCAGGCCGGAGCCGGGCCCTTCTCTCTCATCATCCCTGGCTTCGAGCGGTGGGAGTCGCTCGGCCCGATCTCGGTAGGCAGCGAGGACGTGCCACCGGTCGTCGCGGTTGCCGAGCGTCAGCAGGAGCTGGGCGGCCTGCCAGGCGATCTCACGGTTGGGGTGAGCGAGAGCTGCACGGAGACCGGGCAAGCGGTGCTCCGAACGGGGTGGTCCAAGCCTCTTCAGGTACTTCTTCACCGACTGGACGGAGGCTCCCTCGTCGATGAGCTCGCGCAGCCGCGCGTCCAGGTTCTCCAGGCTGAGCTCGCTCATGTCGGTGGCTGCCCGGGCGCGCTCACCGGAGCCCGTGCAGGAGCGCCTCGACCTCGGTGCGATGAGGCGAAGCGAGCGGGAGACGCTCGACCACTTCACGTGCTTCCGCGAGCATGCGGCCACCACGCTCGGCGTCGCCGTGCTCCATCAAGAGACGACCCAGTCGGGCGCGCATCCTCGCCAGGCTCGGTGAGCCCGGCAGACGGTTCACGAGCTCGGAGCCGAGCACGGCCTCGAGATGGGGAAGGGCCTCCGACGTTCGTCCCTCGGCGACGTCGAGCGTCGCGACCAGGTCGTGGGCCCGGGCCAGCGAAAGCCGCATCTCCTCGGAGGAGGCGAGCTCGGCGGCCAGCACCGACTCCGCCAGCGTTCGCGCCTCGTCGAGTCGACCCTCGTCACGAGCGATCCCCGCCAGCACGCGACGTCGCTCGACCAGGTGGGGGTGCTGCTCGTCCAGACGCTCGCGGTCCGCGTCGAGGGCGCTCTCGACCAGCGTGCGCGCCTCGGTCAGCTCACCCGTGGCGTGCAGGAGCTGGCCGAGGTTGAAGCGGAGGATGGCCACCGACGGATGGTCCTCACCCAGGTTCTCGAGGTTCGAGCTCAACGCCTGCTCGAGCAGCACCTGGGAGCGCGTCATCTCACCCAGCTCCATCAGCACCAGCGCGAGGTTGCCACGATAGGTCGCCACGGAGGGGTGCCCCTCGCCGAGGTTCTCCAGGCAGGACACCAGCGCCTGCTCGAGGAGCTCGCGGGCGCGAGGGAGCTCACCCAGCTCGTGGTGCACCCGGGCGAGACTGGAGCGGTTGCTCGTGACCAGCGGGTGGTGTTCGCCGAAGCGGGCACGGTTCGAGGCCAGCGCCAGCTCCAGGAGGTCGCGCGCTTCCGCCAGCTCACCGAGCGAGCGGAGCGTGAGCGCCAGGTACATGCGATCCATCGCGACCGAGGTGTCGTCCTCACCGAGGTTCTTCAGGTCGGACGCCAGCGCCTGCTCGAAAAGCGCGCGAGCCCCCGTCAGGTCGTTGAGGTCCTTGAGCACTACCCCCAGGTTGGAGCGCCCGTGCGCCACCGCGACCGAGTCCTCACCGAGGTGGGCCAGCTCGACCGCCAGCGACAGCTCGAGCAGCTCGCGGGCGGCCGGGAGCTCACCGAGGTAGCGCAAGACCATGGCGAGATCACGTCGACGGGACGCGACGGAGGGATGACTCTCGCCCAGCTCGTCGAGCTCGGTCTTCACCACGAGCTCCAGTAGCTCCCGTGCCTCGGTGGGCTCGCCGAGGTCGAAGAGGTCGATGGCCAGGTCGGCCCGTCGGGCCGCCAGCACGAGCGGCTCGGCCCCGTCGGCGAGGCTCAGCTCGAGGGCGCGCTCGTGTGCTCGGCGAGCGGCGATGAGGTCGCCGGCCCGATAGCGCGCCGCGCCGACCGCGGTCTCGAAGCTCGCCCGCCCTGCGGCGTCCAGGCCGACGGACTCCGCCAGGGTCCGTGCGAGGTCCACGTGGCGACGCTGCGAGACGTAAGCGCGGATGCTCGTGTCGTAGTCATCGGACTCCACGTGCCGACGGCAACCCTCGACGAAGACACGACCAGCCCGATGACGCGCGGCCTCGCTACCCGCGCGCTGACCGAACTCGCGGGTGAGGCGGTGGAGACGCCACCAGCCACGGCCGGCGTCGTCGAGCACGTGGAAGGTGCGGAGAGCGCGTCGCGCCTCGGCGTCGAGACCACATGTGTCGGAGAGCTCCGGGCTCACCGGCTCGGGCTCGAAGCAGGCGGCGAGGTGCCAGGCCTCGCGGGAGCCCTCGTCGAGAGCGTCCCAGGTGGCACGGAGGCTCTCGGTGACCGTCGTCTCGGCGCGCGACTGCGTCTTCACCCCGTCCTCGATCGCAGGGTTGTCGCTCAGACGATCCAGGTAGCTGCGCGCCGTGACCTCCGGATACGCACGGAGGTAAGCCCCCGCGAGCTCGAGCGCGAGAGCGTGACCGCCGAGCCAGGTGAGCAGCTCGGGCAGGCCCTCTTCGTCGATCAAGTCGCGGCCGCTCACTTCACCCAGCAGCTCCCGAGCGTCGGTTCCGTCGAGGACGTCCAGCGACAGGTGTCGGAAGCGGCTGCCCCCGAGGTCGGAGCGTCGGGAGGTGACGAGCAGCCGGACGTGGGAGCCCGTCGGGAGGGGAGAGGGGTGGACGTCGTTGGTCCACTCGTCGACGTCGTCGAGGACCAGGAGGAGCGGGTCGCGTCGCTGCGACAGCGTGCGCACGGCCTGACGCGCTCGCTCGGGCAGGGGGCCTTCGGGGATCTCCAGCGCGTCGGCGAGGGTCGTGGCCCAGGTGGCCTGGAGGTCGGGATCGTCGGCCGGGAGCCAGAACACGCCGCCGGGGAAGTGACCGTCACGCGCGAGTCGGGTGACGAGCTGCAGGGCCAGCTCCGTCTTGCCCACGCCGGCCAGACCCTCGAGGGCGACGCTGGTCGAGCGGGTGAGCAGGTCCTCGAGCTCGGTGAGCTCGCCCTCGCGTCCGACGAAGCAGGCCGACGACAGCGGCACGCAGTGGAGCGGGCTGTTGGTGAGCTCCTGGACGAGGTCGTCGGGGGCGACGCCGAGAAGCCGGCAGGTCGAGGACACCACGCGCTGACGCTTGCTCGTCCAGCGGAAGCCGCGGGCTCCCGCGTTGACGTCACCGGACTCCCAGCGTCGGTAGGCGCGGGGGTCGAGACCGAGGGCCTCCGCCATCTCGGCCTGCGTCATGTCCTGCTCCTCGCGCCAGCGGCGGAGCAGGTCGCTGCGGAAGCTGAGCTGAACGGGCATGTCCACCGGGGTGAGGACGAAGAGGACGAGCCGGGGTTTCAGGGGCGCCGTCCGACCTCGGTGCCGTCGAGACCGTGAAACGGCTCTCAGCGGCCTCTCGAGCGTGATTTCTAACAGCTGCTCAGAGCCGGACTTTGTCCGGTTCCTGTCCTCGATGTTCCCGCGCCGAGAGCCCAGCTTCAAGCCCGACGGCCGGTTTCGGCCCTTCAGGCCATCCCGTTCGCGACCTGTCGCGACGGGGCTCAGTGACTTTCCGGTCGATCCTCGAGAAAGGGACCCTCCATGAGCGTGTCGATTCCACGGGTTTTCACCCACTTGTTTCTCCTCTCCTTGGTCGGGCTCGCCGTGACCCCGGTCGCTCGCGCCAGCGATGACTGGTGGCCGGTCTCACGACTCACCGTCGAGGGCGACGAGCCGATGAGCACCTTCGGGCTGCGGGTCGTCGCGTCCGGCGACATCCTCGTGGCCAGCCGCACCTTCGAGGACCCGTCGGGCTGGCTGGTCGGCTCGGTCGAGGTCTTCCAGCGTCAGTGCAACGGACGCTGGCGCGGCGTGGCCGAGCTGGCCCTGGGCGGCGAGGAAGGTCACTACCCCCGTGGCCTCGCGCTCGCAGGCGACACCCTCGTGATCGGGGCACACTCCCTCGGACCCATGGGGCCGGGGCCGGGAGTCGTGTTCGTGCACGAACGTCATGCCGGAGGCAGCGACGCCTGGGGCCTGGTCGCTCAGCTCACCCCCGACGACCCCGAGCACGCGGAGGGGTTCGGGTACGACGTGGCGATCTCGGGTGACACCCTGGTCGCGGGGGCTCTCATCGAGGACGGCGTCGTGATCGCCCCCGGTGCCGCCCTGGTCTTCGGGCGCAACGAGGGTGGGACCAACGCCTGGGGCCAGGTCGCCGAGCTCGTCGGTGACCCCGAGCCCGCTCTCGGCTTCGGCTTCAGCACGGCCATCGAGGGTGACGTCATCGTCGTGGGGGCGGCCCTCGACGACGAGCTCGGGATCGACGCGGGCGCCGCCTACGTCTTCGGGCGCAACGAGGGCGGAGCCGACGCCTGGGGTCGGCTCGCCAAGCTCACCGCCGGTGATGCGGACGAGCGGGAGAGGTTCGGGACGGACGTCGCGATCTCCGGCGACACGATCCTCGTGGGGGCTCGGGACGCCGATGGGGCCGTCGCCATGTCGGGCGCCGCCTACGTCTATCGTCGAGATGGTGGGGGCTCGAACTGGCTCGAGGAGGCCAAGCTCATCGCCGCGGACGGTGGTGGGAGCGACTGGTTCGGAGGAGCGGTGGCCCTCGTCCGCGACATCGCCGTCATCGGCTCGCCGCGCGACGACGGTGCCGGTGAGAACGCCGGCTCGGTTCACGTCTTCGAACGTGAGGGCAACCTCTGGGCCTCGACGGCCGAGCTCCTCGCTCAGGGAGACGAGCCGTGGCAGGAGTTCGGGCACGACGTGAGCGTGCTCGGCAACCTCATCGCTGCGGGCTTCCCCGGCCACGACGAGTCGGGTGCTGTCGACCTCTTCCTGAGGGCCTCCGAGGACGGTGACGGCGATGGCGTCGCGGACGAGGACGACGGCTGCCCGGACGACCCCGCCAAGACCGAGCCTGGCTGCTGCGGCTGTGGAGTGGCGGATGAGGATCGCGACGGCGACGGCCTGCCCGACTGCTTCGACGACCTGACCTGCGACGAGTGCGAGTTCGACGCGTTGCTGCGTGCTGCGCTTCCGAGCGCGCCGTCGCTGCCGCAGTGCGTGGGCGCTCGTCTTCCGAGCGATCCGGAACCCTGCTGCACGTCCGTCGAGCAGGCGGTCCGGGCAGCCGGGGGAACCCTGCCCAGCTCGCACCCGTGCGCGCCGCCTTGCGAGACCAGTTGCGTCGAGCAGCACTTCGAGGGCCTGCCTACCGGCACGGTGGTGTCGGACCAGTTCGCCGGCATGAGCATCACCAGCTCGACGGCCGTGCGGGTCTTCGACACGAGCGCGCCGACCTGTGGTGACGACCACCTGCTGACTCCGGGGCGCGGTCCCGGCAACACGGTGAGCCTCGGGCACGTCCTCGTGCTCTCGGAGTGGCGCACGCGCTGTCACCCCAACGACTCTGCACGAGGCGGCTACGCGAACTTCTACTTCGACGAGCCTCGGGAGCTGGGTTGGGTCGGCCTGCTCGACATCGACGAGCCGGCGCGTCTGCGGGCCTTCGACGCGAGCGGTGCTCTCCTCCGTGAGGTGCAGCCGGCGATTCAGGCCGAGGGCAATGGCTGGCAGCAGGTGTTCATCGAGCGCTGCAACGTGAGCCGGCTCGAGGTCTACCTCACCGGCACCGGAGCCATCACGACGCTCTCCTGCCTGCCGCCCGTGCTCGGCGAGGTGGAGCTGCCGCCCGAAGACGCAGGCCGCTGATCCAGCCCGATGGAGCGACGCCGTCGATGGGGATCCGTCGGCCGCGTCGCTCCCGGTGCTCGCGGGAGCCCGTGTCCCGACGCCGGGCTCCTCTCTCGTTTCTTCGCTTTCATGGGAGATCTCTTCATGCGTGTTCTTCAGGTCGTTCTCGCTTCTTGCATCGTGTCGAGCGCTCTCGTGTCGACGGCAGCGCACGCGACTCCTCTCGATTGGACGCACGTCGCTCAGCTCGCTCCCGACGACATCGGCTACCGCCACGAGCTCGGACGAGCCGTCGCCATCGACGGCGACACGCTGGTCACCGGGGCCATCGGCGATGACGAGACGGCGCCGCTGGCGGGGGCCGTTCACGTGTTCGAGCGTGACGAGACCGGGGCCTGGGAGCGGGTCGACAAGCTCAGGGGCAACCCCGATGAGGCCGTCGCGTTCGGCATGGCTCTCGCGTTGCAGGGCGACACGCTGGCCGTCGGGGCGCCCTACGAGGCCCCACTCCAAACCGGCACCGTCTCCCTCTTCGAGAGGTGCGAGGGAGCCTGGGAGCTGGTCGCCACGCTCGTCGCGGAGGATGCCGTCGGCGGCAGCGACCAGGGATTCGGGGGCGCGTTGGCGCTGGACGGTGACGTGCTCGTCGTCGGCGCCAACAACGACGGGGAGACCCAGGACGGAGCGGGCGCGGCCTACGTCTTCCGGCGAGCCGCGGACGGGAGCTGGTCGCAGGAGGAGAAGCTCCTGGCGAGCGACGGTGCGATGACCGACCGCTTCGGATCCTCCGTCGCGGTCTCCGGAGACACCATCGCCGTCGGCTCCTGGCTCGACGATGCTGCTGGCGTGGACTCCGGGGCTGCCTACGTCTTCAAGCGAGACGCTGGAAGTGGGACCTGGGACCAACTTCATGAGCTCACCGGTCCCGCAACCGAGGCGGGAGACTGGTTCGGGATCGCCGTGACGTTGTCGGGCGACACTCTCGTCGTCGGCGCGCGTCACGAGCGCGTGGTGGTGAGCCACGCCGGTGCCGCTCACGTCTTCGAACGCAACGAGGGAGGGACGGATGCCTGGGGACACGTCGCCCGGATCACTTCGAGCGATCCCAACCCCGGTGACTTTCTCGGGTGGGGCGCGGTGCTGGACGGGGACACGCTCGCGCTCGGCGCGACTCAGGACGATGACGAAGTCCTGAACGGCGGCGTCGTCCATCTCTTCGGACGAGACGTCGGCGGGGAAGATGCCTGGGGGGCGGTCACGACGCTCGTCCCCCCGCTGCTCGCGGAGGGGGACCGCATGGGGCGTTACATCGGCCTGTCGGGGAACGCGCTGGTCGTGGGGGTGAACAAGTCCGACGTGGTGGAGTTCGACGCCGGCCTGGTCCACGTCTTCGAGGCCGTGATCGACGATGCCGACGGTGACGGTCTTCCCGACGAGGAGGACAACTGCCCGGACGAAGTCAACGCCGACCAGGCCGACCTCGATGCCGACGGCGTCGGTGATGCCTGTGACAACTGCCCGCTCACCGAGAACGCGATGCAGGACGATGCCGACGAGGACGGGGCCGGGGATGCCTGCGATTCCTGTCCCTTCGTCGCCGACCCGTGTCACGAGGATCAGGACGGTGACGGCGTCGGTGACCTCTGCGACGGCTGCCCCGCCGATGGTGCGAAGACGGCTCCCGGTCCCTGCGGTTGCGGTGACAGCGACGCGGACGACGACGGCGATGGCGTGGCGGACTGCTTGGAACAGGGTTGCGACGAGTGCGAGTTGCGTCTCCTGCTTCAGGCCGCGCTGCCGTCGCTGCCGTCGCTCCCGGAGAGCGCGGAGTGCATCGGTGCGGTCCCGACCGAGCCGGGTCCCTGCTGCCCTCACGTTGCCGAGGTCGTCGAGGCTCTCACCGGCGGGGCCGTTCCCAGCACGCATCCCTGCGCGGAGGGCTGTGGCGGTCCGTGCCTGACTCATGACTTCGAGGGCCTGGAGGCTGGAACGGTGGTGACCACGCAGCTCACCGGGCTCACCGTCACGGGCACGACGCCGGTCGTCGTCTTCGACAGCTCGGCACCCACCTGCGGTGACGACGACTTGGCCACGCCGGGCAGCGGTCCGGGCAATCACACGCCTCATGGGAACGTGCTCGTGCTCTCGGAGCCGAGCTCGAGCTGCACGCCGGACGACAACGCCGACGGAGGGGTGATGACTCTCGTCTACGACGAGCCCCAGGAGCTGCACTGGCTCGGCCTCCTCGACATCGACGAGGAAGGGACCTTCGTGAGGGCGTTCGATCCTGACGGTCGTCTGCTGGTGGAGCTCGAGCCGGAGGTGCAGCCCGAAGGCAACGGCTGGCAGCGGATCGTGGTCATGCGCTGCAACGTGAAGACCGTGGAGATTGAGCTGGCTGGCTCCGGGGCCCTCACGCACCTGTTCTGTTGGCCTCCGCTGTTGCAGGACGGAGTGGCTGAGGGTGGCGTCCCAGACGGCCGACTGCCGCTGCGGGAGCGGCCTGGTCGTCGCTGAGACTCCACGCTCCCTCCGGTGAGTCCCGGCCGGGGGGAGCGTGGGGCTTGGCTGGCTGGGGCTGTCAGGTTCGGATGGCAGCGCGGTTGAACCTCACGGACGGCGAGCACCGGGCCGCCGCCATCGAGGTCAGAGTCGTGCTCCGTCCGACGATCCGCGCCCTGTCCCGCGCCTCGTTCTTCCTCGCCGCGCTCGTCCTGGCCAGCGCGGCATGGGGGGACATCGGTGGGCCCGATGCCGCCGGTCACGTCTGGTGTTCCGAGACGATCGAGTGCTTCGTCGTTCAGGAAGGAGACCTGCCGTCGCGGACCGTGGCCTTCCCGGCAGACGCCAACCACGTCGGACCCATCCCGCTGGGCTTCGACTTTCCCTTCCACGGTCGTCAAGTCGACAGCATCTGGGTGCATCGCAACGGCCTGATCGGCTTCGAAGAGCCACCCGACATGCCGCTCGACGTGCCCGGGACGCTCGGCTCGCCGGAGCTTCCCAACGGCTTCCTCGCGGCCTACTGGGCGGACCTCCGCATCACCGGGGAGCAGCTTCTCTACGAAAGCCGAGGACGTGAGGGCTTCCGGCTTCATCTCGATGCCTGGCGGCTCGACTTTCCCGACCCGGTCCAGCTCGACGTCCATCTCGAGCCGGACGGTGGCATTCGCTTGGAGTACCTCTACGTCCCCGAGTTCTTCTGGCGCGCGACGGAGCCGACCATCGGCATCGAGGACTTCACCGGCACGGTCGGCCTGACCCTGCTGCACGTGGATCGACCCGATCCGGCACTCCAGCTCAGTCGCTTCCCCCAGAGCCCCTTCGCAGCGTGCATTCATCGGCCCTCCTCGCTGGAGACCCTCGTCGAGGGAGAGGTGACCACGGTCGACTGCGGACGCCACTCGGGAAGCATCTCGGCCGGGGCGCTGTCGCTGGTCGAGGACTACGGATGTGCGCCGACGTCCTTCCCCGGCGGCGAGGCCGTCCACCGACTGGTGCTCGACGAGCTCACCGACGTCGAGCTCCGGCTCGTCGACTCACCAGGCCTGACGATCGTCTTGCTCGGCTCGGCCCACGAGCTCCACTGCCTCGGCAGCGGAGACGATCGCGTCCGCGTGGAGGCCGTCCCACCGGGCGAGTACCTCGTGGTGATTGACGGGAGCTGGCTCGGTCCGCGTGACTACGTCTTCGAGATCGACTGTGCTCCCACGGCGCAGCCCATCGAGTGTGGCGACGTGGTCCGCGGGCGGACCGTGGGCGAGGGGACCCTGCTCTTCCACGACTGCCTGGAGTCCGAGCAGCCGGGACCGGAGGCCATCTACGCTTTCGACGTGAGCTCCGAGGAGCTGTTCGAGGCACGCCTGATCGACGCCTCCGGCCAGTCGGTGGCGATCTATCGAGCAGACGATCCGCTGGTGCCCGCGAGCTGCCTGGCGGGAGGCGTCGGTAGTGCGGCGGCCGCCGCTCTCGAGCCGGGTCGCTACCTCATCGTCGTCGACGGCCCGGCCGCCGGCGAGTTCACGCTCGAGCTCACCTGCGGCACGCAGCTCGCCTGTGAGACCGCCGTGGACCTGTCGTGCGGAGCTTCCCTCACCGGTGACACGCGAGACGGTGAGGCCCGCGTGAGTCACCACCCCTGTCTCGAGGTTCCGCTCGAGGGCGCCGAGTCGGTCTTCCGGCTTCACGTCCCGGCCGAGCAGTCGGTCGAGGCGCGGCTGATCAGCAGTCAGCCGTTCCAGCACCTCCTGCTCCTGTCCGACTGCTCGGAAGGGAGCTGCCTGCGGACCGACGGGCTGTCCTCCGGCTGTGTCCGTCTCCCGGCTGGCGATCACTACCTGGTCGTCGACGGGCCGCCGGGACTCGAGGGGCCCTTCGAGATCCGCGTCGACTGCAGTGACTCGGGGCGCGACGGGCTCGACCTGCGCGTCACCTCGGTCGACAACGCCGGTCTCACGGGGAGCTGCGAGAGCTTCGACGTCGAGGGCACGACGCGAGTGGTCGTCTCGAACAACGGCTCGATCGACGTCGAACAGCCCTTCGAGATCGTGGTCTTCCAAGATGATCCGAGCGCACCGAACGGTGCCTGGGATCCGGGGACCGACGACGAGCTCGGTCGGGTCGTGCCCCCCGCTTCACCTGCCGCTCCGCTTCCGGCGGGACAGAGCGTGTCCGTCGACGTTCCGGTCACGGGGCGACTGCTGTTCCGCGACAACGTCCTTCACGCGGTGGTCGATCCTGCCGGGGCCCTCGTCGACGATCGCGATCCGACCAACGACGTCTTCGACACGGGGCGGTCCTGCCGTCATCAGCCCAGCGGCGAGTTCATCCCCATCATCGAGTGGCACGTGGCGTCGTTCGACCGGGAGCCCGAGTTCACCTGGGGGAGCATGACGCCGGTGGTGGGAGACGTGAACGCCGACGGTTGGCCCGACATCGCCGCCGCGTTCGGGACGAGTCGTCGGGGCCCAGGACGAGCGAGGCTGTTCGACGGGCGTGACGGAACCGTGCACTGGACGGCCTGGGAGCAGGAGGTGTTCTCGACCTCCAACTTCGCTCTCGGTGAGCTCGATGGTGATCCCGAGCTCGAGATCGTGGCGCAGGGACCCATGAGCGGCCGGCGCTTCGTCGTCTTCGATGCCGACGGCTCGGTGATGGGCACCACGGCGCGCTTGCACGAGGGCCACTGGGAGTACGGCTTCGGTGGCGAGAGCCCGTCTCTCGCCGATCTCGACGCCGACGGACGCCCCGAGATCATCGTCGGCAACAGTGCCTTCAACACGGGGGCCGACCTGGGCACCGAGTTCTGGATTCCCGACGTCGGAACCTTGGGCAGGAATCACAACAACGAAACCGGCGTCGACGGGGCGGTGTCCGTGCTCGCGGACGTGACCGGCGACGGCCTGCTCGAGGTCATCGCTGGTCCGACGGCCTACCGATGGAACCTGGCTTCCGGCCGAGGCGAGATCCTCTGGACGCGCCGGAACCTGGGCGACGGCTACGCGGCGGTGGGGAACTTCGACACCGATCCCGAGCCCGAGATCGCGGTGGTCGGCAGCGGCTGGCTCAACTTGCTCGAGGGGGACTCGGGCGATCTCGTCTGGCGAACTCGACTGCCCCACGGCGGCGGCGGCTGTCGCCTGCTCACCGGCATCGACGGAGGGCCGCCGACCATCGCCGACGTCGACGGAGACTGTCGACCGGAGATCGGCGTGGCGGGAGCGGACTTCTACACGGTGTTCGAGCACGACGGTCGAGTGCGCTGGAGCGCCCCCATCGTCGATTGCTCGAGTCATCGCACGTCGTCATCGGTCTTCGACTTCGAGGGGGACGGTGTCGAAGAGCTGGTCATCCGGGACGAGAACTCGCTCCACGTCTTCGACGGACGCACCGGAGACACGGTGCTTCAGATGCCGTCGTCCTCCCACACCTGGCTGGAGATGGTCGCGATCGCCGACGTGGACGCGGACGACAACGCCGAGATCGTCGTGCCGCTCAACCGTGGCGGTGGCCGTGGCTGGCAGGGAGAAGGCCTCCAGGTCATCGGTGACTTCAACGACAACTGGGTCACCACGCGGCGGATCTGGAATCAGCACTCCTACCACGTGGGGAACGTGAACGACGACGGCACGATCCCGACGCACGAGGTCGACTCCTGGACGGACCACGGGACCTATCGGAGCCAGGTCGGTGAGCAGCGCTTCAGCGCCGCCGACATCACCACCTCCATCACCTCGTTGACGGTGGAGCCGACGGGGGAGTGTGGTCGTGAGGTGGTGGTGACGGCTCGGGTCGGGAACGGAGGCGCAGTCGCCACCAGCACTGCCATCGAAGTGTCGGTCTATCTCCAGGAGGCTGATGAGCTCACCTGGCTCCAGACCACGACCCTGCCGAGCCTCGAGCCAGGCAGCTTCGAGGACCTGGAGGTCCGCGTGCCGCCGCCCCGCTTCGGTGAGCTCGCGATCCTGGTCGTCGCCGACGACGACGGCAGCGGCACGTTCACCGATCGGGTCAACGAGTGCCGGGAGGACAACAACTCCTGTGTCGCGCTCGTGGACAACGAGGTCGACGTCGGCATGCACGAGCCACCAGCGCCGGTGGGCAACGCCTTGAGGCCCGCCGTGTTGCCCTTCGGCGCGCACGGCGGTCACTTCGGGGAGGGCTGGGTGGAGTTCACCTGGAGCCTCGACGAGGGCGCGCCGCGGCCGCTGGGAGATCACTTCCGCCTGAAGCGGAGCACGGACCCGAGGTCGGTCGACCTGATCGTCACGCCCCCGAATCACTCCGAGACCGGGTTCCGCGACGACCCACCCGAGGTTGCCGAGCGACCGCATCTCTACTTCTACCGTGCGATTGCCGTCGAGCGTTGCGGCATCGAGGAGGACGAGCCACTGCCGTGATCGCGGAACCTGGAGCCTGGCGGTGGACCCCTGTCATGATGAGGGTCCTGATCCCGTCGGCTCGGTGCCGACGTCCGGCCACCGGAACGGAGGCTCCCCTCATGAAGCTCCGCGTGAACGGTCGTGAGCACGTCCTGAAGGACGTCGACCCCAACACTCCCTTGCTCTGGGTTCTCCGGGACCTCCTCGGGCTCACGGGCACGAAGTTCGGCTGTGGCATGGCCCTCTGCGGGGCCTGCACCGTCCACGTCGACGGGGTCGCCAGCCGCACCTGCATCCTTCCGGTCAGCGCCGTGGCCGGAGCGGACATCACCACCATCGAGGGGCTCTCCGAGGACGGCTCGCATCCCTGCCAGCGAGCCTGGCAAGAGCTGGGCGTTGCTCAGTGCGGCTACTGTCAGGCGGGTCAGGTCATGAGCGCGGCAGCCTTGCTGAAGCGCACGCCGAAGCCCAGCGATGCCGACATCGACGCGGCCATGTCCGGCAACCTCTGTCGTTGTGGCACCTACTCGCGCATCCGGGCCGCGATCCACTCGGCAGCGGCGAAGGGAGGGACGAGCTCATGAGCGCCGTCGTCAACGTCTCCCGCCGCGACGTCCTCCGTGGCATCGCCGCCGGCTCACTCGTGCTGGGCGTCGGTCGACTCGGCTCGCCGATGACTGCCTGGGCGGTGGGTGAAGCCGAGGCGGCGGCCTTCTCGCCCGACCTGTTCGTCACCATCGCCCCCGACGGCGCGGTGACCATCGTCGCCCACCGCTCCGAGATGGGCACGGGCATCCGCACGGCGCTTCCCATGGTCGTCGCCGACGAGCTGGGCGCCGACTGGTCGCGCGTGACGATCGAGCAGGCACCGGGTGACGCGAGCTATGGCTCGCAGAACACTGACGGCTCCCGCAGCATCCGGCGCTTCCACGGCCGGATGCGACGAGCCGGTGCCACCGCACGTCAGATGCTGGAAGCCGCGGCAGCCGCGCGCTGGGGCGTGCCGGCCACCGAGTGCAGCGCGGCCGACCATCGCATCGTTCACGGTCCGAGCGGACGCTCGCTCGGCTTTGGCGAGCTCGTGACGGCCGCCAGCGAGCTCGAGGTCCCGGCCGAAGACGCGTTGCGTTACCGCTCGCCCGAGCAGTCGACCATCGTCGGCACCGACGTGCCGATCACCGACGGTGAGGACATCGTCACGGGGCGGGCGACCTTCGGCATCGACGTCCGACGCGAGGGGATGCTGCACGCGGTCATCGCGCGCTCGCCCGTGCTCGGCGGTCGTGCCAAGAGCCACGACGCCAAGGCGGCGATGGCGGTGGCCGGCGTGGTGAAGGTCGTGGAGCTGCCGGCGGCCTCCGCGCCCTACGCCTTCGGGGCGCTGGGCGGCATCGCCGTCCTGGCCACCAACACCTGGGCGGCCACGCAGGGACGGCTCGCCCTGAACGTGAGCTGGGACGACGGGGACAACGCGTCCTACGACTCGGCCAAGTATCAGAAGACCCTGTCAGCGACGGCCCAGAAGCCCGGCACCGTCATGCGGAACGAGGGTGACGTCGACGCGGCCTTCGCGGCAGCCGACGAGGACGACGTCGTTTCGGCCGACTACGACCTACCGCACTTGGCCCATGCTTCGATGGAGCCGCCTTGCGCCCTGGCCGAGGTGACTGGAGACGGCTGCGAGGTGTGGGCACCGACCCAGAACCCTCAGGCGGCCGAGGCGACCCTGGCGCGGGCCCTCGGTCTCGCGCCCGAGAAGGTCAACGTCCACGTCACGCTGCTCGGTGGTGGCTTCGGGCGCAAGTCCAAGCCCGACTTCATCGTCGAGGCGGCCTTGTTGGCGCGGGAGGTCGGTCGTCCGGTTCACGTCACGTGGACGCGGGACGACGACATTCGCCACGACTACTACCACTCGGTCTCGGCCCTGCACTTGAAGGCGTCGGTGGATCGCAAGGGTCGACCCACCGCCTGGCTCCAGCGCTCGGTCTTCCCGCCCATCGGCTCGACCTTCAGCCCGGCGGCGAAGGAGGGCTCGTCGGGCGAGATGGGCATGGGCTTCACCGACGTGCCGTTCAACGTGCCGAACCTGCGCTGCGAGACGGGGCCGGCCGACGCCCACGTCCGCATCGGCTGGCTGCGCTCGGTGGCGCACGTCTACCACGCGTTCGCGACCTCGTCGTTTGCCGATGAGCTGGCGCAGCGCGCCCGACGCGACCCGCTCGAGTACCTCCTCGAGCTCATGGGGCCGCCGCGTCGGCTCGACCTCTCGAAGATCGAGTACTCGAACCACGGCGAGCCCATGGAGACCTACCCCTTCGACGTCGGTCGTCTGCGGGCGGTGACCGAGCTGGCGGCGAAGCGAGCGGGTTGGAAGCGGAAGACCCGCAAGAAGCGGCGTGGCCGAGGCCTGGGCATCGCGTCACATCGCAGCTTCTTGAGCTACGCGGCCACGGTGGTCGAGGTGGACGTGGATCGGTCGGGAACGGTGCGTCTCGAGTCCGTGGTCTCGGTCATCGATGCGGGCCTCGTCGTGCACCCCGATCGGGTGCGAGCCCAGATGGAGGGTGCCGCGGTCTTCGGGGCGAGCCTGGCGCTCACCGGTGCGATCACGGCAAAGAACGGTCGCGTCGAGCAGTCGAACTTCCACGACTACCCGATCCTGCGGATGAACGAGGCACCTCGCACGCTGGACATCCACGTCGTGAAGAGCGACGCGCCACCGGCGGGCGTGGGGGAGGTGGGCGTGCCGCCCTTCGCTCCCGCGTTGACCAACGCGATCTTCGCTGCGACCGGCAAGCGGATCCGTCGGCTGCCGATCGCGGGTCAGGACCTGAGCTGGAGCTAGCGGTCGGGTCGGCGATCGCGCCAGCCGGGCCTCGACGGTTCCGATGGTCGGGCCCGGGCCGGCGGTAGCCTCCGCCGACCCGAGCCTCGGATCAGGTGTCGCTCAGGGGCGTGCCGAACGTCTCCCGCTGCTGCGCTCACGGCGACGATCGGCGCGGCCCTCGTCGTCGTTCGAGATCCTTCGCCGACGTCCACCGTCGTCACAGGTGATGCCCGTCACCGCGGCGGAGCCGACGAGCTCGAGCTCGATGACCGCGACCCCACAGCGCTCGATGAGCAGCTCCTGCCAGCCGTTGTCCACCTCCTGAGCCGGGATGGCGATCTCCTTGATCACGCTGAGGTCAGCCGCCAGCACGCGGACCACCGAGCCGGGCTCATCGACGTCGAGCAGGCCGATCCCGTGGACCTCGTTGGGCTGGTCGTACGTGAAGGTCATCACGCCACCATCACGGGCATCGTCAGGCTGACAGTCCGAGCCCGGCTCGGAGAGGATGAGCACGTCGAACAGGTCCATCGTGTTCCCCGGACCAGTTCCCGGCGTGGCGAGGTCGTCGTCGTCGCAGGTCGGGGCGCTCGTGTCGAAGGACATGACCGGCGTGCTCCCGCTGATGGTCAGGCCCGAGAACTGCGTCGTGACCACCGTGCCGGGGGCGAGCCCGTCGAAGTCATGGCTCTGGCAGGGCTCGTCGCAGGGGGCGGCGCAGGGATGGGTGCTCGGCAGGACGTCGCCGGTCAGGGCATCGACCGCCTGGCTCACCAACGGGCAGCACGGGGCGGGCTCGGTCGGGAGCCCGTCCCCGCAGTCCGGATCGACGGGAAGCGAGGGGATGGCCGCCTGGAGCAGCCTCCGGAACTCGCAGTCGTCGCAGAGCTGAGGGTTCAGGCAGTCGGGAAGCCCGTCGGCGTCGAGGTCCTCGTCGACCTCACCACAGCCACAGGCTCCCGGACAAGTCTTGCTCGGGTCGGCCGGGCAATCGTCCAGGCAGTCCGGCTCGCCATCGCCATCGCTGTCGAGGTCGGCGACCCCACAGCCGCAAGCGCCCGGTCCGGTCTTGGTCGGATCCGCCGGACAAGCATCGACGCAGTCGGCGAGGGTGTCGCCGTCACTGTCGGCGTCGGCCACGCCGCAGCCACAGATGCCGGGGCCAGCCTTCATGGGATCCGTCGGGCAGTCGTCGATGCAGTCGGCGAGAGTGTCGCCGTCACTGTCCGTGTCGGCCACGCCGCAGCCACAGACGCCGGGGCCCGTCTTGGTGGAATCCGTCGGGCAGTCGTCGACGCAGTCGGCGAGGGTGTCACCGTCGCTGTCCGTGTCGGCCACGCCACAGCCACAGACGCCAGGACCGGTCTTGGTGGCATCCGTCGGGCAGTCGTCGACGCAGTCGGCGAGCGTGTCACCGTCGCTGTCGGTGTCGGCCACGCCACAGCCGCAGGCGCCAGGGCCCGTCTTGGTGGCATCCGTCGGGCAGTCGTCGGCGCAGTCGGCAACGGTGTCGCCGTCCGTGTCGACATCGACCGCGCCACAGCCACAGGCGCGGGGTGCGGTCTTGAAGGGATCCGTCGGGCAGTCGTCGACGCAGTCGGCGAGGGTGTCACCGTCGCTGTCCGTGTCGGCCACGCCACAGCCACAGGTGCCCGGTCCGGTCTTGGCCGGGTCCAGGGGACAGTCGTCCAGGCAGTCGGAGCGGCCGTCGCCGTCCGTGTCGACATCGGACTCACCACAGCCACAGCTACCGGGGAGCACCTTGTCGGCATCGTCCGGACACTCGTCGAGACAGTCCGGCACCGCATCGCCATCCGCATCGTCGTCGGAAACGCCGCAGCCACAGAGCCCGGCCTCGATCTTCTCCGGATCGTCGGGACAGCAGTCGGCGCAGTCGGGCACGCCGTCGCCGTCGAAGTCGGAGTTGTCGGGATCGGTCGGGCAGAGGTCGCACGCGTCGCCGACACCGTCGTCGTCGCCGTCCTCCTGGAGCGCGTTCTCGTCGTCGGGGCAGTTGTCGCAGGCATCACCGAGGCCGTCGTCGTCGGCGTCCTGCTGACTCGGGTTCAGCACGGAGACACAGTTGTCGTCTTCGTCGGGAATCCCGTCGTCGTCCAGGTCGTCCGGAATGATGACCACCGTGACCTCCGATGGCTCGCAGCAGGCCGGGACCAGCCGGATCTCGGCACCGATGGGGAGGACGAGATCGTCGGTGAAGGCCGGGATCTCGCCGCTGGAGAGGAACCACTCCTCGATGTTCCCGAAGCTCACCGAGTCGACGATCACCGTCCAGCACTCGGCGGAGATGTCACTGACGGCGATGCCGTCGGTGTTGTTGACGTAGGTGAAGTTGCCCACGAAGGCGGCGGAGCCGGGTGGGCTCTCGATCGCTTCGCCGGGATCGTCCGACTGCGAGACGAAGGGGTTGATGATGCTGTCGACGATGCGGAAGTTGAGGCTCGAAGAGTTGGACGGGGCTCCCTGGCCATCCGCGGCGAAGATGAAGCCGAAGGTGACGTCTCCGGTGAGCGTGTTGCGATGGAGCCACGTGTTGGCGTGGAGGTTCGCCAGGTTCACGTTGCTCGGATGACCCGAAGCACTGAAGAAGTCGTAGTGCTCGGCGCCGGTCTCGGCGGTCTCGATGTAGTGCACCTGACCGAGGAACACGGGGTTGGCCGGGTCCGTCGTGTCCCAGGCATCGACGAGCGAGTCGGTGCAGAACTCCGGACAACGGCTGAGCGGATCGGTGGGGTCGCTCCCACAGGCGATCTCCGCGTCGTCGGGAACGAGATCGCCGTCGGTGTCGACACCGGCGAGCGCAACGCTGGCCGAGAGGAGCAGCACCGCGATGACGACGCCGAGCCAGTGGGCCGGGGGGGCGGTGCCGATGGCTCGAGGCTCGCTGGAGCCGGACCCGACCAGGGGGCGACTCAGGGTTTCTCTGGATGAGAGACAGGGGTTCTTGGCACTCATGGACATGTCGGATGGCTCCTGCTGGAAGTGGCCTCGAGACGAACTGGCGAGCTCGACGAGCGACCCGAAGGCCCGCCAGAGTCGAGGCAGTGGTTCCAGGGGCGGAATTCCGGGAAAAGGGGGGAGGGAAAAAGTGCGTCGACCTCCTCCTGGCCAACCCCACGGGTCTTCGCGAGGGGATCACCGGCGTGATCGAAGGCCGACGACGTCTCTCCATCTCGACCGGGTACGGGTGGGGTCAGTCGTCCTGCGCGGCGAGACCCAGCGGCCGGGCCATGTTGGTCTCGGCCAGCGAGAGCAGGCAATCGAGCGCCGCCCGCCGACGGTCCGGCTCGGAGCGGAGCTCCGACCGCAGGCGCTCCGCGAGCTCTCCCGGCGAGAGGCCCTGGCTGAGGCGTTCCTCGATCTTCGGACAGAGCTCGTGCAGGAGGGACTCGCGCTCCCGGCGTCTCGTCAGCCGTGAGCGCAGGGGCCTGGTCTCCCAGAGCCGAACCGAGCGATCGCCCGAGCAGGAAGCCAACACCTCACCATCCGGGCTGAAGGCCAGCGACTGGATGTAGGACTCGTGACCGCTCAGGGTCGCGAGCCGCGTGCCGGTGTCGGGATCCCAGATGATGATGTCCCTCTCGTCTCCGCCGGAGGCCAGACGACGTCCGTCCGGGCTCCAGGTGATCGCGTGGACGAACCGGAAGTGACCGGCCAGGACCTGCGTCGCTTCACCGCGGTCGAGGTCCCAGAGCCGGACGGTCCCGTCGTGACTGGCCGAGGCGAGACGACGACCGTCCGGAGAGAGAGCGAGCCGTCGCACGAGATCCTCGTGGCCGCGAAGTCGGCCCAGACGTCGGCGGGTCGTGACGTCCCAGCGCTCGAGGTCCGGACCGACCCCGGCGATGAGCTCGCGGCCATCCGGTGAGAAGACGAGGGGGCCGGCGAGCACGGGCCAGGTCTCGACACTCGGCTCTCCGTCCACTGGCAGGGTGATGAGGCTGAGCTCGTGGTCCGAGTGGCTCACGGCAACCCGCCTGCCGTCGGGATGCCAGGCGAGGCTGGTGATCGTGCTGCTCTCTCTCTCGACCGGTGGGTTCAGGACGGTGCGGACGAGGAGCTCACCGGTGGTCGCGTCATGGAGTGAGAGCTTGAGGCCATTGGCGGTCGCCAGGATCTCACCATCAGGGCTGAAGACGACGTCGTTCTTGAACTGGCGAGGAGTGTTGAGGGTGGCGACTCGGCCTCCACTGGCGGTGTCCCAGAGGTCGACATGACGGTTCCCGGTCGTCGTGACGAAGCGAGAGCCGTCGGGGCTGAAGGCGATGTCGTGGAGGGTCCGGCCGAGCCGCAGGACGCGGGTCTCGTGACCGGTGACGTCCCAGAGACGACAGGTGCCGGCCACGTCCAACGAGGCGACCTGTCTTCCGTCCCGGCTGAACAGGAGGCTCGTCGTGGGGACCGCGTACCTGTCGTTGGATCGCAGCGGCTGAACGTGCCCGCGGAAGCGACCCAGCTCGGTACCCAGTCGCGCATCGAACAGGCCGAGAGTCCCGCCACCGACCTCCACCACGAGGTGCTCGCCCGCGGGGTCGAAGGCAACGGAGCAGGCCCGGTTGCCCTGACTGTCCTCCGCGAGGACGGCGACCAGCGAGCCGTCGAGACCGTCGGCGAGCAGGGCGCCTCCCTCGGCATTCGCGGCGACGAAGCGAGTGCCATCGGTGCTGAAGGTCAGCTCTTGAATCATCCCGTCGCCGAGAGGTCTCCGGTTCCACGGCAACGGCTTCCCCGTCGCCAGGTCCCTGGCCAGGAGACGCCCCTTGGCACCTCCGGCGAGCAGGGTCGAGCCGTCGGGACTGACCGCCAGCGCGGCCTTGGGGCCGCGATGGATCCGGAGTCTTTCACCGGTCTCGACGTCCCAGACGGCCACGCCGATCCCGACCTGGTCGATCCCGCCGACGAAGAGTCGCTTGCCGTCGGGGGTCGTCGTCATCCCCATGTTCCAGTCCGCAGACGAGACGAGGGGGCGGACCCGGCCGGTCGAGAGGTCGACGAGCGAGGAGCCCTGGTGTCGTCTCGCCCAGGCCCAGCCATGGGGAGTGATGACGGTCCGGTCGTACCGGTTGGTCCGGCTCGCACCGGAGTCGTCCGCGGTGCGGGCCAGGCAGTGCTCGGTCGAGGTCGGCAGGTGAACGAGGAACTGCTCGGGGCCCTCTCCCTCGGACGTCGGCTGGCGATCCCGGTCGTGAGACTGAGCGGTGCCCCGGACGAGCAGGCCCCAGAGACCGTCGTCCAGGACCTGTCGGAGCTCCTCGTCCTCTCCAGCCGACCACGGGATGTCCTCGTTCTTCGTCGTCTCCGATCCGAGGCGCCGAAGATGACGATCGTCCCAGAGCAGGAACGACTGTCCATCCTCGAGGAGCCCACCGTGCTGGGAGGCACGTCCCTCGAAGGTCGCCAGGCTGTCGTCCCGTCGTGAGTGCAGGTGTCGCCACTCCCAGCCCCGGAGCTCGATCGGTGCTGCCGTCAGCTCGCGAAGGAGGGCGGCCACGTCGTCCTCCCGCAAGGCGGCGCCCGCCGCGGAGAGCCGGGCGACGTACTGCTCGGCCCGGGCGCGTCGACGCTGCTCCGACTCGCGCAGGGAGGAGCGGATCGCCAAGGCCAGCCCGATGGCGAGGGCGAGGAAGACCGCGATGGTCCCCGCCATGAACCAGCGGTGTCGCCGGGCGAAGCGACTCAACAGGTAGGACTTGCTCGGCGGACGCGCGACGATGGGCTCGTGCTGGAGGAAGCGTCGGATGTCGTCGGCGAAGTCGCGGGCGCTGGCGTAGCGACGGTGCGGCTGCTTCTCGAGAGCCTTGGCGACGAGGGTGGTGACGTCACCCCGCAGGGTCTTGTCGAGAGAGCCGAGTCGTTCGGGCTCCACGTCTCGGATGAGCCCGACCGCCTCGGGCAAGGGCAGGTTCTCGAGCTCGTGAGGACGCTGACCGCTCAGGAGCTCGTAGGCGAGCACGCCCAGTGAGTAGATGTCGGAGCGCTCGTCGATCTCGCCGATCCGGCCCATGGCCTGCTCGGGGCTCATGTAGCAGAGCGTGCCCATGATGAGCCCCGACTGGGTCCGCTGTGTCGTCTCTTCCTCTCCGAGGTCGACGAGTCGGGCGATGCCGAAGTCCAGGACCCTGGGCTGACCTCGGGCATCGACCATGATGTTGTCGGGCTTGAGGTCCCGGTGGATGACCCCGTGCTGGTGAGCATGAGCGACCGCGCCACAGACCCGAGCGAGCAGCGCGAGACGCTCGCGGGTCGTCAGGTTCTCGGTTCGAGCGTGCTGGACGATGGTCACGCCCTCGATGAGCTCCATCGCGAAGTAGCGCAGCGGACTGCCGGGCACCTCCTCGTCGATCCCGGCCTCGAAGACCTGGGCGACACCCGGATGTTGGAGACGACCGAGAAGCTCCGCTTCCCGCTCGAATCGTGAGGCGCTCCCTCGCGTGAACACGCCCGGGGTCATCACCTTGAGAGCCACCTGACGCTTCGGTCGGAGCTGCTCCGCCCGGTAGACGGTCCCCATCCCGCCCCGTCCCAGCAGCTCGAGGATGCGGTAGGGGCCGATCGTCCGGGGCAGGTGGGTCGCATCGGGGTCGGTGCCGGATCGAACCGCGCAGCGTGTCGAGAGGCTCGCGTCCGGTCCCGGTTCGTCTTCGAGCCCTTCTTCCCGGTGGGCTTCGCGCAGGACCTCACCGGGCGTGGGTCCGCCGAGGAACCCGACCGACTCGTCGATCTTCACGAGGAGCGAGTCGACCTCCCGACGGAGCTCCTGGTCGTCACCGCAGGCCTCGGTGACGAAGACCTCGCGTTCGGCCGCCGGCCTCGCCATCGCTCGGCCCACGAGATCACAGGCCCTCGCGTATCTCTCCTGTTCGGGCGGCTTCCCCATGAGTGTCCATCGTAGCCTGGAGGAAGCGTGAACGCGGCCGCGAGGCCGGAGTCGCACCCGGCGTTGCGCCGAGGACCGAGCAGGTCCGTCCCTTGACAAGGCGAGTCGATTCACGTGGACTCGAGCCGACCATCACTGCGAGCCAGGGGAGGCTGCCGGCTGGCCTTCTCGGCCCTCTCCGGCTCTCGGCATGGTGACCTGACGGCACTCGAGCGTGTCTGGTCGTTCTCGACCTGGTCTCATGTCCGACTCGAAGGGAGGAGAATGATGTCGAGCGAGCCCAGCCCCGGTGAGGTGACGAACCTCCTGCGCGAGCTCCGTGAGGGGAAGCGAGAGTCGCAGGATCAGCTCATCGTCCTGGTGCAGGCCGAGCTTCGTCGGATCGCTGGTGCCCTCATGAAGGGCGAGCGGCGCGGGCACAGCCTGCAGCCGACCGCCCTCGTCAACGAAGCCTGGCTCCGTCTCAACAGTGGTCGCGAGCCCGACTGGAAGGACCGGCGGCAATTCCTCGCCATCGCAGCCGGAGCCATGCGTCGGGTGCTGGTCGAACACGCCCGCGAGCGTTCCGCGGCCAAGCGAGGGGCCGGCTGGCGACAGGTGACGCTGGGCGGATCGGGGCACGAAGCGGCCACGCCGGCCGACGATGTCGACGTCCTGGCACTGCACCAGGCACTGGAGCGTCTGCACGCGCTCCACGAACGTCAGGCGCGGGTGATCGAGCTCCGGTGGTTCGGTGGCATGACGCTCGACGAGGTCGCCGAGGAGCTCGGGGTCAGCGACTGGACGGTCAAGCAGGACTGGACGATCGGTCGCGCCTGGTTGCACGGAGAGCTGACCCGAGGGGAGCGTTGACCACGCCCCACCACTCGAAGGCCGCGGGGACCTCGGTTCGCATCTCGATGAGCTCGAGCATCTCGTCGGAGTCGAGGGCGAGGACGGCCAGCCAGTCGTTGTCGTTCCTGCCGCCGGCGATGAAGCGCACCGTCTCCGGCGTGACTGCGTCGGGCCAAGGCCCCCAGCTCAGCTTCCCCAGCCACTCGGGCTCCAACCGAGGCGCTGCAGGGTGGCGTTGATGTTGCTCACGATCACGAGGTCGAGACGACCGGACCCACGGGCGAGGGCGGGGAGCTGACCCGTCTTCGCGCCCAGGGTCGTCCACGGGGAGGCTCCCTCGTCGTCGAGGTGCAGGCCGACCAGCTCGCCGTGAGCGGAGATGGTCACGACCTGGAAGACACCGGCGCTGCGCTCGGCCGCGACGAGCTGGTAGCCGCCGTTGACGAGCTGGGCCGGGATCGTCTCCCAGTCGGTCCAGGTCGAGCCGTCCCAGCGTCGGTGGAGCAGGTTGGAGAAGGTCTCCTGGCTGGCTCCATCGAGGTCGACCGCGAACAGGTCGATGCGCTCGGGACCGGACGCGACGGCCGTCGCCGGTCCGTAGATCATCCCGTCGAGGACCTCGGTCGTGCCGTCAGACGACCAGTGGACCACGCGGCTGTCCGGGTTCACGACGAAGGCATGGAGCTGGCCGGGAGCGGTCGCGACCAACGAGGCTCGCACTTGATAGGGATGAGCGGTGATCCCGAGGTCGACAGGCTCCGACCACTCGCTGCCGCTCCAGGTCCAGTGCTGCGTCTTCCGGTCGGCGATGGTCACCATGTCGGCGTGACCCGGACGCGCGACCAGAGCCGGGCGAGTGCGGGTCTGCAGCGGAAGCCGCGTGGGACCGCTCCAGGTCCCGTTCGTGCGGTGGAATGCGAGGAGATTGTCGCGTCCCGGCGCCCGCTGGAGGGCCATGAGGTGCAGGGTGCCGGCGCCGTCGGAGGTCATCGTCATCCCCGGGTCGAACCAGCCGTCGCTCAGACGCTCGCCGGCGCTCCAGGAGCTGCCGTCCCAGCGCCAGCCGGTCAGACGCGCGCCCATGTTCACGCCGACGACCTGGAGCTCGTCGGATTCGGGGGTCGGTCGTGCGGCTGCGGGACCGTAGGCCACGTGCTCGACGATGGGCTGCCAGGCGGAGGAACGCACCGACGAGTAGGTCTCTTGCATCCGCTGTCGGTCGAGGTCGGAGAGCGCGAAGTGCCAGCCGGTCTCGAAGTGATCGTCGGTGAGATCGCCCGAGATGGGGTACATCATGATCGACGTGGGATCGAAGGCGGAGTAGTCGGTGCCTTCGGCCGGCCAGGTGCTGAGCACGTTGCGGTCGACCTGTTCCTTCGTCCACCCGAGTCGCTCGTAGTGGCGATACACGGCGGGTCGATCCCAGGGGATGTGGGCGGCAGGGCTCTGGTGCTCGTGGACGGCGCCGAGGGCATGACCGAGCTCATGCAGGGCGCGGCGTGCGTACCACCGCTCGGCGAGCTCCGTGCTACCCCAGGCCAAGCCGAGCGTGGCGTCCTCGGAGGGGGCCAGCAAGGCCGAGGCGCCCAGGTAGGACCAGAAGGAACCGTAGTCGTCGTCCCTCTCGAACGTGATGCGGATGTCGGCCTCGGCGACGTCGTCGACGATCACGAGCTCGAGGTCCACGTGGGGGGCCCAGTGGGCCAGGTACTCCCGGACCTTGTCGCGGTAGAAGCCATGAGCAGCGTCGGCTTGTAGGAAGCCGATGCGGAGGACCCGATCGGGCTTCCAGAGGAACTGGACGGGGAGCGCGAGCAGCTTCGCCGCGTCGAGCCCGTCGACCTCGGAGAAGGCGAGGGCGTTGGCGGGGTTCTCCTCGATGAGACGGGCCTGAACGACCTCCGGGTCGTGTCCGGTGAGCGGATGAAGCCGGCAGAGCTCTTGGTCTTCGGTCATGGTCTCTCTCCGTCGACGCGCTCGGAGCCCGGGGTGTCCGGGTCGGTGGGGCGTCGAGAGAGATCACGGAAACAGGTGGCTCAGACCGTAAGTGAGCGACTCAGTCGACTAGTCGCAGAGATCTTCGTCGAGGACGAAATCGAGGACGAAGTCCAAGCACTCGAGATGGATGGGCCAGTGGGCCAGGTAGGGACACTCGGGGTGCCCGTAGTCGACGAGCTGGAGGTAGGTCACGAAGCTGCCGTCCGTCGCGTCGTAGACGAGGTAGTCGATGCTGAAACCGCCGCTCTTGCGGACCACGAGCAGGCCACAGCTCGGGTCGTGGCCGAGGTGGTAAGTCAGGCCACCCGGACACCAGTCCACCGCATCGGCGCGGGCTCGCAACACCGCTTCGTCCCAGGTCAGGGCATGCTCGGGCACGTGCTCCTCGGGGAGGAGGGCGCAGTCGGACGGCGACGGCTCGATGGTGGGGTGAGTGTCGTCGCAGCCGAGGGAGAGGAAGCCGAAGCTGGCGGCGAACAGGCAGCAGAGAGTCAGGGCAACGCGATGCGTCATGCCTTCCTCCAGGGGGTGGGTTCTCTCGTCCCAGAAGGAGCATCGCTCCGAGGCCTGACCTTGGCCGCTCGTTTCTCGTCGCGAGTGGAAGTCACTCGTCACAAGAGTGGACCGGGTGCACGCGGTAGAAGTGGAGGATCGGGCCCGTCGGCGGACGCTCGGTCACGTCGCGCCACTCGAGATCGGCATGGCCGGCGGGCGTGAGGATGACGTCCAGGTTGGCGGGGTCGGTGCCGCGAAGCACCTGGTAGGCGTCTCCCGGTGGTCGCGGCAGTCCTTCGTCCAGGCTCCAGTCGAGCGTGCCGAAGGAGGTCGGGTCGTCCCAACGTGAGGCGTCCCGGAGACGCAGGGCCGGACCGAGCGGGGCGAGCTCGGGCAGCGTGACGGCATCGGGGCCGATGTCGAGCAGGAGGGGCTCGGCGTCGTTGGCATCGCGACACTGCTCGAGATCGTCGGCGAGCTGGACGACCGCCACGAGGCGGAGCCCCTCGGCCGGGTCGACGATCGTCAGCTCGACATCGACGTGCCCCAGCGCGGGGAGGTCGTCTGCCAGCGTGGCGGCTGCGAGGACCCGACCGTGACGCTCGCCGCTGCGAAGCTCGACTCGCAAGGGACCGGGGATGGGAACGAGGCCGGCGTTGCCGACGCGAATCCGGACGACGAGCTCGCGCTGACAGTCGGGGCGGTAGTCGAGCGTGGCGTCGAGCACGCCGAGGGTCGGGTCGATGCCCTGCACGAAGGTGGACGAACGCGCCGTGCGCCAGGTGCCGTGAGTCTGCCAGCTCGGGTCCATCGGACCCTCGGCCGATGGATCGAGACGATGATGGCCGTGTTCGAGCCAGCTCGCGTCGGTGGGAAGCCAGCCGCCGGCCGCGTTGCCGAGGACGGCGATGCCGTCGGGGTGGGTGACGCTGCAGTCCAGGTCGAGGGCGCCGCGGTCGCTGAGCTCCTGACAGCTCATGACCGGCACGACGATCTCGGCCCGACCGTCACCGTCCACGTCGACGATCGGGACCTGCTCCATGCCGGTCCAGTGCGCGCTCGGGAAGCTGGCGAGCAACTCGCCGGTGCGTCCGTCGTGGATGCCGAGGGCGACCTCGTTTCGGAAGACGACCTCGACGGCACCGTCTCCATCGAAGTCGAAGCCGGTGGGCGCCGTGTAGCCCGTCGTGTGATCGCAGGTGGGCTGGCTCCAGAGGATCTGGCCGTCCCTCTCGTAGGCGGTGAGCCAGTCCCGGCTCTCGACCACGATCTCGGGGAGCAGGTCGCCATCGATGTCGGCGATGAGAGGGGGGCCAGCCAGCTGGTGGTAGTCGAGCGACGGGCAATGCCTGCCTCCGCGCGGCACCCGCACGCGAGCGCGGTTGTCTCCGCTCGCAGCATCGACGATGGCCCAGGCGAAGTCGGTGTCCCGACGCCAGCCCGAGTCGACGCCCCAGCCGGTGAGGGCGAGCTCCGGCTCGCCGTCCTGGTCGAGGTTTGCGACGGCGCCGTGACCAAAGCCGTCGTACAGGACTCCGGTGGACTCGCGGTGAGACCAGATTGGATCGCTTCCACTCGGGGCGTGGAGGTCGAACGCTTCGGAGCTGGCGACGAGCAGGTCATCGGTGCCGTCCCCGTCCAGGTCCACCGTCACCGGAGTCGTCCAGACAGCGGGGCTGGCACTCGGGTCGGCCCAGGCCACCGAGCCGTCGCGTCGGAAGATCACGTTGCCGACGACGAGCTCAGGCCGACCGTCGGCGTCGAGGTCGGCCAGTGCCACCTGTGAGAACTGGGTGTGGGCCTGGGGGCTCGTGTTCGAGCGCCAGACCTCGCGTCCCTCGTGGTTCCATGCGATCAACAGCGTCTCCGAGGTGGCGGAGACGCCGACGATCTCGAGCCCGGGCTCGTCGTCCATGTCGGCCAGCGCGAAGCCCTCGAAGCCGTCGAGACGTCGTCGCTCGACGCCGGTGCGACCCTCCAGGATGCGCGTGTCGGTCAGGCCGAAGCCGGCGTTCTGGGTGACGACTTCGGGCTGACCGTCGCCGTCGAGGTCTCCGATCATCGGAGCGCTGCCGGCGCTGAACCCCGTGGCCTCCCACTCGACGATGAAGTCGTAGTCGGCGGCGGGCGGGGTCATCCGGCAAGGACCGGGACTCGAGGCTTGGTCGTCACCGCTCGGGTCCTCTGGCCAGGCATCGTCGGGATCGACGATCGCATGGAGTGGCTCGTCGCGGAAGCGACGCAGGCCCGTGAGCGGAACCTCGACGACCAGGGTGGAGCTCGCCGCGAGCGAGGGGACCGTCGTGCGACCGAGGATCTCGTCGCTGGCGTCGAGCTCGGCGTTCGGGACCGCCGGGTCATCGCGGAAGACGACGACATCGAAGGGGCGGTCGAGCGGGAGTCGACCAAGCTGTGCCACGGCCACCCGGGCGACACCGAGCGTCGGCCAGTCGCTGCCCTCGGGACGAAGGAGGCTCAGCTCCAGGGCGCGCAAGTCGACGTCCAGGTCGGCATGGCTCACGCCGCTCAGGGCGATCTCGTAGGGACCTTCGAAGCCCGCGGCGCTGTCGACGACGAGCAGGAACTCCTCTTCTGGAAGATCGACGAGGCTGATCGAGCGCTGGGAGACGTCCACGCAGCGCCCTTCCGAGCAGCCTCGGAGGAAGAGCATCCGCTGACCGGGAGTCGAGCTCAGGAAGCGGTACTCGAGAAGACGACCGGGGGTGGTGATGATCCGGTGGACCTGCTCTCGGCCGTCGAGAAGCTGATCGAGGCAGGAGTAGCGGTCGATGAGAGCGTCACCGGTGCTGGTGTCGCCGGAGAGGGTGGGCCCGGCCGAGAGCGGCAGGGCCCGCTCGCAGTCGAGCTGTCGCTCGCAAGAGAGGTCGACGAGAACGTCGAGCTCGTCACCCGGGGCCGAGTCGACGACGGCGAAGTATCGGCCCGGAGACGGGTCGTGAAGGGTGACGCCGCCCTGGCCGGAGGCCAGGCAGGTGGGTGCGCCGTCTTCATCGATCGAGTACACGAAGACGAGCAGGTTGCGGCCGGCGTCTTCGAGCCGCAGGTCGAGTCGACCCGGCGAGGTGACGTCGAGGTCGAGCATCGCATCGCCGCCCAGCGTGCGCTCGGGCCGACATCGGTGCTCGGGAAACACGCTGGCGGCGCCCTCGAGTCGAACGAGCGCCGACTCGCCGCAGCTCAGGGGCTCGGCGACCGGCTCACAGGTGAGCTCGAGCTCGTAGTCGTCGCCGCTTCGCGAGTCGACGACGAGAAGATGTCGACCAGCGAGGAGGTCCTGCTCGATCGCCGTTCGATCCATGGTCGTGCAGGAGCTCTCGCGCCAGTCGTCGAGGAGGAAGAGAGCGGCGTCGGCGGCGGTGGTGAGCTCGGCGCGGACCCGAGCGGGCTCGTCGAGCTCGAGCAGGTGAACGACCTCGTTGCCCGTCCAGGTCTCACTCGCGCAAGAGTAAGTGTTGAGAAGATCGGTCCCTTCGGAGAGACGGCCGACGTGACGGCCACAGTCGATGAGGGGAGCATCGGCCAGGCTCTCCTCGGTCAGCCGGTTGCGCTCGAAACAGAAGGAGTAGGGATGGCCCGGAGAGTCTTGCGGTCCCAGTTGGAAGAATCGGGAGCGGACCGGCAGGCCGTCGGCACCGCCGGGGGCGGCGAGGGCGATGGTCGTGGGCACTTCCTGAAAGCGGGAGTAGAGCTCGATTCGGACATCGCCGCTGGCGCGGAGCTGAAGCTCGGTACCCATCCACGCGCCGGAGCTGTCGATCGCCTCGAGTCGCAGGCGGAAGAGACCGTCCGACCGTTCCCACCAGGCCGACTCTTCGGCATGGCTCAGCTCGTTCCAGTGCAGCGCCACGAAGCCCTCGCTCAGGGGGACGGGCATCTCTCCCCGCAGTGGGGGGACTCCCATCGGGCTGGCGAGAAGGCCGAGGACCGGAGTGGGGTCCTGGAAGGTGACGACGCCGTTGCGATGGAGCCAGATCTCACGGACCGCGCGATCGAAGTAGGGCATCGTGAAGCCGAGATCGAGGGGGCCGATGACGTCGATCGGGGCAGGTGTCTCGAAGGAGAGGGCGTTGGCGGGGCGGGGGCCTCTCTCGGCCACGGGACAGCCCGAACGCCAGTTGCGCCAGGTGTAGCCCTCAGGCCCGGTGACCTCGGCAGCATGGCCAGAGAGCGGGAGGCAGAGGACGAGCAGGATGAGACAGGCGAGTCGATGGGGCAGGAGGATGAGCATGGGACGACTCCTCGCTGGCATGCGGATGCTGGTTGAGACGGCTCCTGGGCTCGCGCGTGACAGGAAAGCGCCGAGTGGGCGAGAGGCCGGCCGTCGACGCGAAGCGCGCCGCGGCGAGCAGGTCGTGTCGGAGGTCATCACCTGGAATGAAGGCAATCACGGTCTCGAGGACAAGGGGCGCCGGCCACCGAGAAGGCGATCGAGGTCCCGTCCCGCAGTCATCGAGCGGCAGTCACTCGTCGCAAGAGTGGAGCGGTCGGACGCGGTAGAAGTGAAGACGTGGGCCCGTCGGTGGACGCTCGGTCACCTCGCGCCACTCGCGATCGACATGGCCGAGCGGAGTGACGACGACGTCCAGGTTGGACGGGTCGGTGCCGCGGATCACCTGGTAGACCTGGCCCGATGGTCGCGGCAGCCCCTCGTCCAGGCTCCAGTCCAGCGTGCCGAAGGAGGTCGGGTCGTCCCAGCGTGAGGCGTCCCGCAGTCGCAGGGCCGGACCGAGCGGCGCGACTTCGGGCACGGTGACGACATCGGGGCCGATCACGAAGGGCAGCGGCATCCCGTCGTTTTCGTCTCGACACTGATCAGCCGTCGTTTCGACCACCGCGAAGAGCTGGAGCCCGTCCTCCGGGTCCATCAAGGTCAGCTCGACATCGGTCCAGGCGAGCGCCGGGAGCCCGGCGCCGAGGGTCGTGGCGACCACCGTGCGGCCGTGTGCGCTGCCAGCTCGCAGCTCGATCCGGAGAGCCTCCTCCAGGTCGACGTGACCACCGTTGCCGACGCGGAGGACGACGCGGAGCCGTCGGAGGCAGTCGTCGTCACGGGTGAGCTCGACCTCGAGGAGGCCGAGCGTCGCGTCGGGGCCGAGCACGAAGCTCGATGATCTCGCCGTTCGCCAGCTTCCGTGGGACTGCCAGCTCGGTGTCTGGGGTCCGTCTGCCTCGGGCGTGCGGCGATGATGGCCACTCTCGAGCCAGGCTGGTTCGGTGGGGAGCCAGCCGCCGTCCGCGGTGCCGAGAACGAAGACGCCCTGGCTCTCGTTCTCGGGACAGCCGTTGTACGGGTAGTCCGGATGGCAGTCCATCGAGGGCAGCACGATCTCGGCGCGGCCGTCTGCGTCCACGTCGGCGATGACCACGTGTTCGATGCCGGTCTGGTGCGTGCTCGGGAAGCTTCCGAGCGTCCGGCCCGTTCGACCGTCGAAGACCCGGAGCTCCGCTTCGTCACGGAAGACGATCTCGACGGCACCGTCCCCGTCGAAGTCGAATCCGCTGACTGCGGTGAGGCCGGTGGACTGGTCACAGACCGGCACGCTCCATCGGAGGGAACCGTCCCGCTCGAACGCGGTGAGCCACTCCTGGCTCTCCGTGACGATCTCGGGCATGAGATCGCCGTCGATGTCCGCGATGAGCGCGGGACCCGTCCGCTGCCAGTATTCGTCGAAGAGCGGGCAGGTCCCGCTGCCGCGGGGAACGCGACCCGCGACCAGTCGGACGCCCGTGTCGGCGTCGAGCACCTCGAAGGCGTGGTCCTCGGCGTCGAACCAACCCGAGACGACGACCTCCGGGCCCGGGTCTTGATCCAGGTTGCCGACGGCCACCGCGAAGGCGTTCAGTGGCTCCCGCTCGAGCTCCCAAAGCGGTCGAGGCGTGAACGGAGGTGTCAGGTCGAGTCCCAGCCCGCTCGTGACCATGAGGTCGTCGGCACCGTCTCCATCGACATCGATGGCCGCCGGGGCGTGCCAGCCCGGCACGTCGCCGACGCGCGACCAAAGCAGACGACCATCCCGACCCCAGACGCTCTGGCCGAAGACGATCTCGTGTCGGCCGTCGGCGTCCAGGTCTGTGAGGGCGGGGAGGGACGGCCAGGCCGGCCGTTCGGGACCCGGCTCCGACTGCCAGAGCTCCGTGCCCTCGTGGTCCATGGCGAACAAGGACGTGGTGCCCGGCCGCGTCCCGATCAGCTCGAGCCCCGGCTCCTCGTCGATGTCGACGAGCACCAGCCCCGACACGTCGTCCAGCGCACCCTCTTGCTCGCCCGTCAGGCCGTCGAAGATCCGGTAGCCGTTGGGCCAGACGGAGTGATCGTGAGCGACGACCTCCGGCAAGCCGTCGCCGTCGACGTCACCCACCAGCGGGCCGAGACCCGAGTTGAAGCCGTCCGCATGCCACTCGACGACGAAGTCGAAGTCGGCGGCTGGCGGCACGAGACGACAGCTCGGTGGGAGCGAGGTGCTCTCGTCGTCATCGCGTCCGTCGGGCCAGGCGTCGTCGGGATCGACCAGCGCGTGCAGGGGCTCGTCGCGGAAGCGACGTTCACCGGTGAGCGGCACGTCCACGCTCGCCGTCGAGCGGGCAGCCAACATCGGCACGGTCGCGCGTCCCAGCACCTCGTCGCCGGCACCGAGCACGCCGTCCGGGGTCGCGGGATCGTCTCGGAAGATCAGGACGTCGAAGGGGCGGTCGAGATCGCGCGAGCCGAGCTGGGTCAGGGCCACCCGCGCGAGCTCCAGCGTCGACCAGTCGCCATCGGTGGCGTCGACGAGATCGAGCCCGACCGCTCGCAGGTCGACCTCCTGATTGCTGAAGGCGCCGCCGCTCACCGCGATCTCGTAGGGGCCTTCCTCGCCGGCTGGACCATCGACGACGAGGTAGAGCTCTTCGCCCTCGGGTGGGTCGACGACGACGAGGCTGTCCTGCGAGACGTCGATGCAGCGGCCCTCGCTGCAACCTCTCATGAGCAGCATTCGCTGGCTCGGAGCTCGGTCGAGGAAGACGAGCTCGAGAGGCCGCCCGGGTGTCGTGACGATCCGATGAACTTGCTCTCGTCCTTCGAGCCCGACGTCCTCGCAGGAGCTGCGGTCGAGACGGGCCTCACCGTCGAGGGTGTTGCCCACGAGAGTCGGCCCAGCCGAGATCGGCAGGGCACGCTCGCAGTCGAGCTGCCGGTCACAGCTCAGCTCCAGCACGCCGTCGCTCTCCTCGCCCAGGGGAGCGTCGACGATGACGGAGTAGCGACCCGGTGGCGGCTCGTGGACCACCACGCCGCCCCGTCCCGTCGCGACGCAGCGTCCCATGCCGTCGGCATCCACTGCGTGAACGAGGACCAGCGCGGAGCTCAGGCCATCGTCGAGACGGAGGTCGAGCCGTCCTGGAGTCTCGCTTTCGAGCGTCCAGGAGGCATCGCCGCCGAGCAGGGGAGCACGATGGCAGTCGTGATGATCGAAGAGGCTCGGCGCTCCCTCCGTGGTGACGAGGACCGCATCACCGCAGCCGAGGGGCTCGGCCAGCGGCGTGCAGCTCAGGTCGAGCTCGTAGTCGTCGCCTGAGCGAGAGTCCACGACGAGGTACCAGCGGCCAGGGAGGAGGTCCTCTTCGACCACTGAGGGGTCGGAGACGAGACAGGAGCTCTCCCGGCAGTCGGACAGGAGGAAGAGCGCGGTCTCACCGGCTCCGGTGAGCTCGGCCCGCAGCCGGGTCGGCTCGTCGAGCTCGAGGGCGTGAACGACCTCATCACCCGACCAGGTCTCTCCCGAGCAGGGGTAGCCGGTGAGCGCGTCGCTGCCCGTCGTCAGGCGACCCACGTGACGAAGACCGCACTCGAGCCCGACCGCGGCCGAGCAGGCGGTCTGGCTCAGTCGAGGACGCTCGAAGCAGATCGCGTGCGGTGAACCGAGCGCCAGCTCGTCTGGACCGATGACGTGGCCTTCGGACAGGAACAGTAGGCCGTTCTCAGCGTCGTTGCCGGCGAGACCGATGGTGGCATCGCTTCCCTCGGGCACCGGCGCGAACAGCTCGATGCGGATGTCGCCGCCGACGTGGAGGTGGAGCTCGCTGCGCACCGGAGCACCGGAGGTTTCCTCGGCCTGGAGCGAGAGCTGGAAGTGGCCGTCCGCGCTGGTCCAGGAGACCGAGTCCGATCCATGGACCAGGGTCGTCCAGTGCAGGGCGATGAAGCCGCGGCTCAACGGAATCGCCGGACCGAAGATGGTGGGCGGAACGTGGTGGGATTCCTCGAGCACGTCGAGAACCGGTGTCGGATCCTCGAAGGTCACCACGCCGTTGCGATGGACCCAGACGCGTTCGACGAAGCCGTCGAAGTAAGGCATCGAGAAGCCGAGCTCGATGGGACCGACGATGTCGAGCGGCTCCATGCCGCCATCGAGGAAGCTCGCGACGTCGGGGTGGCTCAGCGGGTCGTCGACCACTCGGCAGCCCGAGCTCCGGTTGCGCCAGGAGTAATCGTCCGGGCCGGGGACCACCACTGCCTGGCTGGTGAGCGGCAGCAGCACGGCGAGACACGCCAGGCGGATGTCGAGAGACGTCACGGTTCTCCTCCACGCAGGCCAGGGGGGCCTGCTCTCGGTCGTCGCTGATTCACGCGAAGGGCACGAGAGGAATGAAGGCCAACCGGACGCAGATGGCAAGCCCCCGCATCCTGAGGACGGAGCGGCTTGCTCGTCTCTACGGGCAGGTCGTCTGTGAGCACGAGCTCGTCACTCGCCGCTGACGACGCCAGCCCCTTGCGCTCACGGACAGCCGGTCACCACCATCGGCTGGCAGGGCGTCGTCGGCGAGGCCGGACGCTCCAGCCCCGCGAAGTCGAGGCCGTAGCTGCCTTCCTCGGCCGCCGTCACGGGAACCACCAGGTAGTAGCGGTTGCCGGCGCCTGGCGTGACCGTCACGGAGGTGATCGCTCCCGCCGTGTCGCAGGCGAGGCTCTCGTGGGAGTACCAGTTGCCCAGCAGGCCTTCATGCACGGAGTAGTCGATGGCGTCCGCGCTGCAACCGAGGCCCCAACTCAGGGTGAGGTCGTCGACGGCCCGGATGATGCGCAGCGGATCGCCGGGTCGCAGGCCGCCGTTCGGGGCCCAGCCCGGGAGGCTCGTCGTCGCGCAGCGGGGTGAGTTCGTGCAGTCGGTGCCGGGGCCGTCGGGAAGCCCACCGGCCGCGAAGCAGTCGGCCGGGTCGAGCTCCATGCAACTGTCGTCGGGGAAGCAGCAGGCCTCGAGCGGCAGGCAGGTCTCCGTCGCACAACGCGTGCCGACGCCCCGAGCCATGCCACCGCTGGCGAGGCAGGAGGCTTCGTTGAGGTCCATGCAGGTGCCATCGGCGAAGCAGCAGGCCTCGAGGTCGGAGCACCCGGCCGACGCGCAGTCCGTGCCGCGACCCTGAGGGATGCCGAGCATGGCCGTGCACTCGTCGGGGAAGACGTCCATGCAGGTGCCGCCCGCCAGGCAGCAGGCTTCCTCGACCGGGCAGGTCGTCGTCGCGCAGGTCGTTCCCATGCCCTGGGGCACGCCACCCATGGCCATGCAGGCCGTCGGCTCGAGATCCGTGCAGGCCCCACCGGCCATGCAGCAGGCTTGAACCGGACAGGTCGTCGTCGCGCAGGTCGTTCCCATCCCCTGAGGCGCGCCGCCCATGGTCATGCAGGCGGCGGGGGAGAGGTCCGTGCAGCTCCCGTCGGCCATGCAGCAGGCCTCCACCGGGCAGACCGTCGTCGCGCAGGTCGTGCCGACGCCCTCGGGCTCGCCGCCCATCCGTCGGCACGTCGTCGGGTCGAGGTCCGTGCAAGAGCCGTCGGGCATGCAGCAGGACTCGGGAGGCTCGGCGGTGACCGCGACCGTTCCGAAGAGGTTGCACACCGCGCTGCCGACGATGGTCAGCTCGAGTCCGGTGAGCGTGCGACCACCGTCGAGCACGACGCGGAAGCCGAAGATCGCGGGATCGTTGCGGTCTTCGAGCATGAACGGGGTGCCGGGGCCGACACCGGGCTGCATCCGGTCGAGGTCGTTGATGAGGATGTAGACGTCGTCGGTCTCGACCGGGTCGTCGAACCAGTCCGGCACGAACAGCGTCGTCATGGTCCCGAGACCGTCGTCGTAGATGGGCACGACGTCGATGGTGCTCGTGCCGTTGCCGCTGGTCGCGAACAGGTGGGCCTCGATGTACTGATCCGGCGTGGCGGCCAGCCCCTGAGTGATCGTCGTCTCCTGGACCCGCAGCACGTTGAAGCCGTCGTCTGCGTTGTCCCAGCCGAGCTGGATGTCTGGATGACGGAGGACGGCCGGGAAGACGGCGTCGTCGGGGAGACCATTGCCGACGACGGGTGGCGTGGCCGCGGTGTCGGCCACGGTCTGCGTCATGAAGCAGTAGTTGCCCGAGGCGATGAGGCCGAGATCGATGGGGTCCTGCATGGGGTCGTTCATCCCCGAGCCGTCGTTGACCACCACGTCGGCGTTGTAGGGGACGTCGAGGGGAACGACCGCCGCACGCGCCGAGACGGTCGCGAGACCGAGAAGAAGAGAGACGGCGAGGGCGACGCGGCGAGAGCAGGAGGGGAGCGACATCGGCGGACTCCGGGGCGCCGCGAGGGCTCCGGACGTGACCGAGGCTGAGCGGGACCCGGGTCGAACTTACCCCAGGACGGCTGCCCGAGGCACGGCTCGGCGGTCCGTGAAGCTCTACTTCTTGCCCTTGCTCCGCTTCTTCATCGCGTGCAGCGCTTCGATGGGCCGACGGTCCGGGGACATGGGCTTGATGGCCTTGCGCAGCATCTGCTCGGCCTGATCCCAGCGGCCGGCGCGGGAGTGGATCTCGCCCGAGTAGTACCAGGCCAGCCCGCAGTCCGGGTCGATGCGAAGGGCCTCCTTGAGCTCGGCGAGCGACTCCGAACCGGAGATGGCCGGCTCCCTGAGATAGCGACAGTAGGCCAGGTCGGCCCGGTACTCGGAGTTCTGGGGGTCGAGGTCGAAAGCGAACTCGAGCTGCGTGATGGCCTGGCCGTAGGACTTCTGCTCCATGAGCTTCTTGCCCTTGGCGTGCTGCACGGCCGGGTCGAGGAGGTTCGTCTCGATCTTGAAGGCGTTGGCGCTGGCCGCCGGGATCATGGGGCGGAGCATGCCCGTGCCCAGGGCCGGGTCCGAGGGCATCGGAGCGATGGGCGCGGCCGGGGTGACCGGGGCGGTGGGGGGAGGCAGCGCTTGGTCGGACTTGGGCTTGGCCTTCGGGGCCTCGTCGACCACGCCGAAGCCGCTGACCGCCGGCTCGCCGAGCTCGACGTAGGCCCGGGCAGCCCGCAAGAACATCTCCTGCGCTCGCTCGGCCAGGTCCTCATCGGCCTCCCACGGGGCGCAGAGCTTGGCCACGCGCAGGTAGGCACCGGCGAGGACGTCCGCGTCGGAGCCGGCAGGGAGCCCCAGCAGGTCCGAGGGATGCTGGGGATCGCGCAACAGCAGGCGTTCCAGCTCTTCCCGGCCGGTGGGAGGCGGTGCGAGCTCGGTGGTCAGCTCGAGCCCGTCGAGCAGGCCGAGGACACGCAGGGAGTGGAGGAAGCGGGTGAGCTCCTCGGGAGCGAGGCCCGAGCTCATGGCGAGCTGGTCCATCCGCGGCTGCTCGCGGACGAGCTGGTCCAGGAGCTGACGCTGGGCCGGCTGGAAGCGGATGTCGTCGACGGAGAAGAAAGGATCCGGATTGAGCTTGAGCGGCCGACCGACCAGCGCGGCCATCGACGCGTCGACTTGGGATTGACCCGCGAAGCGCATGACGCCCATGAAGATGAGCTGCGCGACGTTCATCGACCGCGGCGCCTCGACGTCCGGTACCTCGTTGGCGACGAGGTACTGACCGTCGCGCCACGAGAAGCCGTCCAGCAGCTTCTTGGCCAGGCACTGCTGATGGATCTTCGGGAGCTCCTCCTCCTTGCAGACGCCCTTCTCGACGAGGAGCGCGCCCAGGTCCATCTCGCGGGTCATCGCCTCGGCGAGGTACTGGTTCGCCTCGTTGACCTGCAGGCGGCCCTTCGAGGCCATGAAGCGGCCGAGGGTCTCGTGCGCCAGGTTGGACTGGCAGTCGACCGGGACGCCCTCGTGGAAGACGACCTGCTTCATGAGCTGGCGACGCTGGATGACCAGCACCGCCGACTCCTGCATGCGCGCGATGGTGGCGAGGAGCTCCGCGAACTGAGTGGTTTCGAGGGAGCCTTCTCTCGAGGTGACGTTCTCTTCGCTCATGACGGGTCAGTGCGGTGCCGAGTCCACCGTGGGGGACCCGTCGCTGCCTCCTCCGCGGGTCCGGCTGCCGAGGCTACCTCGGGTCGCCGACGGCGGCCACCGGGGTTGGTTCGTGGCGATGTGCCTCGCCGTCAGGGAGCCGAGCACCGCCGGGCGGCGTGATCGGGGTGGGGCATCCGAGGTGCCCCAGCAGGGTGCGGTGTCCTAACTTCAGTCATTCCAGCAGTTGGTCTCCATCCTGAGGGCTGGGCGAATCTCGTCGTTCACGGGCTACTGACCGGGTCTCATGACATGATTTCGGAAGTTCGTCGGACGTGCCTGCAAGACGGGCCCGAGGCGCGTGAGTGGGGGCCACGCCCGACGAGCAAAAGTCGCGACTTGCGACGTCGTCGAGACGCAGGAGCGCTCGAGCGATGGACGGATCTTCCGTTCCGACGGCGAAGCGGGTCGAGCGCGACCGAGGGGCAGCTCGGTCTCGATGCGTGCTGGCATCCTGACACTCGAACGACCTTTCTCTCGGACCCTCCATGAGGCTCACGCCACGGCTCCCGAGCTGCCCTCCTTCCGACTCCGGCAGCCCTCTCTCTCACGATGACACGCTCCCGGCACGCTCCGGCCGCCGAGCACGTCGCGGTCTCCTTCACGGGCTGCTTCTCCTGCTCGGGCTGGGCCTGACGGCAGTCGTCCCCGTCACCCCCGTGCTGGCTCAGGAGGTGACCTGCGACGACGACGTCGACAACGACACCGACGGCAACACGGACTGCGCCGACAGCGATTGCGTGGGCATGGGTCCCTGCCCGGATGCCGACGGCGACGGCGTGGCCGACCTGCTGGACAACTGCCCGACCGTCTCGAACGGTGACCAGGCCGACACCAACGCCGACGGTCGCGGCGATGCCTGTGCGCTGGTCGCCTACTTCGCCCTGGACAATGGGCAGGTCCTCCGACACTTCCCCGACGTTCCGGAGACGGACGTGTTGGTGCCGGGGCTCGGGACGGCCCTCGGTCTCGACCTCGACCTGACCCTGGGCAAGCTCTACTGGAGCGACAACGGCACGGACCTGGTTGCCCGGGCCAACCTCGACGGCAGCTCGCCGGAGGTGATCACCGGCGACATCCTGTACCCGCAAGACATGGTCGTGGACCCGGCGGGCGGGAAGGTCTACTGGCTCGAGGTCATCAGCGACTCGATCCAGCGCTCCAACCTCGATGGCACGGTTCGCGAGACCATCGTCACCGGTGCGACCACTCTCGAAGGCCTGGCAATCGACGTGAACGAGTCCAAGATCTACTGGACCGATCGCGGCGGCACGCGGGGCATCTATAGAGCGGACCTGGACGGCGCGAACAACGAGCTCATGTTCAACATGGGCATGAACGCTCCGAAGGGCATCGTCGTGGGGGCGACGGGATCCATCCCCACGATCTACTGGGTCGACTCCGGCAACGACACGCTCAAGAAGGTCGAGCTCGCTGGAGACATGGTCATCGAGACCTTGGCCAGCGGGTTGAACAACCCCGAGGGTGTCGGCCTCGACCCGATCAACTCGAAGGTCTACTGGACCGAGGACGGCGCGGGCACGATCATGCGCGCCAACTTCGACGGCACGACCACTGAGACGGTGATCTCCGGGCAGACCAACCCCAACCGAGTCCGCGTCGATCCCGTCGGCGGGAAGATCTACTGGACGACCAGCTTCCCGCCCAACGTCCGTCGCGCGAATCTGGACGGCACGAGCATCGAAGACCTGCTCGCCGAGCAGTCGCCCTCGGGCATCGCGCTCGATCTCGCTGCCGGCACGATGTACTGGACCGACGTCGCTGGCGGTCAGGTCATCCGGGCCGGGCTCGACGGCTCGGCGGCGACGTCGGTGGTCTCCGGATTGGTCGGGGTGTCGGGCATCGTGGTCGATCCCGCCGCCGGCAACATCTACTGGGGAGAAGGGACTTCGGTGAGGCGAGCTGCTCGTGACGGCACGGGCCCAACGGCCGTCGTCACGGGTCAGGTCGGTCTCCGGGACGTCGCTCTCGACCTGGTGGAAGGGAAGCTCTTCTGGGCCGGAGACCTCGGCATCGGTCGGTCCAATCTCGATGGAACGATCGTCGAGTCGATCGTGGCGGCTCCTGGTGCCATCGGTGTCGATGCCGAGGGGTATCTAGAGAGCAAGGTCTACTGGCTCGAGGAGCAATCGGGTGAGCTCCGGCGTGCCGACCTCGACGGTGGCGTCAACGAGCTGCTGCTCGGTGGGCTCTTCCCGGTGGGCGTGGCGGTCGAGCCGAGCGAGGCCAAGGTCTACTTCATGGAGGCCGAGCCGAACGTCCTGAATCGCGTCAACAGCGACGGCTCCGGCAGCGAGACCTTGCTCACGCTCGGAGGGGTGCAGTACCCCGCGGCCGTCGCCGTCGCATGCGACCTCAGTGACGCCGACTCGGATCGCATCGGCGACGCCTGCGACAACTGCGTGAACGACAGCAATCCCGCGCAGGTCAATGGTGACGACGACGACCTTGGCGATGCTTGCGACAACTGTCCGGACTTCACCAACGCTGATCAGGCCGACGGCGACGGGGATGGCGCCGGCGATGCCTGTGACAACTGCTTGGGCGTCGGCAACGCGGATCAGGCCAACGGCGACATCGACACGCTCGGTGATGCCTGCGACAACTGCCCGACGGTGACCAACGAGGACCAGCTCAACTCGGATGGCGACTCGCACGGCGATCCCTGCGACAACTGCTCGGCGGTGACCAACGAGGACCAGGCCGACGGTGACGGTGACGGCGTGGGTGACGCCTGCGACCTCTGTCCCTCGGACAACCCCGACGACCCGGACATGGACGGGGGCTGCTCATCGCCGAC
>JBCCFW010000047.1:0-41376 GCA_039029535.1 Acidobacteriota bacterium
CGGACCGACGACCTCGTCGCCGTCGAGCAGCGTCATCCCGGTGATCTCGGTCAGGCCGAACTCGTCCTCGCCCCACTCCGGGAGCTCCTCCGGTCGGGCCCACACCAGCCGATGCGACATCTCCGACCGCACGGCGGCCCTGGAGCTGACGCATCGGCTGGTGTGGGCCCGACCGGAGGAGCTCCCGGAGTGGGGCGAGGACGAGTTCGGCCTGACCGAGATCACCGGGATGACGCTGCTCGACGGCGACGAGGTCGTCGGTCCGGTGACGGGCCTGGCCGAGAGCGCCGGACGCGATCTCTTCGAGGTCGATCACCAAGGGCGCACCGTCCTGGTGCCGGCGGTGAAGGACTGGCTGGTCGAGTTCGATCGGGACGGCAGACGCATCGTCATGAACTTGCCGGCTGGCCTGTTGGACCCGGAAGAGACGTGAGCGAGCCACTTCGCATCGACGTGCTCACGCTCTTCCCGGAGCTGGTCGAGCCGCTCCTCTCGCACTCGATCATCGGTCGGGCGAGGGAGAGGGGCCTGGTCACGATCGAGGTCCACGACCTCCGTCGGCACGCCGTCGACAAGCACGGCTCCGTCGACGACGCGCCCTACGGCGGCGGCGGCGGGATGCTCCTGCGACCCGAGCCGCTCTTCGCGGCGGTCGAGGAGCTCACCGGCCGCCCGGCCGACGAGCGATGCGACGACGAACGGGTCGTCCTGCTCGGTCCGGCCGGTGCCGTCCACGATCAAGACAGCGCTCGTCGTCTCGCGTGCCTGCGTCGCCTCATCTTGATCTGCGGTCGTTACGAGGGCATCGACGACCGCGTGCGCACCCACCTCGCCGACGAGACCCTGTCGATCGGCGACTACGTCTTGTCCGGCGGCGAGCCGGCGGCCAACGTCGTCATCGACTCCGTCGTGCGTCTCCTAGAAGGCGCGCTGGGCGACTCCGAGGCCCCCGAGAAGGACAGCTTCGCCGACGGCCTGCTCGAGGCCCCGCACTACACCCGTCCGGCCGAGTTCCGCGGCCTGGCCGTTCCGGCCGTGCTGCTCTCCGGACACCACGCCCAGGTCGAGCGACACCGTCGTCGCGAGGCCCTCCGTCTCACCGGCTCGGTGAGACCCGACCTGCTCGAGCGCTTCGAGCAGGACCTGAACCCCGACGCGGAGGAGCATGGCCTGCTCCGCGAGCTCCGTGAGGCCCGGGAGCTTCCCCGGCCCGAGCACTGTTAGCGAGGACCCCCCATGAAAGCCGTCGAGATGTACAAGCGCGCCCAGCTTCGCGCCGACCTCCCCGAGTTCCGACCCGGTGACACCGTGCGGGTCTCGGTCAAGGTCCGCGAGCGGGACAAGGAGCGCATCCAGGACTTCGAGGGCGTGGTGATCGGCATCTCCGGCAGCGGGATCAGCCGGAGCTTCACCGTCCGCAAGATCGCCGCGCACCGCATCGGCGTCGAGCGTGTCTTCCCCCTCCACTCGCCGGTCATCGCGAAGGTCGCCGTGGTGCGCCACGGTCGCGTCCGCCGAGCGAAGCTCTACTACCTCCGCGAGCGGCGCGGGAAGGCGGCGCGCATCAAGGAGCGCCGTCTGCACGGTGGCAAGAGCGCTTGACGGGAGCCCTGGGGGGGCGATTCTCGGAAGCACGGCAGCCGGCCCGATCCGGCTGTCGTGACCCTCGTCGTGCGCCCTCGCAGCCGATGGCCCGACCCCTGGGGTCGTGGCATGATTCCCTTTCGCTGACCGGGGGCCGTCAGGGCCCCTTCCACCTGCCCAGGATCGGAGCCTCTCGCAGCGGGGTCCGGTTCACGGTCGTTCTGTCTCGTGGCGGAACGCCCCTTGTTGCTGCCCCTTCCAGGTCGGCTTGACGCGATGGCGTTCAACAGGGAAAAGGTCCTCCGGCAGGCCGAGAAGCTGGTCTCGAAGGGGAAGGATCGCGACGCGGTCGCCAAGTACGAGGAGATCCTCGCCAACGATCCCTCGGACCTGAACTCCAAGAACAAGATCGGCGACCTCTACCTGAAGATCGGCGACAAGACGAAGGCCACCGAGGCCTACGCGTCGGTCGCCAACAAGTACGGCGACGACGGCTTCACGCTCCGCGCGATCGCGATGTTCAAGAAGTGCACCCGGGTCGACCCGACTCGGATGGACTTCCACGAGAAGCTCGCCGACCTCAACGCGCAGCAGGGCCTGATCAACGAGGCGCGCTCCCACTACGAGATGGTCGCGGAGCACGCGCTTCAGCAGGGCGAGGGTGAGCGGGCCCGCGCGATCTTCGCGAAGATCACCGAGCTCGATCCGGACAACCTCAAGACCCGGCTCAAGCTCGCGGACCTCTACCTCAAGGACAACCAGATCAACCTCGCCCTCGGCGAGTACCAGGTCATCGGCTCGGAGCTCGCCCGCAAGGGGATGCTCGAGGAGTCCTTGCAGGTGCTCGAGAAGGCGCTGGGCCTGGACCCGAGCAACCTCCAGCTCCTCCGCAGCCTGTCCCGCACCTACGCCGAGATGGGTCAGGCCGAGCGCGGTCTCCAGTTCATCAACGACAAGCTGGCCGAGCGGGGTGGGAACGACCCCGAGCTCCTCGTCGTCCTCGCAGAGACCCAGCAAGCCAGCGGTGATCCGGCCTCGGCGACCCAGACGATGCAGCAGGCCGTGCAGGCCGGAGCCGACCGCGTCGACGTCCGACGCGCCGCCTTCAACCTCGCGCTGACTCAGGGCGACGTTGCTGGCGCGGTGGCGCATCAGGAGGCGGTCGCCAGTCAGCTCCTCGCCGAGGGCAAGGCCGACGAGGTCCTCAACGACCTCCGATCGCTGCTGGCCGCGGCCCCCGGCGACGTCCGCGTGCTCACCAAGCTCCACGAAGTTCAAGAGAGCAGCGGCGCCGACGAGAAGACGCGGGCCAACACGCTGTCGCAGCTCGCCGAGGCCCACGTCGGCCAGGCCGACTACCCGGCAGCAGCCGGAGTGCTCGAGCGTCTGATCGAGCTGGAGCCCGACGCGTCCCAGCATCAGGAGAAGCTCGACTTCGTGAAGTCGAAGCTCGGCTCCGGCGACGCCGGTGGCGGCGCCGAAGCGGCGGCCGAGGGCGGCTTCGACGCCGACTTCGAGCCGGGTAGTGCCGGCGACATGTCCTTCGGCGATCTCGGTGACGGCGACGACGGGCAGAGCTTCGGCGGGATGTCCTTCGACGACGGCGAGCTCGAAGAGGCCGCCGGTGTCGACGACCGTCAGGAGTTCGTCAGCGAGCGCGTTGCGGAGGCCGAGGTCTTCGTCAAGTACGGCCTGGTCGACAAGGCCATCGAGCAGCTCGTCCAGATCATCGACAAGTACCCCGATGAGCTCCCCACGCGTCAGCGTTTGAAGGAGCTGTACCTCGAGGACCAGCGCTCCGGCGACGCCGTCGAGCAGCTCGCGGCCATCGCCGACATCCTGCGAGGTCAAGGCGACACCGCCGGTGCCGACGAAGCCATCGCCCAGGCTCGCGAGATCGACGCGAACCATCCCGCGCTCACCGGTGGCGGTGGCGGCGGGGGAGCGGCGATGGAGCTGCCGGCCGAGCCGGCTGCTGCGGCCTCGGGCTTCGACTTCGGCAACGAGCCTGCTTCCGGCGCGACCGGTTTCGACCTCGGAGGCGGTAGCGAGACGGCCGCGGCCCCGACGCTCGAGGGCGTGGGTGACGTCGCCGTCGCCGACCTCTCGCTGGAGTCGCCCGCGGCGGCCAGCGCCGGTGGCGGCGAGTTCGAGCTGTCGATGGACGAGCCCGCCGCGGCAGCCCAGCCCGAAGCGGGCGGCAGCGAGTTCGAGATCTCGATGGACCCGGCACCTGCGGCCGAGGGAGCGCCCTCGGGCGGTGGTGAGTTCGAGCTGTCGATGGATGAGCCCGCGGCAGCCGAGCCGACAGCCGGTGGCAGCGAGTTCGAGATCTCGATGGACCCGGCTCCCGCGGCCGAAGGTCCGCCGTCGGGTGGCGGTGAGTTCGAGCTGTCGATGGACGAGCCCGCGCCGGCGGCCGAGCCCGATGCCGGCGCTGGCGAGTTCGAGCTGTCGATGGACGCCCCGGCGTCCGAGCCGGCAGCGGGTGGCGGTGAGTTCGAGCTGTCGATGGATGCGCCCGCGTCGGAGCCAGCGGCTGAGCCCGGTCTCGAGACCATGCGCCTCGACTCCCCGGCTTCGGAGCCTGCGGCCCCCGCGCCAGCGGCCGAGCCCGCGCCGGCGGCGCCCGCCGCGGCTGCGGACGAGCCCGAGTCCGAGGGTCTGTTCGGTGCCGAGGACGACTTCTTCGACTTCGCCGACGAGCTCAACAAGGAGCTCGATGACGAAGGCGACATCAACGACGTCTCCCGCGACAGCGATCACTCGATGTCGCTCGAGGAGATCGTCGCGGGCATGCAGAAGGGCGTCGCCGAGCAGGTCGACGCCGAGGACTACGAGACGCACTACAACCTCGGCATCGCCTACAAGGAGATGGGCCTGACCGACGAGGCGATCGGCGAGTTCCAGTACGCCTCGAAGTCGGACGTGCTCTTCCTCCAGTGCTGCATCCTCTTGGGCGCCTGCTTCACCGAGAAGGGCATGCCCGAGCTGGCCATCAAGTGGTACGAGAAGGGCCAGGAGGCTCCCGAGGTCTCGACCGAGGACGCCATGGCCCTCGCGTTCGAGATCGGCGCGTGCCAGGAGGCGGCCGGCGACGAGCAGAAGGCGCTGGAGTCCTTCATGGCCATCTACGCCGAGGACAGCCGCTACCGCGACATCGCCACCCGCGTCGAGAGCCTGAAGGCCAAGCTGGGTGTGTAGCACTCGGTCCAGCAGGGCGATGACGTGAAGGGAAGCGTGCTCAAGGCGGCGCTCCTCGGTGGGATCCTCGGCGGGCTGTTGCTCTCCCTGCCGCTGCTCAACATCGCCTGCTGCGCCTGGGTGTTCGGCATCGGCGGTTTCTCCGCCTGGGTGCTCAAGAGCGACAGTCGGGGCGTTGCCGGCTGGGCGCGGTGCAGCTTCGCTGGCTGGCTCGGCGGCTTCCTCGCGGGCTTCGCGATGTTCCCGCTGCTGGGGCTCTGGCAGCGCTTCATCGGTGACCCGGAGGCCCACGTCCGTGACGCCCTGCAAGGCGCCGAGCAGTTCCTCGGCACGATGCCGCAAGGACAGGGTGGGCCTTCACCGGAGATGGTCGAGGCGATGATGCGGGGGGGGATGCTCATCGACGTCAACGTCTGGAGCCTCGTCCTGCCCCTGTTCTCCGGTGCGCTCATCTCGGGCTTCGCGCTCTTCGGTGGCGCGGTCGTGGCCGCGTTCTACGGCGGACCCCGCGGTGACGCCGGCACGCCGGCCTTCGCGGCAGACCCTCACTGGGAGGCGCTGCCGGGCACGGAGGCTACCGCCGCTGCGCCCGCTCCGACCGCGGAGCCGGCCGTGACCGACCTGGCGCCCGAGCCCGTGCCGACCGAAGAGCCGCCGGCCTTCGAGCTGGAGTCCGCGCCGCCACCGCAGGCACCGGTCGTCGACGATCCGGTTCCCGAGCTGCCGCCCCTGTCACCGGAGCCGCCGGTCGAACCGACCCCGGAGCCCGCTCCGCCGGAACCGGCTGCGCCGCCCCCGCCAGAGCCGGTCGCGCCGACCCCGTCCGAGCCACCGAACCCGCTCGACGAGGTCCTCGGGCTCGACCCGCTCGAGCCCTCGCCCGACGACCCGAAGGACGACGAGCCCAAGCTCGACGACGACAACCCCTTCGGCCCGGTGAGCTAGGGAGTCCGCGTCACGGGTCTGCGCGGTCGCGTTGCGAACGCCGCGGGGGGAGATGCGAGGCGTCGCGAGGACGCCGATGCAGTGTCATCGGTGGGTGGGCAGGAGCGAAGCAGGACGCCCCGCGCCGCCGCAACCCTTCGGGCGCCGGGCCTAGCGGCCTCATGCGGTGTCGTTCGTCGTCGATCGATGGACGAGCATCGACTTCCTCCTCTCTCCTTGCCTGAGGCCGCGATTCCCTGGCGCGCGAGCCACGCAGACCCGCGACGCAGACTCCTCGGTCCCTGGATCGTCCGGCGACACTGACGACTGTCAGGACCATCCGACGATCCGTGCGTCCTGGCCCGATCGACGCAAGTCCTCTCGTTTCAGTCACTCGAGCCGCGATCTCCGTCTTGGCCCGGAGCTTGCCCTCTACGGAGGGCGAGAGCCGGCGCTCCGATGGACGGCGCGCAGCGAGCTCTCGAGGACTTCAGCTCATGATCACCACGTCACGAAACCTGCGCGGGACGCTCGTCCTGCTCCTGCTCGCCCTGACCTTCTCTCCCGCGGCTCGTCCGGCGCTCGCTCAGGAGGCCTCGCCGCCGCCGTCGCCCCCGGCGGCGGAGCAAGCCGAGGAGCACCGCGTCGACATCAACGGGGCCGACCTCGTCGAGCTCATGGGCCTGCCGCGGGTGGGGCCCGTCCTGGCGGCGCGCATCGTCGAGCACCGGCGGGCGGTCGCGCCCTTCCGCAGCGTCGACGAGCTGCTCCTGGTCAAGGGCATCGGCCTCCGCACGCTCGAGCGTCTCCGCCCGCACGTCCGCGTGGAAGACCCCGGCGCGCCCGCGGCGCCGACCGCCGAGCCGGAGCCGGCCCCGACCGAGGAGCCCGCGACCCCGTGAGCCGGCGTGACCGGACGGCTCGAGGAGCGTCGCTCGCCGAGCTGCTGGTCGTCCTGGCCCTCGCCGGCCTGCTGGTCGGCATGGGCTCCCTGGCGCTGGCGAGCACCGCACGGCGGCAGGGGGCCCTCGGGGCGGCTCGAGGCCTGGCGGCCGACATCCGCTTCCAGCGGAGCGTCGCCATCGCCCAGGGCCGCTCCCGTGGTCTGGTGCTGCGCGAGCTGCTCGGCGAGTGGCAGGTCAGCGTGGTCGCAGACGGCGACGGTGACGGCCTCCGAGCCGACGACCGTCGGCTCGGCCGCGATCCGCTGCTGGAGGGGCCGATGTCCCTGTCCCGGCGCTACGGGCCCGTGGCGCCGGGCTTCCTGCCGGCGCTCGACGGGCTCCGCACGCCACCACCCGGCTCGCGTCCGCTGATCGACTTCGACGACCCCGTGCGCTTCGGGCGCAGCGACGTCATCGCAGCGGGGCCCGGTGGGGGGACCAGCAGCGGCACGATCTACCTCACCGACGGCGCGTCCCGGCAGCTCGCCGTGGTGGTCGCGGGGAGCACGGGGCGCGTCCGGCTGCTGGAGTGGGACCGCGCGACGCGGTCCTGGCAGCGGCGCTGAGACGGCTCCACTCGACCCCTGCGGTAGGCCTCGGCCCAGTGCTACCCTTCGCGCCTTCTCCGGCCCCCTTTCTCTCGTTTCGGGCCGGGATCTCTTGAAGGAAGATGGCATGCCGAAGGTGGCGGTCCTCCCCGGAGACGGGATCGGAATCGACGTGACCCGCGAGGCGGTGAAGGTGCTCGAGTGTCTCGACGAGCGGCTCTCGTTGGACCTCTCGATCCATCACTTCGACCACGGCGCGCAGAAGTACCTCGACACCGGCGTCACCCTGCCCGACGAGGACCTGGAGGTCATCGCCTCCCACGACGCCATCTACCTGGGTGCCCTCGGTGATCCCCGCATCCCCGACATGCGCCACGGCCGCGACATCCTCCTGGGGATGCGCTTCAAGCTCGACCTCTACGTCAACCACCGCCCGGTGCGCTTGCTCCATCCGGACCTCTGCCCGCTCAAGGACCGGGGACCGGACGACATCGACATGGTGTTCTTCCGCGAGAACACCGAGGGCGCCTACGTGGGGGCAGGGGGCATCTTCAAGAAGGGGACGCCCGACGAGGTCGCCATCCAGGAGGACATCAACACGCGCAAGGGCGTCGAGCGGATCATCCGCCACGCCTTCGAGTACGCGAAGGCCAACGGCCGGAAGCGCGTGTGCATGGCCGACAAGTCCAACGCCCTGCGCTTCGGCCACGACATCTGGAAGCGGGTTTTCGACGAGGTCTCGGGCGAGTACCCCGACATCGAGCCCAGCCACTACTTCGTCGACGCCCTGTGCATGCAGCTCGTGCTCGAGCCTCAGGAGTTCGACGTCGTCGTGAGCTGCAACATGTTCGGCGACATCCTCACCGACCTCGCGGCGGCCCTGCAGGGGGGCCTCGGCGTGGCCAGCTCGGGCAACGTCCATCCCGGCGGCAACGCCCTCTTCGAGCCGGTCCACGGCTCGGCGCCGCCGCTGGCGGGCAAGGACCAGGCGAACCCCTTCGCCGCCATGATCACCGCCCAGATGATGCTCGACCACCTCGGGCTCTCCGAGGCGGCGAACCTCATCGAGAAGGCCATCCGCAACGCCCTCCTTGAGGGAAAGACCACCGCCGACCTCGGCGGGAGCCTCGGCACCGCGGCCTGCGGGGACGACATCGTGTCCCGAATTCGGGCCGAGACTGCCGGTTAGAGGACTCTTCCAGGCGGCCTGGGGCCCGAGCTGGCCCTTCGTCCCGCCCCGCCAGCCTGGCGCTCCCGCGCCGTCTTGGCGGGTTGGGGCTTGCATTGAGCCGCCGAAACGCCATGATTCGGCGTTCTCGGGCCTGGCATTGATATTGCCTGCGTGACTGTCACGCAGTTTCGGAGACGCGGTCCGAACCCGCGTAGGGGATTGACCATGGAAGTGATCGGCACCTCGCCGGGGGGCTCGGGCGTCGTGCGGGAGATCAACGAACGCGTTCAGCAAGAGAGCGTGTTCGTCGAGCAGCTCCTGTCCGAGGTGGGAAAAGTCATCGTTGGCCAGCGCGGCATGGTGGAGGCTCTCCTCACCGGCCTGCTCTGCGAAGGGCACGTCCTCCTCGAGGGTGTCCCGGGTCTCGCCAAGACACTCTCGGTCAACACCCTGGCCGAGACGATCCAGGGACGTTTCCAACGCATCCAGTTCTCGCCGGACCTCCTGCCTGCGGACCTGGTCGGCACGCTCATTTACGACCAGAAAGAGCACGTCTTCGTCCCGCGCAAGGGCCCCGTCTTCGCCAACCTGGTGCTGGCCGACGAGGTCAACCGCGCGCCGGCGAAGGTCCAGTCGGCCCTGCTCGAGTGCATGCAGGAGCGACAGGTCACCCTGGGTGACACGACCTACAAGCTCGAGGACCCCTTCCTCGTGCTCGCCACCCAGAACCCCATCGAGCAGGAAGGCACCTACCCGCTGCCCGAGGCGCAGGTCGACCGCTTCATGCTCAAGGTCAGGGTCGACTACCCCAACAAGGAAGAAGAGCGCGCGGTCCTCGACCGGATGACCGGTGACACCACGCCCTCGGCGTCGCCCGTCATCTCCCTTGACGACCTCCGCCGCGCCCGACAGGTCACCGGCAGCGTCTACGTCGACGACCGCATCAAGGACTACATCGTCGCCCTGGTGCAGGCGACGCGCAGCCCCGACGAGCACGGTCTCGACCTGGCCGGCTACGTCCGCCACGGCGCGTCGCCGCGTGCGAGCATCGCGCTCCTCAAGGCCTCGCGGGCCCACGCCTTCCTCCGCAGTCGTGGCTACGTGACCCCCGAGGACGTCAAGGCCGTGGGCATGGACGTGCTCCGGCATCGCGTGCTGCTCAGCTACGAAGCCGAGGCCGAGGAGATGCAGCCCGAAGACGTCGTGGGTCGCATCTTCGATGCCATCGAAGTGCCGTGAGTCGGTGACGTCGTGTCCGGATCGATGGTGAGCGCTCTCGGAGGACGGCGGTGATCCCGGCCGAGGTCCGCAAGGCGATCCGGCGGATCGAGATCCAGACCAAGCGTCTGGTCAACCAGGGGCTCGGCGGGGAGTACCACTCGGTCTTCAAGGGCCGGGGGATGGAGTTCTCCGAGGTCCGCGAGTACCAGGAAGGCGACGACGTCCGGCACGTCGACTGGAACGTCACCTCGCGGACCGGGCAGCTCCACGTCAAGAAGTTCGTCGAGGAGCGCGAGCTCACCGTGCTGCTGCTCGTCGACGTCTCCCGCTCCGGCGACTTCGGCTCCGGTCGTGACACCAAGCTCGAGCGCGCGGCCAAGGTCGCCGCGGTGCTGGCGCTGTCGGCCGTGCGCAACAACGACCGCGTCGGCTTGCTGCTCTTCACCGACCGCGTCGAAGCCCAGCTCCATCCGGCCAAGGGACACCAGCACGTCCTGCGCGTCGTGCGTGAGGTCCTGTGTCACGAGCCGCAGGGGACGGGCACGGACATCGCCACCGCCCTGGAGACGGCCTGTCGGCTCGAGCGCAAGCGCTCGATCACCTGCGTCATCTCCGACTTCCAGGACGACGGCTACGACAAGGCGTTGAAGGTCGCCGCGCGGGCCCACGACGTGGTGGCCGTGTGCGTCGACGACCGGCGGGAGGCCGACTGGCCGGCCCTCGGCCTCGTCGAGGTGGAAGATGCCGAGACGGGTGAGCGGCAGCTCATCGACCTGAGCGATTCGCGTCAGCGGCGCTGGCTGAAGAAGCGTCGCGAGAGCTTCGAGCACGAGCGTCGCGAGGGCTTCCGTCGCGCCGGCGTGGACGTGCTCGAGATCGACACCGTCGAGCCCTACGACCGACCCATCCTCCAGTTCTTCAAGATGCGTGAGCGCAAGGCGAGGGCAGGGGCGTGAGCACGTCTCGGATTCTCGACGTCGCGGCGCGCTGGGTCACGCCGAACGGGACCTCGTCGTGGACGCCCGGCGATCAGGGTGAGCTCTGCCTGCGCGTGAGCTGGACCGGCTCGGACTCGGTGGCCTGGCCGACCCACGAAGATCTCGGCGCGTCGTTCATCGGAGTGACGCTGCTCGGCGAGCCCACGGTGAGCTCGACGACGACCAGCACCAACCCCGTGTTCGAGGGGCTCGACGCTTCCACCGCCGAGGCCTGCTATCCGGTCCAGGTCCTGCTGGCGCCCGGCCTGCACGAGCTGGGCGAGGTCGAGCTCGGCTTCCTCGACGAGAGCGCCGACACCCTGACCATGCCGCTCCAACTGACGGTCGGCACCGGCCTGACGGAGGAGCTGTCCGAACGACTCGAGCAGGCCGGCGACGAGGCCCTGCCGCAGGTCGTCCTCGAGGAGATGGCGCCGCTGCGGGGGCCCCGCGTGCTGAAGGGTGAGCTGCCCTGGGGTGCCGTCTTGTTCGGCACGATGGCGGCCTTCCTCATCCTGGGTGGGCTGGCCTGGCTGGGCTGGCGACTGTGGCAGCGTCGAGCGCTCATGCCGGCGGCACCGCCCGCGCCGCCGCCGCCTCCGGAGGTCGAGGCGCGACATCGTCTCGAGTCCCTGCCCCCCATGCTCGATCGAGGGGAGCACCTCGAGTACCACGTCGAGCTGGCCGAGACCCTCAAGCGCTACCTCAGTCGTCGCTACTCCATGGACTTCCTCGAGCAGACCACCGACGAGCTGCGTCGCACGCTGCAGTCGCGCAGCTTGCGTCAGCGCAGCGAGCTGCAGGCCATGCGCGACGGGATCGCGTCGGTGCTCTCGGGCTGTGACCTCGTGAAGTTCGCCCGGGACGCTCCCGCCCGGGACGAGTCGCTCCGCGCCCTCGAGAAGGTCGAGGAGATCGTCGACCGGACGACGCCGCGACCCGTGGTCGAGTCCGAGACCGACGAGGAGGAGGCGGCGTGAACGACGTCTCCGAGCTGACCTGGGGGCTCGCCCGGCCCTGGGCGCTGCTGGCGCTCGTGCTGCCGCTGCTGATCCTGGCGTGGTGGTGGTGGCGTCGGGGGCGGCTCCGTCCGGCCTTGCGCTTCCCGGCTGCTGCGGCGTTCGCCGACTTGCCGCCGAGCTGGCGAGTGCGCACGCGCTGGCTTCCCGGCGTGCTCGGTCTTCTCGGGCTGGTCGCCCTGACCATCGCCTGGGCCGGGCCGCGAGGAGGGGAGACCATCGAGACCATCCGCTCCGAGGGCATCGACATCATGGTCGCCCTCGACACCTCCGGCTCGATGCTCGCGGAGGACATGGTCTCGAACGCGGGCAAGCGCATCAATCGCCTGCGCGCCGCGAAGGAAGTCACCGCGGACTTCGTCGGCGGCCGGATGGCGGATCGCATCGGCCTGGTGAGCTTCGACGAGATCGCCGTGCCGCGTTGTCCGCCCACCCTCGACTACGGCGTGCTCTACGACCTCCTCGCCGAGGTCGAGATCGACGGCGAAGGCGGTCACACCGCCATCGGCATGGCCATCGCCTCGGCAGTCAACCGCCTGCGTCGCAGCGACGCAGAGAGCCGGGTCATCATCCTGGTCACCGACGGTCGCAACAACGCCGGTCGCATCGAGCCGGCCGACGCCGCCGAGATGGCGCGGCTGCTCGACATCAAGATCTACGCGATCGGCATCGGGAGCGAGGGCGAGGCGCCGTACCCGATCCGTGGTCGCTTCGGCGTCACCGGCTACCAGCCCGTGCGCTCCGACATCGACGAGGAGACGCTCAAGGTCGTCGCCAAGCAGACCGGCGGCGCCTACTTCCGCGCCTCGCATCGTGGCCAGCTCGACTCGATCTTCGCCCACATCGACGAGCTCGAGCGCTCCGAGATCGAGGTCGAGAAGCACGTCCGTCATCACGAGCTCTTCCCGGCCTTCCTACGAGCGGGTGCCGTGTTGCTGCTGTTGTCGGTGCTCGGCTCGCTCACGACCTGGAGAACCTGGCCGTGAGGGACGGACGCCTGCTGCGCCGCACCGTGCTGCAGCTCGTCGCCGTCGGGCTCTTCGCCCTCGGGCTCGTGGGCGTCCTGCTGCTCGTCGGCGCGACGCTGGCCAGCCCGCACTGGCTGCATCTCGGCTGGGCGGCCCTGCTCGTCGTCTTCCTCGACTTCCGGGCGACCCGCAAGCGCGCGAAGATCGCCAGGCTGCACGGCGACGCCGCCACCGTCGACTTCCTGGTCGAGGACCAGGCGGCAGGCTGGCGCTTCCTGGCCGGGACCCTCGCCGCCTGGTCGCTGCTGCTGCTGGCGGTGGGTTGTGCGCGGCCGCAGTGGGGGCTCGCCGAGAACCCCATCCGCCGCAAGGGCGTCGACGTCTTCCTCGTCGTCGACGTGTCGCGGAGCATGCTCGCCGAGGACGTGAAGCCGAACCGCTTGGTCCAGGCCCGGCTGGCGATCGAGCGCTTGCTCGAGCTGCTGGAAGGCGACCGCGTCGGGCTCATCGCTCACGCCGGTGAGGCCCGCGTGCTCTGTCCGCTCACCCTCGACCACTCCGCCGCGCGGCTCTTCCTCGAGACCCTCGATCCCGGCGCGCTCGACCGCCCGGGCACGGCCATCGCGGCGGCCCTCGACCTGGCGGGTCGGAGCTTCGCCAACGACGGCGGTCGTCACGGCGTGGTCATCCTCCTCAGCGATGGCGAGGACCATGCGGGTCAGGCCGAGGAGGCCGCGCAGCGGCTCGGCGACCTCGGCGTCATCGTCCACGCGATCGGCATCGGTCGCACGGAGGGGACGCCCATCCCGCTCCGGGAAGAGGGCGTGCGGGGACAGCAGGGCAAGACCTTTGGTCACGTGAAGGACCGCGAGGGCAACGCGGTCATGACCAAGCTCGACGCCGCCACGCTCGTGGCGGTGACCCAGGCGACCGGCGGTCAGTTCATCCCGCTCTCGGCGATCGACGCGGGCCTGACCACCATCGCCCAGGACATCACGGCCATGGACCAGCAGGAGTTCGAGTCGACCCGGACTCTCCTGCGCACGGACCGTCATCACTGGTTCACGGTGCCGGCGCTCCTGCTCATGGCCGTGCGCGCAGCCCTCCCCGACGGGGCCCGGCTCCGCCGTCAGCGGAGTCGTCGTGAGCGGATGGTCGCTCGCGACGTGAACGACGAAACGAAGGTGGCGTGATGCGACTTCCGAGCGCGCTGTTGTTCCTCTCGTTCCCACTCCTGGTGCAGGCGCAGGCGGGCAACGCACCGCCGAGCCCGCCAGCGGGCGTCCCGATGCAGGGCCTGCCGCAGGGGATGCCCATCCAGGGGCTGCCCGGTGGCATGCCGATGGGCGGCGGAGCTCCGGCGCTGCCGCCGCCGACGGTCTCGGCTGCACAGGAAGTCGGTGGGCCGCGGGTCGATCGCAACGTGGCCGCGGCTCTCCAGCAGGGAGCCCTGGCGCTCGAGGACGGACGCGCCACCGATGCCCGCGAGAGCTTCGTGCGGGCGCAGGTCCTGGCGCCGGAGCTCCCCGAGGTCGGCTACGACCTCGGGCTGGCCGCGATGGTCGAGGGTGATCTCGAGACCGCTCGAAATGCCCTGGAGATGTCGCGTCGGGCCGGCCGGGCGCGGATGGACGTGGCCGACTCTCCCGAGGAGGCGGCGGCCGCCGCCGCGGTGGCGAGCGACAGCTCCTTCAACCTCTCGCAGCTCGCCTTCCGTGAGCAGGACTTGCAGGGTGCGGTCCAGGAGCTGGCGAGCGTGCTGCGCGCCGATCCGACCGCCGAGGACGCCCGACGCAACCTCGAGCTGATGCTCCGTCTCGCCCAGCAGCAACAACAGCAGCAGCAACAGCAACAACAGCAGCAGCAAGACGGTGAGGAAGGGGACGAGCAACAGGAGCAGCCGCCGCAGGACGGCGAGCAGGATCCGGAGGGGGAGCAGGAGTCTCCGCCACCGGAGCCCGATCCCGAGGGCGAGGAGCAGGAGGAGCAGCAGCCGCAGCCGGGTCAGGACGAGCAGGAACCGCCGCCGGATCAGGAGCAACAGCAACAGCAGCAGCAGGCTCAGCAAGGTCTCACCAAGGAGGCGGCCGAGGAGCTCCTCGACGCCCTCGAACAGGAGGAGAAGCAGGCCCTGATGCAGCGTCAGGAAGAGCAGCGCAAGACCCAGCCGCCCCCGGCAGGGAAGGACTGGTGAGGTCGTGAGGGGACGCTCGCTGGCCGCGTCGACGGCCCTCACGCTCGCCGTGCTGACTCTCGCGTCGACTCCGCGGGCTCAGTCCGACGTGAAGGCGACGGCTGCCTTCGATCGTCAGGTGGTCCGCCCCAACGAGGTCGTGACCTACACGCTGACCTTCCAGGGCAGCGACCTCCCGCAGCACGTTCGCGCGCCCAGCCCCAAGTTCACCTCGTTCCAGGTGCTCGGTGACGTCGCCTCGGGACGCAGCCAGCAGTTCAGCTTCGTCAACGGCGTGTCCCGCACGGAGGTCAGCCTCCGCTTCCAGTGGCAGCTCGCGGTGAAGTCCGAGGGCACCTTCGAGGTGCCGGCCTTCCAGACGGCGGTCAGCGGCTCGCGCGTGTCGGTCCCCGCGGCTCGCGTCGAGGTGAGCAAGAAGGCGCCCGCGCAGCGTCGCAACAACAACCGACGTCGACGCTCTCCCTTCGAGCGCGAGCCGGCCATTCAGGAGGTGCCGCAGCATCTCGAGCTGCGCACCGAGGTCTCGGCCTCGCGCCCCTGGATGGGACAGGAGATCATCGTCACCGACGTCCTCGAGTTCGAGGGCCAGGTGCAGAACTTCGACGCCGACCTGCCGCAGTTCCCCGGCTTCGCCAAGCACGAGATCCCCATCGAGCGACGGCCGCGCGGCGTGCTGGGCAAGACCTGGAACGAGGTCCCGCTCGCGCGTTGGAACCTCGTCGCCCTCGGTTTCGGCGATCAGACCCTGCCGTCGCGGGGCTACACGCTCCACGTCAACACGCGCTCGCGGAGCCTCTTCGACTTCGGTCGCAGCACCCGCAAGCACCGACGCGAGACCCAGGCCCTGCCGCTGGAGGTCCGACCGCTGCCACCCGGTGCGCCCGCGAGCTTCGGCGGTGCGGTGGGGGACTTCCATCTCAGCGCCAGCCTGCTCGACGGTCGTCTCGACGCGGGTGACGGCACGACCCTGCTGCTGACCCTGCGGGGCTCCGGCAGCTTCGAAGAGCTCGTGCCTCCCGAGATCAAGGTGCCGGACGGGCTCAAGATCTTCGAGCCCGAAGTTCACGTCGAGACCCGGCCCGACCACGACGGCTACACCACCGGCACGAAGCTCTACCGCTACCCGCTGCTGGCGACCGTGGCAGGTGAGCACGTCATCGAGCCGGTCGAGTGGACGTACTTCCTGCCGCGCACCGGCCGCTACGTCACGCGCAAGAGCTCTCAGCTCTGGCTCGAGGTGGCCGAGAGCGACGCGCCCGACTTCATCCCACAGCGACCCCCGGGCACCCGCGAGGAGGTCGACCCCGTCGGGCAGGACATCCACCACGTCCGCGCGGCCTGGACACCCGACCGGTCCGTGCGTCGTCGGCACGAAGCGCTGCCGGCCGGTTGGTGGCAGCTCCTCGCCCTCGGGCCGGCGATGAACGTCCTGGTGCTCGGGCTGCTCGCGTTCCGACGCTTCAGCAGCGACGACCCGGGCCGACGTCGGGCCAAGCAGGCGCGGGGCCAGGCCGATCAGCGTCTGGACGAAGCGCGCTCCGAGCTGGCAGCGGGTCGGTCGCGCGAGGCGGTGGAGATGGCCAGCCGCGCGGTCAGCGGGCTGGTCCTCGACCGGCTGGGCGAAGACCGCGGCGAGCCGTCACCGGCGGACATCGCCCGCCTGCTCGACGCCCACGACGGCGGCGAGCTCACCGGTCGCGTGAAGGGCCTGTTGGACGAGGCCGACTTCGCGCGCTTCTCCTCGGCCGGTGCCGCCGACGCGTCGTCGTTGCTTCAGCGGGCCCAGGATCTCGTGGCGGTGATCGACGACGTGCTCCCCGAGAGGAAGAAGGCCTCGTGAGCAAGCGCGGTCTCGGGCTCGTCCTGCTCGTCTCGCTCGTCGCCGAGGTGGCCCTCGCCTCGGATGCGGGTGCCCGCTTCGTGAAGGGCGTCGAGGCCTACGAGCAACAGCGACCGCTCGAGGCCGAGCGCATCTTCCGCGAGCTGCTGAGCGAGGGGCACGAGGACGCGACCCTGCTCTTCAACCTCGGCAACGCGAGCTATCGTCGCGGTCGCCACGCACTTGCGGTCGTCGCCTACGAGTGGGCCCTGCGGCTCGACCCGACTGACGAAGAAGTCCGGTCCAACCTCGAGATGGCCCGGGCGCACCTGGTCACCGACGAGGTGCCCGACCCACGACCTCCCTGGGTGCAGGCGCTGCTCGAGCTGCCGCAGCGCTGGTCGCTGTCGGCCACCTGGTGGTGCTTCGCCGCCGCCTGGACGCTCGGCTGGTCGTGCCTGGCGCTGGCGCTGCTGCGGATGGGCAAGGGGCTGGGCTGGGTGGCGCTGGCGCTGCTCGTCGTGTCGCTGGTCATCGCCCTGCCGCTGGTAGCCCGCGTGCAGCAGGTGCAGGGGCCGGACGAGGGCGTGCTGCTCTGGCCCGAGGTCACCGTGCGCAGTGGTCCGGGCGAGGACTACGCCGAGCTCTTCGGCCTGCACTCCGGCACGCTCGTCGACAGCCTCGAGTCCCGTCCGGGCTGGCGGCGCATCCGCTTCGGCGGGGGGCTGGAGGGTTGGGTCCCGGCCTCGGCGCTGGCGATCATCGGTCGCCCCGACACCCTGCCGCCGATGCGCGATCAGGCGACGCTCGAGAGCCCGGACGGGGGAGCGACGCGGGGCTGAGAATCGGCGGAGAGACGGTCTCGATGCAGTAGCATCTGGCTCCCTGACGACCGAGGAGCCCCCCCGCATGTCCGACATCGAGATTGCCCGCCAAGCCAAGCTCGCGCCCATCAACGAGATCGGTGCCAAGCTCGGCATCCCCGCCGAGTCCCTCGTTCCCTACGGTCACGACAAGGCCAAGATCTCTTACGAGTACCTGGACTCGCTCTCCGAGCGCGAGAAGGGGAAGCTCATCCTCGTGACGGGCATCAGCCCGACCCCGGCGGGTGAGGGGAAGACGACGACCTCGGTCGGTCTCTGCGACGGTCTCGCCCGCATCGGCAAGAAGGCCACGACCTGCCTCCGTGAGCCGAGTCTCGGTCCCTGCTTCGGGATGAAGGGCGGCGCGGCCGGCGGCGGTCACGCGCAGGTCGTCCCCATGGAGGACATCAACCTCCACTTCACCGGGGACATGCACGCCATCACCTCGGCGCACGCGCTGCTGTCGGCGATGATCGACAACCACGTGAACTGGGGGAACCTCCTCGACATCGACGTGCGCCGGCTGACCTGGCGACGCGTGGTCGACATGAACGACCGCGCGCTGCGTGACATCACCATCGCGCTCGGCGGCTTCGGCAACGGCTTCCCCCGGCAGGACGGTTTCGACATCACGGTGGCCTCCGAGGTCATGGCGATCCTCTGTCTCTCGACCGGGCTCGAGGACCTGCGTCGTCGTCTGGGCAACATCGTCATCGGCAAGACCCGCAAGCGGAAGAACATCACGGCCCGCGACCTCGAGGCCGACGGCGCGATGACCGCGCTCCTGCGCGACGCCCTCCAGCCGAACCTCGTGCAGACCTTGGAGAACAACCCCGCGTTCATTCACGGCGGTCCCTTCGCCAACATCGCCCATGGCTGTAGCTCGGTCATGGCGACCCAGGCGGGCCTGGCCCTGGCCGACTACGTCGTGACCGAGGCCGGCTTCGGCGCCGACCTCGGGGCGGAGAAGTTCTTCAACATCAAGTGTCGGAAGGCGGGGCTCAAGCCTCAGGCGGCGGTCATCGTCGCGACCATCCGCGCGCTCAAGATGCACGGCGGCGTGGCGCTCGCCGACATCAACGAGGAGAACGCCGACGCCGTCACCGCCGGGGCGGTGAACCTCGCGCGTCACGTGCGCAACGTGAAGTCCTTCGGCGTGCCGGTGGTGGTGGCCCTCAACCGCTTCACCTCCGACACCGACGCGGAGGTCGCGCGGGCGAGCGAGGCCACGGCGGAGCAGGGCGCCGAGCTGATCGAGTGCACCCACTGGGCCGACGGTGGGGCGGGTGCCGAGGCCTTGGCCTCGAAGGTGGTCGAGCTGACCGACTCGGGCGTCGCCCAGTTCGCGCCGCTCTACGACGACAGCCTGCCGCTCTGGGAGAAGATCAAGACAGTCGCCAAGAAGATCTACGGGGCGGACGAGATCCTCGCCGACAAGAAGGTGCGGGATCAGATCAAGCGCTTCGACAAGGACGGCTTCGGTCGCTTCCCGGTCTGCATGGCCAAGACCCAGTACAGCTTCTCGACCGACCCGAAGCTGCTCGGAGCGCCGCGGGGCCACGGCGTGCCCATCCGCGAGGTCCGGCTGTCGGCCGGCGCGGAGTTCATCGTGGTCATCTGCGGCGACATCATGACCATGCCGGGCCTGCCCAAGCGTCCGGCCGCCGTCGACATCACGGTCGACGACTCGGGCGAGATCCAGGGCCTGTTCTAGGGAGTGGCGTCCCGTGCGCCTCGTCGGCCCAGGGAAGTGAATTCCCTGGGCCTCCCAGGCCGTGCCTCTCGGCTTGGTGGTGGGCCCGAGCGTGCGGTGGGACGGGCTCGAGCAGAGCTGGCGATCCGTTTCGTCGGTGGATTCCGCGTCAGGAGTGGAGCCGTTCGTGGACGTGGCGGCCCCCGGAGGTGACGTGGACACGCTGCGACGCGACTTCTACCTGACCTGTGACGCGAACGGCTTCTCCCTGGTGTCGGCCGACGCGCTCGACCGGCTGGGGGAGGACGACGACCCGATGCCGCTCGTCGAGAGCCAAGCGGCCGTGCTCGTCTCGATGATCGGCGACGACTACTTCCATGGTCGTCTCATCGTCGGTGGTGAGCTGACCGAGGCCGAGGAGCGCGAGTGGCTCGCTCGCATCACCGCTCGACTCGAGCTGCCCTCGGGAGAGCTCCTGGTGGGCGCGGGTTGTGATCCAGACGTGCTGGCTGACGCCCATGCGGCCGGCGACGATGGTCATGCCTTCGAGCTCTCACCCGGCAGCTACCGGGTCGACATCTACACCCACGCGCCGGCCATGAACGCTAGGGAGCTCTTGCCGGGCGAGCTGAACACCGTTCTCGGAGCCTGGTTTCGCGACTCGCATCCGGGGGAGCCATTCCCGGCGTGGCTCGCCGCCGAGTGCAGGGACTTGGCCGACGAGTACGACCCCGAGCACGCGGACGACTGGGTCGAGCTCGCCAATGCCGTTCGCCGCGGGGCCCTCGCCGTGGCGGAGGACCCCCGAGCCTGCATCGGCTTCGTCCTGCACCTCCAGCCGCTCGCGCAGGGCGAGGACCTCAGCCGGAGCGAGGTCGACGACGAGGGCTGGCACCCGCCAGAAACGGGCCTACGCCGGCCCGTCACGTGTCCCCGTGGTCTGCCCACCGAGGGCGTCGGCCAGGAGGAGCACGCCGGCTTCTTGTCGGAGCTCCGTGAGAGCTGACCTCAGGTCAGTTCTCGAGAACGAGCAGCCGGCTGCGGTCACCGCGGCGGACGCGGAGGAGGAGGTTCTCCTGCGGCCCGCCATCGAGGACGCTGCGGAGGTCGTCGACGTCGTCGACCGGGCGACGCTCGACGGCCTTGATGAGGTCGCCGGGCTCGAGGCCCGCGCGACCGGCCGGGGAGCGGGAGTCGACGTCGACCACGACCACGCCGGTGCTGCGCTCCGACAGGTCGAGACGACGACGGAGGGCTTCGTCGAGGTTCGTCAGGGACATGCCCCACTCGCGCTCGGGCTGACGCTCGGCCACGGCTGGACGAACACGGTTGGCGCGACCGCTGCGGCTGAAGTCGGGGTGGGCGGCGAGCTGCACGGGCAGTGAGCGGGTGCGACCGTCGCGGAAGACCTCCATCTCCACTTCCTGGCCCGGGTCACGCAGCGACACCGCGAAGCGCAGGGCGTTGGCGTCGCGCACGGGCTCGCCGTCGATGGTGAGCACGACGTCGCCGGGCTCCAGCCCGCTGCGCGCCGCCGGCGTGCCGGGGCTCACGGAACCGATGAGCGCGCCGCGCGGCTCGGTCAGGCCCATGCGGCGGGCCTGGGTGCGGTCGAGGTTCTCGGGCGTGACACCGAGGAAGGCGCGCTCGATCTGACCACCGTCGAGCAGCTTGTTCATGACCCGCTCGGCGATGGAGATGGGGACCGCCAGGCCGACGCCCTGGAAGGCCGCGACACCGCGGAAGATGATGGCGGTGTTGATGCCGATGAGCTGACCGCGCGTGTCGATGAGCGCGCCGCCCGAGTTGCCCGGGTTGATGGCGGCGTCGGTCTGGATGAAGTCCTCGTAGGCGGCGATGCCGAGCCCCGTTCGGCGCGTCGCCGACACGATGCCCATGGTGGCGGTCTGACCGAGTCCCAGCGGGTTGCCGATGGCGAAGACCACGTCACCGACGCGCAGGTTCTCGGAGTTGCCGAACTCCAGGGTCGGCAGCCGCTCGCGGACGTCGACCTTGAGCACGGCCAGGTCGGTGAGCTGGTCACGACCGAGAACACGCGCCTCGAGCTCACGTCCGTCGGAGAAGGTCACCAGCGCGCTGTTGGCACCTTCGACCACGTGGGCGTTGGTGAGGATGATGCCCTCGCGTCGAACGATGACGCCGCTGCCCTGGCTCGAGAGCGGGACGTTCTCCTCGCCGCCGCCGCCCGGACGAAACATGTCGAGGATCGATCGGTCCCGGCGGACGCTCGCCATGGGCTGAACGTTGACGACCGCCTCCATCGCGGGCTCCACCACGTTCGCGTAGCTGCCGGGGGCGTTGCCGACCGGGCGCTGGTCCCGGACTCGGGCCGGGAGCGACTCGCGGGCCTGACCGAGGGGCATGACCAAGGTGGACAGGCCGACGGCGCAGAGGAGGCTGCTGAGGAGGAGAACGGGTGTCGTTCGAGGCATGGGCATCCCTTCGGCGAGAGAAATGGCGATCTGATGAACGCTCCTCCCGTACTAGAGAACGATCGAGACCCCCATCCGGATTCATCTCCGTGCGAGGGCACCAAATGGAAGCACGCTCAGGGGCCTGGCGCCAGCTCACCGAGATCAACCGGGATCCGCCGTGCCCCGAAGGTCCCGGCCTCCGCTCCGAAGCGTCCGGCCAGGGGCTCACCACAATCGGGGCAGCGACCTCGGGCATCCAGGCGGTACTCGAGCAGGACGTACCAGTCGCGGACGATGAGAGCGGCGTCACAGGACGCGCAGCGGGTGGTGTCACCGTCCTGGTCGTGCACGTTGCCGGTGTACACGTGCCGGAGCCCGAGGCTCCGCGCGAGCTCCCGAGCCCTCGTCAGCGTCGCCGGCGGCGTGCGGGGGAGGTCGAGCATCCTGAAATCGGGATGGAAGGCGGAGAAGTGGAGGGGCACCTCCGGCCCCAGCTCGTCGCGCACCCAGGTCGCCAGCCGCTCGACCTCAGCGTCGGAGTCGTTGTGGCCGGGGATGAGCAAGGTCGTGATCTCGAGCCAGACCTCGGTCTCGTGCTTCAGGTAGCGGAGGCTGTCGAGCACGGGCTGGAGCGAGCCGCCGCAGGTCTTCCGATAGAACTCCTCGGTGAAGGCCTTGAGGTCGACGTTGGCAGCGTCCATGACCGAGAAGAGATCCCGCCGGGCGGCGTCGTGCATCCACGCTGCCGTCACCGCCACCGCCGCGATGCCTCGCTCGTGACAGGCCTCCGCGGTGGCGACCGCCTGCTCGAGGAAGATGACCGGGTCGTTGTAGGTGAAGGCGACCGAGCGAGCGCCGAGAGACGCGGCGGCGCGGGCGACCTGTTCGGGGCTGGCTTCCGCCGAGAGCCGATCGACCTCCCGCGACTTGCTGATGTCCCAGTTCTGGCAGAAGCGACAGGCCAGGTTGCAGCCGGCGGTGCCGAAGGACAGCACGGCGGACCCGGGGTGGAAGTGGTTGAGCGGCTTCTTCTCGATGGGGTCGACGCAGGCGCCGGTGGTGTGACCGAAGGAGTCGAGCACCAGCCGGTCGTCTTCTCGCCGACGCACGAAGCAATGACCACGCTGACCCTCGCGGAGCCGACAGTCTCGGGGGCAGACCTCGCACTGCACGCGACCGTCGTCGAGGGTCCGCCAGTGTCGGGCCGGGTGGGCGCCGGTCACGAGCGGTCCTCCGGCTCCTCCCAGCAGCGCACTCCGTAGCGCAGCACCCGCAGCTCGGCTGGCCACTCACGGGAGCCGAGCCCGGTCTTGCGCCAGAGCGCGTCGAGAAAGCGGGTGGGCGTGGGGAGGTTGTCCCAGACTTGGGGAAGGAAGGTTCCCTGGCGGTGACCGGCCTCCAGGAGGACGCCGTCGCGGCCCGGCACGAGGGCGGCCTCGAGCTCGGAGCGACTGCCGACGCTCAGGGGCTCCAGCGGGCCGAGGACCGAGACCTCCAGGCGGACGGCGTCGATCTCGGACGGCGGGAGCGGGGAGAAGCGGGGGTCCTCCAGCGCGGCCTGGACCGCCTTCCGGGGGACCTCGTCACGGAGCCGGTCGCCGGGGCGCAGGCCGCCGATGCAGCCGCGCAGCTCACCGTCGACGGTGAGGGTCACGAAGCAGGCGAGGGCCGCGTCGAGCCAGGGCTCGGTGGGGGCGGACGCCGCCGGAGCGTCGAGGAGACGGGTCCTCAGGGCGTCGCGGGCGAGACCGAGGAGGACCGGGCCGGCCGTCTCGGGGAGGTGGGCGAGCTCCATGGGCTCATCATGTCGGAGGGGACGGAGGTTCACCGGTCCGGCTACGGGCTTGCATCGGGGGCGCCCTTTCCGAGATCGTTTGCGTTCCCCAAGGAGACAACCGATGTTCGTCCGCCGCGTCCCGATGGCCCTCGCACTCGTCCCGTTCCTGCTCGCCGTGCCCGAGCTGGCTGCGCAGGACTACCTCGACCATCAGGTCGAGTTCCTCCAGGAGGCCGCCGACGAGGAAGCCGGCGAAGGCGATCGCCGCGCCGAGAAGGCCTTCCTCGAGCTGGCCCGCACGGCCCTGCGCCAGGGCGGCGCGGCCTCCATCGACGACCTGCCCGGCAACTGGGTCCGGGGGCTTCGTCGCGACCGCGTCTCCGCCAGCCAGCACGACCTGCTCCTCACCCTCGAGGAGTGGCACGGCAGCTTCTCCTCACGTGACCGCGAGCGCTTCCCGGCGCCGTTGGCCCTCGCGCAGGTCTGTCTCTTCCACGCGCGTCACGAGCTCTCCGAGGACGACGGCTCGCAGGACGACACCGAGCTCTACCTCGGTTGTGCCGAGGACCACCTCGGTCGCGTCGACGAGGCGCTGGGCACGCGGATGCCCGAGCCCGAGCCCATGCCCGAGCCGGTCCACGTCGAGGTGCCGCGTCCGGCGACGCAGCCCGTGCGCACTGTCGTCGTCCACGACGACGACATGCCGCCGAACCCCGAGCCCAACAAGTGCTACGCCCGCGTGTGGACGCCGCCGGTCTGGGACACCATCACCGAGGAGGTCGTGGTCGACGAGGGTGGCGAGCGTGTCGAGATCGTCCCGGCCAAGTACCAGACCGTCACCGAGCAGGTGCTCGTGAAGGACGCGACCTACCGTCTCGAGACGGTGCCCGCGCGCTACGAGACGCAGACCTCGCAGATCCTGATCGAGCCGCCTCGCTACGAGTGGCAGCGTGGACCCTGCGATCCCCGCAAGGAGGTCGCGGGCGCGACCGGTGAGTGCTTCTGCTGGGTGGAGATCCCCGCCCGTTACAAGGACGTGAAGCGTCGCGTCATGGTCGAGTCGGCCAGCACCCGTCGCGTCGAGATCCCCGCCGAGTTCAAGACCATCACCCGTGAGGTCGAGGTCGAGCCCGCCCACGAGATCGTCGTCGCCATCCCGCCGAAGTTCGAGACCATCACCCGCAAGGTCATGGTGTCGGACGGTCAGGTGCGCTGGCAGGAGATCGACTGCAAGCGGCGCTAGCCCGCACCGCCTGCAACCGGAGACTCGACGTGGCCGTCTACAGCCGCATCCTGCATCGCGGGGAGCCGCGCTACGTCGAGCACCTGTCTTCCGGGCTCCGGCTGTTGGCCGCGGCGCCCTGGGAGTCCGCCGACGCGGAGATCTCCATGCCGCCGCTCGCGCGCGAGCGGCTGACCTTCCTCCCGCCGGTGAGCCCGAGCAAGATCATCGCGTTCGGTCGCAACTACCGCGACCACGCGGCGGAGATGGGGGCCGAGGTCCCGGAGAGCCCGCTGCTCTTCCTCAAGGCGCCGAGCTGCCTGCTGGCTGGTGGGGACGACGTCCCGTTGCCGCCCGAGTCCGAGCGGGTGGAGTGCGAGGGTGAGCTGGCGCTCATCATCGGCCGGCGTCTCCGTCGCTTCCCGGAGGACGGCGCGGTCGACGAGGTCGTCGGTGGCTGGTTGGTGGCCGACGACGTCACTGCTCGCGACCTTCAGCGCTCCGAGGGACAGTGGGCTCGCGCCAAGTCCTTCGACGGCTTCTGCCCGACGGCGACCTCGTTCTCGAGCACGCCGCCGGAGGCAGGCGCCCGCCTGGTCACGAAGCTCAACGGCGAGACCTGCCAGGACGCTGCCCTCGCCGACATGATCTTCCCGCTCGGGCGGCTGCTCGCTCACGCCAGCGCGGCGATGACCCTCGAGCCGGGCGACCTGGTGCTCACCGGCACGCCGGCTGGTGTCAAGACCCTGAGCCCCGGCGACCGCGTGGAGGTCGAGGTCACTGGCCTACCGGCCCTGGAACATGGAGTGGTGGCAGAGGGTGACGAGGACGAGTGAGGCAGCGGACGTGAAAGCGAAGGGGCTCTACGTCCACGTCCCGTTCTGTGCCAGCCGCTGCTCGTACTGCTCGTTCGTGACCTGGGTCGACCGTGGCGAGCAGGTCGCGAGCTACTTCGACGCGCTGGAGCGCGAGCTGGTCTCTCATTGTGCAGGTGAGACCATCGACACGGTGTTCTTCGGAGGCGGCACGCCCTCGCTACCGGAGCCCGCGCGACTGAACGCAGTGCTGAGTCGCCTGCGCGACGTCGCGGAGCTTTCCGACGACGCCGAGCTCACCCTGGAGGCCAATCCCGAGTCGGTCTCACCCGAGCGGGCGGAGGCCTGGCGGGCGGCCGGCTTCAACCGGGTGAGCGTGGGGCTCCAGTCCTTCGACCCGACCGTGCTCGACAAGGCGGGGCGGGCGCACGACGCAGCGCGGGGCGAGACCGCGGTGGGGGAGCTGCGGGCCGCCGGCTTCGACTCGATCTCGGTCGACCTCATCATCGGCTTGCCGAGCGAGACCGACGCCGTCTTCGAGGCGAGCGTCGACCGGGCCCTGGCGCTCGAGACCGAGCACCTCTCGGCCTACCTCCTCGAGCTCGACGAGATGGGCAAGCACAGCCCGCTCTCGGCGGCAGTGCGGGCGGGGGAGGAGACGGTCTCCGACGACGACGCGGTGGCCGAACGCTACGAGCTGCTCGGTCGACGCTGTCGGGAGGCCGGACTCCTCGACTACGAGATCTCGAACTTCGCGCGACCCGGACACGAGTGTCGTCACAACCTCAAGTATTGGCGTTGTCACGAGACCCTCGGGCTCGGCGTGGGCGCGCACTGGCTCGATGGCGCGCGCCGTCGCTTCAACGTCTCTGGCTTCGAGGCCTACCTCCGAGCGGTGGACGCGGGTGGGGAGGCGGAGGATCCCGACAGCCGGGACGCCGAGCCGACCGACCTCCTGCAGGAGAAGGTCATGCTCGGGCTGCGGCTGCGCGAGGGCGTCGACCTCGATGAGCTCGCCGACGAAGAGGCGGTCGCTCGCTTCGCGCCGGTGCTCGCGCCGCACGTCGAGACCGGGTTGCTGCAGCGCGACGCCGCCGGGACCTACCGCCTGAGTGACCGCGGCCGGCTGCTCTCGAACCAGGTGTTCCGTGACGTGGTCGCCGCCTGAGTCATCGAGCTAGGATGCCGGCTTCGCTTCCCGGCCCTCTCATCGAGACGCTCGCATGGACTCCATCGACCTGCGCTCCGACACCGTCACCCGCCCGAGCCCGGCCATGCGCGAGGCCATGGCCCGCGCCGAGGTCGGTGACGACGTCTACGCCGAGGATCCCACCGTCCGCCTGCTCGAGGAGCGGGCGGCCGAGCTCATGGGGCACGAGGCCGCGCTCTTCACGCCCACTGGCTCGATGGCCAACATGATCGGCGTCGCGCTCCACTGTCGTCCCGGTGACGAGTTCCTCATCGAGGAGCGGGGACACACGATCAACTACGAGCTCGGCGGTGCCTGCGTGCTGGCGGGGGCGGTGCCCCGTCCCATCGCCACCCACGACGGCTTGCTCACGCCGCACGACGTCGAGGCGGCGCTCCCGCCGGACGTCTACTACTTCTCGAAGGCCAGCCTCCTCCTCGTCGAGAACTCCCACAACCTCGCCGGCGGTCGGGTGCTGCCGCTCGACGTCTTCAGCGAGTGCGTGGACGTCGCGCACGAGCAGGGCCTGGCGGTGCACCTCGACGGCGCGCGGCTCTTCAACGCCGCCCTCGCCGCTGGGGTCGCCCCCGCCGACTTCGGCTCCCGGGTCGACACGATGATGTTCTGCCTGTCGAAGGGGCTCGGGGCGCCGGTGGGCTCGGTGTTTTGCGGGAGTCACGACCACGTCGCCGAGGCGCGACGGCTGCGCAAGCGCTTCGGCGGAGGCATGCGACAGGTCGGCGTCCTGGCCGCCGCGGGGCTGGTCGCCCTCGACGAGGGGCCCAGCGCCCTGCGGCTCGATCACGACCGCGCGCGGCGGCTCGCCATCGGTCTCTCCGAGCTCGACGGCGTCGACCTGAACCCCCAGCTCGTGGAGACCAACATCATGGTTTTCCGCGTGCCCGGGCGGGAGCCTCACGAGGTCACGGCCGCCCTGGCCGAGCGGGGAGTGCTCTGCGCCGCCTCCTCCGCCGAAGAGGTAAGATGGGTCACCCACCGGGACCTCGACGACTCTCAGATCGACCGTGCGCTCGACGTGGCTGCCGAGGTCCTCGGTACGGCCGCCGAGTGACCGACATCACCCCGAAAGGCGGTGCGTGCAGTGGATGGCAGTGGACTCGACTTCGCCCTGACCGAGGACCAGGAGGCCCTCCGCCAGACCATCCGCGAGTTCGCCGAGAGCGAGGTCGCCAAGGCGGCCGAAGAGCACGATGACGCGGGCACCGTCCCGACCGAGCTCTTCCCTCAGATTGCGGAGCTGGGTCTCTGGGGCATCCTGATCCCCGAGGAGTTCGGCGGCGCCGGGCTCGGTTACGTCGAGTACGTGACGATCCTCCAGGAGCTGGCGCGGGTCGACCCGTCCACGGCCCTGACCGTCGCCGCGCACAACTCGCTGGGCTCCGGTCACCTCAACCAGCACGGCAACGACGAGCAGCGTCGGCGCTGGCTCCCCGACCTGGCCGCCGGGAACAAGCTGGCCGCCTGGGCGCTGACCGAGCCGTCCTCCGGCAGCGACGCCGCCGGCCTCAAGACGGTCGCTCGCAAGGACGGCGACGAGTGGGTCCTCGACGGGCTGAAGAACTTCATCACCAACCCCAACGTCGGTGAGTTCGCCATCGTCCTCGCCCTCACCGACGAGGCGAACCCTCAGCACGGCGTCACGGCCTTCGCCGTGGACATCGACGGGGAGACCTGTCGGGCCGGCAAGAAGGAGAACAAGCTGGGGATGCGAACCTCCGATACCGCCGAGCTCGTGCTCTCGGGCTGCCGGGTGGGAGCCGACCGCGTCGTCGGCGAGCTCAACCACGGCTTCGTGGACGCGCTCAAGGTTCTCGACGGCGGACGCATCTCCATCGCCGCGCTGTCCCTCGGGCTCCACCTGGGCTGTCTCGACCAGTCCCGGAAGTACGCCAAGGAGCGCGTGGCCTTCGGCAAGACCATCGCCAGCTTCCAGGCCATCCAGTGGATGCTCGCCGACATGGAGATGACCTACGAGGCGGCGGCTGCGCTCACCTACCGCGCCGCGCTCCTGAAGGACCAAGGCCAGAGCGTCAACCTCGAGTCGTCGATGGCCAAGCTCTACGCGTCCGACGCCTGCTGCGTCGCCGCCGAGAGGGGAGTCCAGCTCCACGGGGGCTACGGCTTCATCAAGGACTACCCCATCGAGCGTTTCTATCGCGACTGCAAGCTCTGCACGATCGGTGAGGGCACGTCCGAGGTGCAGCGCATCGTCATCGCCCGCCAGCTCCTTTCGTGAGCGGCACCGACACCGCCCGGACCGAGCTCGAGTCGGCGCTGGCCGCCCGCCTGCTCGCCGAGCACTTGGCGCGCCCCGGCGCCGATGAGGCGCTGAACGCCGCCGCCGCCGAGTTGAGCGAGGGAAGGGGCGAGGCCGAGGGGCTGGCTGCTGGCCTGATGGCGCGCACGCCCCGGCTCGACCACCTCGGCGTGGCCGTCGACGACGTCGACGCGGCCCGTCGCTTCTGGATCGAGCTCACCGGCCTGGCTGACGGTGGGAGCGAGGAAGTCCCCAGCGAGGGCGTGCGGGTCACGATGCTCCAGGCCGGCGAGGCCAAGGTCGAGCTGCTGGAGGCCTTCGAGGGCGCGGGCCCCGTCGCCAAGTTCCTCCAGCGTCGCGGCCCCGGCATCCACCACGTCTGCTTCAAGACCGACGACATCGTCGCGGTGCTCGACCGCCTCCGCGAGGGTGGGGTGGAGATCCTCGGCCAGGCGCCCCGCGCCGGTGCCGGCGGCTGCCAGGTGGCGTTCCTCCACCCGCGCTCGACCGGTGGGATCCTCGTCGAGCTCTCTCAGCCGCCGTCGTGATCCCCTCGCCCCTGGAGCCGGGCGTCATCGTCATCGCCTACCTTCAACAGCCGCGTGAGCAGGTCTTGGGGCGCGTGCTGGCCGTGGACGCCTGGGGCCTGCTCCTGAGGGCGCTGCCGGTCGACAGCGCCGACGACTGGATCCGGCAGGTCTGCTCCGACACCGATCCCACCTTCGACATGTCGCGCACCTTCTACCCGATGCACCGGATCGAGAAGATTGAGTTCGACGAGGTCGCGCCCGGCATCCGCTCCTACCAGGAGCGCTTCGCGGAGCGCGCCGACCACAGCCTCCTCGACGAGCTGCGACGGCGCTTCCCGGACGACGTCCACCTGAGCTGAGCCACCACGTCGCCACGGCCGTTCCGAAACGGGACGCCGCCGCGACCGGAATGCCTGCTGCGCTCGGGAACTGGACGAACCCGCCAGCCGCTCCTTATCATCACGCTTGGCACTCGGTAGGTGAGAGTGCCAGGAGCAGGGAATGAACCTCGGGCCTCGCCATCAGGAAGTCCTCGAGCAGGTCGTGGAGCACTACATCCAGACCGGCTCGCCCGTGGCGTCCCGACGCCTGGCCCAGCTCAACTCCGAGGGCCTGAGCTCGGCGACCATCCGCGGGCTGCTGGCTGAGCTCGAGGAGGCCGGTCTCCTGTCGCACCCCCACACCTCCGCCGGCCGCCTGCCCACCGACCTCGGCTACCGCGCCTACGTGAACAAGCACTCGGCTGAGGAGGAGCGCCGGGTCCTGACGCCGCAGGAGTGCTCCGAGCTCGAGCTGTCGGTCACCGCCGAGGGGCCGCTCGACTCTCTCGTCGACCGCTGCTGCCACCTCCTCTCGGTGGCCAGCTCGATGGTGGCCATCGGCCTGCGACCCGAGCACGGCAGCACCATCTACCGCCACGTCGAGCTCATCCGGATCGCCGAGCGGCGGGTCCTGGTGCTCTTCATTGCCGGCTCTGGCGTGGTGCGACAGCAGGTCGTCGTCCTGAGCGAGGACGAGTCCCAGAGCGACCTGGCCCGCTACGCGGCCTTCCTCAACGAGGAGCTGGCCGGACGGAGCCTCGGCGAGGTCCGCGACCTCATCATCGGCCGGATGAAGGAGGAGCGGACGGTCTACGACAAGCTCGTGCGTCGGGCTCTCATCGTCGGCGGGCGCTACTTCCTCTCCGACGACGACCCGGGGGACGAGCTGCTCGTCGACGGGACGGATCGCATCCTCGAGGAGCCTCCCGGACCTGCCGACTTCGACCAGATGAAGGCGCTCCTGGCGGCGCTGGAGCAGAAGCGGCGGATCGTCCACATGCTCAACTCCTGCCTCAACCATGACGAGGTCACCACGACGATCGGGTCCGAGCACGAGGACCCGGATCTCACCCATTGCTCGATCGTGGCGACGAACTACTCCTGTGACGATGAACGGATCGGGGCGATTGGGCTCATCGGACCCACCCGCATGGACTACGATCGCGCGATTGCGCTGGTGGACCACGTGGCCGGGCTTCTCGGTCGGACCCTGGGCGTCGCGCACCGATGAGTGGAGATGAAGGGACGCCGATGAGCGACACCGGGGAACGCAGCGACGGGCCGGACGAAGAGGCCACCGGAGCCGACGAGGGGAAGCAGGCTTCCGACGAGAGCACGGATGGGGCCGAGGCGGGGGAGACGCCCAGCGGCCCACAGCTCCTGGACCTGGATGAGGCCCTGGGGGACTCGGACGTCGAGCTGATCCTCGACGAGGACGAGGAGCCCGCGCCGACCCCGCCACCGGAGCCGGCCGCGTCGCCACAGTCGCGTCCGAACATGGACGCCCTGCGTGTCATCGGGGCGCAGCTCCAGGCGGCCGAGCGGGAGCGCGACGAGGCCCGGTCCGAGCTGGAGAAGGCCAAGGCCGAGCTCGAGGAGGCGAAGCAGAGCGTCGTGCGCAGCGCCGCCGACCTCGACAACTTCCGCAAGCGCGTCCGTCGCGAGCGAGGGGAAGACAAGAAGCAGGCCGCCGCCTCGGTGGTCAAGGACCTGCTGCCGGTCACCGACAACTTCGAGCGAGCCCGGGCCCAGGCCGAGGAGGCCGCCGCCGCGGGTGAGGTCCCCGAGAGCTTCGTGGAGGGGGTCAAGCTCATCGAGGGGCAGCTCGACGAGGTCCTCCGGCGGGCCGGTCTCGAGCCGGTCGACCACGAGGGCAGCTTCGACCCGGAGATTCACGACGCGATGCTCTCGGAGCCGCGCGACGACGTCCCGGACAAGTCGATCCTGCAGGTGTTCGAGCGGGGCTACCGATTCAATGGCAAGCTGCTGCGTCCCGCGAAGGTGCGGGTCGCCAGCAATCCGGACATGCCGGCGGCCCCCCGGGCCGACGAGTCGGCGGCCGGTGGGGACGAGGTCGCGTCGGGCGCCGCAGATGCGGGCAGCGGCGACGACGCGTAGCGGGACTGGGGTAGGAGAGAACGATGGGACGGATTCTCGGAATCGACCTCGGCACGACCAACTGCTGTGTCGCCGTCTTCGAAGGCGGCGAGGCGGAGGTCATGGTCAACCGTGAGGGTGGTCGCACCACGCCTTCGATCGTCGGCTTCACCGACCGCGGCGAGCGCCTCGTCGGCAACATCGCGAAGCGTCAGGCCATCACCAATCCTCAGAACACGGTCTTTGCGGTCAAGCGACTCATCGGCCGCAAGTTCGCCTCACCGGAGGTGCAGAAGGCCAAGGCCATCCTCCCGTACGAGGTGGCCGAAGCGGCCAACGGCGACGCCCGTGTCCGCATCCAGGCCAAGGACTTCAGCCCCTCCGAGATCTCGGCCATCGTCCTCAAGCACCTCAAGGAGATGGCGACCGAGGCGCTCTCCGACGAGATCACCGAGTGCGTCGTCACGGTGCCGGCCTACTTCGACGACACGCAACGTCAGGCCACCCGCGACGCGGCCCGCATCGCGGGCATGGAAGTCCGCCGCATCATCAACGAGCCGACGGCCGCCGCGCTGGCCTACGGCCTCGGCAAGACCGAGAACGAGACCATCGCCGTCTACGACCTCGGCGGCGGCACCTTCGACGTCTCGATCCTCCGGCTCGAGGAAGGCGTGTTCGACGTGAAGGCCACGTCGGGCGACACCTACCTCGGCGGTGAGGATTTCGACATGCGCATCGTCGGCTGGCTCGTCGAGCGCTTCCAGACCGAGACGGGCATCGACCTCTTCAAGGACTACCTCGCGCTGCAGCGCTTGAAGGAAGCGGCCGAGAAAGCCAAGTGCGATCTCTCCTCGGCGCCGAGCACGCAGGTCAGCTTGCCGTTCATCGCCGCCGACCCGTCGGGTCCGAAGCATCTCAACGCGGTGCTCGAGCGCGCCCAGCTCGAGGCGATGACCGCCGACCTCATCGAGCGCACCCGCAAGCCCTGCGAGGACGCGCTGGCCGAGGCCGGCCTGGCGCCCACCGACATCAACCAGGTCATCCTCGTCGGTGGTCAGACCCGGATGCCGAAGGTCCGCGAGTTCGTCGGCGCCATCTTCGGGCGACCGGCCGAGCAGGAGGTCAACCCGGAAGAGGTCGTCGGTGTCGGCGCGGCCATCCAGGGCGGCGTCATCGAGGGTGAGGTCAAGGACCTCGTCCTCCTCGACGTCACGCCGCTGTCCATCGGCATCGAGACCAAGGGCGGGATGTTCACGCGGCTCATCGAGCGCAACACGACCATCCCGACGCGACGCTTCGAGACCTTCACCACGGTCGTCGACAACCAGGCGAAGGTGGAGATTCACGTGCTGCAGGGCGAGCGCAAGGTCGCCTCGGCCAACAAGTCGTTGGGCAAGTTCGAGCTGGTCGGCATCCCGCCGGCGCCCAAGGGCGTGCCGCAGATCGAGGTCAGCTTCGAGATCGACTCCAACGGCATCCTCGAGGTGCGCGCGAAGGACAAGCAGACCGAGAAGGAGCAGGCCATCCGCGTCTCGCCCTCCGGCGGCCTGTCCGAGCACGAGATCCAGAAGATCATCGGCGAGGCCTCCGAGCATGCCGAGGAGGACGAACGCCGAGCCGAGCTCACCAAGCTCAAGGGTCGTCTCGAGGGCCTGCTCACCAGCTCGGGCCGGACCTTCAAGGAGTTCGGCAACATGCTCTCGCCGGAGGACTCGGAGCGGGTCGAGAACGCGCTCGAGGCCGCCCGCTCTGCCGTGGCGAAGAGCGACATGGGGGCACTCGGTGAGGCGCTGGTCGGGCTCGAGAAGGCCGGCAAGCTGCTCACCAGCGTCATGCTCTACGACGTCAACCAGCTCTCGCAGAACGATCCCAGCGGAGGGTCGTGAGCGTGACCTCGGGACGCCGCGACCTCTACGAGGTCCTCGGCGTGGACCGGAGCGCCGACGCAGCGACCCTGAAGAAGGCCTACCGGGATCTCGCCCGGAAGTACCACCCGGATCGCTCGGACGCTCCGGACGCCGAGGAGCGCTTCAAGGAGGCCACCGAGGCCTACGGGGTGCTCTCCGACGAGCAGAAGCGCGCGCGCTACGACTCCGGCGGCTTCGACGCCGTGGACGGCCGGGGCTTCGACCCCTCGTCGTTCTCCGACTTCGGCGACCTCTTCTCGGTCTTCAGCCAGGTCTTCGGCGGAGACTTCGGCGGCGGGGCTCGTGGATCGCGCCGACGGCGTGGCAGCGACCTGCTGCTGCGCATCTCGCTCACCCTCGAGCAGGCGGTCTTCGGCACCGAGCGCGAGATCGAGGTCCCGCGTCACGAGGCCTGCGCTGACTGCGACGGCTCCGGCGCCACGCCCGGGACCGGCCGTCGCACCTGTCTCGAGTGCGCAGGTCAGGGTCGCGTCATCGTGCAGCAGGGCTTCTTCTCGCTCGGTCGTCCCTGCGGGCGCTGCGCGGGTCAGGGCTCCATCCTCGAAGACCCTTGTGCCGAATGTGATGGCGCGGGGCTCGTTCAAGTCGAGCGCAAGCTCAAGATCAAGGTGCCGGCCGGCGTCGACCACGGGCAGCAGATCCGTCTCAGCGGCGAGGGCGAGGCCGGCGCGCTGGGAGGTCCCCCGGGCGACCTCTACGTCGAGCTGTCGGTCGAGTCGCACCCGGTCTACCGCCGCGAGGGCGAGCACCTTCATCTCGTGCTGCCGGTGAGCTTCCCGCAGGTCGCGCTGGGTGCGACGGTGACGGTGCCGTTGCTCGGTGACGACGAGGACGAGGAACTCGACATCCCCGCGGGCACGCAGACCGGCGAGAGCTTCCGGCTCCGTGGCCTGGGCGTGCCGCGTCTCCAGTCGCGGGGGCGGGGCGACCTCGTCGTGCACGTCAGGGTGCGCACGCCGCGGAAGCTCAGCTCGGAGCAGGGCCGGCTCCTCGAGGCCTATGCCGAGGCGGTGGAGGAGAGCTATCCGGTCGAGGAGGAGAAGGGCTTCTTCGACAAGGTGCGCGACATCTTCCGATGAGCGTCGGCGAGGAGCCCCGACGCACGCTCGGACGCTACGTCCTGGAGCGGTCGCTGGGGAGCTGTGGCAGCGCCGACGTGCACCTCGCGCGCGACCCGCTGCTCGATCGTCCCGTCGCCATCAAGTGTCCGCGTCGGGGCCTGCCCGTCGACGGTGAGCTGTTGGCCGAGGCGCGGGCGCTGGCCAAGCTCTCGCATCCCTCCATCGTGTCGGTGCTCGACGTCGGGGCGGAAGACGGCCGCTTGTTCCTCGTGCTCGAGCACCTGGCGGGGCCGAGTCTCGCGGACCTGGTCGATCGTCAGGGTTCCAGGCTCGCGCCGGAGCGGGCGGTGGAGCTGCTGCGCGGACCGGCGGAGGGGCTCGACCACGCGCACTCGGCGGGCTTCCTTCATCGTGACCTCAAGCCGGAGAACTTGCTGGCGGTGGTCGACTGCGACCTGCGTGGTCGCAAGGGGCCGCCGGCCGAGCTCAAGGTGACCGACTTCGGCCTGGCGGCGCTGGCCGGATCCGAGCGCGGCTCGCGGGGCTTGGGTGATCCGCGCTTCGTGGCGCCGGAGGCGTGGCGCGGGGAGGCAGATGCGAGCTCGGACCGCTTCGCGCTGGCGGCGATCGCGTTCTGGCTTCTTGCTGGGCAGCCCGCCTTGCCGGGTCGGGGTCCGCAGGAGTGGGCCCGGGCGGCGGGGGAGCCGGAGCGGAGGCGGCTGCGCGACCTGCGTCCGACCTTGCCTTCGGCGCTTGATGCGGCCTTTGCTGCGGTGTTGTCGCCGCGCCGTCACGAGCGGCCGGAGACGGCGGTCGGGTGCATGGAGCTCATCGCCGGTGCCATCGCTTCGGGAGCGGAGCGGCGACGTCAGGTCGACGAGGCGCGCTCGCGGATCGCGTCGAAGGACGTGCGGGGGAAGCGCTACTGCGACGAGTGCCGCCTGCCGCTGTCGCCGCGGGCAGAGAGCTGTCCGAAGTGTGGGGGGCCGGCGTCGGTGCGGTGACGGTCAGCCTGTCGTGAGACCATCGAGCCTCAATGAGAGGGAGGTTGCTGCATGGAGAAGGGAGTGAGGGAGGGGGTTCTCAGGTTGACGAACTCGCGGAACGTCGAGGTCTGCTTGCGTCTCGAACCCTGGGCGGAGGAACACCCGATTCCGCCTGGTACCTCCATCGGCGTGAGCTACTCGGGTCCTGCCGAGGGAGGAGACGTCGAGATCGAGGTCTCCGGCGAAGAGCTCATCGTGTACGGCTGGACGGGCTCCGTGCTCGATGTCGTGAGGAGCGACCGTGAGTGACGTCGTGGTCGTGCTCGAGAGTTGGGTGCCCGGCCTGAAGGTCGTGTCGCTCATCGAGCTGTTGAAGGAGCGCTGCTCACGCTCCCTGGCCGACGCCAAGAGTGACGTCGATGATCTCCTTGAAGGGCGTGAGATTCGGTGCTCGCTACCGGATGAAGAGGCGGCGCTGTCCTTCGAGCGAGAGGCCGAGGCCCTCGGGGTGAAAGTCGGACGTCAAACGTCCGGGGCGCGAGAGGGACGGGATCGGCCGAGCTCGGGCTTGTGGAGAGTGAGCGCAGGCCAGGAAGGGGCGACGAAGGAAGCGCTGGAGCGAGAGGGCTACCACGTCCTGGACTTCGATGGTCGTCGTGTTACGAATGCGCTCACGTTCTTCGAAGAGGTGAGACGAGTGCTTCCGCTCGACCCGCCCTTGTCGGGGAGAGTGAGCTGGGACGCGCTCGTGGATTCGCTGGGGTCTGGTCTCGATGGTCTTGGCGAACGACACGTGGCCATCCGCTGGACTGCTGTCGACGCCATGGCTTCCGCAGATCCCGCTGCCTTCGAGATGGCAGTGCGCTGCCTGACGGGCTTGGCGGAGGACATGGCAAGTGAAGAATCCGGCCTGGAAGAGCCGCTTGGCCTGCTCATCGTTGCGGTCAGCTCGTGAAGCTCTTCGAGCGGCTCACGGGGCGGGACATGCTGAAACTCGACTTCCGGGTCTCGAACAAGACGTCACGTCCCGCTGCCTTCTACCTGGAGCCCTGGGGAGGGAAGTACACCGTGCCCTCCAATGGTGTCCTGGTGGTTGCGATCGAGTCGCCCAGCCCCCCGCGTTGGAGTGGGAGGTCGGCGGTGACGGCCACGTGCCAGCACTCATTGTCAGTGGGCCTGTCGGTGCAGTGGCAACTGTCCATGACGGCGAGAACCAGGTGCTGGCGGAGTGACTGGGGTGACTTGAGGAGCGGTCCGAGAGACGTGGGCCAGGCGCCTGGTACATCGCCCATGTCAGGCGGTCGAGAGCACGTTGCGGGCGATTCGTGTTTCGAGTTCTGAACACGAAGAGCCGGCTGACAGAATTCTTGCTGGACGGCAGGTGGAGGCGTGCCTAGAACTAAGGGGTGAGTTGCCGTCGGGCACTCACGGACCGTGCTTTCGAGGGAGCTGGAGGGTCGGAGGGAGTCCGAGCTGCAGTGGCTCGAGGTACGCCCGGAGCCTGGTCTCTTCGTGTCCTCCGTCCGCCCGGAGCTTCCCTGAGGCTCGGTGTTCGGCTGGCCAAACACGGATGGGCCCCAGTCGGCCGAGCTCCTGGAACGCAGGCCTTTGGTGCCCGACTCTCTCACTGTCGATGAATCGCGCCGGGAGGGCGCGGGTCGAACCCGAGGTCGTCGTGATGCTGTCTCGTCTCCACTCTCTTCACCGTTCGAGCGGTCTGCTCGCTGCTTGCCTGGTCTTCCTACTCGTCCCGAGCTTCGCGCTCAGTCAGTACCAAGACGACGACGACTGCACGGCACCAGAGGACTGTGTTTGTCCGCTGGGGCTCATCGAGGTCTACGGACAAGAGTGCTGCACTTGCCGTGAGCCAGGCTTCACGATTCCTCCCTGGGAGGTCGTCGATCTCCCGCCGACGGGAGGAGGCGGCGGTGGCATCGGCTACTCACCGTCTCCCGGAGGCGACTATCTCGGTGGATCGGCCCCCGTCCCTGGTGGTCGGAGCAACGGCCCTCGTGATGTCTCGAGCACTGGCTCCGCTGGCGCGGAGGTCGAGCCTGGATTGGGCCATGACACGGTCCTGCCCGCCCCCTGTGATCCGCACCAGCCGGGCTCCTGCGGCGACTGGCGCCACGGTTTCGTTCTCTCAGAGCACTCTGGCGAGTTCTCCATCGATGCGACGGACCTCGTCGTCCGTGGTCTCGTGCCGGACATGGATCTACCGATCTTCCGGCGCTACCGGTCTCGAGGCCAGTCCGAGGGCTCCCATCTCGTTGGCCCCGGCTGGGATGGGCTCTACAACATCCGCCTCTCCAGCCTGATGCAGCGGGATGCCTCGTCGTCTCAACGCCGCTGGACTCACTTCGTGCTCGAGTCCGGTGGGAGCGACCGGAGGGTCTACCGGAGGATGACCAGCCCACACTACGACCCGAGCGCCGACTACGGAGCTGGACTGACGCCCATCCCTCCCGACTACCACTGGGAGACCGGCCGGACGGCCGACCAGCTCGTCATGCTCTCGCACCCTTCCGAGCCGGATGGCGACCCGCACGACTTCGAGCTGCGGTTCCGTCACGGCTCTCGCTGGCTCTTCGAGACCGAGTACCACGAGCCTGTCGACGATGCCCGTGATGTCGAGTCCCGGGAGGGTGTCGACCTGTATCTCGGTGTGATCTCGGCTCGGCTGTCGCGGGTGAGCGATCGCAATGGCAACACCCTCGACTTCATCCATCACGACGACGGTCGACTGAAGGAGATCGTGGACTCGCGCGGCGCGACCACGACGATCGCCTACTGCGTCCTGCCCGACTGCATCCCTGAAGACGAGCTGCCTCCGGACTGGGAGTCGCCCTTCGTCGAGCCTGGTGAGCCACTGTCCCGGTATCACTACCGCGTTCGGGAGATCACGGATCCGACCGGTCGCACCGTGGTCTACGACTACTACCCGCCCACCCCTGGAGACCTCTGGGGGGTGACCATGGGCTACCTGAAGAGCGTCACGACGCCGCCGGTGCCGGGCTTCCCCGACGGGCGGACGACCACCTACGTCTACGACGAGAGTCAGTCCGTCTTCAGCGACGGCTCGCTGGTGAGGCGGCTCCTGTCCGACAACATCATCGAGATCCGCAATCACCTCGACGAAGTCGTGGTCCGGAATGTCTACGACGAGTACGGGACTCTTCGAGAGCGTCCCGATCCGCCACCGCCGAGTCACGCACCCTACCCGCACTTCCACTTCCGCTACGGCTTCGACCGCGTCGTGCGTCAGGAGACGCCGACCCGAGACCCGGCGACGGGAGCGCTCACTTACCACGCGACACAGCACTCCTACGAGGAGCTGGTCGTTCCCTGGTACTGGCCGAAGGACGTCTACCAGGGCGGCTATCTCACGACCGTCACGCCGGTGAAGACCTCCTACCGTCAGGGGCCGGACGGCCGGGTCGTCGAGAATGACTTCGACCGCTACAACCGCAAGCTCGAGGAGCGGGTCTACACCGGCTTCGTGCCGGAAGCGGAGCGGTGGCAGCCGACGACACGCGACACGGCCCGCCCCGACCCGGGACTCAAGCTGCGGTCCGACGATCCGGAAGCCTTCGTCAGCCAGTGGCGTTACCAGGAGCAGGACGGACTGCTCAGCTACACGACTCCGTCGGGGCGGGTGACCGAGTACAGCTACGGCCGGTTCCGCGATGCGCGCTACCGGCTCATCTACAACCTCGCCACGATCTCGCAGGGGTCCGACATCGTCAGCTTCCTCTACGACACGTCGGATCCAGCTCGACCGACCTGGGAGGAGGAGTACGGCGGCCGGTTCTACAACTTCGTGACGGGAGTCGGACGGGCGGTGGGCACTGGCGGCACGGCCTCGCGCTGGACCTACTACGAGTACGACGACCGTGGGAATCTCGAGAAGGCGACACGTCCCTCAATCCTCGACGACGTGACCGACTTCGAGCACGACGTGCACGGTCGTCTCACGGCCCAGGTGCTTCCGCCCAACGGCAACGGGCACCGTCGTCGGGACGAGCACTTCTACGGCGAGGACACGACGAGCCCGACCTGGGGCTGGCTGGAGCGCACCGTCGTCGATGCCGAGGGGCTCAAGCTCACGACGGTCATCGACCGGGATGCCAAGGGGAGCCCGTCGATCGTCACCGACCCGAAGGGTCAGCAGTCGAGCTACGAGTTCAACGCCCTACGCGAGCTCGTGTCGCAGAAGTCACCCACGCTGAAGCACGGTGCCCGGATCGAGACGCGCTTCTTCCACGACCACGAGGGACGTCTCGAGCGGCTCGAGGTCGACAACCTCGCTCTCGACGGCCTGCTCGTGCCCGAGCTGCCCGCCTTCGTCACGCGCTACGACCGCGATCCCCTGGGTCGGGTCGTGGCCGAGTCTCAGCTCGTCGCGACCGACGACTGGGTGACCTCGCACCGGGTCCTGGATGGCTCGGGTCGTGTCATCGAGGAGTGGACGCCGTTGGCGGTTTCGGGCGAGGAGCCGGATGCCGTTCTCTACCGGCAGCACGACGAGCGAGGGCTCGTCTTGCAGGAGCTGCGTCGTCAGGAGCGACCGCTCGAGCCCGGTGCGTTCGAGGAGCTCATCACGCGCTTCGATTACGACGAGGATGGGAGAGTCAGCAAGCAGCACGTCGGTTGGGACCTGTCCACGGTGCGCGTGACCGAGTTCGAGTTCGACCAGCACGGCAACGAGACCTGGCGACGCGACCCGATGGGGAACGAGCACTTCCGGGAGCGGGACGTGCGAGGCAACGTCCTCGTGAGCGCCGTGCTCGGTGAGCTCGACGACCAGCCGGGGGGCGAGCACAACGTCTTGCTCTCCTACGCGCGGGCCTGGTACGACCCGGCCGACCGCGTCCGAGAGACTCACGAGTACCTCTTCGACCCGCGTGAGATCGACGGACCGGTCACGGACGTCGCCGCTCCTCACTCGCTGGGAGCCTCCACTGAGGTGGCCATCAGCGGCATTGAGCGGGCGCCCAACGGACAGGTCACGAGGACCTGGGGGCCGGGTTGCGAGGAGGTCCTCCACGTCCCGGACACGGCGAACCGGATCGTTCGCCAGGAGGACGCGCTGGGGAACCACGTCATCTCCTGGCTCGATGCCAACGGAAACCCGGAGGTCGTCCAGCACGGCTGGCTGTCGAGCGACGGCACGATCTCGAAGATCCTCCATCTCCAGAACGAGCACGACGCGCTCGATCGCCTCGTCGCGACGACCCGGGCGGACGGCAGTCGGGTCGAGCTGGGCCTGGACAGCCTGAGCCGACCGCTCACGACCACCGAGACAGCGGCGTCCGACGATCCGACGGGCCGGCCCCGCTTCGAGCGGGTGCTCCGTGATGGTCTCGGGCGAGTCACCGAGACCCGCCGCACGGTCCGCGACGTCGACGAGCCGGGCGGTGCGCTCGAGCTCGTCCTCCAGCAAACCTGGGACGCGAACTCGCGTCTCGTCGGTCGCGTGGATGGTCAGGGCAACCCGACCAGCTACGAGCACGATGCGTTCGGGCAGCCCTTCCGGGTCGTGCACGCCGACCAGACACCGGAGGTGACGGTCCGGGACGTGTTCGGTCAGCCGGGTCAGTTCATCGACG
>JBCCFW010000048.1:0-40783 GCA_039029535.1 Acidobacteriota bacterium
GGTGGGCTTCATCGTCATCGAGGCCGGCAGCGGCACGATCGGCGGCGTGACCTACGAGGCGGCGCTGGGAGCCGACTCGGTCCGCGGCGTCGGAAACGGCGGTCCGTACCCGTACACCTTCAGCCAGACCTTCGCGTCGGCACCGCAAGTGGCCGTCACCACCATGGCCGGAGTCGACGGGGGCAATGGCGGCTGGTCCCAGACCCACGGCACGCCGCAGACCACGACCACGACGCTGAACCTCACGGTCGACGAGGACCAGCTCGCCGACTCCGAGCGCAGCCACACGCCGGAGCAGGTCGGCTACGTCGTCTTCGAGACAGCGGTGGTCGTTCCCTGACCTGGCTCGCGATGCCACGACGTCGTCGAGACATCGTGGCATCGCAACGTTGGGATCAGGTCGGGCAGTCGCCGAAGTTGTCGACGAGGATCTCGACGTCCTTCTCGGTGATCAGACCGTCGCCGTTGAGGTCGTACTCGGGCGGCGGGTTCGGGCGGTTGCAGAGCCGCGCTTCCAGGTAGTCGAAGTCGGCCATGTCGATGACCCCGTCACCGTTCAGGTCACCACGCGGATCCATGTCCCGGTAGTACTGACGGAGGATCGTGTTGTCGTCGCCGTCGACGTCACCGTCGCCATCGAGGTCGGCGGTGAGATCGTCGGCCGAGCACGGCAGGTAGGGAATCAACAACCGCAGGTCGGCATCACCGACGACCTCGTCACCGTTGAGATCCCACGGGCAGGGCGGACGCGGGTGGTCGTACCACTCGACGAAGGCGTAGTTCGAGACCGTCCGCTCCTCCTCGCCCGCGTTGACCGCCGTCAGTCTCAGCACGCCGTCGAAGTTCGCGGGAAGGATGTCGGCAAGCGACAGGCTCAAGCCCTCGATCGCGCCTACGCCGGACAACACGACGGTCCCCGTCCCCGGCTCGCACTCCTCGACGGTCGCGACCTCGCAAGAGCTGAGCGTCCAGTCGACCGAGTCGCGATTGCTCGTTCCGTGGAGGACGTTCAGCCGGAGGCTCGGGTCCTCGGGTGAGTCGCTCCAGATGCGCAGCTCGTCGGGCTTGCCGACCTGGATCCCCTCGGGGTGCCAGATCTTGATGGCGAGCGGTCGATAGAGCGGATCGCCGTAGACGATGCCGGACTTCGCGTTGCCGAAGACCAGGCTCTCACCGAGGCTCCGGCCGCCGAAGAAGGCACCGGCGATCTCCTTGCTCGGGTTGAAGGCCCAGCCGCCGGTGAGGTGATGCGACGAGCTGCCCCAGCAGGCGATGCCGCCCATGCGGTCGATGACGTTGCTCGCCCAGTCACCTCCGACGGTGGTGTTGCGGTTGTCGTTGTCGAAGTCGCCGATGGCCGTGTCGAGGAGCTGGTCGCCGGTCGGCACGTCGACGATCCGGACCTCGTCGAGATCGAAGAAGCCGATGAGGTCCCACGACAGCACCGACCGCAAGCGAGCGGTGACGAGCGTGATCTCACCGTCCACCTGGGCCTCGGTGACCGTGAAGGTCCGCGTCGCGCTGGTCCAGGAGAGATGCTGATCGTCCATGTCGACGGTGAAGTGCTTCCAGACGCCGGTGCCCGTCCCCTCGTTCAAGAGGTGGAGCGAGAACTGGAACTGACCACCGGGGCTCGCCTGGTTGCGGTACTTGAACGAGACCTGGATCTCCCGCGAGCCCGAGACGGGCAGCGCCGGGTTCTGGGCGAGCGCCTTGTCGAGCCGAACGGCGATGCGCTCGGGGCAGGACACGATCGAGCCGTCGTCGTGGGTGCAGACACTGTCGTCCAGGTCGTTCTTGGAGTGCACGCCGTAATGCGCGTAGCGATTGGTCAAGGCGATCACGAGCCCCCCGTCTCCAATGACCGGACCCGTCGACGGCGTTCGCGAGCGACGCTCGGTGAGGATGACCGGCGGCGTCTTCTCGATGGCACCGGAGCTCGGCATGCTCCAGCCCGGAGGCCTGAAGCCGTAGAACTGAACCGGGTAGGAGCGGATCTGATGTCCGATGAAGCCCGGCGCGAAGCCGACGCAGTCGGAGTTGAGATCCTGGAAGAGGTCGTCGGACTCCCGCTGACACTGCTCGATCAGCGCCGGCGTGGGGAGGTCCTCGCAGAGCGGCTCGCAGTCCTCATCGGTCTTGCGCCAGCGGATCATCGTGTTGAAGTTGTTGAAGCCGGCCTGACCGTTCGGGAACGGGTAAGAACCGAAGAGCATCCCGGCGTCGATCGCCTTCGGGATGGTCGTGTTGGTCGCACCGGGGAGCTTGCCGAAGATCGACCCGGTCGAATCCGAGCCGGTGCTCCCCCAGCGGCAGGCCAGGTGGTTCCAGGAGCTCTCGGGGTCACCGAAGATGAAGGGCTCGTGCGTGAGGTAGGCGGTGCACTTCTCGTCGAACGACGAGGTCAGGTTCCGCGCCGCCACCGAGACCTCCTGGGTGAAGCCGTCGAGATCGTGCTCGGTCAAGATGTTGCCCTGCACGCCGTCGGCTTCCGCCGCCAGGGTGCGCTCGAGCTGGTTCCGGGTCCGACCGAGGTCGTAGGCCTCGACCCGTCCGTAGGCCATCGCCCCGTGCGCGGCGGGATCGAGCGGCCCGAGGTAGCCGTGAACCGCACCGTTGCGCAGGTAGCTCGGGGAGACCGAGCCGTTCCCGCTGCTCAGGATGCTGTCGACGTGGGTGAGGTGGTAGCTGAAGTAGTAGTCGAAGGACGGCTCCTCGTGATCGGAGCCCCAGGTCGTACCGGTGAGCCGAGGCGGGATGCCGCGGATGAGCACGAGGTGCGTGACGGGCGACAGGTCCACGATCTGCTCGAGATTCTTGGTCTCGCACTCGAAGAGGATCTCCGCCTCGATCGTGTCGCAGAGACATTGCACGGCCTGCTCACGAGCGCCGAGCAGCTCGTCGGCAGAAGCGAACTGACCCGTCGGAAGCTGCACGCCACAGACCCGCGTGTCGAGCAGGTCACGGGCATTGACGTAGTCGCGGGCGAGCGTCTCGGCGTGGGGTGCGTTGACGTTGTAGATGACCAGCGCCTGGTGCGCGAGATCGGCGGGATCGAAGCCGTCCTTCGTGAGCTGCACGAAGTGCTCTCCGAAGAGAGAGTCGTCGATCGCGACGATCAGGCGGTGGACGTCGATCTCCGAGGCCCGATAGCTCAGCGCGAGCTCGCCGTTCGGCGGCGGAAAGATCGAACGCACTTGCTCGGTGCAGCCGTGCCCCAGGTGGAACTCGGGATTCTCCGGTGACGTGCCGTCGGAGAGACGAGCGATCAAGCGAGCTTCAGTGCCGGGCTCGATGCTGGCCGTGGTCAAGACGAGGTCGACGCAAGCCCCGGACCAGGCCACGTCGGTCCCGTCCAGGTCGAGACTCGTGGCGAACGCCACGGGAGCCAGCAAGAGCGTCGAGAGGACGAGCCAGGCGGCTCGGAAAGGAAAGCAACGATCGCGAACGGACGCAGTCAATCCGGTCATCGGCATCCTCGCAGCCATCGCGAGCTGCGGGGAGGGGCGGCCCGAACGCAGGGCCGTCAAGAGCCTCTCTCGCTCGGTCGCGATGCTTTCGATCGATGTTAGAGACGACTGAGGGATCGTCAAGCACTCCCCCCCACCCTCGCGGGGCTCAGGGAGCGTCGAGGCCGATGCGTCGACGGGCGTCGTGACAGCGCTCACTCCCCCTCTCGAAGACCCGGCACGGACGCGGACGATCCTCGTAGACGGTGCAAGCCCATCGCTCCTCGCCCGACTCCGTCGGCTCGGCGCTCACGAGGGCAGCGCAAGCCTCGTCCCGACGTGAGAGCTCGAAGCAGCCGTCGCGGAAGCGCACGAGCTGGGGGTGACGCTCGATGATCGACTCGTGCGGGGAGATCGCCACCTGCACGAAGGCGTGACGACAGCAGGCCGCGCAGGTCTGACAGTCGAGCTCGAGCTCCCGTTCGTCCATGCCGCGATCATGTCTTGCTCTCCCCACGCTGCACTGGCATTCTCCGGAATGGGAACGGTGACCGGGAATCCGAGGCTGCTCTGCCTCTTTCGAGCGCTGCAGATGGCGCTCTTCCCGATGGCGATCTACGCCGTCTTCCTGACTCGCGAGCTCGGCTTCACCATGACGCAGCTCATGGTCCTGCAAGCCGGCTTCGGCGCCACGGTCGTTCTCTGCGAGTTCCCATCCGGCTACCTGGCGGACCGTCTCGGCTATCGGCGGACGCTCTGCCTGGCCTCGATCGTCATGATCGCGGGCTGGAGCATCTACTCCGTCGGGAGCTCGTTCCCGGTGCTGTTGATGGGCGAGGTCTTCCTCGCCATCGGGACCTCGCTCATCTCCGGCGCCGACGTCGCCCTGCTCTACGAGTCGCTCGAGGAGACGGACCAAGCCGATCGCTTCACGCATTGGAACGGGCTGTGGCGAGCCTGGGGCCAGGGAGCCGAGGGCAGCGCCGCGTTGCTGGCGGGCCTCCTCTTCGCGTGGTGGGCACGCGCGCCCTTCGTCGTCCAGTTGCTCGCGTGGTCACTGGCCCTGGTCGTCGCCTGGCGACTCGTCGAGCCCGATCGGGTTCGCCCCCCCGCGACCGGCAACTGGCAGCAAGTGAAGGGGATGCTGCGCCTGGCCTGGCACGAACGGCCACGGCTCCGGGCCATCATCGTGCTGATGACGACCTTCGGGATGAGCAGCTTCGTCCCGGTCTGGATCGTCTCGGTCTACGCCAAGGATGCCGGCTTGCCCGACGCCTGGCTGGGCGTCCTGTGGGCCCTCGCCAACTACTCGGTCGCCGCCGGCGCCTTGCTCTCGAGCCGGCTCGAACGTCGTCTCGGGCTCGGGCTGATGTTGGGCGTCGCGACGGCGCTGGTCGCCCTGGGCTACTTCGGGCTCGCGCTCACCCACGCTCTCGGCGGCTTCGTCTTCTACTACGCCATCACCTTCATGCGCGGGCTGCTCGGTCCGGTGCTCGATCGCGAGGAGCAGCAGCTCCTCCCCTCGGGTGAACGGGCCGGCTTCGTGTCGCTGCGCGGCTTGGTCTTCCGGGGGAGCTTCCTCGTGATCGGACCGGTCGTCGGACGTGGCGTCGACCACCACGGTGAGCACGTGATGCTGCTCGTGCTCGGCATCGGCCTGACCCTCGCTTGCACGGCGACGAGCGTCTGGTTCCTGCGGCTGCGCGCGGCAGCGGCTGCGCGAGAGGCCGCGGCGCGCGACTGAAGACGACCCACTCGAACAGAGAAGGGCCCCCCGGCGAACCGGAGGGCCCTCGTCATCGGTCACGTCGAGGCCGGACGATCAGCGCTCGCCGGGACCGCTCGGCGTCATGACCTGACCGAACGATCCCTCGCCCGCGCTCAGGCTGTACGCCGTGATGATGTAGGCCCGCAGCCCGGCCTCGTAGACACCGCCCTCGGCATCGACGTACACGTTGTTGGTCGACGTGCCCACCAGCCGGTAGTCGTTGCGAGTGTCCGGACGGAAGCCCGACACGCGCCGGATGCGGTAGACGATGCAGGAGTCGCCCTCATCGGTGACCTCGTCGTCCCAGCTCATGAACAGGTCGTCGTTCATGAGGCTGAGCCGGAGACCGTCGACCCCGAAGAGCGGAGCCTCGCTGCACGCGCCACCGTCGTCGTCGACACCCGAGTTCGGATCGACCTCACCCGCATCGATGGCACCGTCGCCGTTGCGGTCCTCGGCGCCGTCGAGCACGCCGCCCTCGTCCGTGTCGGGGTCGAGCGGGTTGGTGGTCGTCTCGGGATCCGCGTCCGCCCGGAAGATCGAGCGGTTCGTGCCACGGATCGGACCGTCGCCGTCGGGATCGGGCGAGTCGCGGGTGTTGCCCCACTCGACGCCGTCCTCGAGGCCGTCACCGTCGGTGTCCGCCCGGCTGGGGTCGGTGCCGGTGATGAGGTTCTCGAGACCATCGGAGAGACCGTCGTCGTCGCTGTCGGTGTCCAGCGGGTTCGTCATGACGCCGTCGTCACCGGGCACGAGCTCCTGACCGTCGGCGATCGTGTCACCGTCGGTGTCGGCCAGGCTCTCGTCGGTACCGAGGAAGCTCTCCGCGAAGTTGGAGAGACCGTCACCGTCGCTGTCGAAGTCGTCGGAGGCATCGCCCGCATCGGCGTCACCCTCGGTCACGTCGATGGCACCGTCGCGGTTGAAGTCCTCGTTGCCGTCGGGCACGCCGCCGCCGTCCGTGTCCATGAGGAGAGGATCGGTCGTCCGGCTCGGATCCGCGTCCGGCACGAAGATGTCGGGGTTGGTCGCGAGGAGACTGCCCGAGGCCACGAGGCCCGACGTGAGCCCCAGCTCCGTTCCGTCCTGTAGTCCGTCGCCATCGCTGTCCGCCCGCAGCGGATGTGTCCGGGTCACGTTGACCTCGTCACCGTCGGAGATGCCGTCGTCGTCGCTGTCGGAGTCCCGAGGATCGGTGATCATGCCGTCGGCGCCGGCCATGATCTCTTCGCCGTCGTCGAGCCCGTCCCCGTCGGTGTCGCTACTGGCCGGGTTCAGGCCGAAGGCCGTCTCCACCTCGGTCGGGATGCCGTCCCCGTCGGAGTCGATGTCGTCACCGAACGAGCGCGGATCGGCCTCACCGGGATCGAGCCGGCCGTTGCGGTTCCAGTCCTCGCCGCCGTCGTCGAGACCACCACCGTCACTGTCCGCGACGTTGGGGTTCGTGACCGAGCTCGGATCGGCGTCGGGAACGAAGATCGTCGAGTCGGTGCCGGTGATGGGACCGGCGCCATCGGGGTCGGAGACGCCATTGACGTAGCCCAGCTCGGTGCCGTCCTGAAGACCGTCACCGTCGGTGTCGGCGTCGACCGGATTGGTCAGGACGCCGTCGAGCCCGGCGGTGAGCTCTTCGCCGTCGCTGATGCCGTCGTCGTCGGTGTCACCGTTGAGGACCTCGGTGATGGAGCGACCGACCGGCGGCAACACTTCCTCGGCATCGAGCAGTCCGTCCCCGTCGGTGTCGGGCACGTCGGGGTCGCTCCCGAAGGTCGCTTCGACGACGTCGGCCAGGCCGTCGAGGTCGGTGTCGGTGTCGTCGGCCCCGTCGGACGGATCCGCTTCGCCTTCCGACCACGAGCCGTCCCGGTTCAGGTCCTCGTGTCCGTCGGGGATGCCACCGCCGTCGCTGTCGGCCATGAGCGGATCGGTCGTCGTCGCCGGATCGGCGTCGGGAACGAACACCGTGTCGTCCGTGCCGCCGAGCGGACCCATCCCGTCGGGATCGGGCACGCCCATGGTGATCCCCAGCTCGGTGCCGTCGAGGATGCGATCACCGTCGCTGTCACCGTCGGCTGCCGCGGTGAAGATGCCGTCGACACCGATGTTGGCCTCCTCGTAGTCGCTGAGACCGTCGTCGTCACTGTCGCGATCCATCGCCGAAGTCCCGAGGAAGTTCTCGTGACCATTGTCGATGCCGTCGCCGTCGTCGTCGTCGATCCGCAGGTCACCGACCACGGCGTCGAGGCCGTCGACGACGTCGCGGATGCCGTCGAGGTCGGTGTCGGTCGTGGAGTCGAGCTGACCATCGCGGTTGAGGTCGAGGAAGCCGAGGCCCGCCTGGTCGATGTCGTTGACACCATCACCGTTGGAGTCGACGTCGACGAAGTCGGGGAACTCGTCGGAGTCGGAGTGCGGCGGCCCACTGCTGGCCCAGGGGACCCGGCCCCGCGCTCCGATCATCCCGTCGGAGCGACCATCACCGTCGCCATCGGGCTGGAAGGCCTCGTCGACGTCGTTGAGACCGTCGGAGTCGGAGTCCAGGTCACGGAAGTCGGGCGTCCCATCGAAGTCGAAGTCGCGCACGGGATCGGCAAAGTCGTCGCCATCGGCATCGACCATTCCGGTCTCGCAGCCTGCCTCGATGAGGTCGGCCAGGCCGTTGCCTCCCACGTCGTGCGTCAAGTCGACCTGGCCGTCGCCATCGGCGTCCAACATCAGGAGAAGATCCGGAGCCGCCCCGAACTCGGCGATGTCGTGGATGCCGTCCCCGTCGCTGTCGAGATCCCTGTCGTCGGTGAAGGTGTCGCCGTCGGTGTCGACTCCACCATTGCCCTCGTCGGCGTTGACGATGCCGTCGTTGTCGATGTCGACGTCCACGAAGTTGTTGATGCCGTCGCCGTCATCGTCTTGATCGACGACCACGGTGACCACGGCCGTGGCCACGCGCATCTCACCCACGATGCTCCCGCTGTAGGTGTAGACGAAGCTGTCGCTGCCGGCGAACCCTGGATCGGGCGTGTAGGTCGCCGTCCCATCGAGGTTGTCGACGACGGTGCCGTTGGCCGCGTCTCCGATCGCCGTGATGCCAAAGCCCCAAGTCGTGCCGGGATCGTTGCCCGTCAAGTTGACGATGACCGGCGAGTCGATGCCGGTCCCGACCATGTCGGGGGCCGCCATGATGTTGGGAAAGCCCGAGAAGCAGCCGCCGGCACCACGGCCGGCGTCGTTGACGAGCATCGTGCTGATGACCGGTCCGTCAGCCTCGATGAAGCGATTGCCGGCAGTCGCCGCCAGCGAGTAGACGATGCCGTCGCCGATCGGCAGGCCTCCGACCTGGGGCACGCCGTCGACCGACACGGTCGTGCCCGGAGTCGTCGTGAGGAACAGGGTGCCGCCCGTGCCGATGAACTCGATCTCGGGAATGACGAAGGCCGTCGACGCCATGGCCTCGGTGAGACTGGGCGGCACGATCATGCCCAGGCGTTCGCTGCCGCCGACGTTGGTGAGCTGATAGACCGCCACCGGTGCCGAAGCGGTGAGAACGAGCCCATCGGTGGCGAGATCGAACTCACCGGAGTTGATGGTGAGCGCGTCTCCGGCGTTCATGGGAGTGGCGTTGAGGGGATCACACTCCCCGTTGACCCGGATGTCGGTGCCGTTGAAGACGGCCATCACGCTCACCTTCTCCACCGCGCCGGTGGAGCCGGAGCCACGGAAGAGGAGGTAGTTGCTGCCATGACAGGCCGTGGGCATGGCCTGGTCGCAGCCCAGGTCGAGACCGGCCGAGATCTCGTCGCCGAGCATCCAGCTCCCGGTCGTGACCGACAGGGGGCCGTCGGCGAACAACAAGGCCCCCATGAGATCGTTGACGTTGGCCGCGTCTGCGTCGAGATGGACGGCGAAGCTGAAGGACTCACCGGTGTTCAGGAGCACCGAGGCCGGGGGATCGCCACCGACGAAGGTGAGGCCCCGCGCCAGGATGTCGCTGAAGTCGACCGTCACGCCGTCCTGGGCAGCGACCATCGACACGAAGTTGGCCTTGCTCGCTGCCTCGTTGAAGTCGCTCTGGAAGGCATGGCCGAGCATGAACTCGGTGCCGAGTGCCAGGCTGCCCTTCGAGTTGACGATGAGCCCGTGGTCCCCGCTGCGGTGCCGAAGCTCGGCCGAGAAGGCGCCCGTGGCGCTGAGCATGAGGACGTCGGAGGTGTTGACGGTGTTGAGCTCGGCAACGTCGAGCAAGCCACGGGCGTTGTTCGGCCCGGCATCCCCGTGAGTGACGTCGCTGAGATCGATGGACACCGGCGAGCTCCGGTCGAGGCTCACCGTGTTGATGAGCGTCCCGGCACCGTCGCGAATGTCGACGTCGATGAGCGTCGTGCTCGGTGTCGAGAGGAACAGCCGGTGCTCGTCCGCGACGTCGACCGCCGTGCGTGGATACAGCGGCGCCAGGAAGTGCCGGGTGTCGACCTGACCGACGGAGACGAAGCACTCCTCATCGAAGGCATCGATGAGCGCATCACCATCATCGTCGATGGCGTTGGTGCAGTCCTCGGAGGCTCCGTGGCCATGCGACAGGCCCTCCAGACCGGGCACCGACTCACGCTGCGCGGAGGCCTGGGAAGACTGTCTCCAGGTCAGGGCCCACAGGGCGGCACCTGTCAGGACGAGGATCGACAGGATCTTGAAGAGACGCGACGACATCGAACCCCCAGTTGGGTCGGCTCGTCCTGGCGCCTCGCGGAGCGAGACGGAGGGAGCGGCCCGGATCGGGACGCGGACGCCGGCCGGTCCCTCCGGCCGCGGAGCCACGTCGTGCTGCCGCCCGCAACGGGGGCGACGGGCTCCGCCGGAGCAAGCCACGTGCCGACTCGATCAGTCGCAGGGGCGTCCAGCGTTTGGCGGGGGAGTCATCCGTCAGGAAGCGTCGAGAACGCGGTGAGCGTCACTCATGCGACCAAGCGTCATCGACTCAGCAGGGCGACGTCACGGTCACCGGCTCGATCTCGTCGACCCGGTGACGGGGTCGTCACGACCGTGGAGGCCGAACGATCAACGAGGAAGACGGGCGCGGTAGAGCAGTCGGTCGTAGTCGCTCACCATCCGCGTGGCCGAGAAGCGACGCTCAGCCATCTCCGCCGAAGCACGCATCATGGCCGCCCAGCGTTCTCGGTCGTCGTTGAAGGTCGGGAAGACCTCGCTCTCCAACACCTCCATCAGGCAGCGGAGATCATGGCCATCCTGGTCGTGACCCTCGTAACCGTCGCCGAACTGCCAGCCGTCGTGTCCGTGATCGCAGCCCTCGGCCCACCAGCCGTCGAGGACGCTGATGTTGAGCACGCCGTTGAGAGCGGCCTTCATCCCCGAGGTGCCGGAGGCCTCCTTGGGACGACGGGGCGTGTTCAGCCAGGCGTCACAACCGCGAGTCAGCAGCCGACCGAGCTCGAGACCGTAGTCTTCGAGGAAGACGACGCTGTCGGAAAAGCGACGCGTCATCTCGTGGAGACGCTGGAGGATGTGCTTGCCGTCCTCATGATCGGGATGGGCCTTGCCGGCAAAGACGAGCTGGAGACGACCCTCTTCGAGCCACGGCATCAGCCGCTCGATGTCACCGAAGACCAGGTCGGCCCGCTTGTACGGAGCGGCACGTCTGGCGAAGCCGAGGAGCAGGGCATCGGGATCCAGCGACACCTCGGTGCGACGGCGGATCTCTTCGAGCAGCTCGCCCTTGAGCTGACGATGGACGTCCCAGAGGTCACCGCCCTCGGACAGCGCCTCCGTGAAGCGACGGTCCTGCCAAGTCGGGACGTGAACGCCGTTGGTGATCCCGACGATGGGCGCCGCGTTCTCGACGTCGGCCCACATGTGACGAGCGGTGCTGCCGTGAAGCTGCGCGACCGCGTTGGCGTGACGCGACAGGCGCAAGCCGGCCACCGTCATCGAGAAGGGCTCCCCCGCGAGCTCACGGAGCTCATCGTGGTCGAAGCAGCCCAGGCCGACCCCCTGATGGACGAGCAGGCCGACATCGTGTGCCTCGTTGCCCGCCACCACCGGCGTGTGCGTGGTGAAGACGAGCGAGTCGCGCACGGTCTCAAGAGCCACGCCGGTCGAGGCTCCCTCGGCCTTCCGCTCCCGAGCGAGCTCGAGCCCGGCAAAGACCGCATGGCCCTCGTTGAGGTGCAGGACGTCGAAGTCCCAGTTCATGGCGCGGAGGAGCCGCACGCCGCCGACACCGAGAAGGATCTCCTGGACGACGCGGTCGACGCCCCCACCCTGGTAGAGCCGACGCGTGATCCAGGAGTCTTCGTCACGACTGGGCTCGATCAGGTACAGCGGAACGTGATCGTCACCGACGACTTCGTGCGCGCGAAGGGGGATCTCCCGGCCCTCGACCTCCACCGAGAAGGCGACATCGAGCTCCCGCAGCTGACTGCGGTCGAGCTCCTGCTGACGTTCCCGCTGCCAGCCCGACTCGTCGAGGGACTGCACCGCGTAGCCCTCGGCCCAGAGCAGGCCGATGCCGATCATCGGCAGGTCGAGGTCGCGCGCTCCCTTGAGGACGTCTCCGGCCAGAACGCCAAGGCCACCGGCGTAGATGGGGAGCTCGTCACGGAGCGCGAACTCCATGCAGAAGTAGGCAACCTTCGGCGAGTCTTGCGTGGTCATCGGGAGGTCCTGTACGGGAGAAAGTGGCGCTCGAACACGGTCCTATCGGTCGCAGCCGCGCCGGCTTGAACGGCTCCCGTTCGGCCCGGATGGCCCCCACCATTCTCAACTCGGATGCGAACCCCAAGCCTAGCAGGCCCATGCAAGGGGGGTGAGGCACCCGGCCCCGTCTTACGTCCCCAAGTCAGGACGTTGGACGGACGCCGAGTCGGGGTAGACTGCGGGTCATCGAACGAGTGGGAGAGCCGCGGCCCGCGGGCGCCGAACGGAGCTGCCGATGCCGAGCGTGATGGCCATCGTCTTGGGGGGAGGAGCGGGAACCCGCCTCTTCCCTCTCACCCACGTCCGGTCCAAGCCAGCGGTCCCCTTCGCCGGCAAGTACCGGATCATCGACGTGCCCGTGAGCAACTGTCTCAACTCGGGCTACAACCGCATCTTCATCCTCACGCAGTTCAACTCGGCGTCCCTCAACCAGCACGTCAGCTCGACCTACCGCTTCAGCCTGTTTTCGCGTGGCTTCGTCGACATCCTCGCGGCCGAGCAGACCCCCTTCGGTCAGCGCTGGTTCCAGGGCACGGCCGACGCCGTGCGTCAGACCCTCCACCACCTCCACGAGCACAGCTTCGACGTCGCCCTCATCCTCTCCGGCGACCAGCTCTACCAGATGGACATCGCCCACCTGGTCCAGAGCCACGTGGACAGCGACGCCGAGGTCACCGTCGCGACCACCCCGGTGACGGCCGAGGAGGCCACCGGCTTCGGCATCATGAAGACCGACGCTCGGGGTCAGATCACCGAGTTCGTCGAGAAGCCGCCGGCCGACCAGCTCGGTCCGCTGCGGGTCGAGACCGCGCCGGAGATGATGGCCGAGGGCCGTGAGTACCTCGCCTCCATGGGCATCTACGTCTTCGACCGCGAGGCCCTGTTCGGACTGCTCTCCGAGCACTCCGAGATGGTCGACTTCGGGAAGGACATCATCCCCCTCGCGATCTCCGAGCGACCGGTCTTCTCCCACGCCTACTCCGGCTACTGGACCGACATCGGAACCATCAAGTCCTTCTTCGCCGCCAACCTCGAGCTCACCGACCCCCTCCCCCGGCTCGATCTCTACGACGCGGAGAACCCGATCTACACCCACCCCCGCATGCTGCCGCCGGCCAAGCTCCAGCGCTGCTCGATCGACGGCTCGGTGGTCACGCCGGGCTGCATCCTCGAGGGCTGCGAGGTCCGACGGAGCGTCATCGGGGTCCGGACCGTCATCGGGGAAGGCGCCAACCTGGACGAGTGCGTCATCATGGGCGCGGCGGCCCATGAGAGCTCAGCCGCCCGCAAGCGCAACGAGCAGGTCGGCCTGCCCGACATCGGCATCGGCGCCGGCAGTCGTCTCAAGCAGGTCATCGTCGATCGCAACGCTCGAATCGGACGCGACGTCGTGATCGAGGGCAACCCGGATCGACCCGACGAGGACGGCGAGGACTTCCACGTCCGCGACGGGATCATCGTCATCCCCAAGGATGCCGTGATCCCCGACGGCGCGGTGGTCTGAGGGCCGCTCTCCGGTCTCAGCCTCGAGCCAACGCGACGAGCTCCCCCAGGGTGTCTCGCAGCAGGCTCGAGCTCTCGATCTCCTCCACCGGCAGCGACTGCCGTCGTGTCCACGACGGGTAGACGTCGCCGAGCACGCCGGGGAGGTTCACCGGCGCGTGCTCTCCCGTGAGGTCGTCGAGCTGCACCGCCACCAGCCGAGCCGACGTGCGGGCCAGGTAAGAGTGCACCGCCGCGACCAACGCCGAGCCGTTCTCATGCCGCTCGGGCTCCGAGGCGTCCGCAGCCAGCTCGGCCAGGCCCTCGCCCGCCAGCCGCCGAGCCAACGCACGCCGTTCGTGGCCTCGAGCCTCGCGTGCCTCGGCGTGCTCCACCTCGTCGAGCAGGCCGAGCTCACGACGGAGTCGAAGGTCCGACTCACACCACCAGGCGGGCAAGCTCGGGAGATCGTGGGTGGTCGCGCAGGCGAGGCAGGCCTCGGGCCACTCCCCTGGTGTCAGCCACTCACCATCATGGCGACGCTCGAAGGGCAGCACCCGCGTCGACAACAAGCCGTGCTCGGCGAAGCGTTCGCGCAAGCCTTCCGGGACGAGTCCGAGGTCCTCGGCGACGACGACGACACCGCGATCGCGACTGGCCTGCCCCAGCACGTCGAGAAGACCGAGCAGGTCCTGGGCGACGTACGCACCCTCGGCCGCCAGACCGCCACGACGGATGCAGAACAATCGGTTGAGGCCGAGGGCGTGGTCGATGCGGAGCAAGCCGGCTGAGCCCGCGGTCGCGTGCAGCACCGCCTGTAGGTACTGCCGACCACCGGGCAGGTCGAGGAGCTCGGGTCTCAGTGGAGGGAAGCCCCAGTCCTGTCCCTCGGCAGCGAAGGCGTCCGGGGGACAGCCGAGACTCCACTCCTTCAAGAAGAGCTCGGGGTGGGCCCAGCAGTCGGCTCCATCGAGGACGGTCCCGACGGGCAAGTCGGTGAAGAGCCCCAGCGCGAGACCGCTGCGCCGCGCCCTCTCCTGCACGCGCTCGAGCTGGGCGAACAGCTCGTGCTGCAAGAAGGCGTGGAAGTCGACGTCCTCGTCGTGCTCCCGGCGGAAGGTCTCGACAGCCGGGCTCTCCGGATGAGCCAGCTCGGCTCCCCACTCCGCACGCGGACCGAGATGCTGCTCGAGAGCCTGGAAGGTCGCGAAGTCACGCAGCGCGACGCCCTCCGTCTCGCAGAAGCGTTCGACTTCACGACGGCGATCATCGTCGCCGCGCAGTCGATGGAGACGATGCAGCTCCCGGAGCAACGGCTCCTTACGCGCCCAGGAGCCCGCCCAGTCGACCGGCTTGCCCGATGCGATCTCGTCTCGTGCCTCCTGCCGAGCCCGTGCGAGCTCGTCACCGAGCGACGCGCTGTTCGCCAGCTCCGGGATCGCGGCAACGTCGAGGTGAACCGGGTTGAGCCAGCGACGGCTGATGGGACTGTAGGGGCTGGCCGGTCCGGTCAGTCGCACCGCATGGAGGGGGCTGACGCCCACGAACGAGGCACCGCAAGAAGCCGCCCAATCGACGAGACGAACCAGGTCACCGAGGTCGCCGATGCCGAGCCCGTCGGCCGAGTGCTGCGACGCGAGCTGAAAGCAGGGACCGAAGCCTCGCCCGCCAGGGAGAACGTCGCGACCGTCGAAGCAAGCGGCGGCCGAGGACGTCGGGTCGTGCGCGCGTTCCGGCAGCTCTTCGACGAGGGCGGCCAAGGTCTCCAGGCCGGGGACGCGCTCGCGTCCTTCGAAGTCGAGATAGCCGACGGCGACCCCGCGTCGAGCGCAGGCGTCGGCGAGCTCAGGAGGGATCATCGGTGGACGTCGGCGACTCGCCTCGGGGGCGCAGGATCAGCGCGGCGAGCGGAGGAAGCGACACGCCGAGAATCGCCCGCTCGGTCTCCTCCTCGACCTCGGCGGTCCAGCTCAGCTCACGCGACGCGAGCCAGCCGCTGCCGCCGAATGCTTCGTCATCGGTGTCGAGCAAGAGCTCGTAGTCGCCGGCGTGCGGCACGCGCAGCGGGTAGGACTCGTGCGGGACCGGCGTGAGGTTCAAGACCACGACGAGGATCTCGCCCTCCCAGGACCGCAGGTAGGCAAACACCGAGCGCATCCGATCGTCGACGACCAGCCAACGGAAGCCCGACGGGTCGGGGTCGCCTGCCCAGAGGCAGGCGTTCTCGGGGTGCATCGCGCCGAGACGTCGCATGAGCTCCGCCACGCCGCCGTGGGGACGCTTGGAGAGGAGCTGCCAGGGAAGCTGCCCGTCGTGATTCCACTCCCAGGGAGGCGCCAGCTCGGTGCCCATGAACAGGAGCTTCTTGCCAGGACGCGTGTAGAGATAGGCGAGAAGAAGGCGGTAGTTCGCGAAGGCCTGCCAGGAGTCGCCCGGCATCTTGCCCAGGAGCGAGCGCTTGCCGTGCACGAACTCATCGTGGGACAGCGGGTTCACGAAAGTCTCGGTGTGCTCGTAGAGCATCGCGAAGCTGAGCTTGTCGTGGGAGTGCTTGCGAAAGAACGAGTCGGTCGAGAAGTACTCGAGCGTGTCGTGCATCCAGCCCATGTTCCACTTGAAGTCGAAACCCAGGCCTCCCTTCCCCACCGGCGCGGTCACGCCGGGCCAGGCGGTCGACTCCTCGGCGATGGTGAAGCAGCCCGGTGCCTCGGCCGCGACCATGGGGTGCAGGCGCTTGAAGAACTCGATCGACTCGAGGTTCTCTCGACCTCCGTGCTTGTTGGGCACCCACTCGCCGTCGTTGCGGCTGTAGTCGAGATAGAGCATCGACGCGACGGCATCCACGCGCAGCCCGTCGACGTGGTACTCCTCGAGCCAGAACAAGGCGTTGCCCAGGAGGAAGGACACGACCTCGGCCCGAGAGAGGTTGAAGATGGCCGTCTTCCAATCGGGATGCTCGCCCTTGCGGGGATCGGCGTGCTCGTAGAGATGCGTGCCGTCGAATTCACGCAGTCCGAAGTCGTCCTTGACGAAGTGGCCGGGAACCCAATCGAGGATGACGCCGATGCCCTCTCGATGACAGCGATCCACGAAGCGCTTGAAGCCGTCGGGATCACCGAAGCGAGCGCTCGGTGCGTGGTAGCCCGAGACTTGATAGCCCCAGGAGCCCTCGAAAGGATGCTCCATGAGCGGCATCAGCTCGACGTGGGTGAACCCGTACTCGAGCAAGTGAGGCACGAGCTGTTCGGTGATCTCGTCCCACTCGTGATGCGAGCGCTCGTCCCACGGCCGCTTCCACGACGCGAGATGCACCTCGTAGGTGAGCATGGGCTCGCGACGTTGATTCCGATGAGGCCGTCGCTCCATCCACTCCTGATCGGTCCACTCGTGACGCGACCGATGGACGCGTGAGCCATGGGCGGGCGCCCCTTCCGCTCGACGCGCGAAGGGATCGGCCTTGTAGCGTCTCTGTCCCCGTCGATCGAGGATGGAGAACTTGTAGCTCTCCCCCGAGGCGATCCCCGGCACGAAGAGCTCGAAGATCCCCGAGCGTCCGAGACGTCGCATGGGGAGCAGTCGTGGATCCCAGCCGCCAAAGGAGCCGACCAGGCTCACCGCGACGGCCGCCGGAGCCCACACCGCGAACGACACGCCGTCGTGTCCGCCGAGGGTCGTCGGGTTGGCACCGAGATGAGCCCAGGGTCGTCGGTGCTCACCGCGGTTGAAGAGGTGGCGATCGAAGTCCCCGACGCTGGGCGCGAAGGCGTAGGGATCGAGTCGGACGTGACGTCGCCCGTCTCCGAGCACGAAGCACTGCTCGCCGGGCTCGGTGGGGACCGGGCCTTCGACCTGAGCTTCGAAGAGACCGGTCTGCCCCAGTGGCGTCAGGACGATCGGATCGCGGTCCGGGAAGCGGAGCTCGGCCTCGACCGCTCCGGGGAAGAGCGCTCGCGCCGTGAAGCCGGAGCCGTCGGCCTCCGCGTGCATGCCCAGGACGTCGTGGGGCCGGTCCGAGCGACCCGCCAGGACGGCGGTCACCTCGGCGGCAGGAGAACGGCGGCGGCTCATGTCGTCACGTCCGATGAGCCGGTCCTGAGGACGGCGATCGAGAGTGGCGCGACGACGATCGCTCCCTGACGCCTCGGGGCCGGACGATTCGCGGTCGTCAACGCGAGCTCCCAGCCCCCGGAGGAGGGCACCGGGAGACGAAAGACCAGGCGGTCGAGACTGCGGTTGAGGATCACGAGCACCTGCGGCGCCGGAGCTCCGGCCGTGGAGGAGTCGGGCAATAGCATGCCGAAACCCGGCAGGGTCGGGTCGTTCCAGTCCTCCCGGGCGAGCAACTCGCCGTCGGCTCGGCACCAGGAGACGTCGGGTGGACCTCCCGACTCGACGGGGCGACCGGTGAGGAAGACGTCCCGCCGCAGGACCTCCATCTCGCTCCGCAGACGGAGCAAGCGACGCAGGAAGTCGTGATGCTCCTCGCGCTCCGGCGTCGACGTCCAGTCGACCCAGGTCAGCGGCGAGTCGTGGCAGTAGGCGTTGTTGTTCCCATGATGGGTCCGGAGCAGCTCGTCACCGTGCGCGAGCATGGGGACGCCCCGGGAGAGCGCGAGGGTGGCCAGGAGGTTCCGACGGGCTCGCCGACGCCGACGCCGGATCGCCGGGTGGTCGGTCGCCCCCTCCAGGCCCCAGTGGCAGCTCCGATTGTCGTCGTGGCCGTCACGGTTGGACTCGCCGTTGAGACCGTTGTGCTTCCGTCGGTGGCTGACCAGGTCTTGCAGGGTGTAGCCATCGTGACAGGTGATGAAGTTGATGCTCGCCGAGGGCGCACGGTCGGAGAAGAGGTCCTCGCTGCCCGACAGACGCGTCGCGAGCTCGGGGAGCTGGCCCTGGTCTCCTCGCCAGGCCGAGCGGACGGTGTCGCGGTACTTGCCGTTCCACTCGGACCAGCCCTCCGGGAAGCCACCGAGTCGATAGCCGTCGGGCCCGAGATCCCAGGGCTCGGCGATGAGCTTCGCGCGCGAAAGCAACGGGTCGGCGGCGATGGCCTCGAACAACGGCGCGTCCGCTCGGAACTCACCGTCCCGTCGGAAGAGGATGGGCGCCTGATCGAAGCGGAAGCCATCGACCCCACGACGCATCCAGGTCCGCAGGCTGTCGAGGAAGAGCTCGCGAACGCGGGGCTCGTCGGGATCGAGGCTGTTGCCACAGCCGCTCCAGTCCTCGAGGCGGCCGTCGGGACGACGTCGGTAGAAGACGTCCTCGTCGATGCCGCGAAAGCTGAGCGTCGGTCCACCGGCGGGTCCCTCCGCGGTGTGACCGAAGCAGGTGTCCAGGATGAGCTCGAAGCCCTCCTCGCGCAGCCGCCGCGCCATCTCGCAGAACTCCGCCAGTTGCTGACCCTCGTCACCGGTGGCGTAGTCGGCGTGGGGCGCGAAGAAGCCGATCGGCGAGTAGCCCCAGTAGTTGGTGAGCCCCAGTCGAAGCAGCCTCGGCTCCGAGACGAAGTGATGGATGGGAAGCAGCTCGACGGCGGTCACGCCGAGCTGCCGGAGATGCTCGAGGATGGGTGGGCTCACCAGCCCCAGGTAGGTGCCACGCAGGTGCTCCGGGACCTCCGGATGACGACGGGTGAGGCCCTTCACGTGCGCCTCGTAGATCACCGTGTCGCTCCACGAGCGCTCGAGAGCGGGGACCTCACGGGGCGCTGGCTCGTCGACCCGCACGCAGTGACGCGACCCGTCGTGCCCCGAGGTGATCGCCAGCGCTCGGGGATCGAGCACGCGCCGGGATCGGCCACGGCGACCGGTCACTTCGAAGAGGTAGCGCTGGCTCGACTCGATCTCGTCGACGGTGGCGGACCAGGTGTCGTCGTCACCACGCGTCATGGGCACGACGCGCTTCGGGTGGCGTTCACCTCCGGCCTCGAAGAGGCACAGCGCGACGGAGCTCGCCGAGGCCGAGCGGAGCTCGAAGCGCCGTCCCCCGCTCGATCCGACATCGCCCGACATGACCGAAGGCTATCCCGAACCGACGCGACCCGGTGGAGGACGCTCCACCACCGGGCCCTGGCTCACGCTCAGCCCGCGAGCACTCGGGCCGGATGCGGATCGTGCCGAGCCTCGGCGGCCCCTGCTCCTCCCCAGCGGGCGTCGAGAGCCACCTGGCGCCGGCCGAGGTCCTGCCAACCGCACTCGGCCTGGGGCACGACGCCGAGCAGGCCGAGACTCCGGGCGAGCACCTGCTCGGCCAGGTGACCGGGCGCGAGCCGGTTGAAGAGCTCGCGTCGACGGTCGGGATCGAGGGCCGAGGGTTGTCGACGGCAAGGCTCCTCCAGCCCGAGGAACGCGGCGACCAGGTGAGGCACGGCCTGGCAGGCCGCGCGATGAAGGACCCGTGTCGACGTGGCGAAGCAGCCGGAGTAGAGCAATCCGCCAGCGGAGAGGAGGTTCTCCGCACGCGACTCGCTGGCGGGCCGTTCGAACGTGCGAACGCCAGCCAGCCCGCCCGGCGACGTCGCGGACGGCATGACCCACAGTCGACCTGGCTCGGGGACGGCAGCGCGGGCACCGAGCAGGGCGATCCGCTGGCTCTCGTCGGCCAGGCGGAGGAGTCGGCGCAACGACACCTCGTGAGTGCGAGGGTCACCGATGCGGCGGTCGGCGGGGATCACGAGCACCCGCCCCTCCGGCTCGGCGAAGGCCAGGTCGAGCCAGGCGAGGAGCATCGCCGGCAGGGAGCCGCGAGCGACCGGCTCGGTGAGGAGCGTCCCCGCCGGCCAGTCCCGCAGCGCGGGCTCGAGCGCCGCCGCTTGGTCCTCGGCAGCGACCACGCGAACCCGCTCCCGTGGCACGAGGCACGCCGCCTGCTCGAGGTGACGCGACAGGAGCATCCGTCCGCCGTCGAGACGACGCTGGGCCACCGGCAGCACGCTGCGCCGGGCCCCGGGCTCGAACGCCGAGCCCGGCGGGCGACCACCGGCCAACAACACGACCCAGTCCCGACCGGGTCGGGCGGACGCGGGAGTGTCGAAAGATGAGGGCTCGCCGGCTGCGCTGGTGGCTCGTTTCATGCCTCGAGTCGCAGCAAGCGTCATGCCGAAACGCTTCGACGAGATCAGGGTCGATTCGAGGTGTTCGGTGTCGCTTCGTGTCGAGCGGCTGTCAGGATCCTGACGCTTCCGGCGGGGCCACCTCCGCCGCTGCCCAGTCGTCCGCGGTCAGCTCCTCGGGCGTGAGGGGCTCGGCGGGCGGAAGCGCTTCGGCGAGCGGCAGGTGCCAGAAGCCGACGTCGTGCCAGGCACCGTGCTTGTAGCCGGCCCGGGGGAAGACGGCGACCGGCGAGAAGCCGAGACTCTCGTGGAGCGTGACGCTGGCCTCATTGGGCAAGGTCACGCCGGCATAGACGTTGGAACGACGGAGCCTCCGGACCAGCTCGAGGAGGGATGTCATCAAGCGACGACCCAGTCCTCGCCCTCGCTGGCTCTCGGCGACGTACACCGAGGTCTCGGTCCCGAACCGATAGGCAGGACGGGAGCGGAAGTCGGTGCCGTAGGCGTAGCCGAGGATCTCGTCCCCGTCTCGGGCCACGATCCAGGGGTGAAGGTCGAGACGACCGCTCATCCGCTCGGCCATCTGCTCGGCGCTGGGAGGCTCGAGCTCGAAGCTGATGGCAGTCTGCTCCACCACCGGTCGGTAGATGGCAGCAATGCCCGCAGCGTCGACGAGGCGTGCCGGATGGAGCTCGATGGTCATGACGTGACTCCAAGGGACGTGACCCCGCAAGAGGTGACTAAACCCGCTTCCTTCGCCAGTGTTCGTGACGAGTGGCCGAAGATGCTAGACGAGAGGGGAGATCGTAGCCGTGAGGGCCGTGGCTCAATCCGGTGGGAACCGGGGAATGAGAGCCGCAGGCGTACTGAACCGTACGGTGAGGACCCGAGGGGCGAGAACTCCCGTCGCAGTCAGCAGATGCGGCCACGCAGTAGAAGACTGGCGAAAGAAGCGGGTTAAGTTCGGACTAGGTTTCGTGACTCGGTCCGGGGAAGGCATGCTTTGGAGGTGGAAGCCACCCGACGCGTCGTCGCCATCGGCGACCTGAACGGAGCCATTCGCGCCCTGCGGATGCTGCTCCAGACCACCGGTCTCACCGATCGGAACGACCGCTGGTGCGGTGGCAACGCCCACTTGGTTCAGCTCGGCGACATCTTCAACCGCGGTGACGGTGCCCGCGAGAGCCTCGACCTGCTGCTGAGCCTCCAGCGCCCGGCGGCGAACCAAGGCGGCCAAGTCTCGGTGCTGCTGGGCAACCACGAGGTCATGACCTGCCTCGGCAACGAGACCTACTGCACCATCGGTGAGTACCTCTCCTTCGCCAGTCGCCGCGACCGCACGGCCTGGCCGAATCGGCTGCAACGGGCGGCCGAACGATTCGAGGTCGGCCTCCACGGTGGCCTGGCTGCCTTCGATCCCAGGCTCCGGCAGTGGATGGTCGACCACGTGCCCGGCAAGAGCGAGATGCGCCGGGCCCTCGGCCCCCGGGGACGTCTGGGCCGCGCGCTCCGGCGGATGCCCGTCGTCGCGCGCGAGGGGACGACGCTCTTCATCCACGGTGGCGTGAGCCCGGCCTGGGCTCGGCTCGGGATGGATGGGCTCAACAAGGCCGCCGGAGACGCCTGGGCGAGCGATCCCGACACCCTGGGCGACCTGCCCGAGGACAGCGTCCTCATCGATGCCGAGGGGCCGCTCTGGAATCGGCGGCTGGCCAAGGACGACGGCGCCCTGGCACGGCAGCGAGTGCAGTCGGTGCTGAGCTCGCTGGGGGGCGACCGAATGGTGATCGGTCACAACATGACCGAGCACCTGCCCGGAGGAGAGCCCGGGCGCATCCTTCTCCGACACGGAGGGGCGCTCTGCTGCGTGGACGTGGGCATCCACGACAGCCTGGAGCCGAACACGTGGTGTGCGCTCGTGATCGACCGCGAGGGCGGTCACGAGCACCGACCCGACGGGCGACGCCAGCTCTGGTGAGCGGCCCGGCCGGGTCAGCAACGAGAAACCCTCAGCGGGTCTCCTTGTAGAGCACGTGCTTGCGGACGACCGGGTCGTACTTCTTGAGCTCCAGCCGCTCCTGCTTGTTCTGCTTGTTCTTCATCGTGTAGTAGAAGTGCGGGCTCTCGCTGCTCTTCAACTTGATCTTGACGCGGTGTCCCTTGGCGGCCATCGGTGCAGTCTCCTCGGGGCCGGCCACGGTGAGAAGGTGGGAGGGGGCCGGACCTCGAAAATCGAAGTGCGGATTCTACCCTCTCGTTCTCGCGTGCGCTGCCGGAAAGGCAGTTTTCGGCGCGAGGAGACAGATCTCGACACCGCGAGTCCTTTCGCCACGCCACCGAGACCGAGTCGTGCAAGCCCCTCTTGCCCTGGAGAGCGCTTCCCATTAAGGTTCGCGCTCCCCTTCTGGAGCACCCGGCGGATCGACGCCGCGAAGGGGGGTCTCGGTGCTCTCCCCGGCGGTCCCCTTGCGGGCCGCGGGAGGATCCAGTGAAGGAAGCCATCCACCCCGAAACGCACCCGGTGGTCTTCGTCGATCGCGGCGGCGACTTCGAGCTCATCTCGCGCTCCACGCTCAAGACCGAGGAGACCCGCGAGATCGACGGTGTCGAGCACTACGTCATCCGTCTCGAGATCTCGTCCGCGACCCACTCCTTCTACACCGGTGAGCAGCGCTTCGTCGACACCGCCGGCCGCATCGAGAAGTTCCGCGAGAAGTACGCGTCCTTCGGCGGCGACACTCAGGACAAGTAGAGGTCTCCCGTGGCCAAGAAGAGCAAGATCGCCAAGAACGAGAAGCGCAAGGTGCTCGTCGAGCGCTACCGCGAACGTCGCGAAGCGCTGAAGAAGACCATCAAGGACCCGAAGACCTCCCCGGCCGAGCGCTGGGAGGCCGCTCAGGCCCTGCGCAAGCTCCCGCGCGACTCCAGCCCGGTGCGCGTGCGCAACCGCTGCGCCCTCACGGGACGTTGCCGCGGCTACAACCGTCGCTTCGGCATGTCGCGCATCGCCCTCCGCGAGCTGGCGCTGCGGGGTCTCATCCCGGGCGTGACGAAGGCGAGCTGGTAACCACCACTCCCCCTCGCAACGTTCCGCGGTCGGCCGGGTCGGGCAACAGCCCACCCGGCCGTTCGTGCGTCTGGCCCAGGTCTTTCACCAGCCTTCTGCTGCGTGACCAGAGCACGCTGCCTGCGCAGCGTGGACTCGCTCCTCGGCGAGCGTCTCCGACCACCCGCGACGAACGCTGGTGAACGATCTGGGCTAGGCCCGACCGAACACCGCGGACGAAACGCCGGCGCCGGCGTTCCTACTGGTTGGCGCGGCCGATCGCCGAGGCGAGATAGGGCTCGGAGGGCAACAGGCGCGCACCGCGACGGACGAGGTCCTTCCACTCGTCACTGCCCTCCTGACCCGCCGCCTCGAGCTGACGCGCCTGGAGCGCGAGGCCGCGGGCCTCGTGATGGTTGGTCAACTGTCGCTCGAGGATGCGCTTCTGGCTCGGGTCGAAGTCCGCCCAGTCGATGCGTGAGAGGACGTCGAGACGCTGCTGCGAGAGATCGGCGTGGAGCCGGACCTTGTCGGAGTTCCGGATGAGCTTCGGGCCCATGAACTCGATGAACGCGTTGTCGTCGGTGTTGATGACCGCCCCCTCGCCCAGGCTCCTGATCTCGTCAGGCCCGAGGAAGAGGCTGGAGAGGAAGATGGCCTCGGTCTCCATCCGGATCCGACGCAGGTCGGTCACGGCCTCCGGGGTCGACAGCACCCGACGGACGGCCGCCGGCGACAGTCCCTCGCGGTCCTTGAAGGCGATGACGACGTACTCCCCGAAGGCGCGGGTCTCCATGAGATAGCACTCGGGGAAGACCTGCTGCACGGTCGCCAGGAGCGAGCGCGTCGCGGAGCCGTCGTCGGCCAGCAGCTTGAACCAGGAGCAGGTCACGCCACCTGGGTTCAGGTGCTCGGCGACCTCCTGGAAGTACTCGAGGGTGAAGAGCCCGGCGGCGCCCGAGATCCAGGGGTTGGAGGGCTGCGAGATGATGACGTCGTAGGTCCGGCCGGAATGCCGGAGGTGGTTGCGCCCGTCGCCCACCCGGACCTCGGCCCGCGGGTCGTCGAGCGCGCCGTTGTTGTAAGGGGCGAAGTGCTTGGCGGCCATCTCCTTCACGCCCGCCGAGATCTCGACGGCGTCCACCTTGTCGACCGGATGCGTCAGCACGCTTCCCAGGGTGCTGCCACTGCCGAGCCCCAAGATGAGCACTTCCTTGGGATCGCCGTGGAGCAGCAGGGGCGCGTGTCCGATGAGGTTCTGGGTCGAGGCGAAGCTGAAAGCGTCGCTCTTGCCGCCGACCTGCAGGTGGAGCGCCCCACCCCGCTTGGCCTTCTTGACGGTCACCACCGTGGTCGCCCCCTCGACGTAGTCGATGAGCTCGAAGCGATCGCGCATGGCCTCGACGATCGCATCGTCGCCGGCCTGGCCGCTGTCACGGGCCGTGCGCATGATGCTCGAGGCGTAGAGGTAGGGACCGCTGGTGACGACCTCCTTGTCCCAGCCCGGCGCGAGGATGCCCGCCAGCACCATGGCGCCCACGGCGATGGCGGCGGCCTGACGGACGCGGCGCGTGTTGGCCAGGATGGCCGGCACCGCCAGGGCGAGCGCCACGAGCAGGCTGAGCACGGCAGCCAACACGATGGTCGTCCGCATGCCGATCATCGGCACGAGGAAGAACCCAGCCACGAACGAGCCGAGGATGTTGCCGAGGGTGTTGGCGGCGTAGCAGGTGCCGATCGAGCGGCTCGAGTCGACGCCGGAGCGGCCGAGCATCCCGGTCATCAGCGGGAACATCGCGCCCATGGCGAAGGTGGGCAGCAGGATGGTGGAGCCGACCAGGAAGGTCTCCGTCAGGAGCAGGTCGCCGAAGCTGATGTCGCCACTGCCCGCCGCCTTGACGATGCGCACGGGCAGGGTGCCGAGGTAGGAGAGGCTGACGAGGCTCCAGAGCGCGACGACCGCGCTGGCCAGGCTCGCGCCGCGCACGGGGTCTGAGGACAGCAGCTTGATCTTGGGGGCGAAGTGGCTGCCGAGCGCCAACCCCAAGATGTAGGTCGAGAGGATGATCGTGAAGCCGTAGGTGGTCGAGCCGATGGAGAGGCTGACGATCCGCGCCCAGCCCACCTCCAGCACGAGAGCGGCGAAGCCGGAGAAGCCGTAGATCCACGCCAGCCAGCGTCCCGACGGTGCCGGCCAACCACCGCTGCCGGACGATCGCCCAGACTTCCCCTTCTTCTTCTCCTGGGTCTCGTCCTCCCCTTCCGGCAGGCGTCGAGCGAGAACCAGGGCGGCCACGCCGAGACCGACGTTCAGCGCCACCGCGAGGAAGGTGCTCCCCATGACACCCAGGGTCGGCAGGAAGATGAAGCCACCGAGCGCCACGCCCAGCACGCCGCCCAGCGAGTTGGCTGAATAGAGCTGGCCGGACAGCGACTGGAGGTTCCTGACGTGACGCGAGAGCAGGGCGGTCACCAGCGGCAGGGTCGCGCCCATCAGCACCGCGGGGATCATGACGACGAGACTGCACGCTGCGAACTGCGCGAGGTTGTAGACGAGGAAGTTGTCGGCCAACCCGCGGTAGGCGGACCCGAACAGCGGTGAGATCGCCGCGATCCCCGGCGCGACCAGCAGCGCCGCCGCGCCGATGCCGATCTCGAGCCAACCGTAGGTCTTCAGGTTGACCAGGCGACCCTTCATCACGCGACCGCTGATGTAGGCGCCCAGCGCCAGCCCGCCCAGGAAGGCGGTCAAGACCGCGGAGAGGGCGTGGACCGTGTGTCCCATGACCAGCGAGAGCTGGCGCAGCCAGGCCGTCTCGTAGAGCAGCGCAGCGGCACCCGACACGACCATCGCCACCCGCAGGAAGAGGGCGAAGCGTTCGGGAGAGAGGTCCGAGGAAGAGGAGGAGGATCGCGAAGCCATGACCACCTATCCGTCCGACGAAGGGCTCGGGAGGCGGAGTCTACACGGCGGAGCGCGTCGCTCCGATCCGAGATCGTCCGCCCTGATGGCGGGCGAAGCGAGCTCTACTCGTCCAGCCGGTACGCGTCCTGGGTCGGCTTGAGCGGGCGATTCATGTGGAGCGGACGCCGCAGGCCGCCGGGACCGGGTGCTGGCTTGGTCATCTCGAGCCAGCGCTGGAAGACCTCTTCCGAGCGCGCGAGGTCGACGCTCACGTCACCGATGCGATCCCCCGGCTCGGCCGACCTCACGGTGACGAGCTGGTGCCAGCAGTGCATCCCGGAGGCGGGGTCCGGCTGAACCGGGAAGGTGAGGTTCTGGTGGACGCCGCTCTCCTTCCACCAAATGCGCTCGGTGTCGGGGTCGCCGCTCTCGAAGGGCTCGATGTTCTCCTTGCGGCGGAGGTTCATCCGCGTGCCGTCGCGCTCGAGATCCATCCAGGCGCTGGCCTGCCGCTGGCCACCGATCTCGCGATGCAGCCGCCAGCGTCCGAGGTGGTGCGAGCAGGCGACCACGCCGGGATGGATGCCCTCGGTGACCCAGACCTTGGCGATGAAGTGGCCGATCTCGGTCTCGACCCGGGCCAGGCCGCCCTGCTTCAGGCCGAGCTCGTCGGCGTCGGTGGGGCACACCCACAGGGGGTTCTGGTGGGAGATCTCCTGGAGCCACTTCGCGTTGCCCGAGCGGGTGTGGATGAGCGTGGGCAGGCGGAAGGTCGGCAGCAGGGCCCGCTGACCGGCGGCGAAGTCGATGCGTCGCCAGTTGACCTGAGAGGGCTGATAGCCGGGCAGGGCCTGATCGCCGAAGCCCCAGTCGACGAGGGTCTGCGAGTGGAGCTCCAGCTTGCCCGAGAGGGTCGGGAAGCCGGCCTTGCGACGACCATCGTCCAGGTCGACCCCCGGCTCGTCCGCGCCGCGGTCCTGGTCGAAGCGCTCCTGCCCCGCATACGGCACCTCGCAGGCACCCCGCCGACGCATGTACTCGAGCGGGGTCATCCCCTCGGCGGCGGCCGTCTCGGGGAGACCGGGGACCGAGCTCTCGAAGATGTCGGCGTAGTACTCGTCGAGGGTGATGGGCTCACCCGGCCGCTCCTTCGATTCGTACCAGCGACGCATGCCCAGCGAGCCGTCGGGATCGATCTTCCAGGTGAGCGCGATCCAGAACTCGGCCTCCTCCCAGACCTGGCCGGGGTTCGTTCCGAGGGTCGTGTCGCTCTCCTCCCCACGGCGACGTTTCCACTCGCGCAGGATGGGCTGCCGGAAGCCCAGCCAGGTGCCCGCATGGGTCTCCTGGCTCATGAGGTCGTGACGCTCCGGCCCCAGCCCCATGGGCAGGACCCAGTCGGCCCAGTGCGCGGTCTCCGACCAGATCGGCGTGAGCGCGACGTGACAGCCGATGCGGTCGTCTTCCTCGAGCATGCGGATCCAGCGGCCGCCGTCGGGGTTGGTCCAGACGGGGTTGTAGACCCGGGTGAAGTAGGTGTCGATGCGCGTCCCCTGCCGCTCGAGAAGGTGCGGGAGGATGAAGCTCATCTCGTAATGCGCGATCGGGAACTCGCGGGGCCAGATGCGCTCGTTCCAGCGCGAGATGGGCGGCGGGTTCTCCGAGGGCTTCGGGACGAACTTGTCCCAGGAGTTGGGGTTCACGCCCCCCTTCCGGCCCAGGCTGCCGGTGAGGACGTGCAGCAGCAGCAGGCAACGGGCGACCTGCCAACCGTGGAGGTGACCCGACGCGGCCCCCCGCCAGAGGTGGCTGGCGAAGCGATTGCCGGCGGCCGCGATCTCCGAGGCGAGTTGCTCGACGACCTGCGGGCCCGGCAACCGACACTCCTCGGCGACGAACTCCGGCGAGTAAGGCTCGAGATAGCCGGCGAGCAGCTCCAGGAAGCCGTCGAAGTCCTCGCTCCCGTCACCTCCCAGGGCCGGACACGACTCCCGCCAGTTGACCCAGGTTTCGATGAACTCGCGGTCGATGGCCTCGCGCCGCAGCAGCTCGCGGGCGAGGCCCAGCATCAGGCAGGCCTCCGTGCCAGGCCACGGTGAGACCCACAGGTCGGCATGAGCCGTGGTGTTGGAGAGGCGCGGGTCGACCACGGCCATGCGGGCGCCGGCCTGCTTGGCCTCGAGAAGACGCTGAGCGTGCGGGTTGAAGTAGTGCCCGGTCTCGAGATGCGCCGAGAGCAACATGATGAAGCGCGCGTTGACGAAGTCGGGCGAGGGTCGGTCGGCACCCTGCCAGGTCGAGAAGCCGAGTCGGGCCGAGGAGCTGCACACGTTGGTGTGCGAGTCGTGACCGTCGATGCCCCAGGCCTGGAGCATGCGAGGGACGAAGTGATCGTCGCCAGGGCGACCGACGTGGTAGACGACCTCGCCGTGCCGTTCCTCGTCGAAGGCCCGACGGATGCGGCTTCCGATGTCTTCGAGGGCCTCCTCCCAGGTCGCCTCCTCGAAGCGTCCCTCGCCGCGTCGACCGACGCGACGCAGGGGCTTGAGGATGCGCTCGGGGTCGTGGACCTGATTGATGGTGGCAGGGCCCTTCGCGCAGGTGCGCCCCCGGCTTCCCGGATGCACGGGGTTGCCTTCGAAGCGTCGGATCTCCCCCGTCTCCTCGTCGACGAAGGCGAGCAGGCCGCAGGCGGACTCGCAGTTGAAGCAGATGCCCGGCACGCAGCGATAGCGGCGCTCCACCCTTTCGGGCCAGGCAGCGGAGTCGAGCTCGGTCCAGTCGTCCCAGCGATCGACCGGGGGGGCGACTTGGAGCTCCCAGGGAGAGCGGCGTTCAGAATCGGTCGACATCGACGACTCCTCGGTTCGAAAGCGGCGAGACCAGGACTAGTGGGGTGTCACGTTAGTTCGTTGCATTGATCGGTGGATGATCGGCGTTCCTGGCGCGACGCGAATCGCGCGGATAGTGGGGCCTATCCAAGTGATGAGCAACACTGCCAGGGGCGTCGAGGGCCGCCGAGAAATGTGACGAACTAACGTGACACCCCACTAACTGATCGGGAGGGCCTGACCGACGCGGACGAGGAGGTCTTCCTCGATGAACAGGCCGATGAGGACGAGGACGGCGGCCAGGCCCCAGGCCGGCGTCGGCAGGAGGAGCAAGACGGCGGGCGCGATCACGCCCACGACCGTGCTGCCCCAGAGGTGGCGTCCCTTCCACGGGGCCGAGCGCAGCAAGGCGTGGACGGCGGCGTGCTCGTCCTCGCGTCGCGCCGGGGCCAGGCGACCTTCCAGCCGCATGAAGATCAGGTGCGCCAGGAGGCTGACGGCGAGGAAGGCCCAGGTGACCCGCAGGCCGGAGTCACCGAGACCGCCGGTCGCGAGAACCCAGAGCAGCATCACCGCCGCCCCTGCCAGCAACGCCTTGACCCCCAACTGCAGCCAGAGCCCCCGACGCATCCAGAGCACGCGTCCCTTCGCCTGAGCGAAGAGCCAGCCGGTGTAGGCCGCCGAGAGGAAGGCCAGGACGGCGGTCACGATCCACAGCGGCCAGGCCAGGGCGGTGGGTGGTTGCTTGCCGAGCACCCCGAGCCCCAACCACGCGGTGAGCGCAGCCGCGTAGCCCGCGAGGATGAAGGAACCCCGAGCCAGCCAGGAGTCCCAGTTCGGCCGCAGCAAGATGTAGAGGAAGCGCTCGGGCCGCTTGAGGTCGGCCACCAGCACCAAGAGCGTGAGCGTGAGGAAGGCGAGCGCCAACCCGGGCACGCCCCAGGCGTCCATCGGCTTCACGTCCGCCGCCGAGCGCCAGGGAGCGAGACGGAAGCCGCCGACCAGGAACGCACCTGCGGCGACCGCCTTCGCGAACAGGTAGGTCGAGATCTTCCCGCCCCAGTAGGTGGCGCGCTCGATGTCGTAGGTCGTGCGAGCCTCGGCACGATTCTCGAGGCTGGCTTCGGTCTCGGCGTCGAGGCGCGGACCGGGCAAGCGGTCGGCCCAGAGGTAGCCACCGGAGCCCTCGGTCTGCAGCGGCGCGATGCCCGCCTCGGCGACCTCGCGGTAGAAGACGTTGGGGCCCGTGCCGGCCTCGGTCTTGCGCGCCTTCAGGTCGTGCTCGAAGCGCAGCTTCGACACGACGCTCTCCTCGTCGTGGAAGTCGCCGGGAATGATCGCCTCGGTGGGACAGACCACGGCGCAAGCGGGCGCGAGCCCCTGCTCGGTCCGATGCGCACAGAAGTGACATTTCTCCGCCGTGCCGGTGCCCTCGTTGAGGTACAGCGCGTCGTACGGGCAGCCCTGCATGCAGGCCTTGCAGCCGATGCAAGCAGCGGGGTCGACGTCGACGATGCCGTCGTCCCGCTTCTTCAAGGCGCTCACCGGACAGATGGTCACGCAAGGCGCGGAGGTGCACTGGTTGCAGCGCAAGACCGCGAAGCTCCGCCGGACCTCGGGGAACTCACCTTTCTCGGTGTACTTCACCCAGGTGCGGAAGCGGCCGACGGGGACGTCGTTCTCGGCCTTGCAGGCGACGGTGCAGGCATGACAGCCGATGCACCGAGAGTGATCGATGACGAAGCCGAGCTGCACGACAGACTCCCACGCGAGACAGGGCCGCGACAGTACCACGTTCCCCGCCCGAGGCTTTCAGTCGGGCAGCACGGCTCGCCCGACCGACCCGGAGTGGCTCGGTCCGCATCCCTTCAGGCCGCGTGACATGCTCGAATGATGTCGCTGCCGTTCTTCCAAGTGGACTCGTTCGCCGACCGTCCCTTCACGGGCAATCCGGCAGCGGTGGTGCTCCTTCCGGTCGGCACCGTGCTCGACGACGCGACCCTGCTCGCGATCGCGGCGGAGAACAACCTCTCGGAAACGGCCTTCCTCTGCCCCGACGATCCCGAGCGTCGACTGCGCTGGCTCACCCCGACCGTCGAGGTCGACCTCTGCGGTCACGCGACCTTGGCCACCGCACACGTGCTCTTCGAGCAAGGACTGGTGACCGAGGACGTCGTCGAGTTCACCACCCGCTCCGGAGTGGTGGCGGTCCGCCGTCTCTCCAATGGTTGGCTCGAGCTCGACTTCCCGTCCCGACCCGTCGAGGCCGTGGAGCCGCCCCCCGGCCTCGCCGAGGCCCTCGGTCGTCCGCTGGACGAGCTTCACTTCTCGGTCGAGAACTACCTCGTGGTCGTCGGGAGTGAGCGTGAGGTCCGTGAGCTCCGACCCGACTTCGGAGCGCTGGCGACGGCGGTGCCTCACGGAGTCATCGTCACCGCGCCTGGTGATGATGAGCACGATTTCGTCTCGCGCTACTTCGTGCCGTCCTGCGGCATCGACGAAGACCCGGTCACCGGCTCGGCTCACTGCACGACCGCTCCTTACTGGGCGCGACGCCTGGGTCGCCGCGAGCTGCGAGCCCGTCAGGTGTCGCGACGAGGCGGCGAGCTCCGCTGCATCGATCGCGACGATCGCGTGGGCATCGCCGGTCGCGCCGTCACGGTGATCGAGGGACGGCTCTCTCTCACCGCCTGAGCCCTCGGGTCCGGTCCGTCGCTGAAGCGACCGATCCAGTCTTGCTCGACGTTGGCTCACCTCTCCTCAGCAGCCCACGTGCGCCTTGGCACGAATGCTGCGTTCTGGACTCGTCCGAGCGCGACGTGACGTTCGCCGTGAGAGCCGGGGAGGCCGGAATGGGGACGACACCGTCACGAAGCGCCGCCGCGAGGTCGGCAGGAACCGCCACCACGCGATTGACCGGAAGGCCATCTGGAATGGGAAGAAGCATGATCGCCAAGCTCCTCACCGCCCTGCTCGCCAGCCTCGCGCTCAGCGTCACCGCCACGGCCGACCCCCTGCCCCTGGGCATGGGGGCCGACCGAGAGGTGGCGGTCGCTTCGAGCGTCCTCGTGGGCTGCGACGTTCTCTCCGCGGGGACCATCACGTCTGGCACCGTGAACACGTACCGTCCAGGGATCGGCCTGGCTCGACGCGGTAGCACGACACTCGAGGTGGGTGACGCGAGCGGCACCGGCACCATCGGGACCGGAGACCTCCTGCTCGTCATGCAGGTCCAAGGCGCCGTGATCCAGGTCGGCGCCGAGTACGGCATGCCGGGCGGTGACGGGAGTGGCTGGTCGGCGCAGGGACGCAGCGGACGTTTCGAGTACGTGCGCGCTGCCGGCCCCGTGGCAGGACAGGACCTCGCCATCGTCGGCTCCGGACCGCATGGCGGCCTCCTCCACACGTACGAGACCAGCGACGAAGGTGGTTGGCAGCGACGCTTCCAGGTCGTCCGGGTGCCGACCTACTCCAGCCTCCAGCTTTCCGGTGACCTCACGGCCATACCCTGGAGCGGCCACTGCGGCGGCATCCTCGCGGTGGAGGTGGCAGGAACGCTCGACCTCAACGGCTTCGACCTGGACGCCGACGGTGCCGGCTTCCGAGGTGCCCCTGGCGTCACCACTCCCAATGGTGACCACGACGCCTACGCCTGTTCCGACGAAGGTGGCCTCAAGGCCGAAGGCCTCGCTGGCGCTCCGGTCGCCCTCGGCGGCGTCGGCTATCTCACCGGCGATGAGTGCCGGGGCGCACCGGCCAGCGCAGGCGGTGGCGGCAACCCTCCTCACTGCGGTGGCGGTGGAGGTGGTCACGGTGGCAACGGCGGTCGTGGCGGCAACCTCATCGGCGCCGACGCCAATGGAGGACGGGGCGGTGCCACCGTGCTCGGCAAGCTCCGCGTCAGCTTCGGCGGCGGTGGCGGAGCCGGCCATCGCCAGAACGGCAACGACGCTGACGGAGGGCGAGGCGGCGGCCTGGTCCTCGTGCGAGCGGCCGAGCTCATCGGCACCGGCGAAGTCCGCGCACGTGGTCTCATCGGTCATCGCACCACCGGTAGCGGCGCGGCGGGCGGCAGCGGCGGTGGTGGCGCCGGCGGCATGGTCGTCGTCATCAGCGAACAGGCTTCGCCGGCCACGGTCACGCTGGATGCCCGCGGCGGACGTGGTGGTCGTGCGTTGCCCGGAGGCGCCGGCGGCGGCGGTGGCGGTGGTCGCGTCTTCACCAACGCCCCTGGCGCCACCGTCGACGTCTCGGGTGGCCTGGCAGGCGCCGGGACGTTGTCGGCTGCCGCTGGCGAGGACGGCCGGGACCGCAATCATCTAGAGGCCTGGGAGCTCCCGGGCGTCCTGCCGATGTTCGCGTGTGCAACGGACAGCGATGGCGACGGGGCTTTCGACCTCCAGGAGAGTCGAGTCGGCAGCCTGCCGGACCAGGCCGACTCTGATGGAGATGGCATCACCGACGGTCGGGAGCTGAACACCTTCGGCACCGACCCCATGGACCTCGACACGGATGACGATGGTCTCGGTGATGGAGACGAGCCCGAGAGGGGGCTGGATCCGACCCTCGCCGACACCGACGGCGACGGGCTCCAGGACGGCACCGAGCTCGGCGTGGTCCTCGGCATCCCCGATCCCGATGGCGGCGGTCCCTTGAACGGCACGCGCTCCGATCGCTTCCGTCCCGATCGCGATCCGACGACCACCACCTCCCCCACCGATGCCGACTCCGACAGCGGTGGCCTCCTGGACGGGCTCGAGGACATCAACCGCAACGGTCGCGTCGACCCTGGCGAAGGGAACCCCCACCTCGTGGGCGACGACGCTGCCGACACCGACGGAGACGGCTTGCCCGACGTCGTGGAGATCAGTCTCGGCACCGACCCCGTCCTCACCGACACCGACGGTGACGGCATCGTCGACGCCAAGGAGCTCCTCCCCAACTCGGGCTTCCCGCTGACCGATCCGCTCGATGCGGACACCGACGACGACGGGCTCGCCGACGGCGAGGAGCGCGACCTGGGCACCAACCCGGTCGTCACTGACTCCGATGGCGACGGCTTGCAGGACGGCACCGAGCTCGGCCGCGTCACGCCCACGCTCGACACCGACCTCGCCATCTTCCGACCCGACGCCGATGCGGGAAGCACCGTCAGCGATCCCCTCGGCGACGACTCGGACGGCAGCGGGGTCGTCGACGGCAGTGAGGACCTCAACGCCAACGGTGCCGTCGACCCGGGCGAGAGCAACCCGAGCGACCGTGGCGACGACGTCGACGCCGACGGTGACGGCCTGTCGGACGCCCACGAGATCATCCTGCTCACCGACCCGTTCGACTTCGACACCGACCTCGACGGCATCCCCGACGGAGAAGAGGTCGTTCCGGGTCTCGATGGTTTCCTCACCGACCCGTTCGACATCGACACCGACGACGACGGTCTCAGCGACCGCGAAGAGCTCGAAGAGCACGGGACCGATCCGCGGCTCCGCGACACCGACGCTGACGGGCTGCCCGATGGCCTCGAGGTCGGGCTCACCGAGGGGCTCGCCGATCCCGATGGCGATGGTCCGCTCAAGGGCACCTTGACCGACCCCTTCGAGCCCGACGTCGATCCGGACTCGACGACCTCCCCAATCGATCCCGACACCGACAGCGGTGGCGTTCCCGATGGCGCCGAGGACCACGACAGCGACGGAATGGTCGACCCTGGCGAGACCGACCCGGAGCTCGGCGACGACGACATGCTCGACGAGGACGGCGACGGTCGTGGCGACGACGACCTCGACGGCGACGGGCTCCCCGACCACGTCGAGGTGAGCCTCGGCACCGATCCGCTCGACGCGGACTCCGACGACGACGGTCTCACCGACGCCATCGACGGCATCGTCGACAGTGACGGGGACGGTCGCATCGACGCCCTCGATCCCGACAGCGACGACGACGGCCTACCGGACGGCCTGGAGAACGGCCTCACGGCGCCGGTCACTCCCGACACGAACGTGGCGGCCGGGAACTTCCGGATCGATCGCAACCCGGCCACGCGCACGGATCCCGATCGTGCCGACACGGACGGCGGTGGTCTCCCCGACGGCATCGAGGATCGCGACCTCGACGGACGGACCACGCCCGGCGAGCGTCATCCTCTCGTGGCGGCGGACGACGGCGACGTCGCTTGCCTGGACGGTCCGCTGTTCGAGGTTCCCGACCTCCGTCTCGAACGCCGCGGCGACGAGATCCTCGTCGACTGGCAGGACATGATCCGATCGCAAGAGGCGCCGTGTGCGATGTACCGCTTGCTGAGGGCGACCCTCGACCCGGGCGGTGAGCCCATGAGCTACTCGCAGGTGACCGTGACCTTCGACGACGGCCACGTCGAGACCCTCGATCGGGCGGGTGGCGGCCATCGCTTGAGCTGCTACCTCGTGGTCGCCTTCAGCCACCACGCGGGAGAGGGTCGGCGCGGCACGGGATCCGGTCCCGGCGGCGAGCCGGTGGAGCGCTGACGGCCTGGGCGGGGCGGCGTCAGTCGCGGCCCCGCCCGTGAGGCTTCGCGTGCGCCGAGGGCCCGGCGTTGCACGTCAGCGATGACCCGTCTCCCCTGAGCTCACGCGCCCGCTTCGCGGTGGGATGCACTCGCCAGAACCGCTGCGCGTCACCGTCGGAGAGGTTCTCCGCCATGATCGAGAGCACTTCGAGGCTGGCACGCAGGTGGGCGAGCGGCCCTCCGGCCAGGTAGAGCACGAGGTGAGCCTCGGCGCGCACGCGAGCCGGAGCGGTCATCGGCACGACGAGTCCCTGCAACCTCTCGAGGCCCATGGCTCCGAGGTAAGCGGCCGGCAGCACGCCGACCTCTCCCTCCTGCTCGGACAAGTGCAGGGCGCGAGCTCGCCGGAGATCGGCGATGGCGTCGTCTCGGTTGTCCAGCTCCCAGTGGATCCGTCCGCGGGCGAGCAGCACGGCCGGCAGACCACCGGGCGTCCCCACCTTCTCCAGGACGTCGTGCGCCCGGTCGAGCTGGGCGATCGCCTGGTCCGGCTCGCCCGACATGCGATGGCACTCGCCGAGCTGCAGGGCGATGTCGGCCTCGAGACGTGGCATCACGAAGCGCTGCGCGAGGTCGCGCGCCTGCTCGAGCATCGCTCGCGCATCAGCAACGCGTCCTTCATCACGGGCAACGTTGGCGAGGTGAGCGAGCGCCAGGGTCTCGCCGCGGATGCTCCCCATCTCCTTGAGCAACTCGCGCGCCTGCTCGAGTCGCTCTCGCGCCTCGCCGAGCAGGCCGAGGTCACGACAGGCAGCACCGAGGTTGCCCGCGACGTTGGCCTCTCCACCGCGGTCGCAGGCCGAACGGAACTCACGCTGTGCCGTCTCGAAGCAGCGACGCGCTTCCGACAAGTCACCTTGAAGAAGGCTCACGCCGCCGAGTCGGTTGAGCGCCGAGGCCCGCGAGCCGGCCCGCTTTTCTCGTTCGGCGATCCGAAGCTGCTTCTCGAAGCAACCACGCGCCGCATCGTAGCGACCGAGGTCTCGGTGAACGGAGCCGAGCTGTCCGGTCGCCTCGGCTTCGCCCGCACGATCGCCGAGCTCCTCACAGAGCTCGAGCTGGTGCTCGATCGCGCGGGTCGCGACGTCGACCTCTCCGAGGTCTTGCGCCACGCCCCCGAGACGTCCGGCCGCTTCGGCCTCGATGGCGAGGTCACCGACCAGCCGAGCCAGCTCCACCGCCTCGACCAGGGACGAGCGCGCCTGGACGTAGAGCGACTTCGCCTTGGCGTGACGGCCGAGGGCGATGTGTGCTCTCGCCGAGTGTCGGTCGTCGCCAGCCTCTTGAGCCTCGAGCAATGCGAACTGCGCGGCCATCTTCTCCTCGTCACGACGGCCGAGACGATGGAGGCAACGAGCCTGAGTCAGGTAGAGCTCGCAACGCAGCACGCGATCGTCTTCGCGCAGTCCCTCGAGCGCCAGCCCCACGAGCTCGAGGAGCTCTGCCGGATGGCCGTGCGCCCTCAGGTGTTCGAAGGCGGGCAGGAGATGCGGTCGTGACTCGGCGACGCGTCCTCCGAACAGGAGATGCGTGACCAAGGTGACGGCAAGGTCTCCCTCGGCCGGCGGACCGGATCCGTCCAGCCCCTCACGCTCCATCAACGCGCTGGCCAGCCGCGAGTGATCCTCGCGGCGTTGGTCGGGCGGCAGCTCCTGGTAGAGCGCCTCCTGGAGCTGGGGATGATCGAACTGGAAGCCGGCGCCCGTGCCGAAGACGAGGCCGCCGCGGCGTTCCAGGCTGGCGAGGATCTCGAGGACCTGGAGCAGCTTGGTTCCGCTGGACGCTGCCAGCAGCTCTGGCTGGAAGCTCTCCCCCTGAACGCTCGCGAGCTCGAGCAGCGCACGCTCGTCGGGGCTCAGGCCACGCAGCCGTCCCGTCACCAGGCTGCGGACCGAGGAGGGCAACTCGACCTCGTCGACGTCGCGCACCAGCCGCCAGCTCCGTCCTTCGCCCTTGTCCAGGAAGCCTTGCGACTCGAGGTCACGGAGCAGCTCGAGGACGAAGAAGGGGTTGCCGCCACAGCGTGGCAGCAGGCGATCGTGCAAGGTCTCGGCGACCGCCTTCGAACCGAGCCGGTGCGCGACGAGCTCGCAGATCGCGTCGTCGTCGAGTCGGCCGACATCGAGGGGCAACACCACGCCCGGATCGAGGGCTTCGAGCCCATCGACGTCGTCCGGGTCACGCGTGATGAGCACGAGCAGGACGGGCAAGTCGGGCGCCACTCGGAGCAACGCCGCCAGCCGTGAGCGCTCCTCGGGCGAGGCGTGATGACAGTCTTCGAGGGCCCACGCGACGGGTGCCTCCGTGGCCAGGCCGCGGAGCAACTCGCAGAGCAGGGTCTCGATGACCGGTGCTTCGAGCCGCTCGGGACCGGTGGAGAGTCCCCGACCGACGAGCCACGCTGCGAAGGACTCCACGATCCGCGCGTCGGCGCTGAGATAGCGAGCCAGGCCCGAGACCAGGTCGACGTCGCCGAGGTGGTCCCGGATGGCGCGGGCGAGACCACCATGATGACCCCGCACGCCTCCCGGTCGGTTGCGCCCGTGGAGAACCTGAGTGTCGGTCCCGCTCGACTCGACCCGCGTGAGGAATTCGTCGACGAGATGGCTCTTGCCGATGCCGGCCTCGCCTTGCACGACGACCACTCGGCCGAGCCCGCGTCGAGCTTCGGTGAGTCGCTGGTCGAGCTTCGTCAGCTCCAGCTCGCGTCCGACCAGCGCCACCCCTCGAGGTGATCGCACGCGACGCAGGCGACCTCGGGGATCCGCTGCACGCAGCGAGCGCTCCCGATTTCGCCACCACTTCGACGACTCCCCTTCTCTCACGACCCGGCTGAGCTGGGCGGCTGAGGCCATCCGCTTGTCGGGCTGCTTCTGGAGCAGCGTGTCGATGACCTCCTCGAGGAAGGGACTGATGCCGGGGTTGAGGCGACCGACCTTCTCCGGCGGCTTCTCGAGATGAGCCCGCATGGCTTCCGTCGGTCCACAAGACGGAATGAAACGCTCGCCGGTCGCCGCCTCGTGAAGGATGACGCCGAGGCTGTAGAGGTCCGCCGAGGGCCCCATGCGTCCTTGTCCGAAGTGCTCGGGCGACGCGTAGCGGAGCGTGCCCATGAAAGCACCTTCGGCGGTGAGCCCCTCGTCGCCGTCGAGCAGGTGGGCGACACCGAGGTCGAGAACCTTCACGACGTGGTCGGGAGTGAGGCAGATGTTGGACGGCTTCAGGTCACGATGGACTGCACCGGCTTCGTGAATGGCGTGAAGACCCGAGGCGACCTGAACCGTCAGGTGCCGCAGCAGCGGCTCGGGCAAGGCCCCTTCGCGCAGCAGGTCCTTGAGAGTGCCGCCCTCCACGAGGTCTTCGACGAGGAAGTGCCAGACCTGTCCCTCGGCACGGAGCGAGCCCGTCTCGTGCACGGCGACGATCGCCTCGTGGCGGACCTGTCGGCCCAGGCGCCCTTCGCGTCGGAACCTCTCGACGGCATCACGACCCGGCAGGTGAGGGTGAGCGATCTTGACCGCGAAGCGATCACCGAGCTCTCCGTAGGGCCGGGACTCGACGAGCTCGGCCAGGTAGACCGCTCCCATCGCGCCCGCGCCGAGAACCTCACCCAGCACCAGGGGGCCGAGTCGACGGGGCGCCTTGCCCATCTCGGGACGTGGGCTCGGATCGACCGGTCGGGTGGCCTTCTCGACCGTTCCCGACATCAAGGTGCCGCCGCCGCCAGGACTGGTCCCGGCGAGCTCGGCCTCGCGCTCCAGTTGCCGCGTGCCCATCGCCCACTCCGCCCGGTCGGCGGGACGTCGGCCTTCACGACGTCCCCCGGGGTCTTCGAGAGGGGTATCGGCCAGCCGAAGGCCCGGGTGAAGCCGTGCCGACGACGCAAAGTAGGATGCAGCATGTTCGACGAGGGTTCGCATCCCGCCCCGCCGCCTGAGGCCCTTCCTGGAGGGCGCCTCCTGGTCGCCACCGATCTCAGCCGGGGCGCCGAGGCCGCCGTCGCGCTCGCGGCGCAGGTCAGCCGGGAGATGACCGTTCAGGCCGTGCAGCTCCTGCACGCGCCGGCGTGGTCGCTGGATGCGAAGCAACGGGACGCGCTTCTTCGCGAGCTCGGAACCCGAGCCGAGCAGGCCTTCGCGACCCCGGCCGAGGTCCGCCTCCTTCCCAGCGAGGCCCCCATCGAGAGCAGCCTCGCGAGTCTCGCCGAAGGTGACGACTGGATCGTGCTCGGCTGCGAAGGTTGCGGCGCCAGCGCGCAGCGACGAGGCGGTGAGCGCGTGCGCGCCGCCTGCCGCACGAGCAGGCACCCCGTGCTCGTGGCGCCTCCTCGCTGGCAGGCGCCGGACAAGCGACGGGCGAGAGTCCTCCGCGCCTTCACGCGAGTCGGCGTGGTCGTGGACGGGAGTGAGGCCACGCAGGAACGCGACCGCGCCCTCATCACGCTCGGTCGTCGGCTCACCCGCGGTCCTGGCGACGAGCTGCTGGTCGTCGCCGGCCTGGACGCGTCGGACCTTCGTCACTACCCCGAGAGCCTCCGGCGCGAGGGGCGCAGGGTCTGGGATCTTCGGCGCGAGGAGGTCGAGGACGTGCTCTTCGAGCTGCTCGATGAAGCCGCCCCCACGGCTCGGCCAGCGGTGCTCGAGAACGGGCCTCCGGCCCGAGACGTGGCGGGGTGGGCTCGGTCACAGTCGGTGGAGCTCCTGATCGTGGGGGTCGGTGAGCTCGCCGCAACGCTCACGGCGGTCACCGGCTGCCCCATGCTCGCCTGGCCCCCTGACGGCTCGCTCGACGCGTAACTCGGTCGGGACCAGGAGGCCCCTCCTGCTAGGCTGACGAGCTGGTCTCGAGCGGTTCGAGCCGGCATCGGAGCGTCACGGCATGGCGAGCGCGATCAAGACCACCCTGCTCCTGGGGTCCCTGACGGGGCTCCTGCTCTTCGTCGGCGCGGCCGCGGGCGGTCGGACCGGTCTCATCGTGATGTTCTTCGTGTCGATCGCGA
>JBCCFW010000049.1:0-40427 GCA_039029535.1 Acidobacteriota bacterium
CAATGGCTAAACTTTGCTGAAAGAGGGTCTCGGCTTGACGATATTGGCTTTGTTCAAATGAAACAGACCCTAAAATATTGAGGCTTGTTGCCTGGCTCCTCTCATCGTGCAACATCGACACGATGCCGGGGATGGGCACTTTCGTCGCCGAGCCCGGCCCCCGCCGCGAGACCCAGCCCGAACCCAGCTGGTCTCGTCCCGCCCCTACCCCCGCCCCCTCCGGCGACTGGCGTCGTCTCCTGGCGACCGCCCTCGAGCTCGCCCGGAGCGAGGGCATCGAGGCCTCTCAAGTCGCTGAGGAGCTCGCTCGCATCGATCGGGAGTCCGGCGCCGACGCCGTCGTCCTGACCGACGCCGAGACCGAAGGCGCCGACCTGCTCAGGGCCCTGCCGTCGGACTGGGGTGGTCGTGTCCGCCTCGGCGCCGTCGGCGACCTCCGCAGCCTCGACCCGCAGGTGGTCCTCACCACCTTCCCGTCCCAGCTCTTCGTTCGTCGGCATCTCGAGGAGGTCGGGGTCTCGGCCCAGCTCCTCCCGGTCGAGACCGAGCTCACCGAGGCGGTCGTCGCGTCGCTCACCGACCTCCGCGAGGACCAGCGTCTCGCGCTGGTCACGGTGGAGAAAGCTTGCTGGGATCAGGAAGCCAACGACGTCATGAAGATCATCGGCCGTGGTCGCTGGCTGAAGATGGTCTTCCTCGACCACGGTGAGCGTGGCCTTCAAGAACGGTTGGAACAGGTCGACCGGGTGCTCTGCGTGCCGCGCGCGCGGACCCTGCTGATCGACCACGGCGTCGCCGAGGACACTCTTCTCGAGCTGCACCGGCAGCTCAGCGAGCGGAGCCGGAGGCAGGTGGAGGAGGCCCTCCGAGACGGTAGGCCTCGGTGACGTGCGGGGCGAGCTCGCGCTCTACGCCCTCGGCCTGCCGGCCAGCCTCGCCCTGCTCCACCTTCTCTGCCTGCTGCTGCGGCGTCGACTCCACCTCGTCCCATTCGCCCTGGCCGGGGCCCTTCTTAGCCTGGGACTGGGCGCCTGGCTGCTCCACGACAGCCTGCGGGGGCACGCCGCTCTCAGCCGCTGGACTCTCGCCTGGCCCGTCCTCCTCGTCCCCGGCTTCCTCGTGGTCGGAGCCATCGCCGCCCTCGCCTGGCACGGAGCCGTCTCCGGACTGGTCACCCTGCTCGGTGGGCGTGCTGACGACGACCGAGGAAAGACGGTAGACTGATGGTCTACGGATCATTCTTACAGCGTCCCCTGCCGATGACGACCCGGTTCGCCGGGTCCCACGATGACGTCATCGGCCGTCTTTCCAATCCGTAACCCCCCACTCCTCACTTCACTTTCCCTGGAGCTCGTCCCATGGACGTCAATCAGATCCTCGAGCAGGTGAAGGACCGGAACGTCCGGTTCCTCCGGCTGCAGTTCACCGACATCACCGGCGCCATCAAGAACGTCGAGGTGCCCCGGAGCCAATTCGAGAAGGCGCTCGACGGCCAAGTGCTGTTCGATGGCTCGTCGATCGAGGGATTCGTGCGGATCGAGGAGTCCGACATGGTCCTCAAGCCGGACCTGGCCACCTGGGGCATCCTCCCCTGGACCCACCAGGCCCATGGCGAGGAGGTCCGGACCGCGCGGCTCATCTGCGACGTCTACATGCCCGACGGCAGCCCCTTCGACGGCTGCCCCCGCAATGCCCTCAAGCGTGTCGCCGCACGAGCCGCCGAACGTGGCTACCTGATGAACGTCGGTCCCGAGGCCGAGTTCTTCCTCTTCCACCTCGACGCCTCCGGCCGGCCGTCCCTCGAGACCCACGACCAAGCCGGCTACTTCGACCTCTCACCCACCGACCAGGGTGAGGCGGCCCGCCGCGACATCGTTCATCACCTCGAGGACATGGGCTTCGAGATCGAGGCCGCTCATCACGAGGTGGCGCCGGGTCAGCACGAGATCGACTTCAAGTACGACGAGGCCGTCGCCACCGCAGACAAGGTCATCACCTTCAAGTGGGTGGTTCGGAAGGTCGCCCAGGCCCACGGTCTCCACGCCACCTTCATGCCGAAGCCGGTCGCGGGGATGAACGGCTCGGGGATGCACGTCCATCAGTCCCTCTTCAAGGATGGGAACAACGCCTTCGCCGACCCCGAGGGCGACTACCAGATCTCCCGCCTCGGTCTCAGCTACATCGGCGGACTCCTCGAGCACGCCGCCGCGATCTGCGCGGTCTCGAATCCGCTGGTCAACTCGTACAAGCGTCTGGTCCCCGGCTACGAGGCCCCCACGACCATCGCCTGGTCGCGGCGCAACCGGAGCCCGCTCTGCCGGGTCCCGGCCACTCGCGGCGAGGGCACCCGGGTCGAGCTCCGGATGCCGGATCCCTCCTGCAACCCCTACCTGGCCTTCGCAGCGATGCTGGCGGCAGGTCTCGACGGGGTGGAGCGCGGAGCAGACCCCGGACCGCCCCTCGACCGCAACGCCTACGACATGACCGACGCGGAGCGCAGCGAGCAAGGCCTCGGGCAGCTCCCGGGCGACCTGGGCGCCGCGGTGACCGCCCTCGAGGCCGACGAGGTCATCCGGGAGGCCCTGCCCTCCCACGTGCTCGAGCAGTTCCTCAGCGCCAAGAAGGCGGAATGGCAGGATTACATCGCCGCCGTTCACTCCTGGGAGACCGAGCGCTACCTTCGCTCCATGTGAGCCCTGAGGCCCGATTCGGCGGAATTTCGACGTCTCGGGCCCCTCTCGCCCCCCTGCTGCCACGGCACGTCCCGGTCTGCGAACCGCACGCGTGCTCCCTTCGGTGGGGGGGCGAGCTTGATCGCGACCCCGCATTCCACCTACATTCTCCATGCTCTCTCGGCATGGAAGTGCTCCCATGCCGACGGGCCAGGAGAATCGAGCAGGTGGAGCGGATGCAGGGAGCGAGGGTGACGCGGAGGAGGCCGAACGGCTTGCTCGCAGTCGTCCTGTTGCTCCTGGCCTGGACCGCGGCTCCCAGCCAGGCGGTCTTCGAGCCGACCCAGCTCACCTTCGACAACGTCGACGGCAACCCGACCGGGATCATCGACCTCGACGGTCAGCTCCTCCTGGCCTTCGACCGCCGGACCGTCAGCGGCACGGACTCGGGCATCGTCTTCATGACGAGCGCAGACGGTCGCACCTTCGGCGACGTCGAGGTCCTCATCGACCTGCCGCTGACCCGAGAGGCGGAGCCGGCCCTTCTCCGGTCCGAGCTCGTGCTCTGGTGCTACTTCGTCTCGAACATCACGGGCACGGACCGCATCCACGTCGCGCAGCGTGAGGCGGGCGGCACCTGGCAGCTCGGCCCCCGACCACTGGACCTCGGCTTCGAGGGCATGAACCTCGGGCACCCCAGCATCGTGAGCCTCCCGGGCGACTTCGGGTCCGCGGTCCTCGCCTTCGACGTCGATGAACGCGGCGAGCATCAGGTCTACATCCAGGAGCTCTCCGGCTTCCTCAGCCCGGTGGGCCTGCCGGTCTCGCTGGGGTCGGGACAACGCCCCAACCTTCTTCGCGACCTGGACGGACGTCTCCTCATCGCCCGCGAGCCCGACGACGTCCTCGTCGGCACGCTGGTCAACGTGTCGCTCGACGGCCTGGCCTGGAGCGCCGACATCCCGACCATCGCCGAGGAGGTCGTCGGAGCTCCGCACCTCGTGCAGCTCCCCAGCGGTGCCATCTCGCTCATGGCCGAGGCCGCGGACGCCCCCGCCTTCTTCCGCAGCTTCGAGTCGGTCGCCGCCAGCTTCGGGAGACTCCGCGAGCTTCCCACCGGTGATGCGCCCTTGAGCCAGCCCTACACGGCCGTGCTCGAGTCCGGTGAGGCGCTGACCTACGGCGTGATGGCGGGCGAAGACCTCGGCAGCGGTGAGACGCACGTCGTGCTGACGGAGGTCGGCACCTGCGACGAGCCTGCTCTCTTCGGCGGCCTCAACGAGATCATCGACACGATCCCGTGCGACCCGGAGGGGCTGGAGCTGAGCTGGGTCGAGCCGCTTTCCTGGGGCAGCGGGACCACCGGCACGTACGAGATCCTTCGTTCGCCGTCCCCGGACTTCCCCGAGGGCATGGTCGAGCTCATCGACACCACCGACCTTCTCAGCTACACGGTGCCCGCGGCTCCGGGTGGTCCGTACTGGTACCGCGTCCGAGCGCGCGCCACGGAAACCTGCTGGCTGGACGAGACCGACACGACGCTGGCCCAGGGCCGGATCGACGAGAACACGGCCACGCTCGAAGGCATCGACATGGTCGGTACCGAGCCTCCGGCCGCTGCCAGCGGCTTGACGCTCTCGGGCAGCGCCACGCTGGGCCTCCTCAACTGGAGCGAACAGGCCGATGCCGAGGCGTACCGCATCTACGTCTCGGACCAGCCGGACGGCGGCTTCGTCGACCTGCTCGACCGAGCGGTGGTGCCCCCGCAGATGGTCCCGTTCGACGACGCCCCGATCGTCTTCTTCCGCATCCGGGCCGAGAGCCCCTGCGAGGTCCTCGGACCCTGACCATCGCGAGCCCCAGCGACAACGACACGAAGCCCCGGCTGGCGCGCGTCGACGTCCACGTGCACCACGCCGGGATCGGAACGAACGGGTCCGGCATCACCCTGTCCCCGCGCTTCCGACGGGGACCGGTGTTCCATGCCGTCCTGCGGGCGCTCGGCATCAAGCGTGCCGACCTTCCCAATGCCGACGCGATCTATCTCGAGCGCCTCGTGCAGGCCGTGCGCGAGTCGAAGTCGGTCGACGCGGTGGTGGGCCTCGCTCTCGACGGCCGCTACCGAGACGGTGAGCTGGACCGACGTCGTTCGCCGATGGTCGTCCCCAACGAGTGGTCCTACCGGGCCTCGGTGAACCACCCGGAGCTGCTCTTCGGCGCCTCGATCAATCCGCTCCGCGCCGACGCGCTGGACGAGCTGGACAAGGTCGCGGCCCAGGGCGCAGTGCTCATCAAGTGGCTGCCGAACACGATGGGCTTCGCGCCCGACGACCCGACCTGCCTGCCCTTCTTCCGGAAGCTCGCCGAGTACCGCATGCCGCTGCTCTCGCACTGCGGCGCGGAGTTCGCCCTCCCCGGAGGCGACCGCAAGCTCGGCGATCCCCTCAAGCTCCGCCCCGCGCTGGAGGAGGGCGTCACCATCATCGCCGCCCACTGCGCGACGCTCGCCGGTCGGTGGGTCCCGGGCCACGGGCTCGTGTCGGGTCCCGAGATGCTGGCGCGGATGATGGAGGACTTTCCCGGGCTCCACGCGGATCTCTCCGCCTTGACGACCCTGCTCCGAGGATTCAGTCTCAAGAGCGTGTTGTCCGACAACCGCCTGCGCGATCGCCTCGTCGACGCCACCGACTATCCGGTGCCCTGCGCACCCTGGACACAGCTCGGTCGGCTCCCTTGGCGACAGATTCGAGAGGCGAGTCGGATCACCAACCCGTTCGACCGGGACCGGACGCTCAAGCGACACGCCGGTCTCACCGACGAGATGACCGTCCGGGCCGCAGGCTTGCTGCCTCGACCGACCTCCTGAGCACCTCCCGCCATGACCCTTCGCTCCCACCATGCCGCGCCCCGAGTCGTCGCGGTCGGGTGGCTCCTCGTCCTGACCCTCGTGGTCGGGCCGATGCTGGCCCTCGCGGAATCGGAGGAGGGCCATGGCGGTGCGCGTCACCTGGTCTTCTTCAAGAGCGGACGGTCCATGAAGGTGGTCTCCATCGAGCCGTCACCGGACTGGCCGACCTTTCTCCGCCTGGCCCTGCCGGGAGGGGGGAGCGTCACGGTCTCCCGTGGTCAGGTGCTGAAGGTCACCGAGATCGAAGAAGAGCTCCCGCCCGTTCCTTCCGGCCGGAGCACCCTCGGACGCTGGGCCACGCTCATCGAGCGCTCCGCGGAAAAGCACGGTCTCGATCCCCAGCTCGTGGCGGCCATCATCGCCGTCGAGTCGGCGGGTGATCCCGACGCCGTCTCGCCCAAGGGGGCGGTGGGTCTCATGCAGGTCCTTCCGACCACAGCCGCCGACTACGGCGTGACCGAGCTCACCGACCCGCGCACCAACATCGACGTCGGCTGTCGGCACCTCGCCGGGCTGCTGGAGCGTCACGACGGGGACGTCGAGCTCGCGCTGGCTGCGTACAACGCCGGCGAGGGCGCCGTCGCTCGGGCGGGTGGCATCCCGCCCTACCGCGAGACGCAGCACTACGTCGAGGCGGTGACGCGTCGCTGGCGGACGGCGCAACGTCCCGGCTCCTAGCAGCAACGGCGTCGGTCCAGCAGAGCACCGGGCGATCTCGTGTCGTCAGCGGTGCATTCCGTGTCGCCGCTCACGCCACGGCCGCCGAGAGCTGCCTGCACGGCCTTCTCACGCTGTCATCCCCCTGGACTTGGGCCTGGCACCGGCCTTGCTGCATGCTTCGGTGCATTCACACGACAGGTCCGTCGGAGACGCCCCCCGTGGCCACCTCCGATCGCACGGGAGGCACCCATGTCCGTTGCCAAGATCACCGAGATCAGCGCCACTTCTTCCAAGGGCTTCGACGAAGCCGTTTCCAACGGCATCGAGCGTGCCAGCAAGACCCTCAAGGGCATCAAGGGCGCTTGGGTCAAGGAGATGAACGTCGACGTCAACGACGGCAAGGTCGAGACGTACCGCGTGACCATGAAGGTCACCTTCGTCCTCGAGGACTGAGCGGATGTCGGGCATCTTCGACCTCATCACCTCGCAGGTGGGTGGCGACATCCTCCGCCAGGTGAGCCAGGGCATGGGCGGCGACGAAGGGAAGACCAACGACGCCCTCCAGTCGGCCATCCCCCTGCTCCTCGGCGCGATGAACCGCAACGCGCAGCAGCCGGAGGGCGCTCGCGCGCTCGCGTCGGCCCTCGAGCGCGATCACGACGGCAGCATCCTCGACGACCTCTCCGGCTACGCGAGCAATCCCGGTGCCGGCAACGGTGCCGGCATCCTCAAGCACCTCCTCGGTGGGCAACGCGGCTCGGTCGAGCAGGGCCTGTCGCAGTCCTCCGGTCTCGACGCGGGCTCCGTGGGCAAGCTCCTCGAGTTCGCCGCTCCGCTCATCATGGGTGCAGTGGGCAAGCAGCAGCGCTCGGGCGGTCTCGACGTGTCGGCCCTCGCCGACCTGCTCGGCCGTGAAGGTGCGTCGGCTCGTCAGCGCGCGCCGTCGACGGGCCAGAGTCTCCTCACTCAGTTCCTGGATCGCGATGGTGACGGCTCGGCGGTCGATGACGTCGCCAAGGCCGGCATGGGCTTCTTCAGTCGCTTCTTCGGACGACGGCGCTAGCGTCGCTAGTAGACTGTGGCGGTAGCTTTCACCGTCACGGTCCACGCGACCTCGTCAGAAAGAGACAAGCCTCATGTTGATCTCCCGCATGCTTCGCGTGCTCAAGCTCGACTCCCAGGTCTTCGAGGAGGTCGAGCACGATCAGACTGCGATGGGTCAGGCGATCACCGTCGTCGTGATCGCCAGCCTTTGCTCGGGCATCGGCGCCCTGTTCGGTGATGGCGGCCTGATGGCCGTGATCATCACCATCGTCGCAAGCCTCGTCGGCTGGGCGGTGTGGTCCTTCCTGAGCTTCTTCATCGGAACCAAGCTCTTCGGCGGCAAGGCCGACATGGGCGAGATGCTCCGCGTGCTCGGCTTTGCCTACACGCCGGCGTGTCTCTCCATCATCCCGATCATCGGTGGTCTCATCGGCATGATCTGGATGATCGTCGCCGCCGTCATCGCCATCCGACAGGGACTCGACATCTCGACCGGCAAGGCCGTTGGCGTGGCCATCCTGGCCCTCATCGGCTACATCATGATTCAGGCCGTCTTCGTGATGTTCGGCTTGGGTGCACTGATCGCCGCGAGCTGACGACGACCCCCGGGTCCAACGGGGCGTCGGTCCTTCGGGGCCGGCGCCCTTCGTCGTGTTCGGCGACGGAACATCCCCTGCAAGCCAGGGGAATCGAGTCCGGACGGCCCCATGGCATGCTCCGCGCATGCGCCCGTCTCCACTCGCTCTCGCGGCCCTTGCCGTCGCCCTCACGCTCCCCGCGATGGCTCTCGCTCAAGCCACGCCGCCCTTCCCCGAACGCTCGTCACGTCGCGTCGGCTACGAGATGGACGTGCGGCTCGATCCGACCAGCCACGTCATCTCCGGCACCCAGACCATTCGCTGGCGCAACGACTCGAAGGAGCGCGTGTCGAGCCTCTGGCTCCACCTCTACCTCAACGCCTTCCTCAACGATCGTTCGAGCATGGCCCTCGCCGGCGGAGAGCGCGTGCCCGAAGATTGGCGCGAGGAGCTCCTGAACGACGTCGACTTCTGGGGCTACTGCCAGCTCCGGGAGATCACGCTGTCCGACGGCACGTCGTTGCTGCCCACGCTGGAGTACCGCCACCCCGACGACGAGAACGAGGACGACCGCACGGTCGCCCGCGTGAGCCTGCCGCGACCCGTGCCGCCGGGTGGCTCGATCGTCTTGAAGACCCGCTTCGAGACCCGCCTGCCCTTCGCGCGACGACGGAGCGGTCACGCCGACGACTATCACTTCGCCGCTCAGTGGTACCCGAAGCTCGGCGTACACGTCGGCACCGCGGCCGCTCCCGACACCGAGGGCTGGAGCTGTCACCAGTACAACCGCCTCGGTGAGTTCTTCGCCGACCACGGCAGCTTCCGCGTCGCCATCACCGTGCCTTCCGAGTACGGCGGCGAGGACGGCGGCAAGGTCGGCTCCACCGGACGCCTGGTAGCCGAGCTCGAGAACGAGGATGGCTCCTGGACCTACACGTTCGCGCAGGATGACGTCCACGACTTCACCTGGACCGCCGATCCCGACTTCCTCGTCGAGGAGCGTCTCTATCGCTACTCCGAGCAGCGCACGCCGGCGGTGCAGGAGGAAGAGCGCTTCCTCCGCGACGAGGTCGGCGTCCCCGAGACCGAGCTCACCCAACCCGACGTGAAGGTCCGCCTCGTGCTCCAGCCCGAGCACGCACACCTGGCCGACCGTCACTTCACCTCGGCCTTCCACGCCCTCACCTGGTACGGCCTGTGGTTCGGACCCTATCCGTACGAGACGCTGACCCTCGTCGATCCACAGAACGACGCGCGGGCGACCGGCGGGATGGAGTACCCGACCCTGTTCTCCTGCGGCACGCGCTGTCTCTCACCCGAGACGCGCCTGTCACCGGAGCACGTCACCGTGCACGAGTTCGGTCATCAGCACTTCTACGGCCTGCTCGGCAGCGACGAAGTGGCCGAGGCGTGGCTCGACGAGGGCTTCACGAGCTGGACCGACGACCGCGTCCTCCAGATCGCCTACGGCGACACGCTCCGTCACTCGACCTTTGCTGGCTTCCAACTTCCGCTGCGGCCCGTGGTCGCTCTCCCCGACGGAACGAAGCGCGACGAGCCCCGCGCCTGGCTCGGCTTCGGCGTGCTGGGACGACGAGACGAGAGCCTCGCCGATCGGCTGTTCCAGGTGCCGGAGCTGTCCTGGCGCACCGAGCGGGTCAGCGACCCCGACGGCTACCGAAGACGACACGCGCAGAACCTCACCAAGGACCGGATGGACACGATGTCCTTCCAGGTCATGGACCCCGCGTCCTACGGCGCCATCGCCTACTCCAAGCCGGCTCTCTTCCTCAATCAGCTCGAACGCGGCATCGGTCGGGCTCGCTTCCTTCGCGCCGTGCGCACCTACGCCGCCCGCTACCGCTTCGGACACCCGACCGGCGACGACTTCTTCCGCGTCGTGCAGGAGGTGACGGGCGAGGACCTCAGCGACGAGCGGCTCCTTCTCGAGCCGAACGTGCTCGACTACGCGGTCGGCTCGGTCGACAACACGAAGGTCGAACCCCTCGTCGGCCTGCTGCCCCGCTCCGGCGAGTTCGACTTGCTGACCTCCGATCGGGAGCGACACGGCAGCGACGGAGGCGAGACGAGGTACCGGAGCCGGGTCGTCTTGCGACGTCTCGGTGGAGCGGTCGCACCCTGCCGCGTGGCGGTGACCTTCGCGGGTGCGCTGGAGCCCGAGATCTTCGAATGGGACGGCGTCGATCGCTGGCACGCGCTCGAGTTCGTCCGCACGGAAAGAGTCACGGCCGTCACCGTCGATCCCGAGCGCATCCACCTCCTCGATCCGAACCTGCTCAACAACCACTGGCGATCGAAGAGTGAGAGCCTGCCCGCCTTCGCCTGGGCGGCTCGGGTCTTCGTCTCGGTGCAGTCGGCCATGCTCGGCACGCGGGGGCTGTCGTGATCGTCCTCGCGCTCGGCCGTGGTCTCAGCGGCGCGCTGCGACCCCGAGTCGTCCTGCCGCTCTGGCTGTTGACGGTGGTCCTCGCTCTCCCGGTGGCGATGGCCTACGGCCTCTTGTTCCACGACGGCACCAGCCAGCTCCCGGACCCGGCCGCCCGTGCCGAGGGCTTCCAGCCCCCGCACCTCGACGACTTCGAGCGTCAGGAGGCCTCGGCGCTCCGCTCGATCTCCGACGCGTCCGGGCTCGCTTCGTGGACCCACGTGCTCGTCATGGGACTGCTGGCGGGCGGCCTGATCTTCTCGTTCGACACGCGCGGACGTCAGTTCCGGGAGGAGCGCGGCGAGAAGCTCGAGCTCGGCACCCTGCTGCAAGCCAGCGCACGACACCTGGGCGCCATGCTCGTCGTGCTGCTGGTGGCCATCGGTGCCTTCGCGCTCGTCGACTGGCTCATCAACGGCCTCTTCGCCGGCTGGCTGACCCCACGCTTCACCCGCGTGGAAGACGAACGCACGGCCCTCGTCGTCGACTGGCTGCAGCAGGGCTTCTACCTGCTCGTGCTGCTCTTCACCGCGAGCTGGCTCGACCTGTCGCGGGCGAGCATCGTCATCGAGGGCCGCTCCGTCATCACGGGCCTGATCGACGGGCTCAAGAGCGTCGTGCGTCACCCGCTGACGATCCTGCTCGGGATCGGCGGCCTGGTGCTGCTCGAGATCGTCTTGACCTGGCTCGGAGCCAGGTTGCTGTCGACGATCACCACGGGGAGCTGGGGTGGCCTCGCCGCCTGGTTCGCCGGGGCTCAGCTCCTCGTGCTCATCCGCATCGTCTTCGGGCTCTGGCGTCTGGGCACCCTCACCAGCGTCGTCGAGATCGATCGTGACGAGCGCGAAGATCGCGAGACCGCGCTCCCCGGCTCGTTGGCCTGATCGCTCACCAGGGGATGGCCTCTCCGGCGTAGTCGTAGAACGCGCCGCTGTCGTCCTCGTCGAGACCGTCGATCACGCGGAGCATCCCCTGCACGCTGTCCTCCACGCTCAAGGGAGCCGCCGATCCGCCCATGTCGGTGCGCACCCAGCCGGGGTGCATGACGATGCAGCAGAAGTCCTCGCCGGCCAGGTCGATGGCGAGGCTCTTGGTCAACGCGTTGAGGGCCGCCTTGCTCGCCCGGTAGGCGTAGGCGTTGCCGGAGGTGTTGTCGGCCAGGCTGCCCATCTTCGAGGTCATGTTCACGATGAGCCGACGCGAGCCCGCTCGCAGGTTGGGCATCAACGACTGGCAGATCCGTAGCGGACCGATGCTGTTGACCAGGAACATCGAGCTCATGGCGTCCCAGTCGAGATGACCGAAGGCCTCACGCTGACCACCCATGCCGCTGTTGTTGATGAGCACGTCGATGGGCTGATCGCCGACGGCGCTGATGAAGCTGGCGACGCTGGCCGCGTCGGCGACGTCGAGGGGCTCCACGCGCAGGTCGAGCGATCGGAGCTCCTCCGCCTCGTCCGGACGACGGGCGGTGGCGATGACCTGGTCACCCCGAGCGGAGAGCTGACGGGCGAGCTCGAGCCCGAGCCCGCGGTTGGCACCGGTGACGAGATGAGTGGACGACATCGAGAGCTCCGACGCAGGCGCGACTCACCTCAGCGGAGCCACGCGGTCTCGACATCATGTCAAGGACGCCGCGGTCGCTTCTCACCCCGCAGGTAGCGACGCGCCTCGATGAGGGTCAGCACGACCTCCGCGTCGACCTCGGCCGTCTCACCCACGCCGAGCATCTCGTCGGGCACCCAGTTCACCGACTCGTGGTGCAGCGGGCCATCGGCGAGGTTGAAGTGCGCGGGCCAGCCGCCGTGTCGGGCCTGGGCTCGAATGAGCCGGCCGAGACCCTCGAGCACCCGCGCGTGGCGCTGCGAGCCCAGCGGCGCCTCGCGAAGCTGCACGCGCAGGGCGAGCGCGGCTTGCTGGGTCGCCGCGTGGGCGTCGTGCGGCGTGTCCATCCACGGGATGGCGGCGATGAGCTCCTCCTCGACGAGCAGCCGATCGTGATGACGACGAAGCGTCTCGGAGTCGTCGGCGTCCGCGAGCCCATCGAGCGCTTCCAGGCCCGACGCCGTCCCCAGCACCCAGTAGGGGGCGCTGCGCTTGGGCGACCAGCTCCCGAAGACCTCCCGGCCGAAACGCGCGGCGTGCTCGTCCTCGCCCAGGGCCCGCGCCGCCAGGACTCGCTCGCCGGCCCGCCAAAGGAGGTAGTTCCGCCAGCCGGGCAGCTCGAGATCGGCCGGACCGGGCCGAGCGAGGAAGCGCCACGCGAGCACGTGGTCGGGTGCCTTGCCCTCTGCATCGCGCAGGGAGCTCCAGGCCGAAGCGGCGAGACGGCCGTCCTCGGGGCGGTCCAGGAGGCGCCCGTGCTCGACGAGGAAGCGGAGGTTCTCCGAGACCACGAGCCCCGGATTGGTCGGGAGCTCTCGGTGCAGGGCCTCGGCGGTGCGGCCGGCGGCCGCGAGGGGAGCCGGCTCACCGAGCTCCACCGCCGCCTCCAGGAGCGCGAGCGCCGGACGCCCGCTGCGGCTGAGCTGGCCCGGCTCGGAGGCCCCGCCGCCCCAGCTCCCGTCGGGGCCCTGGAGACGGATCAGGCGGTCGACACCGCGCCGGAGCGCATCTTCGAGCTGACCCTGGTGGAGCGCCGGCCGGTCGGCGGGCGGCTCGGTGCCGAGGGCAACGGCGAGCAGCAGCCCCGCGAGTCCGGCGAGCCATCCGAGCTCGCGGGGCCGCGCCCGCACGGAGTCATCTCGAGGCGGCAAGAGAACCTCCTGGCTGGGGTCCGCGTGACCCCCTCCCCAAGGCGGCTTCCCTGACTGACGATGCGTGGTGACACCCAGAGAGTGGGGCCTCGACTCGAACATGACGAGAAAAGCCCACCGAGTGGCAGATCTACCAAGTCGACGGAAACTGGCGTAAGCTTCCGTCCCGTCGGGGCAGGTGGCGAGGTTCTCGCCATGACCATGTCCTCCCCTCGCCTCACGCTCGCGGTCCTGCTCGCCGCCGCCTTCCTGGCCGCCGGCACCCCCGCCCTCGCCGGTGACTACGACCTCGTCGCCCTCGCCGCTCCGCGTCCTCCCCAGGACCTGGGCACCAGCGGTCCCCTGACCCTCACCTACCAGGTGCAGGAGATCTTCACCGGCGACCCCGGTGGGCTGACCGTCGTGGTCACCCACGAGGGGCTCAGCCGCAACCAGCGTGAGCGCCTCGGTCGCGAGGAGCGCTTCATCCTCCTCGCTCACGCGGATCCCGAGACGCCGGGTCGCTTCATCGGACCCGCGCCCCTGCGCGCGACCCAGTCGGCCATCAGCTCGTTCCGTAGCTGGAGCGCCCCGGCCGACGTCCGGCCGCCGCAGCCACTGGACTCCGTCGTCGCCGGCGCCCAGGGTGGAGCGACGCTCACCGACGGCGCCGTCATCGAGCACGTCAGCGCCGATCCTCCGCCTCCCGTGACGACCCCGCCGACGACGCCGGCGCCCATCGTCGTCGAGACCGCGCCGCCCGCGCCTCCTGCGCCGGCCCCGCCGACCCCCAGCCATTCAGCCGAGCCGGTCGTCGTCAGCCAGAGCCCGCCTCCGCCGGCACCGGTCTCCGCCAGCAGCCGCTACGCGCCGGCACCCGTCCGACCCGCGAGCCCCGCTCCCAACGGCAACAACTGGGGCGGGATGGTCATCATCGACACGGTCCGCGTCGGTGGCGGTGCCAACGCGCCGACGCCGCAGTCCATGGCGACGCCGCAGTACGTCATCAAGGACGGACGCTTCCAGCGCTTGCCCTCCGACGTCGCACCCGGGACCTTCGACGCGAGCGGTCAGGCGGTCGCTCGACCCGTGACCCCACCGGCCCCCGTGTCCGGCCAGGTCAGCGGCACGGTCACCACCACGCCCTGGTCCAGCAGCACCGGCACGACGACGACCTCGTCGATGGCGACGCCGCCGCGACCGACCGGCGCGACCAACCCTCATGCCCCGCTCATGCACGACTCGCGGCTGCAGCCCACCAAGGCACCGGGCCTGCCGCCCGCGCCGCCGACGGGCAAGGTCCTCGGCACGCCGCTGAAGGAGCGCACCGACCTCCAGCGCGTGACGGGCGACGACTGAGACACTCGGCAGCCTCTGCTGAGCACCGGTCGGCCGCGGGGGGGCGGCCGGTGCTCAGGTCGGGATCCGGTCGTTCCCCTCGGTCCGATACGAGGCGACCGTCGCTCCCGGAGTCTCGAGAGACTGAAGAAAGCCGAGGAAGCGGCCCTTCAGCTCCGCTGGGACGTCCTGGTCGTCACGTTGGATGCTGAAGCGGCGACGCTCCACGCTGCCGGCGATCCAGACGCCGTCGGCGTGAATGCGAAACGCCCAGATGGGTCCCCGACGTCGAGCGTCGGCCTCGGCGATGCCGAGGGCACCGTCAGCACCCATCTCCCGGAACAGCGTGACGTCCTTTTGGGCCAAGTCACGCATGCAGACCAGGGCCCCGGGAATCTCTCGGACCAGCCGATCCACGCAGCGCGAGGGATCGAGGGCGTGGAGGCTCTCTTCGGGAAGGCTGAGCTCGACGATCCACATGTCGGCGGGGGAACCGGCTCGGTGAGCTCGGTGCTCCCCTGGGCTCAGGTCAGCGCTTCGGCCGCACGCTTGCCGCAGTCGAGCAGGAACTCGCGGTTCGTCTTGTACTTCTTGAGCTGACCGACGAGCATCTGCATCGCGTCGACGGGATGCATGCTCGACAGCGCGCGACGGATCGCGTTGACGCCCTCCATCTCGTCGGGTGGGAAGAGCTTCTCTTCCTTCCGCGTGCCCGAGCGAGGGATGTCGATGGCCGGCCAGACCCGCCGCTCGGCGAGACGTCGGTCGAGCTGAAGCTCGCTGTTACCGGTGCCCTTGAACTCCTGGAAGATGACCTCGTCCTGACGCGAGCCCGTGTCGATGAGGGCCGTGGCCAGGATGGTGAGGCTGCCACCGTCGAGGATGTTGCGGGCCGAGCCGAAGAATCGCTTGGGTCGCTCGAGCGCTCGGGCGTCGAGACCACCCGACAGCGTGCGGTGCGAACCCCGCTCGCCGATGTTGTGAGCCCGCGCCATCCGGGTGATCGAGTCGAGCAGGATGCAGACGTCCTTGCCCTCGAGCACCCACTGCTTGGCCTTGCGCAAGACGTTCTGCGTGAGCCGGAGATGCGAGCGCACGGGCTCGTCGTTGGACGACGACATGACCGTGCCGAAGCCCGCCCGACGGAAGGCCGTGACCTCCTCGGGTCGCTCGTCGACGAGCATGACGATGAGCTCGACCTCGGGGTGGTTCTCGGCGATGGCCTTCTGGAGCTGCATGAGCAGCGTCGTCTTGCCGGTCTTGGGAGGCGCGACGATGAGGCCGCGCTGGCCCTTGCCGATGGGGGTGAGGATGTCGACCACCCTCATCTCGATGTCGGTGGGCTCGATCTCGAGCTCGAAGCGCTCGTCGGGATCGATCGAGACCAGCTCGTGGAACGGATCACGATCGGGGTGATCCACCTCGGGCTGAGCATCGGGATCACGCTCGACGTCGCGCTTCCAGCGGCGACGCCGACGGGCTGCCACGACCTCCGGGTCCTCGCCACGGGAGCGCGTGCGACGACGCTTGCGACGACGGTTGCCGCCACCGCCGTCCGACTGACGCGAGTCGGACTGACGCGAATCGGGCTGACGGTCGCGGGACTCGCGAGGCTGACCGCCACCGCCGCCTCCACCACCGCCACCGCCTTCACCGGAACCCCGACCGGATCGACGACGACGACGTCGGCGACGGGGAGCTCCTTCGCGGGGCTCGGACTCGTTCTCTTCCGGCCGGTTGGCCGGTGCTTCGGATGCAGCGCCAGATGAATTGGCGCTGGACCTGCGACGACGGCGCCGGGAGCTGCGGCTCCGGGGCGGCGCGTCTCGGGTGCCGGTCTCGTCGGACACGAGCGGCTCCTTAGCCTCGACGCACGAGGCACTGATTGCGAGAACTTCGAGCGGCCGAGAAGGTCCGCTAGCGAAGTGCTCACGGTCGGGGTGGTCGACCCTCGGTCCACGATGACGACGCGTGTTCGAAGAGACGGCCGTCGTCGGAGGGGCCCGAAAAGTCGGACCCGCCAGGGGGGTCGGGTGGGACTCCCCGGGGGGAGTCAGCTCGGAAGAACTCCAAGCACCAACACGAGTATCATGGACCCCCACGCGCGCCGAGGCAACCCGGAATCCGAGCGATCGTTCGGCTGACCCGACCCTCACGAGACGTCCCCGAGCGGGCCAGCGTGCCTCGAACTGAACGACCTCCGATCTCCCTCGCTAGGCTTCTTCGTGATGCAGCCGGCACCTGGACAAGCGCTCAAGATCCCCCCCTGGCTCACGGGCCTCATCCTGCTCACGTGGCTGGTGACCATGGGCTTCCTCGTGCGCACCGAGCTGCTGTTCGGCTCGACCTCGAAGGACGTGCGCGCGCTGGTCGACGAGGCCGGCATCAAGAAGCACGCGGCCACCGCGACCTACGGCTTCCACTTCGGCGAGCTCCGCGTGGGTGAGCTCGAGACCGCGGTGTCGGGGGGCCAACGCGAGGACCAGCTCCTCTACTTGCTCGATGGCCGCGTGACCACGCCGCTGCCCGGTCGCCTCAAGGGAACGGCCACGGCGAGCTGGGATCGGCGACCCCGCGGCGCCATCCTCGACATCGAGATCGCCGGGGCTCGTCATCGCATCGACGCCAAGGTCGGCGAGGCCGACGACGGGGTCCGCCTGTTGCACGTGACGCACGCGTCGCCGACCGGTGAGAACGTTCACCAGTGGCCCTTGCCGGCCGACCTGCAGCTCGTCGAGGGTCCCCTCCCGCTGCCTCGCGCAGCCGCGGTGAGCTTCCCCGAGAGCGGCGAGGCGCAGGACCCGGTCACGGGAGCACCCACGGAATGGACGCGTCGCGAGACCAGCGTCCCGGACTTCGAGATCGCCGATCGTCAGTTCTCCGCCACGCGGCACGAGCTGGATCTCGGTGAGCATCGTCTCGAGGCCTGGATCGCCGAAGGCGGCCTGCTCTTGAAGGCAAGCCTGCCCTTCGGCCTCAGCTTGACCCTGGAAGACTTCAGCAAGGGAGCACTCGGCTCTTGATCTCCATTCGTGATCTCCGCGTTCGCTACGGTGACTTCGAGGCGCTGCACGGTCTCAACCTCGAGATCGAGAAGGGCGAGCTCTTCTGCTTGCTCGGTCCCAACGGTGCCGGCAAGACGACGACCATCAAGGTGCTCGTCGGCTTGCTGCGTCCGACCTCGGGAACGGCGCAGGTCGAGGGGCTCGACGTCGTCGACCAGGCCCTCGACGTCAAGCGCTTGCTCGGCTACGTCCCCGACACGCCGTACCTCCACGAGAAGCTCAGCGCCTGGGAGTCACTGCGTCTCATCGCCGGCTTGCACGGTCTCCCCGAGGAGCGCTTCGTCGAGCGCGCCGAGGAGCTCTTGGGAGTCTTCGACCTCACCGAGCGGGCGGACATGTTGGCGGAGGACTTCTCCCACGGCATGCGCCAGCGGCTGAGCTTCGCCTGCGCCTTCATGCACTCGCCGCGCACGGTGATCATCGACGAGCCCTGGGTCGGTCTCGATCCTCGCTCGGTGCGCGAGGTCGTCGACTTCCTGAAAGAACAGACTCGCCACGGCACGACCGTGCTCATGTCCACGCACAGCCTGCCCATCGCCGAGCGCATCGCCGACCGCGTCGCGATCGTCAACGCCGGTCAGGTCGTCGCCTGTGATCGAGTCGACGCCTTGCTCCGTGACGGCAAGGAGGAGCTGGAAGAGCTGTTCCTCTCGCTCACCGAGGACGAAAGCGCCGAGCCGGAGCCCGAGCCCGCGTGAGCACGCTTCATCCCTTGTTGGAGACCTGGCGGGCCAAGCGACGCGCCAGCCGCAACACCCTGGGTCGAGCGCTGGCCAGCTCCGCCCCCCGGGTGCTGTCGATGTTCGCCCTGACCATCGCCTTGGTCCTTGGGCTGCACTTCCTCTTCCGGCGGGCCTTCGCATTCATCAACGGGATCGACGTCCTCGGACCGGTCCTGCTGGTCCGCCTGCTCTCGCTCTTCTTCTTCACGCTGTTCGCCATGCTCGTCATGTCGAACTTGCTCGTGGCTTTCCAGACGCTTTATCGATCGAAGGAGGCGACGTTCTGGTGTCGAGCGCCGCTCTCGCCCGAGTCGGTGCTGGCCGCGCGCTCGCCGGAGATGGCGACGATCAGCTCTTGGGCCTTCCTGGTCCTCGGCACGCCGCTGCTGTTGGCTTACGGTCTCGGCACCGAGGCCGGGCCGGCGTTCTTCATCGTGCTCGTGCCGCTGCTGGCCTGCTTCACGGCCCTCGCCCACTTCCTCGGCACCTTGCTCATCATCGTCATCGTGCGATTGATGCCGGGCATCGACTGGAAGCGGCTGTTCGTCCTCCTGGGTCTCGCTCTCATCCCTCTCGTCGGCGTGCTCGCCCGTGCGTTCCGCATCGCCCAGCTACGAGAAGACCAGGACGGCAGCGAGCTCGTGTCGCAGGTCCTCGAGGCGCTGGGTCGCACGCAGTACCCGCTGCTCCCCGGCTACTGGGCCGCCGAGAGCCTGCGCGCTGCCGCCCACGGCGAGCTGTCGCGCTCGGTGTTCCTGCTGTGGTGCCTGGCGATCACGGCGCTGTTGGTCGGCGCCCTCATGCTTCTCGCCGGACGACGCTGGCTGCTCGTCAGCTATCAGATGCTCAACGGCCGCTCGCTCAAGCCGGTGGGCTCACGACGACTGAAACGGCGCAGCCGCCCGGCCAGCAGCCCTGCGCTCGCCCTGGCTGCCAAGGACGTCTCGGTCTTCCTGCGCGAGCCCGGACAGTGGAGTCAGGTCGCCCTGGTCAGCGTGCTCGCCATCACCTACGTCGCCAACCTCCGCCACGTGCCCGACCTCTCGCGCTTCGCGCTGTGGGGCAACGTCGCGGCCTACTTGAACCTCGGCGTGGCCTTGCTGCTCATGGCGACGTTGACCACTCGCTTCGCCTTCCCGCTCATCTCCATGGAAGGTCGCCGCGCGTGGATCGCGTTGCTCGCGCCGCTGCCTCGTCATCGGCTCGTGGGTCAGAAGCTCCTGCTCGCCCTGCCGCTGGCGCTGGTCTTCGGGCTGCTCGCCATCGGTTTCTCCACCCACGTCCTCGGGGTGAGCGGTTGGCTGCGGCTCACTTGCTTCGTGGCGATCGTCTCCGGGGCCTTCGCCCTGTCCGGGCTGGCAGTGGGGCTGGGCGCGGTGTTCCCGAATCTCAAGGAAGACAACCCCGCCCGCATCGTGTCCGGGCTCGGGGGCACGCTCAACTTCCTGCTCGGGGTCGCCTTCGTCAGCCTGACGACGCTCTGCCTCGGTGCCCCCAGCGTGCTGACCGCGCTCGAACGGATGAGCGACGCCAGCCGCCAGGCCTGGGAGCCGCGGATGCTCGTCCTCGTCGTGCTCCTGTCCGCCGTGGCGGGCGGCCTGCCCCTCTTGTTGGGGCGACGACGTCTCGAGTCGATGAACTTCTGATCGCGCTCTTCGCGATCGGGGCATGATGGCGGCGTGTCCGATCACGCCTTCGCCCAGCGACCGCATCGCACGGTGTTGTTGCTCGCGCTGCCGGCCTTCTTCTCGATGGTCGCGGAGCCGCTCACGGGCCTGGCCGACACCGCGTTCATCGCGGCGCTCGGATCGGAGGCGCTGACCGCGCTGGGCCTGGGCGCGACCACCCTGTCGGCGATCTTCTGGGTCTTCAGCTTCCTCCACGTGACGACCCAGACCGAGGTCGCCCGCGCGCTCGGTGCGGGGGAGCGCGAGCGCGCTGCCGAGATCATCGCCACGGCGTTGACCACCGCCGTGCTCATCGGCGTCGGTCTCGGGATCGCCGGCGTCCTCCTCGCCGATTGGTTGGTCGTGGTCATGGGCGCCACGGCCGAGATCCGCGAGCTGGCGAAGAGCTACCTCGCCATCCGCTTCCTCGCAGCGCCCGCGCTCCTGATGACGACGGTGAGCGCGGCGGCCCTGCGCGGGTTGCAGTCCATGCGCACGGTCATGTGGATCGCGACCGGGGTGAATCTCCTCAACCTGGCTCTGGATCCGCTGCTCATCTTCGGACCCGGACCCTTCCCGGCTCTCGGCGTGGCCGGGGCGGCCTGGGCGTCGGTGATCGCGCAAGGGATCGGTGGCGTGCTGTCGGTCGTCATCGTCCTCCGGCTCGTGGGTCGACGCTCACCCCGTCGCGAGCACCTCGGCGGCCTCTTCAAGGTCGGCATCGACGTCTTCTTGCGCACCGGGCTGCTCTCGGCCTTCCTCGCGCTCTCCACGCGGGCCGCCACGTTGGAGGGTGAGCTCGTCGCCGCCGCGAACCAGGTCATCCGTCAGACCTGGCTCACCTGCGCGTTCGCGCTCGACGCCCTCGGCACGGCCGGCCACAGTCTCGTCGGCTACTTCCTCGGAGCAGGTGATCCTCGACGCGCCCGACAGGCGGCGGCGGTCGCCATCACCTGGGGTGTCGTCACCGGTCTCGTCTTCAGCCTCGTCTCGATGCTGGGTCGGGAGCTCGTCGCGGTCATGCTCGTGCCGCCCGAGGCCCATGCGGTGTTCTTCGCCGCCTGGTGGGTGTTCGCCCTCGGTCATCCCGTCAACGCGGTGACCTTCGTGACCGACGGGATCCACTTCGGCGCGCGTGATTACCGCTGGCTGCGCAACACCATGGTCGTGGCGACCGCCGTGGGCTGGCTCGGTCTCGAGCTCTTCGTCGACGGAGAGAACGCGCTGGTCGCCATCTGGTGGGTGACCCTGGCCTGGGTCGGCGTCCGCGCCGGCTCGTCCATGCTCCGCATTTGGCCAGGTCTGGGTCGAGCGCCGCTGCGAGCCGAGGAGAACCCGCCCTCCTGACGCGTCAGTCGTCGAGCTCGTCGCGCATCACGAAGGTGCCGCGACGCGGGTCCTTGACGACGCCCGGGAACTTCAACACGCGGTCGTGCAACACCGCGTAGATGCCGGGGTCGATGAACTGCACGACGATCAACGCCTCGGTGAGGTTCTGCAGCGCGTCGCTCTTGCGCAGGACGTAGGGACGCATCGCGCCGGTGAGAACGATGGGCACCGGCGGCGTGCCGAGCTGCTCCACGATCGTCTCGCCGGTCTCCGCCAGTCGGTCGGTGCCGTGGCAGATGACGACGCCGTCATGGGCCTTGGCCATGGCACCGGAGGTCTCGGCGATGAGCGAGTGATCGCCCGGCGTCATGTCGAGCGAGTCCTTGTTCAGGAGCGGCACCCGAACGAGGTCCACGCCTTCGAGTTGAAGGGACGCCAGCATGACGTCGAGAACCGAGACGCGGTTGTCGAGAACCCCCTCGAGCTCGTCGTAGGTCTTCTCGATGGTCCCGCCGGTGGAGATCAGCGCGATCCGCTTCTTCTTGACCTGGCCCATGAGGCGCAGTCTACCGCCCATGCCGCCGAAATCGTTGGTTTCGACCGGTCAGGAGGCTCCATGGCGGGCCGGAGTGGTTCGCGTTGCGTGCGCCACGAGACGCCCCGGACCGTGCAGGGACCGCCTCATCATGCGATAATCGGCCCCGAGGTCATCCTCGACAGCCCCCCGCCGCGTCCTGCGGTCTTCGCCGCCCGCCGAGCCCTGTCGGTGCGAGTGGTCCACTTTCTCTTCAAGGAGGCGACATGACCCTTGGCTCCCCCGAGCAAGTCCGCAAGGCCGCAGAGGCCCTCACCGACATCGCCTCCGGTGCCCGCGTCTGGGTCAGCATGCCCGTGGTGGACGAGATCACCCCCTCGCTCCTCATGGACGACCAGTACTCGGAGACCCTGAGCACTGACGAGCCGCTGCCGCGCCGGGCGGGAATCTTCCCGCTCAAGGATGCGCCGCTCTCGGTGCTCGACCATCTCTCGCTCTATGGTGACGGTTGCTTCGAGGGCATCCTCATCAAGCACGGCCAGATCTTCATGTGGCGCGAGCACCTCGATCGGCTCGACCGCTCGGCTCGCTTGCTCGGCATCGATCAGCCGTTTTCTCATCGCCAGCTCACCGACATCATCCTGCGCGCTTGTCAGGAATCCACCCTGTCGGACACCGGCTACATCCGCCTCGTGCTCAGCCGCGGCATCGGTGACCTGGGCATCAACCCCGCCAAGTGCGTGGCACCCACCGCCTTTGCGATCGTCTCCCGCATCGCCGTCTACCCGTCGGAGACCTACGCGACCGGCATTCCCATCGGCCTCGCCAAGCACGTGCGTCGCCCGGGCAAGAACGTCCTCGATCCGACCATCAAGACCACCAACTACATCAACAACGTCTTGGCCCTCCAGGAGGGCACGACCGGTGGCGAGCTCGAGGCCCTGATGCTCAACGACCGCGGCTTCATCGCCGAGGCGAGCGTCGACAACATCTTCATCGTCGACAAGGAAGAGGGCTGGGAGGACGACCCGAGCAAGGTGCTGGTCCGCTCGCCCAAGGCCGAGTACTGCCTCAACGGCATCACCCGCGCCACCCTCATCGAGCTGCTCCGCGAGCGTGGCTACCAGGTCGAGTCCGAGTGCGACCTGGTCCCCATCGAGTGCGTCGGTCCCGGCCGCGAATGCTTCATGACCGGCACGGGCGCCGGGGTCATGCCGATCATCTCGGTGGCCGGAGTCCAGGTCGGCGACGGGAAGCCGGGCCCTGTCACCACCCAGATGGTGTCCGACATGGCGGAAGTCCTCGCTGCGCCCGAGGACGGCCTCGCCATCGACGCGAGCGACTCCGTGATCGACGACTACCTCTCGCGCACCAGCCGACTGCCCGAGTACCAGACCGACCGCGTCGGCGCCACGGTTTAGCAGGTGCGACTCATCATGAGTCGCACCCGTGCCCTGGTCGCACTGCTCCTTCTCGCCACGCCCGTCGTGACCGCGCAGCCACCACCGAAGTCCGGCACGGGCGCAACGTGCCGGTTGGAGCACCTCGCCTGGCTCTCGGGTCACTGGCGGCGCGAGAAGGGTCAGCGTGTCAGCGAAGAGCTCTGGATGCCGCCGGCGGGCGGGCTCATGCTCGGCGTGCACCGTGACCTGCAACCCAACGGAACGGCGTTCTTCGAGTACCTGCGCATCGAAGAACGCAAGGGTCGCCTGGTCTACGTGGCGAGCCCGCGGGGGCAGGGGACGACCGAGTTCACCCTGGTCGAGTGCGGCCCTCGGTCGGTCGTCTTCGAGAACCCGACCCACGACTTTCCCCGTCGCATCCGATACTGGTCGGACGGAGACATCCTCTGGGCGAGGATCGAGGGTGTCCGCGGAGACCAGCCGGCCTCGGCGGAATGGTCCTGGCTGCCCGTTCGGCAGTGAGGTCAGCCCGCGGCTGACCAATCCGGGCGCTGGGAGACGGCCCGGATCAGGTGAATCTCACCAGCGGCCGCCGCCGCCACCACCGCGGCCGCCGCCACCACCACCGCCGCCACCGCCACCACGACGGGACTGCGCTTCATTCACGCGCAGCGGACGACCACCGAAGTCCTGGCCATCGGCGCCGGAGATGGCGTTGTCGGCAGCCTCGGGATCCATCTCGATGAATCCGAAGCCACGCGAGCGACCAGTCTCTCGATCGGTCACCACGGCGGCCGAGTGGACCTGACCGTACTGCTCGAAAAACTCGCGCAGGTCGGCCTCGGTCGTGTTCCAGGGGAGATTCCCAACGAAGATCTTCTTCACGGTCTCGGTCCTCAGCCTGGCAGCTGAAGCCCTCGTTCGAGCTCCCACCTTCTCCCATGCCCGTGCACGGGAGACCGACCCTCCACCCCACGACCCTCACGCTTTCACGGAGATCGAGACGACTTCGAGCCCGGCCAGGCACGCGTCAGCATGTCACGCAATGCGGACCAGTTGCGCTCAGAGTCCGTTCAGGTTTCACCCGAAAAAGGTCGAGTGCGTCTCCTCACGGCGCTCCGATCCGACTCACTCGACAGTGACGGACTTGGCCAGGTTGCGCGGCTGATCGACATCGCAGCCGCGCCGCACGCCCACGTGGTAGGCAAGGAATTGCAGGGGGATGGAGGCCACCACGGGGGCCAGCATCTCGTCCACCGGCGGCAGCTCGATCACGTGATCCGCAAACTCCGTCAACCGCTCGTCGCCCTCGGTGACGACCGCCAGCAGCCGACCCTCGCGCGCCTTGGCTTCCTGGAGGTTGGCCATGACCTTGTCCCGCGTGGGGCTCTCGAGACAGAGGCCGACGATGGGCATGTTCTCGTCGATGAGCGCGATGGGACCGTGCTTCATCTCGCCAGCGGCGTAGCCCTCGGCGTGGATGTAGCTGATCTCCTTCAGCTTGAGGGCACCTTCCAGGGCGATGGGGTGGAGCAGGCCTCGACCGAGGAAGAGGTAGTTGTCGGCCTTCATGGTGTCGCGAGCGATGGCGTCGATGGCGTCCCCATGGGACAGAACCTCCTCGACCAGCCGGGGCAGGCTGCGCAGGCCCTCGGCGAGCTCGGCCGAGCGCTCGGCGCTCAGACGTCCGTGCACCTGCCCGAGCTTCATGGCGAGCAAGGTCAGGCAGGCCAGCTCGGCGGTGAAGCACTTCGTCGACGCCACGCCGATCTCGAGACCGGCTCGCATGTGCAGGGTGCCGTCGGCGATGCGGGTCGCCGCGCTGCCGAGAACGTTGCAGTTGACCAGGAGCTTGGCGCCACGCTCGGCCGCCTCGCGCATGGCAGCGATGGTGTCGGCGGTCTCGCCGGACTGGGTGATGGCGAGAGCGAGCGTGTTCTTCGGGACGACCGGCTCGGCGTAGCGGAACTCGGACGCGATCTCGACCTGACAGGGGATGCCGGCCAGGCGCTCGATGAGATGCCGCGCCACCATTCCGGCGTGAAGGCTCGTGCCGCAAGCCAGGACCAACACGCGCTCGCAGTTCTCGAGGATCTCGTGCGGCAAGCCGGTGTCGTCGAGGTTGACCTCACCCGTGCCGGGTTGCAGCCGGCCGACCAGCACTTCCTCGAGCACGCGCGGCTGCTCGTGCATCTCCTTGAGCATGAAGTGCTTGTAGCCGCCCTTCTCGGCCTGCACCGGGTTCATGTCGACGACGCGTGGCTCGCGCTCCACGCGACCGTTCGAACCGTGGATCTCCACGTCTTCCCCGCGCACCAGGGCGGTCTCTCCCTCCTCGAGGAAGTGGACGCGGCGCGCGTGACGCACGATGGGAGCGAGGTCGGAGGCGACCATCCGCAGGCCGTCGTCACCGATGCCGATGAGATTGGGCGGGCCGTTGGTGGAGGCGACGATGGTGTCGGGCTCGGAGCGGGAGACCACCGCCAGCGAGTGGACGCCGACGACTTCCTTCAGCGCCGCCTGAACGGCCTCGAGGAGGGACGAGCCCTTGCCGCCGTGGCCGGCGCGCTCGAGGTGGTGCTCGATGAGATGCGCGAGCACCTCGGTGTCGGTGTCGGTGCGGATCTCGTGACCCGCCTTCGCCAGTCTCTCCCGAAGCTCGAGGAAGTTCTCGATGATCCCGTTGTGGACGAGGGCGACCTCACCCGAGGACGAGACGTGCGGGTGAGCGTTGTCGTCGGTCGGACGACCGTGGGTCGCCCAGCGCGTGTGGCCGATCGCGCAGGTGCCGGAGAGTGGCTGTTGCTGGAGCTCCTGAACGAGTCGCTTGAGCTTCCCGGCCGCCCGAACGCGGCGGATTTCCTCGCCCGACTCGACGACCGCCACTCCGGCGGAGTCGTAGCCCCGGTACTCGAGGGCCTGCAGCCCCGCGACGACCTCGGCGACGACATCCTCGCGCCCGACCATTCCGACGATTCCACACATCTGCGCTGTCCTTCGCTGTGGCGGGATCCCACGCGCGGCCGGACGGCCACGCCGACGTCACCACCAAACCTCTTCCTCACGATTCGGTGGGCAAGGGTCGTGCCAGGAGGGCTTCACCGCAACCCGGGTGGATCCCGGGGGCTCGGGCGGCCTTGGCGGCGACGGAAGTGTCCCGAGCGTCGCGCTCGGGACACGGGGGACCGTGGCGGGTGGGACGCGCCCGATGGCGGTCCCAGGGGGTCGGTCCCGGGGGAGGGGGGTCGATCAGGCCTTGGAGGCGAGGAGCGCCTGGAACTCCTCGTCGCCGGCCAGCGCGTCGAAGTCGCTCATCGACTTGATGCGGAAGCGGGCGGTGGCGTCGCGGTCCAGCACGCGGCCGAGGCTCTCGAGGGCGGCCGGACGGTCGTCCAGCATGACGTTGGCGGACGCGAGTGCGAGGAGGGCGCCCTCGTTCGCACCGTCGTGCTCGACGGCCCGCTCGAGGTGCCGCTGGGCTTCCTTCGCCTGGCCGTTGTTGAGGAGGTAGACGCCCACCTCGTAGCTCAGCTCGGGCTCACGAGTCGACTCCAGGGGCTGCTTCTTGTCGGCCTCCTGGTTGGCGATGGCGAGGTAGGTGCGGGCGCGATCGCAGAGAGCTGCCTCGTTCGGGAAGTTCTCGATGACGGCCTCGAAGCGCGGGATTGCCTTGGTGTAATCCCGCTGCTGGACGAGCCGGATGCCCTTCTCGTACTCGTCGATCGCCGCCTGATGCTGCTCGGAACGGAGCACGTTCCCGGAGGTCTTGGCCTTGCCCATGTCTGACTCCTACCGCGGTTTCTCCGGCGGAAAGGGCGTGATCCTGGCGGCGACGCGGTCTCCCGTCAAGCCGTGTCGGGCAGACCCCGGAGCCTGATCACGGCCGGAAGGGGTCCGCCGACCTCCGATCACCCCACGCTCACGACGCGCTGGGACGGGCCGATGGTGGAAGTGGGAGACCCGCATGAGCTCCGAGATCCGTCGCGTCCTGTTAGCTGAAGATGACCCCTCGGTCGCCGAGTACCTCGAGGCCGCCCTGCGCGTGCTGGGGCTGCGGGTGGAGCTGGTCACCGACGGGCGAGCCGCCGTCGAGCGGGCCCTCGCCCTGCCCCCCGACCTCATCCTCCTCGACGCGCTCCTGCCCAGGCTCGACGGTTTCCAGGCCCTCGAGACCATCCGGATGGCCAAGCCGGACCTGCCGATCATCATCATGTCGGGGGTCTACACGCGCCGGGAGTACGTCATCCGGGCCCGCGAGCTGGGGGCCAACGACTTCCTGACCAAGCCCCTCTCGGTGCTCGACCTCTGGGACCTCGTCCGTCGGCACCTCCCGGGGCCAGCCCCGGGACCGACCGCCGAGACGGCGGAGACCACCGGAGTCCCCCTCACCACCAAGCCCCTCGTCGCCGTGGCGGCCGAGCTCCGCCGGAAGCGCGAGAACGGGCTGCTGTTCGTCCGGGGACCATCGGGCTCGGCGCTCCTGTTCGTGGAGAACGGTCGACCGATCTTCGGTCGCAGCGACGACCCCAACACGCGACTCGACCGCGTCCTCCGCGACCTCGGAGGTCTCCAGGGCGTCGACGACCGCGCCCTGGGTGAGCTCTGGCGACGGTCGAACGGCCGACGCATCGGCGAGCTCATGGTGCAGGAGGGCTGGATCACCCGCTCCCAGCTCGACGTCGCGCTCAAGCGTCAGCAGGGCCTGCACCTCACGCGTCCGTTCTGCTGGAGCGAGGGCAGCTCGCACTTCTTCCACTCCGATGCCCCTCAGCACGAGAGCTTCAAGCTCGAGCTCGACCTCGACGAGATCCTCGTGAGCTCGTGTCGTCAGCTCCCGGTGAGCTCCCAGCTCGCCATCCTTCCGCCGGCCCGACGCCGAGTCCGTCTCAGCGAGGACTTCGCGAGCCGCGCCCAGGCCTGGGGCTTCCGTCGTGAGGAGCTCGACTTCATGGCGAGCGTCGACGGCTCGCTCTCCATCGCCCAGCTCCGCACGCTGGGTCGTGCCGCACAGGTCGAGGTCGAGGCCTTGCTGGCCTGTGCTCGTCTCTTCGATGCGCTCGAAGATCTCGACGACCTGCCCGAGGTGCCACGTCGCGAGCTGCCGGGTTACGACGTGCCCACCAACGCGAGCCTGGCCGCCGTGCCGGCGGCGGCAGCGCTGTTGTCGTTGCACCTCACCGGTCGCTCGGGTGTCTTGCAGTTCACCAGCTCCGAGCCCGGACATCAGCTGCGCGCTTGCTTCGATCGCGGTCGGCTGTGCTGGGTCCAGTCGAGCAGCCCGGAGACCCGCCTGGGTCAGGTCTTGCTCCGTGAGGGAGCCGTTCAGCTCGACGCGCTCACCCGAGCCGTCGAGCACGGACGTCAGCAAGGCGTGCGGCTCGGTCGTGCCCTGCTCGAGCAGAACGCCGTCGACCTGCACTCGCTGCACGGCGGGCTGGAGGCCCAGGTGCGACACGCGGTCGCGGATCTCGTGCGTTGGCGCGGCGGTCACTTCGAGCTGCTGAGCCGCGAGCCCGACAACGACGCCGTGTTCCTCGAGCTCGACGTCACGCGGCTGGTCCTCGACGCCTTGCGTAGCTGTCCGTTCACGGTGCTCGGTGATCGACTGCCGCCACCGGAGGCCGTCTTGCGCCTGGCTCGTCACGCCGAGGAGCTCGCCTGCCTGCTTCCGCTGGAGCCGTCGGAGCGTCGTCTCGTCGATGACGCCCGTCATCGGACCCGACTCGGACCGATGCTCGAGCGCAGCCACGAGCCCGAAGACCTGCTGCGGGCGCTGCACGCGTTGCTGGTCCTCGGCCTCGTTCAAGCCGATTGCCAGGACGTCGACGACGCTCCCGAGCCGACTGCCACTCCACCGACGGCGGCCGAGTCGACCCCGGTCCCGATTCGTGACGAGGCCGCCGCGGCCCCGACCCTCGCCATCGGCCCCCACGATCCCGCGATGACCGGCGACACCCTGCTTCCCCTGGACGAGTCTCCGGCCTTCGTCTTGCCGGACTCCTCGGCACCGGTCAGCGCCGTGAGCGAAATGGCGAGCACGGCGACCGCGTTGTTGCGGGACCCGCAAACCGACGAGCTCTCACCCAACGTCGCCGAGTTCCTGGCGAATCTCGGCTCGTTGCTCGAGACCAGTCCCGAGGCGATCCCGGAGGAGCTGCGTCGTCAGCTACCGAAGGACGTGCGGGAGAAGTACGGGTTGTAGTCCATGGAGCACTCTCGGCAGAGGGCGCCGAGGACTGACGGGAACCACCCTCCGAGGCCGTGGCACGACCCAGGCCATCGTGCAATACTCGGGCATCCTTGGAGGGTTCCCCATGCAGTACCGTCACGGCGACGTGATGCTCGAGCGCATCGACGCGCTTCCCGAGCAGGTCCGAAGACTCCCGCACTGCGTGCTGGCGCACGGTGAGGTCACGGGCCACAGCCACCGCATTCAGGATCACGGCACCGCCGTCCTGTACCAGACGCCCGACACGCTGATGCTCGAGGTCGAGGCGGAGTCGGCCGACCTGGTCCACGAGGAGCACGCGACGATTCGGCTGCCCCGCGGGCTCTACCGTGTCTGGCGTCAGCGCGAGTACTCGCCCGAGTCCATCCGCATCATCCGCGACTGAGCGGCGCTCCGGACCATGATCCACCTGAGCCCCGATGACGCACGCGAACACGTGCTCGCAGGGCGCCCCGGTCCTCTCCACGTCGACGGCCGCCTCGACCTGAAGGGGCTCGACGTCGCCGAGCTTCCCTCCGGTCTCCACTGCTACGAGCTCGACGTCTCGGAGACCAAGCTCCGCCGTCTCCCCGACGACATCTCCGTCGAGTGCCGCATCCTGCTCGACGACTGTCGCCTCCTCGAGGAGCTCCCCGAGGGGCTGACCACCGGGGCCCTGAGCCTGAGGAGCTGCAACTCCCTCCTCGCGCTGCCGAGCGGCCTCGACGTCTGGTTCCTCGACCTCTCGGCCTGCTCGCGCTTCAACGGCTGGCCGGAACACGCCAGCGTGAACCGTGGGAGCGTCGTGCTCCGCGACTGCACCGATCTCCAGACCCTGCCCACCTGGTTCGGAACGCTCTCCCAGCTCGATCTCGCCGGCTGCGTCCAGCTGAACACGATCCCCGACGGCCTGCGCGTGAGCAGTTGGGTCGACGTCGGCGGCACGGGCATCACCGCGCTGCCGTCGAGCCTCGAGGGTGCTCCTCTGAAGTGGCGGGGCGTCACCGTGACCGAGGAGATCGCCTTCCGTCCCGAATCCCTGACTGCGAAGCGAGTGCTGGCAGAGAAGAACGCGGAGATGCGCCGCGTCATGATCGAGCGCATGGGCTACCTGCGCTTCGCCACGGAGGCCGGTGCACGGGTCCTCGACGAGGACAGCGACCCCGGCGGCCGGCGCCAGCTCCTTCGGATCGAGCTGGAGGAGGACGAAGCGCTGGTCGGGCTGGCCTGCTCATGTCCCTCCACTCAGCGCCAGTACTTGCTGCGCGTGCCACCAGCCACCAAGACCTGCCACGAAGCCGCCGCCTGGATCGCCGGCTTCGACGACCCGAAGCTCTACCATCCCGACATCGAGACCTGACGCCGAGACGACCGACGGAGGAGACATGGAACGACGCAATCTCGAGTACGCCGACAGCAAGTCCAGCAAGTTCTGGAACATCGAGCTCGAGGGCACGAGTCACACGGTCGTCTACGGACGCATCGGAACCGATGGTCAGACCAAGACCAAGGACTTCGGCTCGGCCGAGAAGGCCAAGACGTCTTTCGACAAGCTCGTCGCGCAGAAGCTCGGAAAGGGCTACGTCGATGCCGTCGACCCGGCCGCAGCGGCGTCCGATGGTGGCGCGCTCTCGTCGATCCACTTCCCCTGCTGCGTCAAGGAAGACGACCTCTACGAGAACATCCGGACCTTCGCCGGCAAGCGCGTCGTCGACTACAAGGCGGCGAAGCCCCCGGGCGCCGGCGTGGACGCCGTCTTCCGCTTCCGCGGGGACTGGGAGGATCAGAACTTCGACGCCGACCTCGATCACTTCCTGGCCAGCGACCACGCGGCCAGGGCGACGGCCATCGTCATCGGCTGCTGGTCGCCCGAGGACATGTACGACACCCCGGCGGAGACGATCATCGGCAAGCTCGCCGGGTCGTCAGGGAAGCTCCCGAACCTCGCGGCAATCTACCTGGGCGACATCACGCGCGATGAGTGCGAGATGTCCTGGATCAAGCAGTCGGATCTCTCACCGCTTCTCGCGGCCTTCCCGGAGCTCCAGTTGCTGCGCACGCGGGGGATGGAAGGACTGGAGCTCGAGAAGCCGGTGCACCAGCGGCTGCGTGCCCTCGCGATCGAGACCGGCGGCATGCCCGTCCAGGTGGTCCGCGCCGTCTGCCAGTCCGACTTCCCCGAGCTCGAGTACCTGGAGCTCTGGCTCGGCACGGACCACTACGGCGGCGACAGCACCGTCGAGGACCTCCAGCCGATCCTGTCGGGAAAGCTCTTCCCGAAGCTCAAGTACCTGGGCCTGCGCAACTGCGACCACGCGGACGCGATCGCGGGGGTGATCGTCAACGCGCCCATCCTGGAGCGGATCGAGACCCTCGACCTCTCGCTCGGCACCCTGAGTGACGAGGGCGGACGCGCCCTGCTGAACCTGCCGACGGACGGATCGCTCCAGAGAGTCAACCTGCATCACCACTTCATGAACGCGGACATGGCGAAGAAGCTGGCTGCCCTCGACCTGATCGTCGACGTCTCCAATCCCCAGGAGCAGGAAGACGACGACGGCGATGCGTGGCGATTCGTGGCCGTCGGCGAGTGACGCCGGGAGTGCATCGGCTCGGCCTGATCGGCAACCCCGAGAACCGACGTGTTCGCCACTTCGTCGAGGCCATGACGGCCCGGGGCCTACCTCGGCCGCCCGTCGTCTCGTGGATGTCGCTGCTGCGTGACGAGTACGAGTGGAACGCCCTCGAGCGAGCGGAGACCTGGCGCATCGACTCGGCGGGCGAGGACGAGGCGGTCACGCACGAGCTGATCCGGCTCGGCGGTGGATCGCCGGACGCCCGCCTCGCGTTCGGTGAGATCGATCACCTCCGCGAGCTGCATGCGGGCTTCGCGAAGCTGCTCCAGCGCCTGGAGAGCCGTGACACCAAGTGGCAAGCACCTCCTTCGAGCATCCTCGCCATGTTCGACAAGTGGGTCGGCCACGAGCGATTCGTCGCCGCTGGTCTCCCGCGCCCGGAGTCGCAGCGAGCGCCGACGGACCTCGCCGCGTTCCGCGCCGAGCGTCGTGAGCAGCGGTCGGGTCGGATCTTCCTCAAGCCCTACTTCTCGTCCTCGGCCTCGGGCACCTGTGCCCTGCGGTGGTCCGGTGATCGGGAACAGCTCATCGCGCCCATTCAGTTGCAAGTCGGCGACGACGGCCGGCTCCGCTTCTTCAACTCGCTTCGGGTCCGCAGCTACGCCCGGCGAGAGGACATCGACGCGATCCTCGCGCACCTGCTGCCACAGGGCATGATCCAGGAGACGTGGCTCCCGAAGGCGCGGCTGGATGGCCTGGGCTTCGACCTGCGCATCCTGGTGATCGACGGCGAGGCGCGGCACGTCGTCGTCCGCCAGAGCCGACATCCGATGACCAACTTGCACCTCGGCAACCGTCGGGGCGACCTGGGTGCGCTGCGAGACAGTCTCGGCAACGATGCCCTGCAGTCCTGTCGTGACCTGGCCGAGCAAGCGGCAGCCTGCTTCCCGGATGCCCTGCACGCGGGCATCGATGTTCTCCTGACGCCGCAAGGACGACCCTTCGTGGTCGAGATCAACGCCTTCGGTGACCTGCTGCCCGGACTCCGACATCGTGGCCAGACGACCTACGAAGCGATCCTGGAGGCCAGCCTTGCTTGCAGCCGTGCTGCTTGACCTGGACGACACGCTCATCCCGCGCACGCAGTCGCTGCGCGCGGCCCTGTGCGCAGAGCTCGAGAGTGAGATCGTGGTCGACCGACTCATGGCCCTCGACGCCGGCGGCTACGGGAATCGAGCGGACTTCCTCGCGGAGTGGAGCGCCGCCAGCGGTGAAGCGCGAGACTGCACCAGCCCGGGCAAGGCGATCGCCGAGCACTTGCGACCCGATGAGGCTCTCCTCGCGGAGCTCTCACGGCTCCGAGATCGACTGTTCGTCGCGATCGTGACCAACGGATCCTCGTTCACTCAGCGAAGAAAGCTCCGTGCCTCTGGCCTGGACACCGTGGTTCCCGAAGATCACACCTGGATCTCGGAAGAGCTCGGGATGAAGAAGCCCCAGCCGGAGATCTTCCGACACGCCTGCGCGCAGCTGCGTGTCGAGCCCTCGCGCTGTCTCCATCTCGGCGATCAGCTCGAGATCGATGTCCAGGGAGCTCGCGAGGCCGGGCTGCAAGCGCGACTCGTCCGCTCGCCGCTCGATGCCGCGGCGCTTCGTGCGTTGCGCGAGGAGTTGCGATGATCGACGTGCGATCTCTGGTCGGCGCGAGCGACATCGTCCTGCTCACGCTCGACACCTTGCGCCATGACAGCGCGCAGGCTGTCTTCCGCGAGGGACGTCTGCCCACCCTCGCCCGCTACCTCGGACCGGACGGCTGGGAGCGACGACACTCACCGGCGACCTTCACCTACGCCGCCCACCACGCCTTCCTCTCCGGGTTCTTGCCGACTCCCCCGGAGCCCGGCCCGCACCCCCGGCTGTTCGCCGCAGAGTTCGCAGGCAGCGTCTCGACCACCGACACGACCTGGGTGTTCTCGCAGGCCACGATCCCCGAAGCCCTGGCCGCCGAGGGCTACCGCACCATCTGCATCGGCGGGACCGGCTTCTTCAACCTCCAGAACGAGCTGGGTCGCGTGCTGCCCGGCCTGTTTCAGGAGCGTCACTGGAGCCCCGAGCTCGGGGTCACCTGCCCGACCTCCACCGAGAACCAGGTCTCGCTGGCCATCGACAGGCTGCATGCGGCCGGTGAGCAACGCGCGTTCCTCTTCATCAACATCTCGGCGATCCACCAGCCCAACTGGCACCACGGTGGCACGGAGGGTCACGACACCCTCGAGACACACGGAGCCGCGCTAGCAGCCGTGGACGCGGCTCTCGCGCCCCTGTTCGAGACGCTCGAGACACGCGGTCGCTTCCTCTGCATCGCGTGCTCGGATCACGGCACGGCCTACGGCGAGGACGGACATCAAGGGCACCGCATCGCGCACGAAGTCGTGTGGAACGTGCCGTACGCCGAGTTCGTGGGATGAGCGAGAGCCTCGCGGAGCGGATCGAACGCGGAGGCCACGATGGCTACGCGTACGCCTACCCACACAAGACCGCCTATCGCACGCTCGATCCGCCGGTGCCCTTGCAGGAGGCTTGGAGCGAAGAGGATCGCTCGTCCCTGTTTCTCTACGTCCACCTCCCGTTCTGCGAGATGCGCTGCGGCTTCTGCAACCTGTTCACGACGGTGCAGCCCGCAGCGGACTTCGTTTCGGCGACCCTCGACGCGACGCGACGACAGTCCGAGGTCGTCGCCGGATCGGTGCAGCCCGAGAGCATCTCGCGCGCCGCCTTTGGCGGTGGCACGCCCAGCCTTCTCTCGACGAGTCAGCTCCAGACGCTCTTCGATCGACTCGCTGCCACCTGGCCCGTCGACTGGGCCGATGTGCCCGTCTCCTTCGAAACCTCACCGGGAACGGTGGATGCCGAGAAGTGCCAGGCCCTGCGGTCGCTCGGCGTGGATCGCCTGAGCATCGGCGTGCAGAGCTTCGTCGAGAGCGAGCTGTCGGCTCTCGGTCGACCCCCACGTTCGGAAGAGGTCCGGAGAGCATTGACCGAGATCCGGCAGGCCGACTTTCCCGTCCTGAACATCGATCTCATCTACGGGATGAACGGACAGACGGAGGGGAGCTGGCATCAGAGCCTCGAACGCGCCCTGGAGTGGGAGCCTGAGGAGCTCTACCTCTATCCACTCTACGTGCGCGAGCTCACCGGTCTCGGCAAGAAGGGTCGACGGCCCGCGACGAACCGGCGTCGGCTGCAGGTCCTCGCGCGTGACTTGCTGGAGTCGCGTGGTTACGAGCAGGTCTCCCTCCGCCTTTTCCGTCGCAGCGACGTCACGGTGCCCGAGGCCGACTACTGCTGCCAGGAGGACGGCATGGTCGGGCTGGGTCCGGGAGCTCGCTCCTACACGAGCACGCTGCACTACAGCACCGAGTACGCCGTCGGCCAGGCGGGCGTGCGTCGGATCATTTCAGACTTCGTCGACCGTCCGTCGGCTGCGTTCGGTCTCGCGGACTTCGGCGTGAGGCTCGAGCCATCGGAACAGCGGCGGCGCTACTTGATCAAGTCCCTGCTGCGGACGGACGGCCTCGACGCCACGTATCGAGAGCGCTTCGGCGCCGAGCCCGAGTCGCACTTCCCCGAGCTGGCAGAGCTGACGGAGCTCGGTCTCTGCCAGCGCGACGGAGACCTGCTCCGGTTGACGAGAGCGGGACTCGAGCTCAGCGACACGATCGGCCCCTGGCTGTACTCCGAGTCCGTGCAACGACGCATGGCCGCCTGCGAGACCTCGTGAACAGCTCGGGGGATCGACAACCCACCTGGAACGTGCTCTACCGGGGACCCTTGTCGAGCTGCAACTACGAGTGCGCGTACTGCCCCTTCGCCAAGACCTCCAACACGCGCGAGGAGCTCGACGCCGACGCCCACGCCCTCGCTCGCTTCGTGGGCTGGGTCGCGCTCCAGCACGAGCGACGTGTCGGCGTGCTCTTCACCCCCTGGGGAGAGGCGCTGATCCAGCGTCCCTACCAGGAGGCCATCATCGAGCTCTCGCACCTCTCCCACGTGCATCGCGTCGCCATCCAGACGAACCTGAGCTGCCGCGTGGGCTGGCTCGCCCACGCAGAGCTCGGGACTGCCGCGCTCTGGACGACGTTCCATCCCACGCAGGTCCCCCTGCACAAGTTCGTCGACAGGTGCCGCGAGCTCGACGACCTGGGCGTCCGCTACAGCGTCGGCATCGTCGGCCTGCGGGAGCACCTCGACGAGATGGAGACTCTTCGGTCCTTGCTCAGCTCGGAGGTCTACCTCTGGGTCAATGCGTTCAAGCGACGACCGGACTACTACGAGACCGAAGACCTAGATCGGATCCGTGCCATCGATCCCTACTTCGAGCTGAACCGCCACTACCATCCCAGCCTCGGCCGAGCCTGCAACGCGGGCCACCTGAGCTTCACGGTCGACGGCGACGGTCAGGCACGCCGCTGCCACTTCGTCGACGAGCCGCTCGGCTCCATCCACGATCCGGGCTTCGCAGCCAGGCTCGAGCCCCGACCCTGTCCCCGGGCCACCTGCGGCTGCCACGTCGGCTACGTCCACGTGCCGGACCTGGGGTTGCAGCAGCTCTTCGGGGACGGCCTGCTCGAGCGGATCCCCGAGCGCTGGCCGGTGATCGAGGAGCATCCGCTCATTCCCGGGCGCTGAGGCTCCTCGCGCTCAGTCGAGCCAGCCCTGGTCCTCGAGGTGGCGCAGGATCTTCGCGACGGCCTCGTCCGGCGTGAGCCGACCCGCATCGACGACGACCTCGGCGTCCGTGGGCTCTTCGTAGGGATCCGAGACACCCGTGAAGCAGGGGATCTCCCCCGCTCGCGCTTTCGCATACAGGCCCTTGGCGTCCCGTTGCTCGCAGGTCTCGAGCGAGGTCGCGACGTGCACGAGCACGAAGCCGCCCAGGCCCTCGCACCGAGCTCGCATCTCTGCACGCGCCTGGTCGTAGGGAGCGATGGGTGCGCAGACGGCGACGCCGCCGTGACGCGCGACCTCCGCGGCCACGAACCCGATGCGTCGGATGTTCACGTCCCGATGCTCGCGCGAGAAGCCGAGCTCGCTCGACAGGACACGACGGACCTCGTCGCCATCGAGCATCGTGACGTCTCGCCCCCTGCGCTCTCGCAAGCTGGTCGCGAGCAAGGCGGCGGTCGTCGACTTTCCGGCCCCGGACAGCCCCGTGAACAGGATGGTGAAGCCCTCACGCCGGCGTGGGGGGCGTGGCCGCAGCTCGTCGACGACCTCGGGGAAGGAGAACCACGACGGAATCGAGAGCCCGTCTCGCAGGCGTCGGCGGAGCTCCGTCCCGGACAGCTCGCTCACGCGTGCTCGTTCTGGTACCTCGGACAGGGGGACGTGGCGGGCGAGCTCCTCGACCCAGCACAGCGTCTCGAAGGGAAGGATCTCGATGCCGATCTCTTCCGCTCGAGCCTGGGCGACCTCGCTCGCTTCCTCGGGACGGTAAAAGAGACGGCCATCCGCACCCGGACCCGGTCCCGCGTGGTCGCGACCGACGATGAAGTGGGTGCAGCCATGGTTCTTGCGAAGGATCGCGTGCCAGACGGCCTCGCGTGGACCAGCCAGCCGCATCGCGAGCGGGAGAAGGCTCAACGCCGCGAGCCCAGGAGGGTAGTGCTGCTGCAGCGCACGATAAGAGCGGATGCGCGTGCGAGCGTCGATGTCGCCGGGGAGCTCCAGGCCGACGACCGGATGCAACAGCACGTTCGCGTCGACGCTGCGAGCGGCAGCCAAGGTGATCTCATGGTGTGCGCGGTGCATCGGGTTGCGGGTCTGGAAACCCACCACCCGCTGCCAGCCCCAGCGCGCGAACGCCGTGCGAAGCTCCGTGGGACCGAGACGGAGGTCTCGATCCGCGTCGTGATGGGGTCGCATCACGCCCTGGACCGCTCCCCCGACACGGACGCCCCGGGTGCCCTGCAGCAGGGCGACACCACGGTGACTGGAATCCGTCGTTCCGAAGATGGACTCGGCCTCGTTCTCGAGGTCGGGCTCCCAGACGTCCGTGACGTGCAAGCTGGCCAACAGCTCACCATCGGGGGAGCGCAAGGCCAGTGGCTCGTGAGTCCGGAGGCCCGCCGCGAAGTCGCAGTCGACATCGAGGGTGACCGGGATCGGCCACGGCTCTCCTCCCGTGAGCCGACCCGTCTCGAGGACCGCTTCGTAGTCCGCACGAGCCTGAAAGCCGGTGAGTGGTGCGAAGCCCCCGTTCAACAGCAGCTCGAGATCGCAGGCCTGACGCTGATCGAGCGTCCACGACGGCCAGTCAACCGCTCGAGCACGCAGCTCGGCAGCGAGCTCTGGAGCCGCCATGAGGTCGCGCACGTTGCCTCCGGTACAAGACGACCCCTCGGTCGTGAGTGAGATGACCGGACGAAGACTCTACTGGATCCTCACTACAATGAGCGCGAGCAAAGCCCACTCATCGAGCGACATGCCGTGATCTCGCACCCCTCACTCGTCCGTCTCCGCGGCGGCCTCGACGGCGACTTCTGGAAGCTGTGGCTCGGGCAAAGCATCTCCGCGATCGGGAGCCAGGTCACCAGCGTCGCGCTCCCCCTGACCGCTGTCTTGGTACTCGACGCCAGCTCCACGCAAATGGGCTGGCTCGTCGCTGCGGAGCACCTGCCCATGGCGCTGTTCGGGCTCTTCGCCGGGGTGCACGTCGATCGGGTCCGGCGCCGACCCATCCTCGTCGTCGGTGAGCTCGGTCGTGGCGTTCTCCTCATCACCATCCCCGTCGCTGCGTGGCTCGACGCGCTCTCCTTCCTGCAATTGCTGGCGGTGGCCTTCAGCACCGGGAGTCTCTACGTCTTCTCCGCCGTCGCCTCGGTGTCCTACCTTCCGAGCCTTCTCGGCAAGGAGCAGCTCCTCGCAGCCAACAGTCGGCTCTGGTTCAGCCGCTCCTTCGCCAGCGTCTCCGGTCCGGGGCTCGCCGGTGTCCTCGTCGAGTGGCTGACCGCCCCCTTCGCCATCCTCCTCGATGCCGCCTCCTTCGTCGTGTCGGGCATCGTCACGTGGTCCATGAGGCACGTCGAGCCGGTTCCGGAGCCGACGACGGACGCGAGGCTCGGGCCGGGGGTCCGAGAGGGCCTCCGTCGCGTCGTCTCGAGTCCCTTGCTCCGACCGCTCGTGCTCTGTGCGGGAGTCCACAACATCTGCAGCACCATGATCGTCACGGTCTTCGTGCTGTACTTGACTCGAGACTTGGCAGTCACGCCGGCGCTCATCGGACTGGTCTTCCTGGGAGGGGGAGTCGGTGCCCTGTGCGGATCGGTCGTCTCCAACCGAGTGTCGTCACGACTGGGAGTCGGACCGACCCTCATCGCAGCACAGCTCGTGACCGGCTTCGCGCGTCTGCTCGTCCCACTCGCCGTCGGCAGCCTCCCCCTCGTGCTGACCTTGCTCTTCCTCTCCGAGCTCGTCCTCGGGATGGCCAGAGCGTGCTTCAACATCAACCAGATCAGCCTGCGGCAAGCGGCGGCACCCACCGAGTACTTGGGCCGAGTGAACGCGACGATCGGCTTCTTGTACTGGGGCTTCGCACCGCTGGGCGCACTCGCCGGCGGTTACCTCGGTGACCTCATCGGCGTGCGACCAACACTCTTCCTCGCTGCAACTGGCGTGCTGCTCGCCACCGTCCTCGCCTGGCCGCTGCGTTCGCTCCGCGAGCTCGGCTCTCCGAGCTCCTAGGACGGCTTGCTGGTCACGGACCTGGCCAGGCCCTGGACTTCAGGGTCCTGCCGCCTGTCCCGCCCAGAAGGGTCCGAGGGGTCCCGGCCCGAACGAGCTGGTGGCACCCACCAAGAAGTACGCGTCAGCGCTCGGTGCAGGGATCGACATGACCCGCCCTCCGACGCCATCCTCGATCGGGACGCTGCCGACGACGACGGCCGGCGGCAGCGTCGTCCAGTCACCCAAGGTGCCGACGTGAACCGAGTAACTCTCCGCCAGCTCGGCCAGGTCCTCGAAGCGGAGGTCGAGACTGCCGTCCACGCTCAGCCTGAGTCTCAGCGGATGGACTGAGCTCCTGCTCGAGACTTCCGGTGGACGACAACGAGACTCGATGTCGAACTCCATGACCGGCTGCTCCCGCGAGCCAATCAGCGTTCGTCCGTCCGAGAGGAAGACGGTCCCCATGCCGAAGAAGTCGGTGAGGCCGCCGGGAGACTCGGGGCCCACCACGGCACACTCCTGCCAGCCGGCAGGGCCCTGCTCGAAGAGGGTCGCCGTTCCCGATGGCGTCACGCGGCCCGTGGGGGTCTCCACCTCGTCTTCACAGGCTCCGACCACGAGACGGCCCCCCGACAAGGCGACCGAGATGCCGAAGACGTCGTCCTCGTCGGTTCGACTCCCGATCAAGGGCCCCTCGTAGCGCCAACCGTCGTCGTCGAGCCGGAACGTGCGGACCAGGCCACCGATGCTCAGGGGGTCGCTTCGATCGCCCACCGCCACCAGCGAGCCATCGAGCGCGATGGAGGTCAGCCAGTC
>JBCCFW010000050.1:0-40273 GCA_039029535.1 Acidobacteriota bacterium
CGGAGCCGCGCGGCAGGTTAATGGCTGGCAGAATGCTATCGCGCGGGAGCCGAGTCCCGCAACGGCGAAGACCGCCTGCCGCGCGCCTTCGCTAGGCTCACACCGGGTCGCCGCCGCGCTGACCATCGTCCCGGCGACCGAGACGATGCGGAGACTCCCGAGCGCGCTCGGGAACACGGTCAGGAAGCGGCCGACGGTCATCGCGCCGTCGGGGACGGCGTCGATGTTCATGCTGCTGCGGTCCCGGGTGTCGATGCGGATGCGGCCGTCACCCTGGCCGGTCGCGTGTCCGAAGACGTTGATGCTGCCGCTTCCCTCGACCCGAGGCGCCACCAGCCGGACGCCACCGCCACTGCCGCAGCAGCAGAAGCAGGTGATGCCGCTGGAGTCGTCCGAGCCCAGCGCCCGGATCGCTCCGGCGAGCTGGATGCGGGTGTTCGAGGCGAGGAGAAGCGCACCTCCGCCCGAGCCGCCCGCGACGTTGTTCGCTCCCGCGCCGCCGGAGCCTCCGATGAGACCGAGAAGGAGCGGCGTGCCATAGGTCTGGCCGTTGAGGGAACCCCCGCTGCCTCGCGTGCCGAAGGCACCGTCACCACCAGCGCCCGAGGAGTGCTTGCCGCCACCGGGGCCATGTCCGTCGCCGGCGGTGATGCCGGAGAGACCCGCGTGGCCCCCGATGAAGCCACCGGGGCCGGGGATGCCCGGGAGGTGAGAGGGGGTCGCCGTGGCGTCGGTCGCGCTGACGTCGATGATGCCGCCGCCCGAGACGAGGATGTCACCGGTGGCGAGCACGTAGACCGGCGTGTTGAGACCGTTCCTGGCAAAGGTCAGGGTCGCGCCGTCGGCCACGGTCACCGTGGTGTAGTTCAGGATGCCGTCGTCCGGGAGCGTGACCGTCATGCTCGCGGTCACGTTCAACGCCCCGTCACTGCCGTCGCTGCCCGAGTCGAACTGGGCTCGGGCGTCGTCGGTGCCGACGAGAAGCAACGCCACGGCGACGAGCGCGAGCCGGCTGGAGTGATGGACCTCGTGAGTGTCGATGATGCTCATGGCTTGAGAACCTCGGTCGATGCGCGTCAAGGAACGAAGTCGGTCGCCACCGGAGGGTGGGCGAGAACGGTGGCTGGGTGACGTCCTTCGGAGTCGTCGGGGCCGGGCAGGAGGACGAGCGGTGTCTTCGCGATCACCGCCGGGGCGTCGAGCAACCCAGACGTGCCGGGGAGGAGGCAGAGCACGGGGGCGGTGAGACGGGTAGCCGCTTGCTCGTCGGTGCCGGCGCGATCGGGCAGGTACGAGAGAGCCGGCTTGCTCACGACGGCGGCGGGCGGGACGGAGCTCGCCAGCAACGGGTCGCTGCCGCTCAGCGTCTCCATCCCATCGAGCCAGCCGTCGTCGTCGGTGTCGGGATCGAGGAGGTCGGTGCCGAGCGCGAGCTCTTCGAGCACGGTGGCGCCGTCGTCGTCATCGTCCTCGTCGCCGTCGTCGATGCCGTCGCCATCGGTGTCGCGACGCGTGGGATCGGTGCCGAGGATGAACTCGCGCCAGTCGGGCACGCCGTCCGCGTCTCCATCGGCGAGACCGTCCGGGACGGTGTCCCCGTCGCTGTCGGCCAGGGTCGGATCGAGACCCATGAGCTCTTCCAGCTCATCGGGCACGCCGTCCATGTCGGCGTCGAGCGCGTCGATCGGCAGCAGGGTGAGGAAGCCGAGGTCGGTGATGCCCGCCGGCATGATCGAGCTCGGTGTCTCGACGCCCACGAGCAGCTCTCCTGCGTCGGAGGCGCTCGCGATGACCTGGAGCGGCGCCGGCAGCTCGGTGGCGAGGGAGGAGAAGGAGAAGCGGCCGTCGTCACCGGCGAGCGTCGCCCGTGACTGGCTCGGCACCGACACGCGGGCGTTGCTCACCCTCGTGCCGTCGTCGCGCTGACAGAAGCCGAGGAGGCTCGTCAGCGGATCGCCGAGCGACACGGTGAGCCCCAGCACCGCGGTGGCTCCCTCGTTGGTCACCGTCACGAAGACGATCCCTGAGTCGACCGCCGTGACGAGCCCGTCGACGCTCACGGCTGCGATGGCCGGGTTGCTGATGCGGTAGGTGGTCCAGTCGGTCTGGAGCGTGACGTCCTGCAGGCTGCCGTCGCCGAGCACGGCCTGCACGGTGAGCTGGGCCGTGTCGATGATGGTGGGCTCGTCCACCGAGACGTCGAGCGAGACAGGCAACGGGGGAGGCGTGTCGGTGAAGGTGAGCTCGCCCACCTCGAGGGCGGTGACCTCGCCGGTGACGAGCCGGAAGGGCTCACTGAAGACCCAGGTCGTCGTCCCGTCGAGGGTCCGGAAGCCGACGAGCCGGACGAAGTCGTCGCTCACGTTGTCCGGCGCCGAGCCCGGACCGTCGGCACCGAAGGTGTCGCTGGCCGAGACGTTCGGGATGAGGAAGCTGCCGTCCGGGTTGACCGGCACGGTCTGCCCACCGACGGTCACCGTCCAGGTGTCGTCGAGCTGGGCGCGGGACGTCGACGACAGCGTCACGAACAGCAGCGCCAGCGCCGGGCCGAGCAGCCCGCGTCGACGAAGAGATCCCGGTCGTGCCGGCAAGGTCGAGGCGGCCACGTCAGGGACGCTCCCTCTGCTCGGTCAGCGCCTTCAGGAACGACGGGTTGCGGAGGATGGAGAGCAGGGAACCGTTTCCCGCGCGGTTGCTCAGGGCGAAGGGCTGCTCTTGCCCGTCGCCGACGAGCACGACCGTTCGCAGCTCGCGATTGACCGGCTGGTGGTAGACGAGGGTCTCCGTCGAGGTCAGGGGGAGCAGGCCGAGCACGCGGGTGCTCTTGCCGAAGGGCGAGCGTCGTTGCGCCGGCCACAGCCCGTCGGCTGCCAGCAGGTCGATGTTGCTCGCGACCGACGTCCGCGATCGCTTCGACCAGCACGCGACGATCTCGTCCTTCGAGCCGAGGGCGTGGGCGGTGACGGCCGACTCGAGGAAACGGAGGGCCGGAGACAACGAGGCGCGTTGCTCGCCAGCCACCAGCGTCACGTCCTGGTCCACGAGACCGTAGGACAGCACCAGGTGTCCGTCGGAGAAGCCGTCGGGCACCTTCACCGCTCCGGGCTGGGCTCGTCCGGAGACCACGTGGTGCAGGCTGCCGTCGCGCTCGTCGCCGAGATCGAATGCAGCCCAGCGCAGGTCGGCCGGAGGGATGGTGAGCGGCTGAGCATCGCGCGCGACGACGAGTCGGTCCGCCGCGTGACGCACGACTTGACGGACGAGGTGGGTTCCAGGGAGGTCGTGGCTGAGCTGATAGCCCACGCCGGATCGTTGGAGGACCCGGAACACCGGAAGCCCCCGTCCGAGCGGCGCCTCTTCGGTGGGGGCTTCTCGAAGGAAGGTCGCCACGCCGACATAGGGACCGCACCAGACTTCGTAAAGGAAGCGCAGCTCGTCGAAGCGAGCGATCTCTTCCTGGATGAGTCGGGGGTTCTTGGCCAGCTCGCGCTCGCGCTCCCGGCTCATCCCCGGCTCGACGCAGGCGAGCAGGCCGGGCAGGTCGCCCTCGCGACGGCAGCGGAGGTCCTCGACGATGGCGTGCTCGGGGTGTTGCCAGCGCTTGACGTCGGCCTGGGTCGCCAAGAGGGACCGGACCTGGCTCGCGGAGAGGAGGCCCTCGGGACCCGATGGATCGACGGCGTGCTCGCGGAACAGGAACGAGGCGGCGACCGTGACGGTGTCCTCGACCTCGGCGAGCGGGACGGTCACGCGACGAAGGGGCCCGTCGAGGGTGGGCTCGGCGGCGCGTGTCGGGATGGCGGCCAGCACGAGCAGGACGAGGAGCGGGCGCAGCGTGGTCGTCATGGGCAGCCGCTCCCGAAGGCCTCGATGATCTCGATGTCACCCGTGCTGGTCTCGTACTCGAGGCCGGCGACGGTGAAGGCGAGGGTCGCCACGGTGGAAACGCCGCCGATCCCGGCGGTGCCGTTCTGGAAGCCCGTGCCAGGCGGGGCTGGGCACTCGTCGCCGATGAGGTAGTCGCCACCTGCACAGGCGGTCGTGCTGATGGACGCCGTCGCGGTCGCTCCGAGACCGACGCTGAAGTCGTCCCAGAGCCAGGTCCGGTTGATCATGAGCGTGACCGCGACCTCGCCGCCGTACGTCGCGGTGATCCCGATGGAGGCGTCACCCGAGAGGGTCACGCAGGGACACTCGCCGTCGCGACCGGAGGCCGACACGGCGAAGGCCGGTCGGAGCGTGACGGTGGGCCCGATGGTGATGTCGACGTCGACCGAGCCGTAGCCCTCCCAGGTCGCGTCGAAGTCGGCGGCGAAGGGGGTGAGAGCGATGTCGATGGTTCCGGCTGCGTCGGCGGCGCCGGTGAGCTGGAGGTAGGCGGTGGGGTCGCCATCGGCCGTGCAGCACTCCATGCCCTCGAGTCCGGCGATGCCCGCGGTGAGCTCGAAGCCGGAGGCGGTCACCCGCGGGATGGTGTTGAGACGTCCCTCGACCGAGCTGAGGATGTCGCTGAAGTCGAAGTCCACCGAGGCGATCGTGGTGACCTCACCGTCGACCATGCAGTCGCCGGGGCAGGGGCCTTCGCCACCAGGCATGGCGGGAGCACAGCCGACGCCCGGGCCCTGGAACGTGCCGCCCTGGGTGGCGCAGGAGAACATCGTCTGGCCGTCGACGCAGGAGCCGTTGGGGAGACAGCACGCGCCGGTCTCGGGCATGGGGCAGGTCTCCTCGCCACAGCTCGTGCCGCCGGCCCAGGTGTTGCCTCCCATCGTGCAGGCCTCCTCGGTGGTGAGGAAGCAGGCCCCGCTGGGGAGACAGCAGGCGCCCTTGCTGACGACCTCGGTGGTGACCACGTACGGCGGGCAGGCGCCGCCCCAGCCAGCCTCCGAGATGCCCGTGCCCGGGTCGCTCACGATGCGCGCGCCGTCGTCGCTCACCGTGGCCGACGCGACGATGACGAAGCGACCCTGGCCATGATCGAAGCTGAGGAAGTAGGCGACCGAGCCGGGCGCCAGGCCCGACATGTTCGGGTAGCTGATGGTCACCGGTGGGTCGAAGGTGGCGCCGGCCGGTTGCAGGGTCCAGGCGAAGGGAGCTGCCGCGCCGTCGGGCAAGGGCATGGGGATGTCGTCGTCGTGGACCTGATTGAGGCTCACGATCGCGGGATCACCTGGCGTGGGGAGCGAGCCGTCGGCACGGCGCATGGAGCCCGCGGCGACCGTCATGGTCAGGCCGTCGATGCCGGCGACGGTGAGCTCGACGTCGGTGGTTCCGTCGTACATCACGGCGTTGGCGGGATCGAGAGGCGGGAGCAGGACCGGTCGGGGGAGCGAGTTGGCCACCGCCGGGACGATGACGAGCTCGTAGTGAAGGTCGGGGAAGCTCGCGAGAGGGATGGGCTCGCCGGCGAGCAGCGTGGCGGTGAGCCCTTCGACGGTGAGCTCTGCCGGACCGGCGAGGACGTCTTCGAACAGGAAGCGTCCTTCGGCGTCACTGGTCGTGTTCCAGTCGTCGTCTCCGACCTCGAGATGGCAGGGCGCGCCACCGATCGGTCGACCGGCGTTGTCGATGACCAGGCCGGACAGCGAGGTCGTCGCGTTGGCGGCGCGAGCGAGGCCGAGGAGGAGGAAGGTCGCGGGCATCCCCTCGTTGCCGGCAAAGGTCGCGCGCACGAGGTTGTTGCCCGGCTCGGGGCCCAGCTCGAAGGAGACCTCGGCGTGGCCGGTGAGACCGGTCGGCACGGTGACCTGGCTCATCCCGTCGATCCGACCACCGCCCTGCTCGACGGTGAAGGTCACCGGCACGCCCTCGACGCCGTTGCAGCCGTCGTTGACCCAGACCCGCAGGGCCTCGGGGAGGACCGCGCCGACCTCGCCCCGCTGATAGTTGCCGGTGCCCACGTTGACCTGACTGGGAGCTGCCGCCATCGCCGATGCGCAGACCGTGAGCTTGCCGGCAAGATCCGTGCTCTCGACCGTGAGCAAGTTGTTGCCACAGCCGGCGTCGCTGCCGAGGGTCCACTGCACCATGGCGTTGCCGTCGGCGTCGGTGACGACCTGGACCGTGCGCTTGAGCGGTCGCGCGCCGCCGTCGGCCTCCATCTCCTGGAGCATCCCGTCGCTCTTGGTGACGGTGAAGGTGGCGATCTTCCCGGCGATGGGCACGCCTGTCTCGTCGGCGAGGTTGACCACGACCGGCTCGGGGAGCGGCATGTTGACCGTCCCGATCTTGCCGTTGCCCGAGACGACCCCGACCGCCGGTCCGTCCGGGACGACCCGGGTCACGGTGAGGTCGACGGTGGCGACGTTGCCGAGGACGTCGGTGGCGGTCACGCGGATCGGGTTGGGGCCCACGGCGAGGGGCACGCCGAGACGAACGAAGGAGCCGTTGGTGCCCTGTCCGACGTCGACGGCAGCGGGTCCACCAGCCACGTCGACGGTGAGATCGAGGAAGCCGCTGAGCGTGTCGCCCACGCGTCCGGCGACGTCGATCGTCTCGGTGATCGTCTCGGCGCCGTCGATGGGGAAGTCCACGAACACGAAGGGGGCTTGACCGTCCTGCACCACCTGCGCGGCCGTGGAGGGGCTCACCCGACCGGCGGCGTCGATGGCGGTGACCAGCAGGCGGTTGAGGCTGTTGCTCTTCAGCGGAACCGTGATCTCGAAGCTGCCGTCGCCGTCGCTGGTCGTCTCGACCGTCAGGCCTCCGCCTTCGATGCGGACCGTCACCTCCGGGTCGGCCAGGCCGGACACGAGGACGTCGGGGTCGGTCGTCGCCATGGTGAGGGGGGACAACACGGGAGCAGCGGGGATGGGCCCGGCGTTCTCGACCAGGACCTGAAGGCCCACCGAGCCACGAAGCAGCGCGACCACGTCGCCGATGTTGAGCACGCCGTCGCCGGTCACGCGAAAGACGTTGCCGACCTGGAGGCCCGGTGACACGTCGCCGGGGACCGGGGAGCAGTTGTCCTGAGGGTCGTCCCAGGCGATGTCTTGCAGGCCGACGGAGCCCCGCAATGCCTCGACGACGTCGGCGATGTCGAGACGACCGTTGCCGGTCACGACGAACACGGGACGTGATCCGCTGGTGTCGAGCACCCCGGGAGCGAGATCGCCGGGGGTGCCCGGGCAATCAGCGTGAGCGGGGAGGGTGAAGAGGAGAGCGAGGAGGCTGGAGACGAGGGTCGACTCCAGGATGCCCGCGCGGCGGATCCTCGAAGAGGTGCCGGCGGGGCTCGAGGACGCTGGCCGACGGGCGGTCCGAGACATCGAGCTCTCCGGGTGAGGAAGAGAGGATTGCTGGAGAGAGAACGGAGTGTCAACTCACGGGGGAGGCGGGCGTTCGTGGAGCGACACGGGTGGACAGGTGACTTCGAGCAAGCGATGAGATCGGGAGAGCGCCGCGACGACTCTCTCCGGATGGGGACGCTCGTCGTGGTGAGGGGAAGGGAGGAGGGATGGTGCGCTGCCTTGCAGTCGTGTTGGCCAGCTTGCTTGCACCCATCGTCACGGCGCAGGTTCCGCTGGTGGAGACGGCGAGGCACGACCTCACTGGACTGCGCACGCGGTTCTGCTGCGCTCTCTCCCTGAGCGTCGACGGGGACGTGATGGCGAGCGGCGCCGTGGAGGTTTTCACGGCGACCCCCATCGACTTTCATCAGCGTAGCGTCGTGGATGCGGGTTGGGAGCGACTCGAACGAGATGTCGGCACCGGTTGGGTCGCGGTCGAAGGCGACAGGCTGGTGGCCGCGGGTCGCGAGACCATTCGGATTCACGAGCGTGACGTCGGAGGGGCGAACGCGTGGGGACTAGCGGCAGAGGTCGAGCTCCCGCGTCTGCGTGGCGTGTTCTTCGATCCTCCAGGCGACATCGCGCTCAGTGGCGATCGCTTCGCAGTGAGCATTCCCTCGATCGAGGAGGGCCGTGGCTCTCCTGACAACGTCGGCTGGGTCTTCGTCTACGAGAGGACCTCGGAGGGAAGCTGGGGGCAAGTCGCGGAGCTGAGTGGTTCCGATTGCGTTCCCACGCCCAACCTTCCAGGTTGTCGGTTCGGACACTCAGTGGCACTCAGCGGTGAGGATCTCGTGATCACGGCGCAGCTCTTGCGGTGGGAGCCGGCACGACTTGCTCCGCTCTACTTCCACTCCAAGGACGCAGGAGGGGCAGACGCGTGGGGGCGAGTCGCGACCTGGCTCGACCCAGCATGGCTCCGGGTCGAGACGGCGGAGATCGACGGTGACGTCGTGGTCGCTGGAGGCCTCGCCCTAACGGAAGATGGTGTTCGGGAAGGGCGTGTTCAGGTGTTCGAGCGGGATGGTGACGCCTGGTCGGAGACCCTCATGCTGTCGCCGACATCGGCACCCGTGTGGCCTTCGGACTTCGGCATGTCGGTGGCCGTGCGAGGCGACCGCTTCGTCGTGGGAAGCCGTGGTGACGACGGGGACTTCGGTCCCTCGGGAGGCGTCCACGTGTGGGAGAGAGGGAGCACGGGTTGGGAGCACGCAGGCGTCGCGCGGCCGCTGGCCGATCAGCCTCACTTCGGCTTGGGATTCACGGTCGCGCTCTCGGACGAGTCGGTCGTAGCGGGCTCCTACGACTCCACGAGTCGACGAGCGCAGGTCCACGTCTTCGAGCAACCGGAGAGCGACTGCGACGACGCTCTCGATGGCGACGGTGACGGCGATGCCGATTGCCTGGACACCGACTGTGCGTCTGAGCCTGCCTGCGATGACGAGGATGCAGACGGTGACGGACGACGCAACGTCGATGACTGCTCGCCGGCCGATCCCGGCGCCTGGGGAGACTTGCCCCCCGTGGAGGGGCTTCGGATCTCCCTGGGCGACGAGGAGCCGTCGCCCCTGGTCTTCTCCTGGAGCGAGCTGAGCGACGATGCGGGGCCGACCTTCACCTATCAGCTCGCGTGGCTGCCTCTCGACGCGTTGCCAGGCGAACGGTTCGAGTGCTTGGCCTCGAGCGCGGCTCCGAGTGGTGGCACGACTTGGGAGCTGAGCGCGCTGCGCGGCTCGGCCTTCTTCCTCGTCCGAGCGCGCAACTCGTGCTCGTCATCGGTGCTCGACTGGGGCACGGACAGCCTCGGGCTGCCGCGCAACGCCTGCCCCTGACGATTCCGTGGCCACGGTGAAGACCCAGAGCGACTAGGGTTCCTCAGGCAATCCAGCATCGCTCCCGGAGGTCCCCGTGCTCCGACCGCCTCTTCGTCACTCCTCGTGCGTCGTGCATCTCCTCGTGCTCGGCGTCCTGGTCACGTCCGTCCACGCTCAGGACGTGTCGTCACCAGCGCCGACTCTTCAGCAGGCTCAGGGAAAGATGTTCGCCCAGGACTGGCCGGGTGCCATCGAGCTGCTCGAGACGATCACGACGGCCGAGCCCGAGAACGGTCGCGCCTGGATGATGCTGGGCCAAGCCCACCATCAGGCCGGTGACTTGAAGGTCGCCTTGCCCCTGCACCTCCGGGCCGCCGAGCTCGACGCCGTCGCGCCTCGCGCTCTCTACAACGCCGCTCGGACCCACGCTCGCCTTGGTGACGAGCGTTCGGCTCTCAAGGCCTTGCGTCGGGTGAAGGCCAGCCGCAAGGTCGACATGACCTCGCTGCTGGTCGAGTCCGACTTCGAGTCGCTGCGTGAGCAGCCCGCCTTCCGCCGGCTGCTGCCGCAACTCGACGGCGCGCGTCTCTTCGTCGAGCCGGCGCGCGTGCTGCACGAGTGGCGAGGTGAGGCGGCCGGCGATCAATTCGGCTGGATTGCTCGCAACATCGGAGACGTCGATGGCGACGGCGTGGCCGACGTGACGACCTCGTCACCCAGCAAGGATGTCGGCGGGGGGAACGCCGGTCGTGTTCACGTCTACTCGGGACGCAGCGGCGCCTTGCTCTGGGAGGTGTCGGGATCCCCGGGCGATCGGCTCGGGCTGGGGATCGAGGCCGCCGGTGACGTCGATGGGGACGGGCGAGGAGACGTCGTCGCTGGTGCTCCTGGTGGTGGCTACGCCCGGGTCTACTCGGGTCATGATGGCCGCGTGCTGCTGGACCTGAAGGGGAGCCAGGAAGGCGAGCAGTTCGGGCGCTGGGTCTCCGACGCGGGAGACTGGAACGCCGACGGTCGTGACGACGTGCTGGTCGGAGCGCCGAGCAACGACGCCGCCGGGGAGGATGCCGGTCGAGTGGTCCTCTTCTCCGGCCTCAGCGGCGTGGTCCTGCACGAGTGGCGAGGCTCGACTCCCGGCGAGAAGCTCGGCTCGGCGGGAGCCGGCTGGCGTCACGGTCGCCGGGGCCTGATCGTCCTGGGAGCTCCGGACGCCGGGGCGAAGAAGGGGGGCGCCGTCCGCACCTATCCCACGCTGGGCGGCGAGCCGAGCTTCGTCATCGAGGCGGGCGCGAGCTCTGGGGAGTTGGGCGGGATGTTCGTGTCGGTGGTGGGAGACGTGGATGCCGACGGTCACCCCGACGTCTACGGCTCCGACTGGGCCGACGGTTCGAAGGGTCCGCAGACGGGACGCGTGCACGTGTTCTCCGGACGCAGCGGTCGACGCCTGCTCACGCTCAGCGGTGAGACCCCCGGTGAGGGCTTCGGCATCGGTCCAGCCGACGCCGGTGACGTGAACGGCGACGGCCACGACGACCTCATCATCGGTGCCTGGCAACACGGAAGCGGCGCACCGTCGGGTGGCAAGGTCCGCTTGTTCTCGGGCAAGGACGGCTCGGTGCTTCGGAGCTGGACCGGTCGGCTCGACGGCGAGACCTTCGGCTTCGACGCGACCGGCATGGGCGACGTCGACGGCGACGGGAGCATCGACTTCCTGCTGACCTCGGCTTGGTCGGCGGTGAACGGCTACCGAAGCGGACGGATGCTGCTGGTGTCGGGGGCGATGGAGGAGGCAGCACCTCGTGGACGAGCGGCGAGCGAGCGCCGACGGGGACGCTCCTCGCCCGGCCGTCGTCTCGCGAGCTGGTAGCCAGCAAGAAAAGCGACGGCCCCACGGGAGGGGACCCGTGGAGCCGTCTCAGGAGCGGCGTGAGCTGGACGACGCCGGGAGCCCGGACTGTTCATGAGTGTTCGTCGCGAGTGGCCGGAGGTGCTAGCCGAGAGGGGCGAACGTAGTCTCGAGGCCCGGAAGCGCACTTGACGGTGCGTTGAGGACCGAGAGGCGAGTACGCCCTTCGCAGGCAGCAGATCTGGTCACGCAGCAGGAGACTCATGAACCGTCCGGGTTAGGGGGTGGGGTCACAGGCGTCGCCCAGTCCGTCACCGTCCCCGTCATCCTGGTTGGAGTTGGACACGAACGGGCAGTTGTCGCAGGTATCCCCGATGTAGTCGTCATCGGAGTCGAGCTGGTCGACATTGGGCACCGAGAGACAGTTGTCGCAGAGGTTGCCGAGCCCGTCCTGGTCGGCGTCGACCTGATCGGGGTTGGGGAGGTCGACGCAGTTGTCGCAGGCGTCGCCCACGCCGTCGTTGGAGCCGCCGATGACGTCGGTGTCGGCCTGGTCGGGGTTGGAGACGTCGGCGCAGTTGTCGCAGGCATCACCGACGCCGTCGCCGTCGACGTCGTCCTGGTGGACGTTCCAGGTGTTGGGACAGTTGTCGCAGAAGTAGCCGATGCCGTCGCCGTCACCGTCTTGTTGCGAGGCGTCGGGGACGAGGGGGCAGTTGTCGCAGGCGTCGGCGACCCCATCGCCGTCGGTGTCGGCCTGGTCCTCGTTGGCCGCGTCGATGCAGTTGTCACAGGCGTCGCCGAGAGAGTCCGTGTCGGAGTTCTCCTGGCCGGCGTTGGCGATGAGCGGGCAGTTGTCCTCGAAGTCGGCCACGCCGTCGAGGTCGGTGTCGATGGTCTCGTCCACGAAGCGGTACACCCAGGTCGCGCCGGCGTCCACGGCCGCCTCGTCGTGGAAGACGGCGCCGACCATGAAGGTGTCGCCGTCGAGGTCGAGGCTGAAGAGCAAGTCGCCGTTGATCAGGCCGCTGGGGGAGTGTTGGCTCACCAGGCCCCAGGAGTCCGGACCACCCTCGTTGCGGGAGAACACGTGGACCGTGCCGGCGTCGCTGGTCGCGAAGTCCGGGAGGGTCGAGACCACCAAGGTGTCGCCGTCGAGCGCGACGCGCGAGCCGAAGAAGTGATCGGCGGTCGGGGTCGCCGCGGCGACCGTGGTGATGAGACCCCACGCGCCGGGCCCGCCGACGTCGGCGCCGTAGAGGTACACCGCTCCCTCACCGCCGTTCTTGTTGGAGGCACCGATGGCGACGGTGTCCCCGGAGATCGAGACGGAGATGCCGTAGTTGTCGCCGACGGCTGCGTCGAAGGCCGTGAGCACGGCGAGCGGGCCGGTGGCTGCCGAGATCAGCATGGCCGAGCCGGCTGACGAGCCCAACGTGGAGTCGAAGGGAGCGCCGATTGCGAGCACGCCGCCGTCGGCATCGATGGACTCGCCGAAGCCAGGGAAGGGGGGCCCGCCAGGTGACGTGATCTTCTCGACTTCGAGCCAGACGCCCGGTGCGAACTGGTAGAAGACGTAGACCGCACCGCCGTTCCCGCCATCGCCGCCGATCAGCGCGAAGTCGCCGTGCAGCGCGACTGAGTCGCCGAAGAAGCCCGCGGAGCTGGCGTCGGATGCGGAGAGCTCGATCACCTCGTTCCAGGCTCCAGAGGCATCTCGCTCGTAGATGTAGGCGAGGCCAGCGTCGATGCCGAGGGTGTCGTCACCGGGGGAGCCGAGGAGCAGGCGATCGCCTTCGAGGGACATGTGGAGGCCGAACACCGCGTCGGCGCCAGGGCCCGTGAAGCTCGCGACCTCACCCCAGGCCTCGAGGCCTCCCACGTTGCGCTCTTGAATGCGGATGACCCCGTCGCCCTCCCACACGGCGCTGATCGCGGCGCGATCTCCGTCGAGGGCGATGCCTGCGCCGTAGGCCGAGGGTGAAATGCTGGTCGGGGTGAGCTTGGCCACCTCGACCCAGGTCGAGGCGGACCGGGCTGGGGATGCGAGCAGGGATGCGACGACGATCGCGAGCAGGAGTGAGAGAGACTTCGAGAGCTGACCGGACATGGCGGTCCTCCGCGGTGCGGCACGTCGACGACGAGGTCGAGCGTGGGAGTGGGTCGTGAAGGTGACTCCGCGGCCGACGTGGGGTCGGGGCCGCTCGGTTACCTCGAACACAACCCGTCAGGGCGGAGAACCTGACGCTGAAAAAAACGACGCGTGACGGAGCGTGCGTCGCGAGACGGCTAGCGCGTCGTGAAGACCAGGTCGTCGCCGTCGCGCACCAGCTCGACGATGACGTCGTCGGAGTGCTCGTAGAGCCACAGCGACGGCGTGCCGTCGGAGAGCGCCTCGTCGACGAGCCGCAGGCCGTCCGGGCTACCCAGGATCCGCTCGTCGTCCGGGCCGTCCAGGCAAAGACGGTGCAGGGGGGCTGCGCAGCCGGGATCGAGAACACTGGCCAGGGCGGCATGGTAGCCGGCGGGTGTCACCAGCACCGAGCGGCTCACGGCGAGACCGGACTGACAGGCGGACACGGCGTCACAGTCGGAGTCCTCACAGTCGGTGAGGCCATCGCCGTCGTCGTCGATTCCGTTGCCGCACTCCTCGCTCACGGTCTCGACCGCGAAGAGGTGGTCGGACAGGAGCAAGATCGCGCCGCAGGGATCGATCCACCGGACGCGGAGCAGGTAGTCGTCGGCGTCTTCGGGGAAGAGCGGGACCACGCGCTCGAACTCGACCCGGACGCTCTCACCCGGTGCGGCATCGACGTCGGTCCGCACGTGGGAAGCGACACCGGGTTCGACGGGCTGGAAGACCCCGTCGCCGTCGAGATAGAGGTCCTGGCTCGGGGTCATCACGACCAGCTCCACCCGCGTTCCCGTGAGCGCTGCGACCTCGCTGTCGTTGCGCAGCACGGTCGTGGCCGACACGCGATCACCGTTGGCGTGCGTCGACTGGACGGTGCTCAGCTCGTCGAGCGTCGTCGGGTTGTCCACGACGACCGTGATCGTCTCGACCTCCGACTCGACGCCGGGGCAGGCGCCGGCCGGGATGTAGGGCAGGGAGCAGGTGCGGAGCGCGAGCGTCCACTCGCCGTCGAGGTCGCCCAGGCTGAGCTCCAGCGCGTCGTCCGCCTCACCACGTGCGTCCGACGAGAGGACGGTCCGCCTCAAGACGCGATCGTCTGGATCGAGCCAAAGGAGCTGGTAGCGCTCGGGCTGAGACTCCTCGAGGCCCACGGCTCGCGCGTGAATGGTCTCGCAGGGAGCGAAGACCGTCGCCTGCAACAGGTGGCCCGAATCTTCGAAGCTGATGAGGTTGCCGACCAGGGTTTCGTCGGCGACGGTCCGGAACTCGTCGGTGTTGTCGGAGACCGCGAACAGCTCGGTGAGCTCGAGCACTCCGGGGGGCACGTCGCCGATGTCGACTCGAAGCACGAGGGGCAGCACGCCACCGTAGGCGGCGATCGGAGGGCTCAGGCTTCCGTCCGAGATCAACTCGCCGTCGGCTGGATTCCCGTCGCCGTCGGGGTCAGTGTAGAGCGCGGTCCCGAAACCGAGGTCGGACAGGTGGCTGATGTTGAAGCGATCGTCGTCTTCGGTGTTGTTGACGAGCTGGTGGGCGAAGAACACCGAGCCGAGGGGAGCACCGTACTTCACCAGGCCGTTGTCGACCGTGTGGCTCGGGCGAAGCTCGATGCTGGGCTCGACGGTCGTCATGAGCACGGCACCCACGCTGTTGCCGCTGCCGGCCTCGATGACCGTCACGTCGACGGTGCCGTCCGGCGTGTCGGCGGGCACCTCGACCTCGGCGACCACGCAGGTCAGCGAGGTCGGCGGGATGTCGAGCGTCTCCGTCATGTCGAGGCCGTCGCTGCGATCACCGTCGCAGTCCGGGTCGCTGTAGATCCGAGTCGTCCAACCGGCCGTCGACTCCGAGCTGCGAACGCCGACGTCGGGGTCGAAGGACCAGCTACGGATGGACAACGGGTAGGGGACGATGCGGGGCTCCGGCCCCGAGAAGATCGATCGCTCCTGGTCGGGGAACACCGAGATGCGCGAGACGCGCAAGACGTCGACGGTCGAGCGGACATCGAGACTGGCATGCGAGCGGGCGAAGACCTCGATGCGGTCACGTTGGGCTTCGCCCGGACTGCCGGAAGTCGCCACCTCCACCACCAGTCCGGCGCTCCCTCCGATCGCCGTGCCGGAACCACCTGACAGTGGACCGAGCTCCGGTCGGCCGTCGCCATTCGTGTCGGCGAGCGGGTCGAGATAGTCGCCGAGGTCGGTGAAGTCGCCGTCACCGTTGAAGTCCACGGCGAGCAAGTCGGCCTCCTCGGCATCGCCATCACCGTCGGGATCGCCGAGGATGCGGAGTGGCCAGCCGATCCGCGACACGGCCCAGATGTCGTGGCGATCCTCGCGATTGCCCAGGTTGTCGAGACGGTGGGCGAGCACCGCGACGTGGCCATCATCGACGGAGACGTCGAGATCGGGCCCGATCGCGTGACAGTTGAACCCCGTGCTGCCCGGACCGCCGTTGGGGCCCGCGAGGTTGTCCTCGATCGAGTCGGGCCACGCGCCGCCAGGGGCCGAGGCAGCGACGTGATAGGACAGCGGCGTGCCGGGGACGAGGCCGAGCTGATCCCAGCGGATGGCGACCTCGAGCCGGGTCGCCCGGGCGCAGGTCCCGGTGAGACAGTTCGAGACACCGGCGGAGCGGCTGTAGCGGTCCGTGCTGCCGCCGACGGAGTGACCGTCGGCACAGGCTTGATCACCGGTCGGACCGCAGCTCAGCGAGCTGCCGTCGACCATGGGGTGCTCGACGCCGCCGGTCAGGAAGTTCTCGATGGCCACCTCGACCTGGTAGGACGAGAACACGCTCAGCCAGTTGAGGTGGATGCGCAGGTCGCCGACACCGGCCGGTCCACCCGAGAAGAGCTGGTCGTCGTCGCGGTCGAGGTAGATCCAGTAGAGCATCGACTCGCGAGTCGGCACGAAGCGCTCGAGATAGAAGTAGAGGTTCTGGTCGTCCCAGGTGGTCGCGAACGCGCGGAGGTCGAGAGGGGCGTTGGTGATCGTGCAATCGCGATCGAGGCTGACGCCGCAGGGGAGGGAGGAGCCGTCGGAGTCGAAGGAGACGTTGGCCGGGTTGGTGAGCACCGGAACCCAGTCGTCGAACTCACCGTCGAGAGTGATGCTGGTGAGCGTCGGGCCACAGCCCTGAGCCCGGGTGTCGGGGACTGCCAGCGCGAGAGTCAGGACGAGCAGGCCGAGCCAGGCCCAGGGGGCGGGCCTCTCGGCGCTCGACAGGGCAGGGTCGTCCAGGGACCGGCCCGAGCTGATGGCGAAGCGTGGGCACACGGTGATGTCGGGACGGGGGAGAGGCTCCGGACCCGTCGCTCCCAGCGAGCTGGCCGTCGGTCCGCAACCCGACTCCCTCACGGAGCGCAGGCTGTCATTTCCTAATGAACATGACGCGCGCCTGCACCCGGTGCCATGTTTTTCTGACGCTCGGGGCGGAAGAACTCGAAGTGGCCGAATTCGGCGGTCAGGGGACCATCAACCTGCGGAAAACACGAGATCTGACCCCGACTTTCGAACGAAGAGCGTCGCGTCGGAGCCCTCGTGCTCGAACAGCCAGAGCGATCGGTTTCTGTTAGAGAGGGCGGCGCCGGGAAGGATGAGGCCGTCGACTGGTCCGGGCACCCGCTCGTCTTCGGGACCGTCGAGACAGAGCCGCACGCCGGGCGCCGCGCAGCTCGGATCGAGGACCTCCGCGAGGGAGGGGACGAGGACTCCGTCGACGACTCGCAAGCGTCGGCTGACGGCCAGGCCGCCGCGACATCCGGCACTTGCTTCGCAGTCGACGTCGTCGCAGTCGACGAGCCCGTCGCCGTCGTCGTCGGTGCCGTTCGTGCAGTCTTCCGGGATTGCCTCGACCGCGAAGGGAAGGTCGGTCACCAGCAGCACGGCGCCACAGGGATCATTCCACCGGACGCGGAGCAGGTAGTCGGCGCCGGGCGCGGGGAACGAGACCTCGGGCAGCACGAGCTCCTCGGTCGTGCGCTCGCTCGGAAGCAGGTCGAGCGTGAGCGCCTGGGTGAAGGCCTCGGGATGGAACGGCTGGAAGACCCCGTCGGCGTCGCAGTAGTGACTGGAGTCCGGCGTGAGCAGGGTGAAGTCGACCCGCGTGTCGGCCAAGGTCGTGACGGGGCTGTCGTTGACGAAGGTCGCCCGAGCCGTGAAGCGATCGCCTCGGCGGTAGACCGCGCGATCGCTGGCGAGCTCGCTCACCGCTGCGGCGTTGTCGAGCATGAGCTCGATGCCGTCGACGATCGACTCCGTGCCGGCACAGGCCCCCGACGAGGCGTAGGCCACCGAGCAAGTGCGCAGCGAGAGGGTCCACGAGCCGTCCAGGTCACCGAGGCTCAGCTCCAACGCGTCGTCCGCCTCGCCCAGGCCGTCCGAGCTGAGCACGCTGCGTCGCAGGACGCGGGCGGCGGGGTCGAGCCAGAGGAGCTGATAGCGATCGACCAGAGAGGCTTCCAGGCCGCGGGCCTTCACGTAGATCGTGTCGCAGGGAGCAAACGACGTGCGTTGCACCGTCCGACCGGCGTCTTCGAAGCTCACCAGATTGCCGACGCGGGTCTCGTCGAGAACGGTGCGGAAGTCACCGGTGGCCGTGGAGACGGCGAAGAGCTCCGTGCGCTCCAGCGAGCCGGTGGGAACGTCGCCGACCTCGACGGAGAGGACGACGGGGAGCACGCCACCAAAGGACGGCACCGATGGTGTCGAGCTGCCCGAAGGCACGAGCTCGCCGTCGGAAGGATTGCCGTCACCGTCGGGATCGGTGAAGAGGGAGGTGGCAAAGCCCAGGCTCGAGAGATGACTCACCGCGAAGCGGTCGTCGAGCTCGGTGTTGTTGACGAGGCGGTGAGCGAAGAGCACCGACGACGAGGGGCTGCCGTACTTGACCAGCCCGTTCAGCACCGTGTGATCGGGGCTGAGCTCCAGGCTCGGGACGACGGTGGTGGTGAGGACGGCACCGAGCGCGGTGCTTCGACCCGGGTGGACCGTCGTGACGTCGACGGTCCCGTTCGGCGTGTCGGGTGGCACCTCGACCTCGGCGACCAGGCAGGTCTCGTCCCGGGGATCGATCTCGAAGGCCTCGCTGACCTCCACGCCGTCGGAGCGATCGCCGTTGCAGTCCGGGTCCGTGTAGAAGAACGTCTCCCAGCGGGCGGAGGACGTGACCGTGCGAATGCCCCAGTCGGGATCCCAGTCGTGGCTCACGACCTGCAAGGGATAGGGAACGCGCGTCGGCGCGCGACCGGAGAACACCGACTTGGCTTGGCTCTTGAGGGTCACCAGTCGCGAGACGTAGAGCACGTCCCGCACGGAGCGGACGCCACCGCTCGCCTCTGACTCCGCGTGCAGGTCGATCCACTCGCGGAAGTCCTCCACGCCGGTCTCCGAGCCGAAGACCTCGAGCACGAAGTGGAAGCTGTCACCGGGCGCGACGCCGGAGCCGCCTGCGAGCAGGCCGGTGTCGAGACGACCGTCGCCGTTGCTGTCGAAGCGCGCGTCGAGACGGTCATCGGGATCGTCGAAGTCGCCGTCACCGTTGGCGTCGATCGCCATGACCTCACCGTCGAGGGAGTCGCCGTCACCGTCGGGGTCGCTGAGGTAGTGAAGCTGCCAGCCGTGGCGCGACATGCCGAAGAGGTCGAAGGTGTCGGCCCGATTGCCGAGGTTGGTGACGCGATGCGGGAGCTCGGACGCCTCGTCGATGTCGGTGGGGACGGCTTCGTGAGCCGGATCGAGTCGATGACAGTGGTGACCGGTGCTGCCCGGGCCGCCGTCGCGTCCTCCCAGGTTCTCCACGAGGGCATCGGGGAGACCGACGGTGCTCGCCGAGGCGGCGACGTGGAGGGCGAGTGGGCTTCCGGGAGCGAGACCGAGACGATCCCAGGGAAGCGAGATCTCGAGCTGCGTGGCGCGGGCGCACTGTCCGCCGGAGCAGTTGAGGGGGGAGGCTCCGAGGCTGGCCCAGGTGTCACCGGTCATGCCGACGACGTGACCGTCGGCGCAGGGCTGGTCACCGGCGGGACCGCACTCGCGTCGCTCGAAGTCGACCATCGGATGCTGACGACCGACCGAGGTGAAGGTCTCGATGGTCGTGACGACCTCGTACGACGCGAAGGTGCTCAGCCAGTTGATGCGGACGCGGAGGTCGCCGTCGGGAGCGGTCGCGCCATCGAAGAGCTGGTCGTCTCCACGATCCAGGTAGAGCCAGTACTGCATCGAGTCGCGGGTCGGGAAGTAGCGCTCGAGGTAGACGTGGAGATGCGTCTCGTCCCAGGTGTACGCGAAGGCTCGGAGGTCGAGCGGGAGCGGGGCGATGGTGCAGTCGCGATCGAGGCTCTCCCCGCAGGGAAGAGTGGAGCCGTCGGGATCGAGCGACACGTTGAGCGGGTTGGTGAGGACGGGAAGCCAGTCACCGAACTCGCCGTCGAGGATGATGGGAGTGAGCGTCGGGCCGCAGGTCTCGGCCCGCAGCGTCGGGACGACGAGCAGCATCCCCAGGAGGACCGTGAGCGCGCGTGCTGTCGGAGCGAGACGGGGTCGGCGAGGCAGGTGAGAGGCCATGACCACTCCCTCGCCCGGACTCTCGATGAGAAGTCTCGCTGCGGCGCCATGGCCCGGGCTGTCGAACCTGATGTTGCGTGGTGAGAAAAATAACGTCAGGCGGGGGAGGCACGCCAGGGAGCCCCGGGATCGGGGCTGACCACGTCGCGACGACGCCGTGCGCTCCACCGCTCTCCGATAGGAAGAAGGCGGAGCCCCCCGAGACGTGACACTCGGGGAGCACGGAGGTGTCGATTTTTCTCAGGGACGGGTCGGAAGACCCCGCCAGGCGGCGATCTAGTCTGACTTCAGCGCCCGCCCGATGGCCGACACGAGGACGCCGACCGGGCCATCGGACTCGGCGTCCTGGCCGGCGAGCTCGTTCATCTCGCCGACGTCGAGGAACAGCCCACGGCAGGGGAAGCAGATGTCGAGCTCGACCTCCTGGTGATCGCGGGCGCCGAGCTTCGCGTCACAGGTCGGGCAGTCGTAGTCGGTGTCGCGGGTGTCCTTGCCCGACATGGACGTGAAGGCGTGGATGAGGGCATCGCGGGTGATCTCGACCCTCCGCGACGGGACCATGGCGTGCTCGAGAGTCGGCACGTCGATCCACCGTCCGTTGCAGCCGGGGCAGTAGTTGGTCGGGATCGAGTTGACGTCCTCGGTGCGCATCGGTGCAGGGCACTTGGGACAGGGGCGTGTCGTGTTCGGGTCGAAGACGCTGGCGAGCTCGAAGCGGTCGAAGAACACGCCTCGACAGCGACGGCAGACGTCGACCTCGACGTCACCATAGCTCCCCTGGAGCAGGGGCTCGGGGCAGCGGGGGCAGGTGTGGCCCGACGACTCGAGCTCCTGGGTGGCGAGCGCGGTGAAGACCCGGACGACCTCGTCGGCGCGTGGCTCCCGCTCGGGCATGTGGTCGAGGAGGCTGATGTCGATCCAGGAGCCCTCGCACTCCTTGCAGGCGCTCGTGTGGAGACCCTCCTGCTCGACGTCCAACAGGATGGCCGGACACTTGGGGCACTTGTCTCGACTCATGGAGGAACCTCCTCGTCACCCGGGTGATCTCACCGGCACTCGGGCCTACGGCAGCAACGGCGGCAGGTTACCACGCGGACTTCCGGAGGCCTCAGCGTCGGGCCGCTCGCACGACCATGCTGCGGGCGATCTTGTCGTGGAAGGTCTCGCCGTGACGGTCGAACAGCGCCCAGAGGAAGCCGAGGCCGACCGGCAGTGCCGACACGAGGCAGCCGACGGCGCGAAGGAAGGCGCCGCCCCAGCCGAGCCGCCCTCCCTGCTGGTTCACCGTGCGGAGACCAGCGGCCCATTGACCGAGGGTTCGACCACGCCAACCGGTCGTGAGCCCGGCGTAGGGGATGAAGAGCAGCCAGAATCCATCGGGGCCGACCGGGACGAGCCCGCCGAGCAGGCCCGTCACGAAAACATCGACGATTCCGCCGAGGAAACGTCGGAAAGCGAGCGGTCGCATGGTCGCTGGAGCGGGGGCTGCGAGGGCTTCGGTGGGCGCTTCCGGCGAGGAGGGAGACTCGGCGAGCGTCGGTCGAGGGAGGGTGGGCGCGGAGGGCCCGCGACTGGTGAGTCCGAGGGCCTCGAGCTCGCCGACGAGCTCGCTCGCCGTCTGATGACGATCGTCGGGATCCTTCGCCATCATCTTGTCGATGAGCCTGGCGAGCGGGCCAGGAAGCTCTGGCTCGAGCACGTCCGCGGACACCAGCGGCTCGTTGACGTGCTTCATCATGATTGAGAATGCGCTCTCACCTACGAAGGGCTGGCGACCGGTGACCAGGTGGTAGAGCGTCGCGCCCAGGGAGTAGATGTCCGCCCGCGCATCGGCTCGCTTCGAGTCCAGGGCCTGCTCGGGGGCGATGTAGCCAGGCGTGCCGATCGACATGCCGGTGCCGGTGAGGTCCGCTCCGTCCTGTCCGGCCTGCTTGGCGAGACCGAGATCCGCCAGCTTCGGCGTCCCGTCCTCGTCGAGCAGGATGTTGTCGGGCTTGATGTCGCGGTGAACGATCGAGAGCTTCGCCGCCGCCTCGAGCCCCCGCGCCACGCTCGTGACGATGCCGACGGCTTCGGCGGGTGAGAGCGCGCCACCGCGGGCTTCCTGGAGCTGCCGCACGCTGCCACCGCCGACGTGCTCCATGACGATGTAGTGCCGGCCATCGTCGGTGCCGGCATCGTGGGTGCGGACGACGTTCTCGTGGTTCAGCCGGGCGGCGGTCCGAGCCTCGGAGAGGAAGCGGCTCACGAACGAGTCACCGTCTCCGGAGAGATGACTCGGGAGGGTCTTGATCGCCACCGGGATGTCGAGGTCCGGGTTGCGGGCGAGCCAGACCTCGCCCATCCCGCCTCGACCCAGGAGTCGTTCGACCGGGTACTTGCCGACGTGTTGCGGTGTGTCCGCCATGGGGCCTCGAGAGAGAGGCTCATCCTAACCGGAGCGTCGGCCATGGCTGGAGCAGGGGGGGCGGAACGAAAAGAGTGACCCTGACCCGGTCGCCGAACCGGGCCAGGGTCAGGTGTCGGTGAGGTCGTGCGGGTGACCTCACTCGAGCGGACGGCTCGCTGGCGTTGCCCGTGGGCACGAGCCGCGCTGGAGAGGAAGGACCTCACCTCGTCGACATTGCAAGGCGGTCCCGCTGGAAAACTCGAATGGAAAGAAACCGGACGGTGAGCTTCCGGTGCGACTCTCGGGGACCCGCCTCCGCAGCGTCTCCGGGCGTCGCCCTTGCCGGTGCTCTCCGGCTTCATTGAGTAGTACAGCCGGCGGAGGAAAACCTGACAGGGAAACTAAACAGACCGAGAAGGACGCTTCAGTACGGTGGGAAGAGTCGTCGGAATCCGTGGGTGAGCACGACGGCGAGCTGAAAGAGATTGCGGGGGAGACGACGCAGGACCGGCAGGCTCGGTGCGGGGTCGTGCTCGCCGGTCAGCGTGCGATGGAGTCGATCGGCCTGAGCCGTCATCCACGCGACCGTGCAGGGATGCTCGAGCAGCCCGTCGAGGAGATCGGTCGGCAACACCTCGGCGCCCACGCGCGCACCGACGATCCCCCCGGTCATCGCGGCCGTCGTGTCGGCGTCGCCACCGCAGGTGATGACGGCCTCGACGGCGGCACGGTAGTCGGTCGGGTGGGCGAGCCAGGCGTGGAGCGCGACGGGCACCGAGTCGAGGACGAAGCCACCGACACCCGACTCGAAGCCGAGCTCGCGTGAGTAGGTCGCCGTGCTCGCGCCGTCGGTGACCGAGCGCTCGGCGTGCTCGATGCGATCCAGGAGCAGCGGATCGGCGTCAGGTGGCAGGAGCCGTCGCAGGCGCTTCGAGTAGGAGCCGTCGGACGGGTCGTCGTGCGTCGCCGCCAGGCGGGCTGCCAGGGCGATGGCGAGAGCGCCGTGCAGAGCGCGGGGATCGCGATGGGTCGGGGCCGTCGAGGCCTCGACCCAGGGGAGCAGCGCGTCGTCCGTGGAGGCGACGAGGCCGAGCAGCGGCGCACGCATGGCGGGACCATTGCCTGCGGAGACCACGCCGGAGCGACTCGCCGGCACGCCGACCAGGAGCTTGCAGCAAGCGCGGAGCGTGGCGAGGCCGACGCCGGCGGGGAGGCCGAGGAACCAACGGGCGAGTCCACGACCTAGCGCGTCGCGGAAGCGCTCCGGATCGCCTTCGGCTCGGGTGAGGGCGGTGAGGACCAGGAGGGCGTGGTCGGTGTCGTCGGAGACCATGCCTCGTCCGAAGAGGAGGCGATGTCGGGTGGGTGGTCCGAGCAGGCGGGCGGCCCGACGAGGGGAGAGACCCTCGTAGGGGAGACCGAGCGCGTCGGCCACGGCGACCCCGAGGAGGCAGCCACGGACGGTGTCGGGGGTCATGGTCACGGTGCTCGAAGCTGCTTCGGCCTTCGGGGGAGGAGCCCGGCGTCGACGCGGCCGACGGGGCTCCTCCCCGAGCTCACGGCGCCTCGACGATCTCGATGAGACCGACGGCGTCGCGGAGCATGAGCACGACGTCGCTGATGTCGAGCTGCGTGTCACCGAGCCGGTAGTAGAGCGCCGGCACCTCCGAGTCGTCGACCAGGAGCGCCGGTGAGAGGTCGCCACGGATGACGAGCTCGGGCGTCGGCGCCTCGATGCCCACGGCCATCCGGAGCATCCGCACGACGTCACCGACCGTCACTCGACCGTCGGGCGGGCTCGACAGGTCGCCGAGCTCCGAGCCGAGGGGCAAGGCGACGTCGTCGCCGGCCTCGAGCGGGTCGCGTCCGTAGCGGAGCTCACGGCCGTCGGACTCGCCGCCGCCGTCGGTGTCGAAGTTGCCCGGGTCGGTGCCGATGCCCGCCTCGAAGGCGTTGGGCAAGCCGTCACCGTCGGTGTCGGACTCGGAGTCGTTGCTGAACGGGTCGAGGCCGGCGGCGATCTCGAAGCTGTCGAGCAGGCCGTCGCCGTCGGAGTCGAGACCGATCTCCAGCGGGTTGGCGGCGTAGACCGCCACCGAGTGCTCGCCGTCCTCGATGACGCCGTGGATGAAGTACTCGCCCTCGGCGAGACCTTCGAGGAACTCGGCCGCCAGCGCCAGCGCGTTGGCCGGGTCGTCCTCGGAGAGATCCTGGGCGCCGGGGATGGGCTCCCCGTCGAAGCCGACGGCGTCGTCGTCGAGGAAGAACGAGATCCGCGCGTCGCTGTCGGGATCGCTGTCGAGCCAGGTCAACGTGAAGGCGTCCCGCACCAGGCCGGTGTCCGGTGCTGGTGAGGTGATCGAGAGACCCGGCTCCGAGTCGACCGGGAAGCTCGACACGTCGATGTTCGCCGTCTGGTACGCGTCCATGACCTGCGAGACCACCGACACCTGAGGCTCGGTCTTGGCCAGCGTGAGCTCCGACAGCGTGAATGCGCCCGAGCTGCCCGCCGCCGCGACGAACTCGGCGCCGAAGGCGAGCTTGCCGGTCAGCACGCCGGTGCCCACCGCGTCGAGCAGGAAGGACGACTCGCCCGCCGGCTCGCCGTTGGGGCTGGTGAGCTTGCCGGCCACGAGGTAGACGCCGGGCTGGTTGACGTTCACGTCGACGTCGAGCAGCAGGGCGGTGACCTCGGCGCCGTCCATGACGACCTCCTCGCCGAAGCTGCCCGCCGAGCTGATCTCACCGGCGTTCACGTCGAAGAGCAGGGTCGACCCACGCTGGAAGGCCGCGCCGTTGAACTGACCGTTGGCCACGATCTCGACGCTCCAGCGGCCGAGCACGCCCGGGAGCGAGGGGAGGATGCCCTGGTAGGCATCACCACCCAGGCTGCCCAGGGGCAGCGGGCCGAGCGTCGTGCCGTCGGGGCCGAAGAAGGTCGCGGCGGCTCCGGTGACCGGCGTGCCCGCCGGCTCGACGGTCAGACCGACGGTGACCGCAGCACCCGCTGGGTAGCTGTCGGCGTCGAGCCCGAAGGTGGTCTCGAGCTCGTTCTCCTCGGTGAACTTGCCGAAGGGGAAGCCGCTGCCGTCGGTGTCGACCGAGAGGGTCCAGGCACCTGGCTCCGGATCGGTGATGGCGAACTTCGCCAGCGAGAGACCGTCCTCCGAGCTGCCCTCGACGTAGGACACCATCGGATCGATGGCCGCCTCTTCGGGGCCGATGAGCTTGCCCGAGGGGCTCATGAGGCTGAGCGCGACGTCACCCTCGGTGACGTACTCGGTGAGCGTGACCGAGTCGGCCGCGCCCACGGTGACCTCGGTGGTGAACTTGCCCGTGCCCTCGCCCTCTTCCATGAGCACGAGACGGGTCGAGCGGATGCTGCGCTGACTGACGCCACCCGTGCCGTTCCCAACGGCGGCCAGGAGCTCGAGATCGTCCACCGGCACGCCGCCGAGGGCGGGGGCGATGAAGTCGTCGAAGAACTCGTCGTCGGTGAGCAACGCGCGCCAGTGCATGGGGCTCGCGGTGGTGACCGAGCGAAAGACCCGCGAGCTGACGTTGGCGCCGGAGAGAGCGAGAGCCGAGCTCAGAGGGACGAGGTCGTCGTCGAGCTCCGGCGGGCGCTGACCTGCCAGCAGGGTGACCGTCACGTCCGGGAACTGGTCGAGACCGCGATGGGTGAGGTTGAAGGCCCGGGCGCCCGCCTGAGTGAGGGTCGGCAAGGCCTGGTCCTCGGCGAGACGATCAGTGGCGTCGGCGTTGCCCAGGCCCGCGAGCTGACCGAGGACCTGGTAGAGCACGTCGGCCAGCTCGTAACCCTCGTGGGGCGTGCCGACCATGACCAGTCGGCGGACGAGCTCGCCGCCCTCACGCTCGAGGTACTCACGAGCGGTGAAGCCACCCGCGTCGAACGCGAGGATGTCGGCCTGGGAGGCGCCGGTCGCGTCGAGGGCCAGGTCGATGGTGGTCGCGAGACCGACGGAGTTCGCGAGCGGAGTCGCCCAGGAGTCCTGACCGGTGGCGATGAAGGCCGGACGCTCGAGCCGTTCCTCGATGTTCGTCTTCCAGGTCTCGACCTGCTCCGGATGCGCACCGGCCTCGGAGAGGTGGTAGCCGGGGACGAGGATGACGGGGATCGGTCCGAGGGAGACGAGGAACTCTTCCGAGCGGACGAGGGAGACCTCACCGGTGGAGCTCTCCACCCGAACGAAGAGCTCGTGACGTCCCGGAGCGAGACCATCGACTGAGAAGGGGATGATGACGTCGAGCTCGGACTCGGGCGGTATCAGCGGCAGCACGATGGCGCTGGCGTCGTCGATCCAGTACTCGATGGAGACGATGGGGCCGAGCTCGTCGTTGGCGAACAGGGCGAACGAGAGGTCGGTCGGGTTGCTGGCGTCCTGGAGCACCTCGAGGAAGCGGATGACCGGCGGGACCTGGCAGGCGTCACCGATGCCGTTGGAGTCGCTGTCGGCCTGATCCGGGTTGAAGGTGTCGGGGCAGTTGTCGATGGAGCAGGCTCGGCTGGGGAAGGCCGGATCGGCGAAGCCGTCACCGTCGCTGTCGATGCAAGGGTCGCAGTCGTCGAGGACGGTGTCGCCGTCGATGTCCGTGGGGTCTTCGCTCTCGCAGATCCCGTCGCAGGCGTCGCCGATGCCGTTGCCGTCGCTGTCGGACTGATCCGAGTTCGGCGTGCAAGGACAGTTGTCGTCCAGGGTCGGCACGCCGTCGTCGTCGTCGTCCAGCGGAGTCCCGGGGACGACGGCCATGTCACGGGCCTGATGGTCGAGCCGACCGAGCTGGGTGGCGCTGCCGTCGGTGCCGACGAGGAGGAGCGGGCCCGAGGACGAGAAGTCCTGCTTCCAGAGGAAGCCACCCGCGCTGGGTAGCCAGGTGAGGGTCTGCACGGCGCTGTTGCCGAGAACGCCGTCGGCGTCGATCGACGTCACGGTGCAGGAGCCATCGGTGCCGAAGTCGTCGATGCGCTCGTAGGCCAGGTTCTCGAAGCCGTCACCGCCGGAGCCGTGGTAGAGGTGACCGTCCTCGGGGTTGAAGCCGAGCGTCTCGCCGTCACCACCGTTGCCGAGCGTGCAGACCTGGGTCGGCGAGCCGGTCTGGAGGTCGAGGGTGAAGAGAGTGGACGAGGGGCTGCCGCCATCACCCGTGAGGCCGTAGAGCGTGCCGTCCGAGTCGAAGGTCATCGACGCGATCTTCAGGCCCGTGTTGCCGATGCTCGTGCAGAGACCCGTGTCGTGATCGATACGAACGAGCTCACGGTCGGAGGTCTCGGCGAGGCGGAGCATCCCGTAGAGCTCGCCGGAGATCGGATGGAGGGCGAGACCGCTGCCGCCCTCGATGCCGTGACCCGGGAGAGAGAGCCTCACCTGCGAGAGCGTGTCGCCGGTGAGCGGATCGATCGTGCGGAGCTGGTCCGAGCGGATGTCGGCGGTGAAGACCAGGTCGTCGGGCTGGTCGCGCGGTGCCGCGGTGATTTCGGGGCAGGCATCGCAGGCATCACCCATCCCGTCCTCGTCGGTGTCGGCCTGATTGGCGTTGGGGGTCGGACAGTTGTCGCAGGCGTCACCCACGCCGTCACCGTCATCATCGGCCTGGTCGGGGTTGACGACGTCGTCGCAGTTGTCGTCAAGCGCGCAGACGCCGTCCTGGTCGACGTCCGTGTCACCGGGGGTGGGGCAGACGGTGACGGCGTGTTCGACCAGTTTCCCGTAGTTGCCATCGTTCTGAGTGGCGACCGTGAAGAAGTAGTAGACGCCCAGCTCGTCGAGCACGACCTCGGCCGTCCACTCGCCGGAAACCGGCTGCCAGCTCATCGGCGTCCGTATGAACTGACGGCCGTGATCGTCCACGCGCCGATAGGCGAGGTACATGGTCGACGCGAGCTCGTCACCGCTGCCGCCGCCGACTCCCTCGCCGGCGTAGTCGTTGATGGCCCGCACGGTGATGGTGTCGTGGTCCTGGCTGAGCTCGAGGATCTCGATCCCGAAGGAGTCGTCGGTGGGGACCTGGCCCAGGTAGTCGAGGTCGTCCTCGACGACCCAGTGATGCCCCTCGCCGCCCTGGTGCTCGATGTCGTAGTCGCCGGAGAAGACGAGCAAGTCGGTGTCGGAGGTGATCAGCAGGTCCTGACCCGACGCGAGACGGATGGTGGTGTCGTCGTCGAAGGCCGTGGCGAAGAGACCGGCCCGAAGCTCGAGCAGGGCCGTGGGAGAGACGATGGCCCCGGCGTCGTCCTGGTAGCCGTAGCCGGCCGGCTCGGGCGTGGTCAGGAGGGGATTCCAGAAGTCCACGCCAGCGGTGCCCTGGTCTCCGTCGAAGCGGGCACCGTTGTAGGAGACGTCGTCGTCACCGAAGAAGTTGATGGTGTTGCGCTCGTACGCATGCCACGTGAAGGACTCCATCGCCGTGACCGGGCCGAGTAAGTGAGCGTGCTCGGTGGAGTCGTCGTCGTTGAACCAATGGAAGTCGCCGGCGAGCTGCGTCTCCCAGAAGTTGTAGTCCTCGTAGTCGTAGTTGTCGAAGTTCCAGGAACGACCGCTGCCCGCGATGTCGATGAGGGGCCAGAGCTGCCACTTGCCCGGGTTGCGCGCCTTGAACCAGAGCATCGGGTCAGCCGCGAGGATGTCGAGCTCGGGGAGCTCGTCGTTGAGGCTGTAGCCGTCGTAGTCGTCGACGTAGAACTGGTCGGTGATCTCCATCCGCCACCAGCTCAGCTCGGTGTCGTCGAGCTCGACGAAGTCGGCGATGAGCTCCTGGATGACGATGTCCTGAGCGTCACCGCAGGAGGTGTCGATCTCGACTTGCGGAGCCACGACCTTGTTGAAGGCCGAGCCGAGCTCGTCGTTGCAGGTGGTCGCGAGCTCCAGCCTCCCGTCGGCCTCGACGGTCCCATAGAAGATCTCCGAGTAGCCGTGAAGCTGGAGGCCCGGCTCCGCGACGGTGGTGCCCACGCCGAGGTCGTAGATCGTCACGTCCGGCATGGTCGCGTGGAAGCCGAGAATCCGCACCGGCGCATCGTTGGGCGGCGAGTCCATCTCGAACACGAACTCGCGCGGATCGGTGCCGGTGAAGACGTAGATGTCGTGAGGCGTGTAGCCGAACTCCGTGTCGAGGTAGACGTAGCTGCTCTCCTCGTCGTGGGGATGGCTGTCGGCGAAGTCGTGGGCGTGGACCTGGACCTCGATGTCGTCATGCGCCTCCACGACGTCCTCGAAGACCCGACCGCGGAACGTCGTTTCGAAGACGAGGGTCTCGCCGAGCTGGAACGTGGCGAGGCCGCCGTCCATGACCGGCTGGCCGTTGAGCGCGAGGCTGGCGCCGGGGGAGATCGGGCCGATGGACACGTTGACCGGCGGGGGCTCGAGGTCGGTGTAGGCGTCGCCGACCTGGGCCACGGTCAGCGGTCCGTCGTGGACGTCGAGCTGGATGATGCGTCCGCCCGAGTTCTCGCTGCCGTCATCGATGAAGAACACCGGGCCCGAGGTGAACACCGCGAGGTCATCGAGGTCGTCGAAGCCGAAGGCCGGCTGGCCGTCGAGGTAGACCTCGACACGATCGGTGAGCGGGTCGCGGGTGACGACGACGTGCTTGAAGACGTTGGGCGGGAAGGAGCCCGGGGCCGAGTCGAGCTCGAGGTCATAGAAGTGGAGCTTCGGGCCGAAGACGTAGAGTCCCTCATCAGCCGCTCCGCCCTTGAAGTCGAGGATGCGCCGGTAGCCCGTCACGTCGTCGAAGCGGAAGTGCATCGAGATCGTGTAGGAGTCCGTCAGCGCGGCGTCGAGCGTCAGTCCCTGGGCCTCCTCGAAGCCGTAGCCCCCGGGGTCGACGCTGCCGCCGGCCGGCGTGAGGACACCGCCGCTGACCGAGTCGACGAGGCTGTCCTCGAAGTCGAATGAATGGAGGAGGGTCGGCTGAGCCCGGGTCAGGCCGGGAGCGGCCAGGCCGACGAGCAGGACGAGGACGGCGGACGCGAGACGCGACGGGAGCATGACGGGACTCCGTTGACGGCAGCGGAGGGGCTTGAGATCGGTGCCGTTCGGGGGACGTGGGCGAGAGGCCCTGAGAGGCTCCCCCGCCGAAGCTGGGAATTTTGGGCGAAAGGGGGAGGGAGCGATACCGGAAATGTCCCAGGTGATCAGCTCTCGGCACGCGAGCCACCTGGACCCCGGGGGGCTTGCCGGCTCTCCGAGGCCGGACGCAGGATGGCCCTCTTGGTGATCGGCTTCGGTCGCTGCTTGTCCGTCCCCTGAGTGCAGCTCTCAGTTTCCGGAATCTGCCGGGGGGCGCGAGAGCGGCCTGGGGGTTGCATGTTGAGACGTTTCCCGCTTCTCGTCGCTCTTGCCGTGCTCGCGGGCATTGGCTTCACCACTTCGTCCACGGCCGCCTCGAAAGTGGTCTTCGCGCCGGCCCAGGGAGGCCCCGGGCAGGCCGGCCTCGAGCTGTCGACCCATCACCCGCGGCGGGTGTTGCTCCAGCTCACCAAGGAGGCCTGGACGGCGTCCGACCTCAGCGTCCTGGCGCCCGGCGTCGCCCGGGACGGCAAGGCCGACACGGGCCTGCCGGGGCTGGACGCGATCTCGCATCAAGCGGACGTCGAGACCATCGAGCGGGCGGTGGGCGACTTGAAGAACCGTCAGCTCGCCGAGGACCTGGGACTGCAGCGCTGGTTCCTCCTGACCGTGCCCGAGGGCACCGACATCCCCGAGCTGGTCGGGCGCTACGCCCAGGAGACGAGCGTCGCGTCCGCCCGACCGGACTGGCGGGCGTTCCCCGCGGCGGTGCCCAATGATCCTGACCACCCCAGCCACTGGGGTCACGAGAACAGCGGTCAGCTCCTGTCCTACTGCACGGGCTGCGGCGGACATCCGGGCGGCTCGCCCGTCGGCACCGTCGACTTCGACGCCGATGCGGAAGCGGCCTGGGACGGCTCGCAGGGCTACGGCGATCCGAACGTGGTCATCGCGATCCTCGACACCGGCGTCGACGTCGGTCACCCGGACCTCAACCAGGTCGCCGGCTGGGACTATGGCGACGGCGACAGCAACCCCGATGACGACTCGGCCGACCCCGGTCACGGCACGGCCTGCGCCGGTGTCGCGGCGGCCATCGCCAACAACGGCATCGGACCGGCCGGCATCGCCGGTGGCTGCAGCATCATGCCGCTGAAGATCGCCAACAGCGCTGGCAGCCTGTTCTTCTCGGCCATCACCAACGCAGTGACCCACGCCGCCGACAACGGCGCCGACGTCGTGAGCATGAGCTTCGGCGCAGCGACCACCTCGGTGCCCGACACCGACGCGGCGCTGGTCTACGCCTACAACCAGGGGCTCACCCTCCTGGCGGCGACCGGCAACGAGAACGCGAGCTCGATCAGCTACCCGGCCAACCACCCCAACGTCATCGGCGTCGGGGCGTCGTCGCCCTGTGGTGACCGCAAGCGCAGCAGCTCGTCCTCCGGCGAGGTGAACCCGGGTGTCTCCACCGATCCCAACGGCTGGACCTGTGATGGCGAGCGTTGGTGGGGGAGCAACTACGGCTCGACCACCCAGGACGCGTCCGGCGCGGTCGACCTGATCGCGCCGACCATCCTGCCGACCACCGACATCGCGGGCTCCGCCGGCTACGATCCCGGCGAGTACTCGCAGTGGTTCAACGGCACCTCCTGCTCCACGCCCTATGTCGCCGGCGTCGCGGCGCTCCTCAAGTCGCAGAACCCCGGCTGGAACCACGACCAGGTCCGCAACCAACTCACGAGCACGGCAGTCGACGTCGTCAACGTCGAGGCGGGCTCGGGCTGGGACCGCTACAGCGGCTACGGCCACGTCAACGCGGCGGCGGCCGTGGGCAGTGGCGGCGGCGGTGGACCGACCGTGGTCCCGGCGACCCTGCCTTACTCGACCGGCTTCGAGGGCGGCTCGCTCGATGCCGCTTGGACGACCAGCTCGACCTCCGACGGTCGCGTGCGCCTGCTGACCACCAACGGTCCCCGCACGGGCAGCGCACAGCTCGCCATGGACGACCCGTCGAGCGGTGGCTTTGCTCAGAACGAGGCCTGGCTCCATCTCGACCTCTCCGGAGAGACCGCCGTCGAAATGAGCTTCTGGTGGAAGGAGTTCGGTGACGAGACCCACGCCCAGGACGGCGTCTACTTCTCCGACGACTCCGGGGCGAGCTTCGTCAAGGTGCAGGACCTGAACGGCCAGAGCACGACCAACGACACCTGGCAGAGCTTCACGCTCGACGTCGACGCCTTGGCCTCGAGCAACGGGCTGAGCCTCAACGCCGACTTCGTCATCAAGCTCCAGCAGTACGACAACTACCCCATCGCCACCGACGGACATGCCTACGACGACCTGTCGGTGACGGCCTCCACGCCGCCGGCCAACACCGTCACCCTGAGCGCGCCGAATGGGGGCGAGACCTTCACGGTGGGGGCCTCCACGACCATCACCTGGAGCTCGACCGGCACGGTGGCTGACGTGGCCCTCGAGTACTCGACCAACGCCGGCGGAAGCTGGACGACCATCACGAGCTCGACCCCCGACGACGGCAGCTACGGCTGGACGATCCCGGATGCACCGACGAGTCAGGGGCGCGTGCGGGTCTCCGAGGCGGGAGCGCCCGGCATCAACGACACGAGCAATGGCAACTTCACGATCGAGTCGCCGTCGTCGCAGCCCCACGCGGGCCTGCCGTACTCGACCGGTTTCGAGTCAGGCTCGCTCGACCAGTACTGGACCACCGCGTCGACCGCCGACGGTCGCATTCAGGTCAGCTCGGCCAACACGCCGCAGTCGGGCACGTACCACCTCACCATGGACTCGGCCGTGTCGGGCTCACAGTCGCTCAACGAGGCCTGGCTCCACCTGGACCTGTCCGGTGAGGCCGACGTCGACTTCACCGTCTGGTGGAAGGAGTTCGGCGACGAGACCAATGTCGAGGACGGCATCTACTTCTCCGACGACGGTGGCGCGAGCTTCGTCAAGGTGGAGAACCTCGACGGTGGCTCGACGACCAACAACACCTGGCAGGAGGTCTCCCTCGATCTCGACGCGCTGGCGGCGGCCAACGGCCTGAGCCTCAACGCGAGCTTCGTCATCAAGCTTCAGCAGAACGACAACTACCCGATCGCGACCGACGGCTTCGCCTTCGACTCGCTGGTGGTCGACGTGCCCTCGGGCGGTGGTGGAGGGACCCACGCGAGCCTGCCGTACTCCACCGGCTTCGAGACGGGAGTGCTCGACGGCTTCTGGTCGACCAGCTCGACCAACGACGGCCGGATCCGACTGCTGACCAGCAACGCTCCCTTCGCCGGGGCTTACCACATGACCATGGACGACTCGACCAGCGGTGGCTTCTCGCAGAACGAGGCCTGGCTACGGCTGAACCTCGCCGGTGAGAGTCAGGTCGACCTGAGCTGTCAGTGGAAGGAGTTCGGCGACGAGACCCACGCCCAGGACGGGATCTACTTCTCCGACGACGACGGGGCGAGCTTCGTCAAGGTGCTCGACCTCAACGGAGGCAGCAGCACCAACAACAGCTGGCAGCAGCTCGACCTCGACGTCGACGCCCTGGCGGCGGCCAACGGGCTCAGCCTGAGCGCCACCTTCGTCGTCAAGTTCCAGCAGTACGACAACTACCCGATGACCTCCGACGGCTTCGCCTTCGACGACGTCTCGGTGCAGGCCGGCTCGGGCTCTTCGGCGATCACCGCCGAGAGCGAGGGCAACGACACCGCGGCGACGGCGAATGGTCCCATGGGCAGTGGCGTCGGGGTGACCGGTAGCCTCAGCGCGAGCACGGACGACGACTGGTTCTACTTCGACGTCACCTCCGCCGGGAACGTCGACATCGTGCTGAGCATCGGGAGCTCCGCCGACCTGGACTGGTACCTCCATGAGGAGACCGACACGGTCAACTGGGTCGCCCGCGGCTACACCACCTCCAACCCGGAAAGCGGGAGCTGGAACTGCTCGGTGGGTCGGTACTTCCTGAGGGTGGACGGCTACAACGGAGCGACCAGCGCCTACACGGTCACGGTGACCGGGGCGGGATTGGCGGACTGAGTCCGGTCGGGGCGGGCCGGTGTTCTCACCGGCTCGCCCTCACTTCCGCCGGATCCGCACCGAGCGCAGGATGCGCTTGAAGATCTCACGGTCGTGCCGCGTGCCGTCGACCTTGGTGAAGCTCACGTCGATGGCGGCCTCGTCGTGGATGATGAGGCCGTGGAGGTGGGTCTGGTCGAAGGGGCGGCCGTCCAGCTCCTTCACGCGATAGCTCAGGACGAGCATCCCACGCTCGCCTTCGTCGAAGGCCAGGTCGACCGGCCAGAGCCCGTGCTGCTTGCGTCCCTGGATGACGCGCATGCCATAGTCCTCGGTGCTCACGCCGGGGCCGACCGGCTCCAGGAACACGGTCATCTCGACCTGCTCACGGACCAGGCGCGCGGTCTGACTGATGCCGCCGGAGGGCAGCTCCTCGGCCCGACCCATGGTGAAGCCGGGCGCGTGGACCCAGACGGCCCAGTCGGCGTCGGGCAGGTCGAGCACGAGGTCGTGGGTAGCGCTCGAAACGCCCGAGCGCGCGCGGTCGGCGGTCGTGTCGTCGCGGCGAAGCGGCCGCACGGTGGTGGTCGAGCCACCCGGGCTGCCTTCGATGCGCACCGACGCCAGCATGGAGCGCAGTCGTGACAGGTCCTTCGTCCGAGCTCCCGGTTGCGTGACCTCGGCGTCGATCCACGTGCCGTCGTGGACGCGGATGGCGTGCAGGCTCATGAGGTCGGCGGGGAGGCCCGTACAGGAGTCCACCACGTACTGGAGACGGGCGACGTCGCGGTGGGAGGACTGCCGCACCCGGGAGATCGCGCAGCCGGACGTGCGCTTGCTGGCGAGCAGTTGGTCGGCGTGATCGCCAGGCGTCCAGCCCTCGCGGGTGGGCTCGACGTAGAGACGGGCGGTGATGCGCGTTCGTGGATCGTGGGCGGAGATCGTCACGCCACCACCGAGGCTGTCGCGCTCCACGTCGGCGGCGAAGCCGGGGAGCTGCATGGACACGCGCCAGGGCTTGCCGGGCACGTGCAGCCGGAGCTCGCCTGCGCGGGCGGAGGAGTCACGGGCGGTCGTCCGCGGGGGCGTGGGGCGCTCCCGTTCGACCGGCGTGACGGGCACGCGCCGACCGAGCTGGGCTTGGGCCAGGGCGGGGGTGAGCAGGACGGAGAACGAGAGGGGAAGAAGAAGCGAGCGCATGACGACTCCGGGCAAGAAATGAGGCAACGACACTAACAGAGCCTCGCGCAGCGCACCTGTCGCCAGCAGGGCGGTGGTGCGTGCTCCGTGAGATCGCGAGGACGAGCTCGTTCTCCCCAGCGTCGAGCCCCTGGACGTGCCTCCTCGAGGTGCGGAGCGCACGTTCTCGGAGCGGCTCGGCGAGAGGACGAGCCCATGACACGTTTCGATCGAAGGAAGTTCCTCACCCAGCTCGGTTCGGGGATGGCCCTGGCGGCCTTGTCCGGGGCCCTGCCCAAGACGGCGCTCGCGAGCTGCACGGCGACGGCCGGCTCGCCGACTCCCTGGGGGGCGATCCCGCCGGGGATCATGCCGCCGGGCTATCAGCCCCGTCGGGTCCTCGAGATCTTCCTCGATGGCGGCTTCTCACCCTGGGAGAGCTTCTGGCTCGGTGAGGACAACGCCAGCAACCTCCTCTGGCGAGGCATGGACGAGGGGGCGGACATGACCTGGCACTGCACGGGCGGCTCGGACAACCAGCCGCCGGTGCAGGGCGCGACCAACGCGCCGGCGCAGGGCTCGGTCCGCCATCAGTTCCTCGGCTGGGACCAGCTCGGCAACCGCGTGAACTTGGGGCCCGCGACCAAGCCGTTGTGGCATCCGGCCATCACGTCACGCCTGTGCCTGTCGGCCATGGAGCACGATCTCCCGCCGCACGAGGCGGCCATCCCGCTGGCGCTCACCGGCAACCGGCTCGGCAATCCGCGTCTGGCCGGGCTCGGCGCCGCCATCGCGCACCGCGAGTTCTCCATCAACCCGGGACGCATCACCCCGGCGTCGTGGGTGTTGCAGCCCGGCGTGCGAGGGGGGACGGCGTCTCGCGTGGCCGTGGCCACGGGACAGCATCCGGCGTACTCACGCCCGGTGCGGATCAAGATGGGCTCGACGGCCTTCCTCAGCCAGCTTGCTCGCAGCGGCATCCTCAGCGCGCAGGACGATCTCCTCGACTGGTACCGCACGCAGTACTGCGACTGGCTGCGTTGGCAGGGTGTCATCACCGGATCGCCGGTGCGCTCGACCGCTCACGAGGCCTACGAGGCGGCGGTCGAGACGGCCCTGTCGGCCGGCAACCTCCAGGCCCTGCTGTCGGGGCAGAGCTTCGTGCCGTCGACGACGACCACCTGCGCGAGCCTCGGCACGCCGACAACGGAGAACAACTGGGCCCGCGTGGCCCTCGATCTCGCGCGACACCTGCTCAACCCCACCCAGGGTGACGCTCGCTACGTCTGCGTCATCGATCCGGGTCTCGAGCACGGCTATGACAGCCACGGGGGCGGGAACATCCCGACTCGGGAGGACTTCTTCCGAGTGCAGTCGACCAACATCTGGAACATGTGCTCGGCGCTGGCGGACATCCTCGATCTCACCGGCACCGACGCGACCAAGGTCTCGCTCGACGACACGCTCATCCTCATCAACACCGAGTTCGGTCGCTCGTCGAACTGGTTCGACGGACCGGCCAACAGCGGTCGGGGCCACAAGGTCAACGGCTACGTGAACGTGCTCATCGGTGGCCCCATTCCGGCGGCGGGCATCGCCGGTGGGCTCACCGCCGACGCGGCCGCGCAGCCGCAGCCGGTGAGCTACATGGGACAGACCGTGGAGAGCCGCTTCACGCCAACGGACATTCGGTCGGCGCTCATGTTGGCGGCGGGCGTGTATCCGTTTGCCAACGAGAACTTCGGCATCGGCGACGTCAGTCAGCGTTGTCGAGGCAACCTCACCGAGGCGGGCGCGGCCGCCGCCATCAAGTCCCAGCTGCTCGGGATCTGAGGAGACATGGACATGAATCGAGACCATCACCGCCGACTCTCCCTTCTCGTCGTCTTGCTCGGCATGCTCGGGCTGACCAACTGCGGCCTGCCTCCCGTCGACGACAACGGCGAGCGCTCGTTCGTCGTGCAGGCCACCGCGGACCTGCTCGGCCGCCCCGTGAAGAGCGAGGACGAGATCGAGCTCCTCACCGACATCAGTGACTTGCTCGGTCGTGGGCCGACCATTCAGCTCCTGCAGTCCCAGCCCGAGTACGTCGACCATTGGACCGACGTTCTCTTCGAGGATCTTCGTATCCAGCGCAACGGGGCTCGCACCCACCCGAAGACTTGCTACGACGACCCGACCCCCTTCGGGTACTCGTTCACGCCGACCCTGGCCAACGTCATGCGTTACTTCGACGCCGACGACGGCGGCTGGCCGCTCAGCCAGGAGTTCAACATGGTCGACGTGGCGCACTCGTCGATCCGCTTGAAGGACCTGTCGGTCTTGTATCGGGCGCATCTCTATCCGCTGCTGACGCAGGCCGGCAAGGGTGACGAGAACGCGCGCCGCAAGCGGATGGGGGACGAGGTCGCCCGGATCTATCTCGACCGCCAGCTCGACTGTCAGGGCTGTCACACCACGGGCTTCTCGACCACCGACGACTACGGCCAGGCCGACGCCTGGGACCGCTTCGATCCCATCGCGATCCTCTTCGAGCAGACCGCGTTCTCGGGGCCCACGCCCGACTACCAGGCCGCCTTCCGCACCGACGTGCGTCGAGACACGCTGGGCGGTGCGCTGCCGGGCGTCCATCCCTGGGACGGCGCGGGCGGTGGCCTGGCGCCGGAGTGCGTCCGTCGAATCACCTACAACGGGGCGACCCAGACCGAGCAGTTCGAGGGCTTCGAGCTGCCGGGCTCGCTTCCCGACGGTGACGTCGACGCCGAGTTCGCGGAGGCCATGGGGGTCCGCTTCACGGTATTCCAGGTGGAGGAGGTCCTGCGTCAGGGCTTCGCCGACCTGCGCGCGAACCCGCCGACCACGACGATCTTCACCCCGCACACCTTCGGTGGCAGCGACGACAACGGCAATCCGCTGACGACCCTGCCCGGTCCGCAGGCAGCGGCCTACCTCATCTCGGCGACCATCGTGAACAACGTCTGGGAGGAGATCTTCGGCGGACGTCTCAACATCGCCCACTACTATCCGCGCAACGGGTCTCAGCGTTTCTGGCTCACGCTCTACACGGAGCACTTCATCAACTCGGGGTACTCGCTGCAGGCGATCCAGCAGGCGATGATGAGCTCGGCCCTCTACAACCGGAAGTCGCCGCGCTTCGGCACGGGCACGACGCCCTACGACCTGCCCATGGTGTACGACCCCTGGGTCGAGCGTGACCCGCGGGTGAGCGATGCCGAGCTCATCGCGGCCGGCGTGAACCCCAATTCGCCCGCGCTCTACCACAACGGACAGGGCGACATGGTGCATCGCTACTCGGTGCCGAACCTCGTCTCGCGTCTCTCCGGTGCGCTCGACTGGCCGGAGTACGAGCGCTATCCGGACAACGGCTACCCGAGCACGGCCTTCGTCACCGAGATCGGTGGCTATCTCTCGGAGCGAGACACCGGCAACGACGGCGTGGACTTCCAGTCCTTCCTCGCCTGGCAGGCCGGCGTGGCGCAGCCGCCCAACCATGGAGGCGACGACTGGCTCGAGGACCTGGCGGACCACGTGACGAGCGCGACCGGTCCCATTCCCCTCAGCGACGTCGTGCGGACGGTGAAGACCCGCATTCTCGGTGACCCCGAGCTGCACTCCACGCCGTCGAGCATCCTCAGCGAGCAGGTCGCCATCCAGACGCTGCTCGGCTTGCCGCTGACCACCGATGCCACGACGCTCTCGTCGGGCTTCCTCGAGGTCAAGCTGCGTGACTACGCGGGTGTCTTGCTGAGCTCGCCGCAGTTCATGTTGGCGGGCTTGCAGCCGCAGGCGACGCCTCCCGGCACGCCGCTCGAGCCGTACTGTGAGAGCCCGCCGTGCAGCTACGACGATCTCTGCGCGATCTACCGTGGTTACCTCGACCTGCTCGGCCATGAGATCGAGTGCGGTGTCCGCGAGGTGACCCTGCGCGATCCCGGTCCGGTGGGTGGGACTGGTGACGATCCCTTGCGCGTGGCCCGCAAGAAGGCCTTGACCGGGCTGTGTCCCGACGGCCTCTGTGGCTTCGCTCCAGTCGAGCGTTCCTGTCCCGATGCCGGGCGGGGACGACCGGGCGTGCCCGAGTACGAGCTGCCGAGCGCGCCGTCGCTCCCCACGACGCCCGGTCGCACGCGGGGTGAGACGCCGGCCCCGGCAGCGGTGCGTGTCCCGGCCCCGGAGTGCGTGACCTTCCAGTCCCGTCGTGATCCGACCTGTCGTGGCGGCTTCCCCTGTGCGGAAGAGCCGCCCCTGGACGATCGCGAGGGTCGGCTCGTCGCTCTCGCCGAGGGCGCGGTCGTGGTCGAGGCCGAGAACGTGCTCGTCGTGGGCGAGACCGCGAGTGATCCCGGTCCCGTGCTGGGCGCTCCCGGCTCGGGCTCGCTCGGCACCCGCGGGTCGGCCGGTGCTTCGGGCACCGCTGGCGCGACGACGACCGCCGCGAGCACGAGCCGAGCGACCCGGAGCAGCTCACGACGTGGGGAGCAGCCCCGACCGGCCAGCTCTCGGATGCTGCGTCCGGGTGAGGTCCTGAAGGCCGGTCAGGTCCTGCTGCTGAGCGACGAGTCGCGCTTCCTCGCGGAGGCCCCGCTGCGTCGCTTCGAGCTCAACGCGACGCAGCTTCCCGATGACGAGATGCGTCATCGCGAGGCAGAGCTCCTCCGTCAGCTCGAAGAGGTGGCGATCGCTGCGTCCGTCGAGGCGGAGGACGACCCGGGAGCCGAGTGGCCGCAGCTCGTCGACGCGGTGGTCGAGCGCATCAAGCGCAACCGCCTGGTCGAGCGTGGCGGTCGGGGCTTGCTCGGTGAGGGCCGACGCATCGAGCTCGAGGTCGTGGGAACCAGCGCGATCGGCCTGGCGCTCGACGTCCCGCTTCCGGTAATGACCGAGGCACTGCACGGATTCCGCGGCGTCTCGCGGCGCTACGAAGCCAAGGGCACGGCGGCAGGCGTCTCGGTCGTCGACGACTACGCCCA
>JBCCFW010000051.1:0-40241 GCA_039029535.1 Acidobacteriota bacterium
CGGCGAAGGTCCAGGCTCCGAGCTGGCGCCCTGCCACGCCGAGACGCTGAGTGAAGGCGTCGGGGTCGACACCGCGGGCGGCGAGGAGCTCGACTCGGAAGGCCATGCTCAGTGGCCCCCGGCTACCGTCGTGCTGAGCGCGCGACCCTGACGAGCACCAGCGTGCTGTCGGCGCTGGGTACCGGTCACTGCTCGCTCGGTCTCGGGCCAATCCTGCTCGTTCACGACATCCGACTCGATCGCGCGCGGCGTGGCGTCCGCCGCAGACTGTTTCAGCTCGAGCCGAGCCCCCTCGCATCCCCCCGCTCATCGACTCGAGGCGGCCGGATGATAGCTCGTGCCGCCGCAGGCCCAAAGACGGTTCGCCAGGCGGGTAGCCAGGGTGACGGATCGCGGTCCGGGGGCCCCCGCGACGGGGCATCCTGGAACGGGAGCGTGCTAACCTCGTTCGCGAGCAAGAGGGACACCGGCCGGTCGACCCAACAGGCAGGTGAAGAATGCTCCAGAGAGTCCAAGCGCTCGCGCTGACCGCCCTGTTTCTCGCAGCCGTCGGCTGCGATGACGCCGCCTCTCCCGAAGGTGATCCCGGTCCCCTTCCCGTCGGCTGGTACGAGATCTCGTTCACGCCCACGCGCGACGAGTGCGGCCGGGGCGCTCAAGTCCGTCAGTTCCGACTCCTGGACGACGGCTGGGTGTCCGTCGGCTGCAGTCGCGTCGGGAGCTTCGACGGCCGGCTCTGGACCTGGACCTCCAACTACCCTGCCGGCCAGGTGAGCCCGGGCTGTTTCAGCCGCGCGACCCTCCTGGAGACGATCGACTTCAGCGACCCCGACGCCCTCGTCGGCGAGCAGGTCCTCACCTTCGAGCTCAGCGGCAGCTGCGAGCCGAGCACCTGCACGACCGTCTCGACGATCGTCGGGCGGCATTGCGAGGAACCCTGTCCCGGGCCGTGCCCCTGAGAGTCGGGACCCGCGAAGCTGTCTCTCATGCTGATCGAGTCGGATCGACGGCCTCGACACGACTGGTCTAGCGTGTCGGTGTCCAGCACTCGCCAGGACCGGCGTCCATGACCGGGGCGGGCTGGAGTGGAGGTGAGACATGACCAACGGACCCGTGTCCCTGACCGACGATGACGATCCGATGATGGCGCGTGCCAGCGCGCACGCCCGCTCGTCGTTCAAGTACTTCTGGCGCGAGCTCTACTGGGAGCGTCGTCGGACCATCCCCGCCCTCGACATGGCGGTGATCAAGCTCCCCTTCCAGGACGGCGAGGGCGAGGCGAGGGCGGACGGCAAGCCAGCCGTCGAGCACATGTGGGTCGACGAGGTGCAGTTCGACGGCCTCACGCTCTCGGGTGTCCTCATCAATGCGCCCAACTGGATCCGGTCCGTCCGGCAAGGCGATCGAGTCCGCGCGCCGTTCGAGCGGCTCGGCGATTGGATGTACTCCATCGGCGACGTCGTCCACGGTGGCTACACGATCAACCTGCTCCGATCGCGCATGCCGGTTGCCGAGCGAACCTCTCATGACAGGGCCTGGGGACTGGACTTCGGCAACCCCGACAGCATCCGCCTCTTCCCCTACGTGCCAGCGGACGACGGCAGCGAGCCCCAGTCCGGCTTTCTTCCAGCCGAGAAAGATCCGGCCGCGCTCCCCTTCGAGGATCACCCGGCCTGCCAGCGGATGCTCGACCGGGTCGAGCAGGCCATCGCGGCCGATCCCTCCTCACTTGCCCAGACAGGGGACGATGGCCTGACCACCCTCCATCGCGAGGCGTTGGCGGGGAACCTCGGCATCGTGCAGCTCCTGCTGAAGCACGGCTGCGATCCCGAAGGCTCGGCCGCCGGCGGCAACTCGCTCGCCGACCTCACCGAAGGCGTGGGATGGCCGACCATCGCCGAAGCGCTGCGGACGCACGGCTCGACGACTTGACGACGACCTCAGCCGGCGACGAAGAGCGTCACGGTGCCGCGGCCGTCTCGACCAGCGGGCGCGCATCCCAGAACCGCAGGTCGCCGTCTCCCGACGCCGTGACGAGCACGCGGCCGTCCGGGCTGAAGTCCATCGCCATGATGTAGGCCGCGTGACGTGCCGACGAGACCACTCTCTCGCCGGACTCGACGTCCCAGACAGTCAGGCGACCGGTCCGATCGCCGGTGAGCAGCCGTCGTCCGTCGGCAGACCAGGTGAGGCTCACGAGGAACGATGCCCCGGACGGCACGGAGCGCACGAGCCGTCCACGTTCGGCATCCAGGAGGTGCCACGCGGACCTCTGCAGGAAGACGAGACGACGACCGTCGGGGCTCCAGGCGACGCGACCCTGCTCCACCTCGAGCTCGCTGGTCCACAGGGGCGTGAAGCTCTCGCCGTGCACGGCGCTCAGCTTCCCCTCCTCCGAGGTGATGACGAGACGCGCACCATCGGGACTCCAGGCTACCGGCCCCCCGCCTGGAAGCACGGCGATGTCACGCAAGTTCTCTCCGTCGATGACCTGCACGCCCTCGGAGGTCGCGACGACGAGCCGGTCACGCGTGGGATGAACGGCGAGTCGACCCTGAAACTGCGGGAGGTCCCGCCGCACCACGATCCGCTCTTCCAGAGGATCGACGCTCACGAGCTGAAGCGTTCCGGGCAGCACGAACAGCCGACTGCCATCGTGGCGCCAGGCGATGCCGTGAAGGTGTTGCTCCAGCCCCTCCGACCAGCTCCGAACGGGTGACCTCGTCGCAGCATCCCAGAGACGCACCCGTCCATCCCAACCGACGCTCGCGACTCGACTGCCATCTGGGGAGAAAACTACGTCGTAGACGTAGCTCTCGTGAGCCGGCACGCGTACGTGAGCCCGGGGCTCGAGGTCCCACGCCCACAGTCCCCCCGCTCCCAGCGCAGCGACGAGGTGCCGGCCCGACGGATCGATGGCGAGGTCGAGATGCTCGCCCGGTGGGATCGAGCGTCTCGCGCGCTCGGTAGTGAGCTCCGCATCGAGGACTCGAATCCGCTCACGTCCCGTCGACCACGCCACGTGCGCTCCATCCGACGAGAAGGCCCAGGCGTCGGCCGTCAGGGAGGCTTCGTCCATCGGCCACTGCGCCACGCGCTGACGAAGCGTCAGGTCCCAGCGTGAGAGGAAGCGATCGGTCACCAGCCCAGCGGCGTAGAACTGCCCCGTCGGCGCGAAGGCTGCATAGCGGAAGGCGTCCGTGGTCTCGGGCGTCGTCCAGAGCAGCTCGCCGGTCCGTGCATCGAAGACCTCGGCGACCCGCTCGGTGGAGCGCACGAGCAGACGCCCGTCCGGCGACAGGGTGACCACGCCGTCGAGGAGCTCGGCCGACGTCACTCCAGTCTTCAAGTCACACGCCGTCAGCTTGCCATCCCCCTTCCGACGGAGTGCGAAGCTGCCATCGGCCGCGAGGAGCCGCGTGACCGGGGGGCTGCCCGACTCCTCGACCACGCCGGCACAGGTGCGCAGCTCGTGCAGGAGCTCTCCGTCGTGCGCGTCGACGATGGCGATGGCTTGACCGGGTTCCGCAACCGCCACGAGCTGCGCGATCGCCAGGCTTGCAGCAGCACGGGGAACGGCCACCGGCTGGACATCGAGAGCGAGAGGATGACGCTCGAGCTCGCCGTACCCCGGCACGGCCAGGCTGACGATCGCCGGCGGTGTCGAGTCGACGAGCGCGAAGACCCGCGTCCCGTCCGGCGAGAACACTGCTTCTTGCGTCGGCTCGCCGAAGACGACGCGGCCCATCTCATCTTCGATCAAGGAGTCGAGATAGCCCGACTCCCAGCCTCGTCGGTGCGTGGGCAGCTCGGCGGCGAGCTCGACGGCGGCGCGGCCACGGCCTTCCCGCACGGCCTCCAGCGCACGCCCCATCGTCACTCGATAGAGCTGACGTTCGACAGCCTCCGCCCGCTGCTTCGCCCGCTGCGCCTGCTGCACCGCCACCGACAAGCCGACCGCGAGCGCTCCGAGGACCAGCGCGGTCGCCACGACCAGCGTGCGGTGCTTGCGCACGAACTTGGTCGCGCGATAGCTGACGCTCGGCGGCCGCGCGACGATGGGCTCGTGCTCGAGATGACGTCGGATGTCGGCTGCCAGCTCCCCGGCGGTCGCGTAACGCCGCGAAGGATCCGACTCGAGCGTCTTGCCGAGCATCGTTTCGAGATCGCCGCGGAGGCTCGCCTCCGATCGGCCCGCCGAGGCGAGGTCGGCCTGCTGGACCACGTGCAGGGCCTGAGGCAACGACAGGTCGCTGAGATCGAGAGGAAGACGCCCCGTCAGGAGCTCGAAGGCGAGCAAGCCCAGCGAGTACACGTCCGAACGGGCGTCGATGTCCTTCGAGCCGGCGGCCTGCTCGGGGCTCATGTAGCAGAGCGTCCCGACGATCGCCCCGGTGGCCGTCAGCAGCGTCGCCCCCGGCGGGAGGTCGGTGGCCCGCGCCACGCCGAAGTCGACGACCTTGGGCTGACCGTCCTCCGTGACCAGGACGTTGTCGGGCTTGAGGTCACGGTGAACGATGCCACGCTCGTGGGCGTGGGCGACCGCTTCACAGGTCCTGAGAATGAGAGCCAAGCGCTCCGAGCGGTCCAACTCGTGTCGACGGGCGTGCTCGACCAGCGGCAGCCCCTCGATGAGCTCCATGCTGATGAATGGCTCTCCGCTCTCGGCCTGCCCGACCTCGTGGACCTGGCAGGTCCCCGGATGTTGGAGACGCGCGAGCAGGTTCGCTTCCCGCTCGAATCGGGCGAGGCTCTCGGTGGTCGTGGACAGGGAGCGGATGAGCTTCAACGCCACGCGTCGGCGTGGCACCTGCTGCTCGGCCTCGTACACCGTGCCCATGCCCCCCTGCCCGAGGACGCGGAGCAGCTCGTAGCCGACGACCGGCGAGACCGAGGCCGACGGCTCACGACCCTCACGCACGAGACCGACCCTCTCCCGCGTGAAGCCCCTCGCAGGCTCGACCCGCAGGCTCCCGCCATCGTCCTGGCCGAGCAGGGAGCGCACCTCGGCCTCGAGCACGTCGTCGCCGGCACAGGCCGCACGGATGACGACGTCACGTCGGGCCAGCTCGGTCTCCAGCGCCGCGTTCACGATGTCGCCGATCCGGGCGTGACGCTCGCGAGCCGCCTCGTCGGTCGCGCCGTCGCGTCCCTTGCTCAAGCCCGGACCATTCATGAGTGTTCGTCGCGAGTGACCGGAGATGCTAGCCGAGAAGGGCCGCTCGGGCCTTGGCCCGCTAGGTGACCCGAAGGGACACCGCCCACGTAGCCGCGAGGCCCGCGGCTCGATCCGGTGAGAACCGGGAAATGAGAGCCGGAGGCGCACTTGACGGTGCGTTGAGGACCGAGGGGCGAGTACGCCCTTCGCAGGCAGCAGATCTGGTCACGCAGTAGGAGACTCATGAATTGTCCGGGCAAGACAACTCGCTCTCGCCGCCCTCGAGCTCGCGCTTCAACCAGAGCCGCGCGACCTGCCACTCGCGCTTGACCAGGGTCGGGCTGATGCCGAGCACCTCCGCGCACTCGGGCACGGTGAGACCGCCGAAGTACCTGAGCTCCGCCACGCTGGCCTGTCGCTCGCTGAGCGCCGTCAGTCGCTCGAGGGCCCGGTGAAGGTCCAGGGCATCGACAGCTCGGACCTCGGAGGGAGCCAGCTCCGACTCGGAGTCGTGCGCGAGGGACACGCGCTGCCAGTCGCCTCCCCGCTTGTCGGAGTCACGACGGCGGGAGTGGTCGACCAACACCTGCCGCATGACCCGAGCCGCGAGGCCGAGGAACTGGCTCCGGCTGGCGGACGGCGTGTCCTCGGCGTGCAGGAGACGGAGGCAGGCCTCGTTCACGACCGCAGTCGGCGCCAGCGTGTGCCCGGAGCGCTCACGTCGCATGAGCCCTCGAGCGACCTTTCTCAGCTCCTCGTAGAGAAGAGCCAGGAGCTCGCTCCGGGCCGCGTCGTCCCCTTCCTGCCACTTCTGGAGGAGGAGGCTGGCCGGGCCGGTCGGCCCCGGGTCGTCCCGCGCTTCCATGACCAGAAATGGTAGTGCGTGAGCGACACGCAACACCAATTGCGTTCGATTCGACGCCAGCACGTGTCCCGTTTTTCTCCGTCCTGCGCATCGTCCATCAGGGGCCGCTCCCGGCTCCCCGGACACGACGAGAACCACCGGCAAGGGGCCGGACGAGGACACCTCATGCACGCTCACCACATCGAAGAGACAGCTCGCCATCGTGGCCGGTCACCGGCTGACCGGCTCGGGCTCTCGTTGCTGCTGCTCGCCTCATTCGGGCTCACGTCCGCCCTGGCCCAGGACGAAGCACTCGCGCTCTACCCTCCCGACTGGTCCGGAGCTCCTCGTGAGTTCGCCACGGGAGCCACCGCGGCCATGCTCCTGCCCGAGGGCCACCTCCTGCTCTTCGCTGGCACCGAGGCCTGGTACTACTCCGCGCTCGCTGGCGAAGGAGTCAAGGAGCCGCTGAGCTTTCCCTTTGCAGTCCATGCCGCACTGCCCTGGGATCTCGACGAGGCGTGGCTCTTCAGCGACGACCTCGTCTTCCGCTACTCGTTCGAGCAAGCGCAGGTCACCGACGTCCAGCCACTGGCGGCCTACGACCTCCCGGAGGGCTGGCACCACGTCGACGCGGCGACCTGGCTCGACGACGAGCGGGCTCTCTGGTTCAACGGAGACGAGGTCCTGATCCTCGACATGGAATCCCATGAGCGAGAGGGTCCGTACCCGATCACCTACCTCGGCCTGCCCGAGCTCTGGCGCGACCTCGACGCGGCCACTCGAAGCACCGACGACTTCGTGACGCTGTTTCGTCAGGGCCGGGCCCTCGAGATGACGGTGGGAACGGACGATCCGCTGTTGGGCCGAGCCACGGCCATCGGTGACTCCGACGACGTCGACCAGCTTCCGCGGCCGCCGGTCCAGGTCACGCGTCTCGAGCCCCGCTTCGACGGTCTCGACCCGAGCTTCCGCGACGGGATCACCGCCGGGGCCTGCCTCCCCGACGAGGGCTGCCTCCTCATCCGGAGGGACCGCGCCACGCTGTACGTACCCCAGACGGGTCAACAGCATGGCTCCTTCGATCTCGGCCGCTCCATCGACGCCGCCCTGCGCTGGAGCTCGACGGAGATCGCCCTGTTCAGTGGTCGATCGTTCGTCGTCGTCGACCATCTCGACCCCGAGACGCCGGCCAGCTCGTCGTCCCTCTCCGAGCTCGGCCTCCCCGACCATTGGCAGCAGGTGAACGCGGCGGTCGTCGTGGACGACTCGAAGTCGCTGCTGGTCAACGAGGGCGAGTTCTTCGTCCTCCACGTCCTCGGAGACGACGAGCCACCGGCCATTCAAGGTCCCTTCCCCCTGAGCCGGCTTGGCTGGGGCTTCTGGGCGGACGGCATCGACGCCTTGATGAACCTCATGGACGGACGTCTCTCCGTGCACCGCGGTGACGGCTGGGCGCTCGTGGACGTGAGGACCGGTGAGACCGAAGGCCCCTTCCCCCTCGTGCAGGAGATGAAGTGATGACCACCCATGCCCCCGATGCCCCAGACTCCGCTTCCGGAACCGCTCTCCTCTCCTCGTGGCGACACGCGAGCCGCTGGCTCGGCTCGCTCGGGCTGCTCTTCCTGCTCGCCTGGTCCCCGACCGTGTCGGCGAAGCCCGTGCCTCAATCACAGAGACAGTTCAACCGACTGAGCAAGCAGCTCAACAAGGACTTCAAGCGCAATCAGTCGACACGCCTGAAGCAGCATCAGCAACAACTGAAGGCCGCCCTTCGCAACAAGCAGATGACGAAGAGCCAGGTCCAACGACGTACCGTCGACTTCCGCAACAAGCAGGGTGCGCAGGCACGGAGCTTCAAGAAGCAGCAGGCCAGCGCGCGTCGTCAGTGGAACGGTCTCAAGCGCGAGATCAACTACCAGCGCCGGCAGGGTCAGAGACCCAGCCTGCTCGATCGCATCAGACAGCTCGTCTCTCGGCCGAGTGACCGCCAGGCGGCGCAGGGGCAGGCTCATCGAGTGGGCGACAGTCAGCTCGTTCAGCGGGAGGTCCGCGTCCAGTCTGCTCTCAGGAAAGTGGAGAGCGCAGTCCGACAGGCCGCCAGGCATCCCACCCTTCGTCCTCCGCGCAGCTCACGCCCCCAACCCGCGGTGAGGATGGTCGGTGGCCGACCGACCGGCCAGGTCTCCCAACGTCCGAGCGACCATCGCCGCCTAGGAGATCACCGATGAGCTCGCAGGTCTCTCCTCATCGTCTCGACCGCCAGCCGTGGCTGGCTCTCACCATCTTGCTGTTGGTCCTGCCTTCCTGGTCGGCTTCATCCCCGGCCGCGGCCCAGAGCTTCCTCGACCTGACCCGCGAGGGCGATCCCGAACCCGTCCCCATCACGGAGCTCACGCCGTCCCACGAGGAAGCGCGAGCTCCCATCGCCGGCGGTCTGGTGGCCACGCTCACCCTCGATGAGAGCGACGGCCGGCCGCTCGTCGTGCAGGACCACGCGAATCGACTCTCCTCGCCGGGCGACAGCGTCCTCTCCTTCTGGGCACGAGCCGAGTGGGACGACGCCCACTGTGATGCGCTCGAGCAGAAGTACGGCGCAGCCTGGCCCGAGTGGAAGTACGTCCACGCCCAGGGCACGAGTCAGTCCTCACGCTTCGAGGTCGCCTTGAGCTGTGACCGCCGTCGTCTGCTTCTTCACGGAGCCGAGGGCGTGGACGAGGCCTGGCTTCCTGCCCCACTCCAGAACGGTGAAGCCCATCACTTCGTCTTGCACTCCGACGAGCACGGAACTCTCGTGACCATCGACGGTGAGCAAGCGGCCTCCCTTCCCATCACGCCGGCCAAGGTGAGACGCCTCCCGCTGTTCATCGGCGACAGCCCTCGTGGCGACGAGCGCTTCATCGGAACCGTGGCAGCACTCAGGATCTGGACCGGCGACGTCGATCTCGACGTCGTCGAAGAGCTCTCCACGCAACCGGCACGCGCGATCCTCGCCAGCCGTCACGCCGAGCACCTCGTGGCCTACCTGCAAGGGGGACCTGACGAAGCCCCCAGCCTGACGATCGTTCCCATGGGCACCTGGGTGCTCGAGGCGGTCCAGGGTGCTCCGCAACGACCGAAGGGCCTCGTCCAGGAGTGGGACCGCTCGATGCAACCGCATCCGGTCTTCTCCCTGGTCTGGACGACCGGCGGCAGTGAATTGAGCCGCGGTGCTCACCAGGGCATTCCAGGGATCGGGCCACCGAGCGTCGAGGCCGACGAGCTCCTCCTCGGGGTCTGGGAGTCGGTGCTTGGCCAGGAGCCCGTTCTTCATCTCTACCGACAGGCAGACCCGCGGACGTTTCGGCGGGTCGACGACGGGGCGCTTCTCCGGATCGAGCGTGACGGCGCCCTGAACATCGACGGTCGTCATCTCGTGCGTCCCGAGATCGAGCTGCGTGACCTGGACTTCGCCGACAAGTGGGGCGGTGGTGGCGGCCCGGCGAACATGGACTTCAACTCGGCCGCCTACGACATCCGCAGCCTCGACCTGACGGCCATGAACACCGGCACCGAGGGTCGCTCGGTCTTCGCTCTCACCTACGACGAGGTCGGACGAGCCTGGACGACCCGCAACGGGATGGGGCTCCCGGTCGCGCTGCAGCTCCGAGAGGACATTCGTGCCGACGGAGAACGGACCCTGAAGCAAGTCCGCAGCACGCAGGCCCTCACCGAGATCCAGACCATGAACTGGGGCATCGCGAAGGGCTACGCCAAGGTCAACAGGGGGCTTCAGAACCAGGTACGAAGGGCGAGTAAGCGCTCCGAGACCCTGCTCCGTGGCGAGGCGCGTTGTGAGCAGTACTCACTCTCGCTCGACCCGTCTCGAGCCCCCCTGAGCGACTCCTTCCGACGTCAAGTCGAGACCCTGCGACGTGATGGGCTGCGAGACGCCTGCGAGGACCGCGTCGGCGCGGTCTGTCGGGACGCGCTGACGAGCTTCGTCAACGCAGTCGGGACCCACTACGCGAACTCCGTCACCTACGGGGGACGCGCCATCATGGAGCAGACGATCGACTCGCAGACGAGCAGCCTCCTCGAATCGACGAGAAAGAGCTGGGGCATCGATGCCTTCAAGGAGGTCCAGAGCCAGTTCGGCATTCCCGGTGCGTCAGTGACGGTGAACACCACGCTGGGGTTCCGGTTCGGAATGATGACGCAGGCAGATGCCGAGGCAACGGAGAGCTGGGTACGAGACAACCTCCGCTGGCAGGCCTACGGCGGCGTTGCCGGCTCCAACTTCGACAACTGGCACTGCGAGCGGAGTGGCGCCGTGCCCGTCTTCATCGACCTGGAGTTGATCTCTTCGCTGCTCGCCCCACCGTTCTTCACCGATCACGCGACCGTCCTTCAACTCCGGTCGGCTCTCGAGACCTACCTCCAGGAGGTCGTGCTGATGAACGAGAGCTGGGAGGACCGGGTCTGGTTCGAGCCGACCATCCTCCCGAAGTTCGAGCCGCCCCGAGCGTCGAATCGTCGGTGGAAAGTCGAGCCCGACGACGTGGAGTGTCACGTCTGGTGGCCGGGACAGGGACTGCTCGGACCGAGTGACTCGTTCCTCTTCACCGTCACCGGTACGCGCAACGAGATCTGCATCCCCGTCGGCAACGATCTCCGATGCGGCGCCTACTTCGGGAAGTGCCAGGTCGCCAGCACCGGCGAGACCGTCGTGCTGCGAGCGTGGAACGACAACGGCCCCCGCACTGGCTTCTCCGACACGACCCGCTTCCTCGCCGACTCGAGGGGTCATCCCTCCACGAAACGCGGTTGCGTTCGCATCGGAGACGACGAGCCCTGTGGCAAGTGGCTCGGTGACGGTCGCACCAATGCCGGACGCGCCGTGCGGGTCTCCGTCTTCAACGACGGCCAACGAGACCTTGCCGGGCCCCTGGACGCCATCAACATGGCCGGAAGCCAGAAGCCCTGCGTCGCCGGCCACGAGTCAGGAGAAGGCAACTGCCGTCGGTGGTTCGGCCTGTTCGAGACGCTCACCGGATCGGCGACAGTCGAGATACAGACGGCGTTCCACTCTCGACTGAAGTACCGGGGCTTCCTGTTGCACGACGAGGATCCCCCGAGTCGCTTCCGCCTCGTGTACCTGGAGCAGCCCCGCGACCCCCGCGTGGCCCGCGTGAAGATCCTCGCCGAAAAAATCAACAGGCGAGGAAAGAACACCTGGGACTGGCTGCGGGTCGACCGAAACCGGACTCAGTGGCACGTCCGCGGGTCGAGAACCCCTCACGAGGAGTTCGTCCTGAAGCTGGAGAACGGCTACTCGGTCATCGAGACCTCTGACGGGTACCGTCTCTACGCCCTGCCGAGCGGCGAAATCGCAGCCGACTCGTCGAGCAAGCCGAAGGACAAGGCCGCGAGCTGGGGACACTTCGTTCTTCATCCGAAGTGACGCGTCAGAGCTCGAGCCAACGGCCAGCACCCGACCGTGGTGCTGGCCGTTGCTGTCCTCCGTTCCCGAAGTGGCTCGGACTAGAGGCGCCAGCAGGACGGCAGGAAGAGCACGAAGATCGTGAAGAGCTCGAGCCGTCCCAGCACCATGCAGGCCTCGAGGACGAGCTTGGCAGCCACCGGCACGCCGGCGTAGTTCCCCACCGGACCGACCTCACCGAGGCCCGGCCCGACATTGCCGAGACAGGCGAGCACCGAGGTGGCCGCGGGCACGAGGTCCACTCCGGTGGCTGCGACCAGGCAAGTCCCCGTGAGCAGCAGGAACACGAACAGGACGATGAAGCCCAGGATGCTGCTACTCACGTCGTCGGGAACGACCGCGTGGTCCTGCCTCAGCAGCTTGACCTCGCGCGGATGGATGAGCCGCCGGACCTGAAGCAGCGCGTGCTTGAAGGCCACGAGGACCCGCACGAGCTTGACGCCGCCGGTCGTGGAGCCGGCGCAACCACCGAAGAGCATGAGGATGAGCAGCAGGCACTTCGAGAGCGCCGGCCAGGCCCCGTAGTCGGTCGTGGCGAAGCCGGTGGTCGTGCTCAGCGAGGCGACCTGGAAGGCACCGTCGCGCAGGCGAAGGAGCCATGAGCCCTCCTGGCCCGAGTTCGCCACGACGAGGGCGATCGTCCCGAGCGCGAACAGGCCGAGGAAGAGCTTGAGCTCCTGGTTCTGCAAGTAGCGGCGGAGGCTGTGCTCGCGGAGGGCCGAGAAGTGGAGCGCGAAGTTGATCCCGGCAAGGACCATGAACACGGTCACCACCACCTGAGCGTAGCTGCCGAAGGCCCCGAGACTCGCGTCGGAAGTCGAGAAGCCCCCCGTCGAGACGGTCGTGAAGGCGTGACAAACGGCCTCGAAGAAGGTCATCTCCCCCACCCAGAGCAGCAAGGTCTCGGCGCAGGTCAGCAGGAGATACACGGCCCACAGTGCCTTGGCGGTGTCTTGGATCCTCGGTGCGAGACGGTCGACCTGGGGCCCCGGCATCTCGGCAGCGAAGAGCTGCATGCCGCCCACGCGCAGCGACGGCAGGATGGCCAGGCTGAGAACGATGATCCCCATGCCGCCCAGCCACTGCATCTCGGCTCGCCAGAACAAGATGCTCTTCGGGATGGCGTCGAGGTCGGTGATGACCGTGGCGCCGGTCGTCGTGAAGCCCGAGACGGACTCGAAGCCCGCGTCGATGAAGCTCGGGACGGCCCCCGACAACCACAGCGGCAGGGCCCCGAAGGACGCGACGGCCAGCCACGCGACGGTGACGATGGCGAAGCCCTCACGGAGCCGGATCTCTCCCCGTCCTCGGAAGAAGCACAGCAGGACACCGCCGGCTGATCCGGCCGCCAGGGCCGAGAGCAGGAAGCTCCAGTGGACCCCGTCGTGGTAGAGGAACGACACCAGCAGTGGCGTGAGCAGCGTCACGGCCAGCGCCAGCAAGAGCGTCCCGAGGACGCGCAGCATGACGTGGTGTTTCACGGCAAGTCGCCTCAGGCCCATCGCACCGGGGGCCGGGTCGACCTACAATCCGGCGCGTGCGCCGTGAATCATGATGCTCCTCGCAACGCGAGTTGTCGAGGGCGGATTGCGATTGAAATCGCACCCCGCGAGGAGCCCGGTCCGACTCAGCCGCCGATGACCTCCGCCACGCATCCGTCGATGGCCGCATCGAGCTTCCGCCCCTCCTCCAGAAGTGCTCCGAGCTGGGACCGGATGTCCTCGACCCAGGCGCTGTCCGAGATCTCGCCGAGGTTGATGCGGACGTTGTAGACCGCACCCCGGAGACCGGCGTGGGCAGCGAGACCGGCGACGCCGGCATCGGTGATGGAGGCGGGCAGGCACTTGCCCACGCAGCGCTCGGCCAGGCGCATGGCCTCGACGCAGAGCTCGGCCGTCCGCAGGGGCACGAGGGTCGCGACCTTGTAGCCCTCGAGGATGGCGGCATCCCGCGCGCTGGCCTGCTCGGGTGAGTCCTTGGGCATTCGCATGGCCGTCATGACGTCGTTGAAGGCGTCGGTGTCGGCGTCCACGGCACGGAGGAGGTCGTCCTTCACCCGCTGCGCCTCGACGGCGACTTGCTCGAGCTCGTCGTGCACCTTGGCGAACTTCGGCTTCACGTGGGTGATGTTGGCGGCCATGGCGGCGAGCGCCGCGCCGAGGGAGCCGGCGAGAGCCGCGATGGACCCACCACCGGGCGCCGGCGTGGCGCGGGAGACCTCGTCGCAGAGGTCCTTGACCGTCATCGAGACGAGAGGTCCTTCGATCTTCGGCAGCCCGAGCACGGACTTGTCGATGTCGAAGGGCGCGATGTCGGAGAGCCCGAGCGACTGCGCGGCGGTCTCGACGACGTCGCGGAAAGGAATGCCCCGGCTGGCGTGCTGGGCTTCGAGGTAGGCCTCACCGGAGCGACGGATGGCCTCGTAGGGCACCACGCCGACGATCTCGCTGCCGGTGATGGCGATGCCCCGCTCGGCACCGATGCGACGAGCCGCCTCCATGACGTCGTGCATGTTCGTCACGTTGAAGTCGATCAGGTTGATCGAGATCTGCGCACGACCGTACTCGGGGATGGTCCAGCCGACGGCGCGACACTTGTCGAAGAGACCCCGTTTCTGGACCTTCTGTCCTTCGAGCTTCTCGGGGTCGTAGCCGAAGGACGCGAGCTCGGCGCGTAGGTCGCGGTCGTGCTCGGTCCGGTAGTGCTGCTCCAGCTCCTCGAAGCTCGCGCAGACGGTGTCGTCGTAGGCGGAGGGCCACTCGTTCTTCGAGGGTCGGTACTTGAGGATCTTGCCGCTCATGTAGCGCGGCGTCGCGTACGGGGCGGTGCGGACGATGCGGCCGCCTTCCCGGAGGTCGAAGGCGAGGTCGGTGGCGTCTTCCTTGTGCCGCGAGTTCAGGTTGAGGTTGTAGGCGATGAGGAATTCGCGTGCGCCGATGGTGACCACGCCGGTCTTGGGGAGGAACTCGGCCGGGCCGAAGTCGGGCTCCCACTCGGGCTGACCGAGCTTGTCGGGCAGGGCTTCGTACTCACCACGACGGACGTCGGCGAGGGAGCGACGCTCGGGGCGCCGAGCGGCCTGGTCGTAGAGGTAGACGGGGATGCCGAGCTCCTTGCCGACCCGCTCGCCCAGCTCGGCGGCGAACTGGGCGCAGTCCTCCATGGTCACGCCGGCCACGGGCACGAAGGGGCAGACGTCGGTGGCGCCGTGACGGGCGTGGGCGCCCTGGTGCTCCCGCATGTCGATGACCTCGGCAGCGGTGCCGATGGCCCGGAAGGCGGCTTCCTTCACCGCCTCCGGCTCGCCGACGATGGTCACGACGGTGCGGTTGGTCTCGAGGCCGGGGTCGACGTCGACCAGCTCGGCCCCGCGGACGGCGCGGATCGCGTCGAGGATCGTCTCGATCTTGGCGTCGTCGCGACCCTCGGAGAAGTTGGGGACGCACTCGACGATGCGGGGGCTGGCGGCTTCGGACATGGCGGGTCTCCGCGGGGGGGAGCGGCTAGGGAGGCCCGCATCATGCGTCGGGGCGGCCTTCGGGGCCAGGGGTCGCTTGCCCCGAAACGAGTGGGACAGACCAGGGTTCCACTCCGGCCGATGAGGAGGCAAGATCGAGCAAGGGAGGCCGAGATGATGCGAGGGAGAGTCGAGGGAGATCACGCCTGGAGTCCGTTGTCGGCTCGAGGCCGGTGCTGGGTCGTCGTGCTGGCAGCGCTGTTCGGCACTCACGTTCCAGCGCTCCGAGCCGAGACGCTGGCGGAGCAGACCGAGCGCCTGAGGCAGGAGATCCTCGAGCCCCGGTTTCAGGCTGACCGGTCCGCCCGGGTCGAGAACCTGGTGCTCGAGCGAGACCGGACGCGGATCACGCTGACCGGCGACCTCCTCATCGACCAGCCCATCGACGGCGTCCATCACTGGGCCTGGTTCGTGGGCGAGGGTCGTCTGGAGGTCCGGCCCCCCATCGAGCTCGAGCGGCAGCAGGTGCGTCGCTTCCTGGGGACTGACTCAGTCGACCTGTCGTTCTGGTCGGCCTCGATTTTCAGTGAAGATGCTCGGGAGACGGAGCTCTTCGAACAGCTCCGACAGCAGGCCCAACCCTTCGACTGCGAGCCCCACGGGGCTCGTGCCTGCGAGCGGCTGAAGGAGCTTCGGACCCGAGAGTCCGAGGACAACCCGATCTTCCACGCCCGGGACCTCACCCTGCGTCACCTGGACCCCAGGCCGGAGGGCAACCTCGACGTCTGGATGCGGCTGGAAGAGGCGACCGATCGCTCTGAGGTGGCCACGACCCCCGTCCGTGCCCACGTCGGCCACGACCCCCACGCCTTCCATCAGAACCGCTTCAACTTGGCGTGGGAGTACTCCGAGATCACCTGGAGCACGGTCGCCCGCTACGCGGACAGCCGGGACTACCGCGGTCGTCATGCCTGGGCAGGCACTTCGAAGACACTCGAGGACCGTTGCACCCAGGAAGCGGCCGCGCTCTCGGTCCGCCTGATCCTGAAGCTCCAGCCGGAGAGGATCCGCGACACCGAGATGGACGCCACGCTCATCGTCATCCCGTTGACGCGTCCTCTCGACATCGTGCGGCTCAGCATCCCGCCCTCCTTGCAGCTCCTGGAAGCTCGGACTGGTGATCAGGAGCTCGACTTCCTCCACGTCCGGCGTCCGACCGAGGTCAAGACCTGGTCGAGTCAAGCGGCGGTCGCGCTGCCGACCACGCTCGAAGTTCACGAGCAGCTCGAGCTGAAGCTCCGACTGGCGGGCAACCTCCTCGACCAGCACGGTCAGCTTCGTTTCCGCGACGAGCTCGACTGGTACCCGCGTCCCCTGTACGACCACGGCTCGCCGGCAGTCACCGCGTACGACGTCACCCTGCTCGTCCCGAAGGACGAGTTCGTCCTGGCCTCGGGCACGATCACGCCCTGTCGGGACGGGGACCTCATCGAGGGAATGGAGTGCCGCCGCTTCGCCGCCAGCCGCCGTCTCGATCGTCTGAGCCTGGTCTGGTTCGAGAAGGGTTACTTCACGACGGTGAGCGGCGAGGGCGTTCCCCCGATCGCCGCGGTCGTGACACCGCCATGGAGCGAGAAGCGGGCCAACGACATGGCCGTCATGGCGGCGGGAGTCACCGTGCAGCAAGGCGAGATGTTCGGACCGCCGCCGTTCCCCAGCCTCATGCTCGCCCCCTACTATCGAGGCCACGGCTACGGATCGTCCCTCATCCTCTACCCGGCAGCGGTCCCGGGCTTGGCTCGTCCGCTCATCGCACACGAGCTGGCTCACCAGTGGTGGGACGGCAAGGTCGGCACCCGAAGCCCGCTCGATGCGTGGATCAACGAGGGGCTGGCCGAGTTCGCCAGCCTCATCGCTCTCGAGTTCGTCGACGAGCACAAGCAGGACGACCAGGCCGTCGATCGACTCGCGAACATCGCCCGGGCCCTCGGGGACAAGGACGGCTACGCGTCGTCACTGGTCCCGCTGAGCCTGTCCGACCGGTTCAACTCGATCACGAACCGGTCCGGCTCCGAGTCCTTCGGCCAGGTCTTCGAGACGGCCAAGGGTGGTTTCGTCTTTCACATGCTGCGGTGCCACGCGCGCTACCTGAAGGGTGACGAGAAGCAGGGTGACGAGCTCTTCCGAACGACACTCCGCTCGTACTACGACGAGCACCGCCGCCGGCGTGCCAGCAACCTCGACCTGATGGAGACCTTCTCGACGGGCTATGGCGAAGACCTGGCCTGGTTCTTCCGGCAGTGGGTCCACGGCCTGGGTCTTCCCGAGCTGGAGCTGTCGCAGCGTCACCGAAAAGACGAGAGCGGGCAGCACTTCGTCGATGTTCGTCTCCGTCAGGTCGGTCAGCCCTTCCGCTTCGCGATCCGTTCCAAGGTCGTGACCGGCAAGAAGGCCAACGAAGAGGTCCGGCTCGGATACCACTGGGTGGAGGACACCGACCTCCTCATCGAGCTCGGTCCCTTCGACCAGAAGCCGCGACGGGTCGAGCTCAACGACGACCAGGGCGTGCTCTGCACCTTGAAGGACGTCAAGAGGAGCGACGGCTGAGCGTGCTTGGCGCCTCGCACTCGATCACTCGGGCAAGCCGAAGGGCGCGCTGTCGTGCAGCTCGGGCGCGACCCTCAGGTTCGTCTCCACCTTCGCGAGATGGCGCCGAGCTCGGGACAGGGGATGGTCCGGGAACTCCACGTCATGCATGGGGTCATGGGGGTCGAAGGGCGCCGCCTCCCCCGTCTCCTCGTCGGCCTGAGCGAGCGACCGGTCGTAGAGGATGGCCTCGCGCATCCCCGTCATGCCGTGCTCCGCGCACTGGACCTTCACCACGAAGCTGAAGTCCCGGAAGGGAAGGGTGAGCGCCCCCAGGAAGCTGCGGCCGCTGGGTTCTTGCGGGATGCTCACCACGGTCCTCAGCATCGGGAGCTCGTGCCGGCGCAAGAGGTCCGACTCCAGCAACGTGGCACCCGACGACGCGATGCCCTCTCGGTGAGCGCCGAGGAAGCCAGCAACGTCGGAGTGACCACGAGGCAGGTCCGGCTCGATGTCGAAGAGGTAGATGCCGACGGCATCTCCGTCCTCGAAGCGCCAGACACCCACGCCTCCCCGCTCGCCCTCGAAGACGAGCTCGTCAGCCTCCAGGCTGAGCCACTCGGGCCTCGGGCGATCACCACCGAAGAGCTTCTTGAAGAAGGACATCGCGTCTCCGTCTCGCCGAGCTCAGCTCGGCTGCTCGCTGGCCAGCACTTCGGCGGCGAGCTCTTCAAGGCGCTCGTAGCCTCGGGCGTACACGTACAGCTCGAAGCCGATCACCTCACCATGACGCAGCCAGAAGATTTCACCACCCCCAGTTCCCATGGACTTCAGCCCCGGGCGAGAGTTCGCCGTTCGCCCGAACCAGTCGCTGAAGCCAGGAATCTCGGTGCCCCCATCGCTTCGAACCAGGAAGAAGTCGATCGGTGTCGTTGTCGTGATCGACGCCTCGAGCCGTTCGAAGAGCGGGATGCAGTGGAGCGCGGGGCGGCTCCAGCGGGGGGTGAAGCAGAGGACGCAGAGCGGGCTCGACTCCACGGCGTCCATCCCGTCCACGAGCTCAATCATCGGGCAACGTCCAACCCAAGCCTGCGCAGCCGGGGCAGGTACCCGCACTGCCATCACTTCGCTTTCCCCACTCACCGCTGCCGCCACAGTGACGATACTCCACCGCCTCCGCGTTCCGTTCGGGAAGAAACCACCTGAGCGACGGGTAGCGCTCGGCGGCGAGGACCAGCGTCCGGAGCACGTCGGCTGACGACCGCGAGCCCGTGACGTTGCCGTCGTCGTCCACGATCAGCTTCTCGCCGTCGGGTCGCAGCATGACGAACGAGAACAGGTCCCAGCAAACGGGCAAGGCGCCGTGGCGCTGCACCATCTCGCGCTCCTCGGCGTCACGACAGGGATCGCCAGCGAGCAGCTCCTCGATCGCAGCCCTCAATGCATCGCTCGCCAAGCTCAGCGACGGCCTCGATTCACCCACGTCTCGAAACAGCATCGACCGCGTTGAACGTCGGTCGCGGCGAGGGTCACGTGGACTGACGTAGTCCAGGGTCACGTGTCGCTCGAAGCAACGTCCTCCCACCATGGTCGCTCGGACACGCAAGCGAACCCGGTATCCGATGACTCGAGGGTTCTTCTTCGAGAGGCTCATGACACCGTCCCCCCGACACCACTCGAGGGTCGCCGCATCGACATCTTCCAGCCCGAGCCCCGTCGCAAGCACCTGTTCCTGAAACAAGCGCAGGGCGAGATCGCGAGCGAAGCCCCACGCGCCGCCCCCGCCGGTGGGCCTGCCGATGAGGTCGAGCTCACGTTGCTCCGGCTCAGGAAGCAACTGCCCCAGCAACCAGTAGCCCCGGTAGTCGGAGTTTCGACTCGTGAAGGAGCCGAGGAAGTCGTGCAGGACTCCCTTGATGGCCCGCCGAGTCGTCACGCGGACGGCATGTCGAGCCCGAGCTCCCGAAACGCATCCTCGAGCCATCCGAAGTACCAGGACGAGAAGGAGCGCGGAGTCCCATCTCGATTCAGCTCCGGCACCAGCCCTCCGTCACTCGCGCGGCCATCCACCCACACCTGACCTCTCGAGGCCCCCGTGACGATGAGAAAGTTCCGATAGGCACAACCCTGATGACAGATCGGAAAGGAGCCGGCCACGAGCTCGGGAGCCCAGTACTCCGCATCGAATCGCTCGTGCCACGCATCTTCCTCATCGACCGACGAGAACGTCTCCGAGGGCACGAAGGACTCGTCTGGCAGGTTCCACGCAGTCGAGTGCGGGAACGGATGACGGAGAACACCCGCGTGCCCATCGCCCTCTTTCCAGGGCTCGAGCCCACGACCCGCACCATCGAAGAGTCCGAGCGGAAAGAGACCGTAGTAAGGACCCGCTCCGCCATTTCCACAGTGGAGCAGGAAGCTGCGGTAGTCCTCGGGCAGCGGAACGCCGTGACGCTCCTCGAAGCCGACGAGCTCTGCCTCACTCAGCGGTGAATCGAGCCGATACTCGTGTGCCCCGGCACCGAACACGGCACGACGTTCATCGGCTTCCCGAAGCATGGCGAGGAGCCTCACGACGCGTTCAGGGTCCATCGCGACCCTCACCGCTCAGGCCCCCGCGATCCACGTCCGACGACGTGTTCGTGATGCAAGCACGCATGACTCCCCCCGACGGCTCGAGCGTGCTGGCAAGCGCCAACGACGAAGCTCGACCTTGAAAGCTAGCACGCGCCGATCGAGGGAGAGGCAGAGCGCCAGTCGACTCACGGAGAGAGCCACGCGAGTCCTCCCACCTTCGCCCAAAGCCGGGGCCTTTCGACACGCACGGATTCTCCTCTGAACAGGACCGAGCCTGCGTTAGAGCCTCCGAGCGGATCAGGGCGTTACTCTCGGGAGAAGCGAGCCGCGCGCTCCCAGGGACCCTTGACCAAGCAAGTTCTCAACAGCGAGCTCCTCCGAAGTGCGCGCGAAGAGCTCGGTCTCACGCAGGCCGAGGCCGCCGCGCTCCTGAAGACCAGCGAGCGCAACTATCGGCGCTGGGAGGCTGGTGCCGTCAACGGGCCGGAGGGCTTCCGGCTCCGGACGGCCGCCCAGCGGAACCTCGTGCACCTGATCTGCGCGGAGCTGGGGATCGCCGAGAGTGAGCTCCTGATCGAGGTCGAGTCGACCGAGCCGACTCAGCAGTCGAGCCCGCTTCACCGCGTGCCACTGCCCTCGCGCAGTTTCGTCGGCCGGACGTCCGAGCTGGCTCGACTGTGCTCCGAACTGACCGCGCCACGGGCCTGTGCCTGCGTCGAGGGCCTTCCCGGGATGGGCAAGACGGAGCTCGCGCTTCAGGTCGCTCACGCGCTGGCAGCGCAGGGCGCCTTCCCCGGCGGCGTGTTCTGGTTCTCGGCGAGAGACGGCGACCTGACGGGGCAGTGGGCAAGTGACTCCGTCGCCGGACGGCTCGGCCTGCAGCGCAGCACCATGGCGGAGAGCGCCACGGCGGTCGTCACCAAGTTGAGCCAGGCCGGCTCTCCCCTGCTCCTCATTCTCGACGACGTGACGAGCTGGTCGCGAGAGGAAGCACCCGGACCGCTGCCTGAGGGGACGCACGTCGCGACGCTCGTGACCACGCGAAAGCGACGTCTCGGCGGATCGCGCTTCCTCCATCTCGAGCTCGAGTCGCTCGAGCGCGAGGAAGCTCAGGCGCTGCTGGTGGAGCTCAGCGGACAGCACGACGATCGGCTGGACGACCTGCTCGACCACCTGGGTGGCTACGCGCTCGCCGTCGAGATCGCCGGTGTCTTCCTCCGCGAGCACCCCAGCGCCGACCGGGCAGCCTTGCAGGAAAGCCTGGCGGTTCGCGAAGAGAAGACGAGCGCGGCTCGAGAGACAAGCTACGAGGCGAGCCTGGGCGACGCCTTCGCCGCACTCTGGGCCACGGTGGATCCTTCGACGCGCGAGGCGTGGGTTCGCGCCGCCAGCTTCGAGAGCGAGCCGTTCAGCGACGCGCTCGCGGACTCCTGCCGGCTGGACGCGGACGCACGGCGGCGGTTGCAGGAGCATCACTTGCTGTCTCGCCGCGCCGACTCGGCCAACGCCATGCATCAGCTCACGCGAGACTTCGCGTACGAGCGGGCGGACGAGGACGAGCGTGCTCGGGCCGAGCGTGACTTCGTGGACGGGTGTTCCAAGCTGCTTCAGGGAAGGGACTATCTCGGCAACACGCAGTCCTACGCCCTCGACGCGACGCATCATGACGCGGCCTGGCAGCGTGCGGCTGCCTCCGGCCTGACGGCGAGCGAGCAAGCCGTCCTCACCTGCTCCATCGGTTACGCCCTCGAAGCCACCGGTGAGCTCCGCTTGGCACGCACCAGGTACGAGGAGGCCATCGAGCTCAGCCTCCGGGACGAACCGAACGAGCTCGAGACCGACGAGTCGGGAGAGGTCAAGACCGCCGCCGGATATCGGAACCACCTGGCCCGCACCTGTCGACGGCTCGGTGACCACGAGACGGCCATCCAGCAGCTCGAGCTGGCCCTCGAGGAGGGCCTCGCCAGGCATGGCGACGACCACGTGACCACCGCCATGGCTCGCGCGAACCTCGGCCTCGTCCTCTGGGAGCGCAGTGACTACGAGCGAGCCAGGTCCTTGATGGAGTCGGCGGCCGAGGTCTATCGGAATGAAGAAGGACCTGACGAAGCGCGGGTCGTGGCGAATCTCGCATTGGTCGTTTACGAGCTCGGTGACCTCGCACGGGCAGGCCAGCTCGCCCGCCAGGTGATCGAGTCGGCTGCCGACTCGGAGGACGTGGGCGTCACCGAGCTCGCGATCAGGAGGGCGAACTACGCCCTGGTGCTCCGCGCGCAGGGAGATCTCGCGGGAGCTCGTGATCAGCACGAGCAGGCACTGGCGGCTCTCATCGACGACCTGGGCGAAGACCACGTGCAGCTCTCGCTGGTCAAGACGAGCTTGGCCGTCGTGCTCCTCGACCTGGGCGAGCTCGATCGCGCCCGGCAATTGCTCAACGAGGCTCTCTCATCCGACCTGGAGGTCTTCGGGGCCGACCACGTCAACGTGGCGCGAGACCGGGGGAACTTGGCCATGGTCCTCGCCGAGCTCGGAGAACGCGACGAAGCACGCCGCATGCTCGAGCAGGTGCTCGCCTCCGTCACGCGCCAGTTCGGCGAGGCGAGCCAGAAAGTGGCCAGGTGGCAAGTGGTCCTGGCCGAGGTGCTCGCCTCGACCGGCCAGCTCGACGCGGCGGAAGAGCTCGCCCGACGAGCGCTCGCCACGGATCGGGACCTGTTCGCGGACACCCATCGACATGTCTGTCGTGATCTCGCGTTGCTGAGCCACGTACTCGGTCGGAAGGGTGAGCTCGAAGAGGCTCTCGAACACGTCAATCGGGTACTGGACGGCATGCGAGCCGCCCCCGTCGAGCATCCCCAGGTCGCCGAGGCACTCGCCCAGCGCGCCTGGCTTCGATCGACGAGCGGCCGTGGCGATGCCGAGCAGGATGCGGTCAGGGCACTCGAGGCCGTCTCCTCGCTGCCCACCGCTTCTCCGATCCGGCGCCGCGTGGAGTCCCGCACGACCTTCGTCCTGCGAGCGAAACGGCGGCCGGGCTCGGCCTGAGCGTCAACTTCGGGACCAGAGCAGCCATGAGCATGGTCGACGGCCGAGTCTCTCGCTGCTCAGCTCCTCGTGGCGACCTTCGCCGACGACTTCACGCGTGCCGCCGATGGTCTCGGGCGTCGCGACGGACATCGGCTGACGCCCTCGAGACACCGCCGACGGCGCCTTGGCATGATGGCGCCTTCACCACAGCGAGACTCCCCGTGAAGCTCATCGGTCCCGTCGCCCTGCTCCTCGTCACCTCCGCGGCCGTCGCGCAACCGGACGCCGAGGCGCCCACCGACAACATCGGGCACCGTCGTCACTTCCACCGTCACGGCAACCCGCACCCGACGGTGAAGTCCCCTCACCGATTCCTCACGAACCGCCGCGCGGCGGAGCTCGAGCTTCCGGCGCCGAGTGAGGCGTTCACCTTCGCGGTCTTCGGTGATCGCACCGGCGGACCGGACACGGGCGTCTCGGTGCTCGCCGACGCCGTGCGCGACGTCAACCTCTTCGAACCCGATCTCGTCATGACCGTCGGCGACCTCGTCGATGGCTACAACCAGACCCCGGAGTACCTGGAGGAAGTCGCCGAGTACAAGGGCATCATGGATCAGCTCTTGATGCCCTGGTTCCCGGTCGCCGGCAACCACGACGTGTACTGGCGTGGGCCCGACAAGCCGCCCGGCGAGCACGAGGCGAGCTACGAGATGCACTTCGGTCCGCTCTGGTACGCCTTCGAGCACGAGCGCTGCTGGTTCGTCGTGCTCTACACCGACGAGGGTGACCCGGAGACCGGCGAGAGGACCTTCGGCAAGCCCTCGGCACAGAAGATGAGCCCCGAGCAGTTCGAGTGGCTTCGTCAGACCCTGCGTCGCACGCGAGGCGCCGACCACGTCTTCGTGTTCGTCCACCACCCCCGCTGGCTCGGCGGTGGCTACGGCGACGACTGGAACCGCGTGCACGAGCTCCTGGTCGAGGCGGGCAACGTGAGCATGGTCTTTGCCGGCCACATCCACCGGATGCGCTACGACGGCCCACGCGACGGCATCGAGTACGTCACCCTCGCCACCGTCGGCGGCAGTCAGTCGGAGCTCGTGCCCGACGCGGGTTGGCTCCATCACTACGTCATGGTCACGGTGCGCCCGGGGCAGGTCGCCCTGGCGTCCGTGCCGGTCGGTGAGGTCATGGACGTTCGCGACATCACCGGTGAGCTCGGCGACGAGGCCCTCGCGGTCACCCGCTCCAGCGTGGTCACCGAGAGCCAGCTCCGGCTCGCTCGCAACGGCTCCACCTCAGGTCGAGTGAACGCCACGCTCATCAACCCCACGACCCGACCGCTCGCCGTCACCGTCCTGCCCGACAGCGACGACAGCCGCTGGCGCCATGCACCGGATCACCTCCACGCCCGGCTCGAGCCGGGTGAAGAGCTCGTCGCCACCTTCGACGTGGAGCGACCGAGAAGCTCCCTGGATGACTCCATGCGTCCCCTCGAGCTGGTCGTCACCGCCGAGATGCTGACGGCCGGCTTCCGCTACCGGATCCCCGAGCGTCGCGTCGTCATCCCCCTCTCTCTCCCTCGCTTGCCACGCGAGCGTCGAGAGCAGGTCGCCGTCTTCGACGGCGAAGATGACGCCCTGCGCATCGCGAGCCGCGACGTCCGCCTCCCCGACGGACCGCTCACGGTCGAGTGCTGGTTCAACGCGGACTCGATCGAGGGCGTGGGGAGCCTCGTCGCCAAGACCGAGAGCTCCGGGTTCGGCCTCTTCCTCATGGACGGAACGCCCACCCTCTACCTCCACCTCGATGGATCGTACTCCGTCCTCCGCGCCGAAGAGCACCCCGTCGAGACCGGTCGGTGGCATCACCTGGCAGGCGTTTTCGACGGTGCCGAGCTCCGGCTCTACCTCGATGGACGACCCATCGCGGCGATGGAGGGCTCTGGCACGCGAACGACCAACGAGCTCCCCCTCTACGTCGGCGCCGAAGTCGACGCGGCCGGCGGACCGACGCTGTTCTTCGACGGCCGGATCGACGGTGCTCGACTCTCCAAGATCGCCCGTTACTCCGAAGCCTTCACACCGAGCTGGAAGATCCGCTCTGATGACGACACGGTGGTCCTGCTCGACATGCAGCGTCAGCTCGCGTCCTGGGTCGTCGGTGCCTCGGAGCACGCCGTCGACGCCATCCGTCTCGGTGACATGACGCTCGAGCCCTTGCCGGGCCCCGTGCCGACGATCCAGGCGACGGTCTCCGCCGACGGGGAGTGAGGAGACCGTGCGTCACGCCCTCCTGCTGTCTTGCTTCGCCCTCATGGCGTGCAGCCTCGACTTCCTGGGCTCCGGCGAGGAAACGGCCACGACGACTCCCACCGCCGCGCAAGTCGCGTACTGCCGTTCCGTCATGTACATCCGGCCCGAGCTCGAGATCGAGCCGCTGGGCCATGCCCTCATGCCGGGGCTCGACGACGTCATTCGCTTCAAGTTCCGGGCGAAGACGGACGACCCTTCTCTCCTCTTCGATCCCGGTCAGGTCGACGCGACGACGTTCGCTCCCGGGCTCGCGGGCGCGTCACTCGAGATCGGCTCGCCGCAGGCGTGGTGGGACGTGGCGTCGCAGCAGCTCACGGGAGCGCGGTTCACCGTCCCGCCTCCCGACTCGCCCGGGACGCGCGGCCTCGCCATCGGCCATGTCGACAACGGCGACGGCACGCTGACGGTCTACGTGCTGTGGCACGAGACCTGACCAGTGACTTCTAAGGGTCCCGACTCGGAAACAGGCCCTGGTAGCAGATGGCGAGGGTCAGCGAGAGGGAGGGCTGCATGTTGTCGTGGGGCTCCGCTCGTCCGGACTCGGAGCCGCCGTGCTCGGGGACCATCTCCTCGCTGAGCGAGGTGTCGCCGGGCGGTGGTGCGTAGAACGGCACGCCGGAGCCGAGCAGGTGCTCCCGCGCTTCGCTCTCGTGAACCTCGTGCGCTTGATCGACGGGGAACTCGTGAGAGTGAGGTGGAAGCTCTCTCTCGGTCAGCGTCACGGTCTCCTGCCCACCGTAAGCACCGATGTAGTGCGACGGATCCGCTCCCATCGGCACTCTTCCCCGGAGATCTGGCAGCGCGAAGGTCTGACGACCGTCACCACCGAAGGTGTTGCCCCCCAGGACCGCGAAGAGCGGGCTGTACTCGGTGATCTTCAGCTCGCGGCCGTCACAGGGCAAGAAGCCACGGGGAGCGAAGTCGCCCGCGAAGAGGATCAACTCACCGATCATGGGCTCGGACATGGCGCGCCCTCTCAGTCTCGCCGGGGCTCGTCGCCCCGGAGGCAGATGATGAAGTTGATCGGCAGGTAGGGCTGACGGTTCTGGTGAGGCTCGCCAACCCCGACCGAGGACACGGCCTCCTTCGCGAGACGTCCGTCGGCGCCCTTGGCCGCGTAGGCAGGGCCGTCGTTGGCGGCCAGCACCCGACCGGTCGGAGAGACGCTGTCACCGCCGTCTTCGGAGACCCGGAGCGCGTGCTCGTGTGCCGGGACCTGGTCGGCGGTCAACCTCACCTCGGACTCACCACCCGCCTGCCCGAGCCGGCGCTCGCTGAGCCGCGGTCCTCTCCCGGCATGCATGGCGAACCGACCCTGCAGGTCGGGGAGTCGAAACGTTCCCTTGTCAGGATCGCCACCGTAGGTGTTCTTCAAGAGCTTGAAGAGATCCCCGTGCTGCGCGATCTCGAGCTCTTGACCGCGGCAGTACATCCAGCCGCGCGGCTGGAAGTCTCCGGCAAAAATCCGAATCTCGCCTAGATACGCTTCCGCCATGGTCAGTCCCTTGCCGGATAGTCTCCGACGATCGCGATGTAGTACCCGAGGACGAGGAAGGGCGCGACGTTGGGATGGGGCTCGCCGCCACCGGCTTTCTTGAGTCCGAGACCGAGGTGACCCTTCTTGCCGAACTCGCTCGGTGGCTCGCGATAGGGCGTGAGCTTGTCGGGCTCCCCAGCGGCGAGGACGTGCCCGTCGGGCTTCGTCTCGGTTCCCGGCCGGCTGCTCGCCCTCACGAGATGACGGTGCGCAGGGACCTGCTCATCGGTCAGCCGGACGGCCTCGGCACCGACGCTCTTTCCCACCGGGTAGGCCTCGCTGTTTCCGATGGGGACACGTCCCCGAAGGTCGGGAAGACGGAAGGTCGTGCGCCCATCCCCCCCGTAGCGAGTCCCCAAGACGGCATGGAGGGACTCGTTTTGGTTGATGGGGAGAATCTGGCCATCACAAGGCAACCAACCTCGGGGAGCGAAGCCGAAGGCGAACAGCCGGATCTCTCCGATGGTGGCGTCGATCACGGTGCACTCTCCTCCTCTTGCTCTTCAGTCGCTCGGCGGCACGTCGGTCCGGGTCAGCTCGCGCTCCAGCCAGGCCCGACCGACGAGCCAGTCTTGCTTGACCGTCCAGCTACTGACCTGCAGCTCTTCGGCCGCCTCCTCGAGCGTGAGCCCTCCGAACCAGCGCAGCTCGATCACCCGAGCCTGACGCTCGTGCAGCTCCTGCAATCGCTCGAGCGCCTGGTGCAGGGCCAACACGTCGACGTCTTGGGGGCCGGACACCGCCCCCCCACCGGCTGAGTCCAGGCTGAGACGATGCCAGCCGGCTCCACGCTTCTCGGCCGCGCGCTCGCGGGCATGGTCGACCAGGACCCGACGCATCGTGGAGGCCGCTACGGCAAAGAAGTGTCGTCGGTCGTTCCACTCGGGAACGCGATCACCGAAGAGCCGCAGCCAGGCCTCGCTGAGCAGGGCGGTCGGCTGCAGGCTGTGACCACGACGCTCCGACCTCATGAGGGCGCCGGCGATGGCGCGGAGCTCGTCGTGCACGAGCTCGATGAGCCGATCGCGTGCTTCGACTCTCCCGTCGCGAAGGTCGCGCAGGAGCCCCGCGAGCTCGTCTTGATCTCCGTCGGTCGTCATCGAGCGGGAAAGGTAGCACGACGCCCATGACAAGATGAGCCATGGGACGTGCGGACGACGCTGAACGCCACGCCCGGCTCAGCGAGCTGGTCGGTCGCGCCCTCCCACTGCCTGCCGCCGAGCGCGAGGCGCTCCTCGACAGCGTTCGTGCCGATGATCCGGAGCTCTGCGGTGAGGTCGAGGCCTTGCTCGCTCAGGCCGACACCTCCGACGGCCCATTGCGGGGCCTGGCTCCCGGTGAGGCCATGCGGGCCGTCCTCGAGCCTCCGACCGAAGGAGACCACGATGCGGTCTCCCCTCATCCCGACAGCCCACCGGACGAGGACGACCCCGACGCCGACCCGAAGACCCGCCTCGGTCCCTACCGACTGGAGGAGAAGCTCGGCAGCGGTGGCATGGGGGTCGTCTGGCGAGCCTGGGACGAACGTCTCGACCGACCGGTCGCCGTCAAGACGATCAGCACCGCCCTGTCATCGAACACCCAGATGCGGACGTCCTTCGTCCGCGAGGCCCGCTTGCTCGCGCGCTTGCAGCACCCCCACGTGGCCACGGTCCATGACCTGCCCCAGGTCGAGGGTCCGCCGGTGCTCGTCATGGAGCTGCTCGGCGGCGAGGACCTGTCGACTCGCTTGGCACGGGGGCCCCTCGATCTCGACACGACGCTCCGACTCGGTCGTCAGGTCGCGTCGGCGCTGGATCTCGCCCACCGTCACGGCATCGTCCACCGCGACCTCAAGCCCGCCAACATCCGCCTCCTGGAGAACGGTGACGTCAAGGTTCTCGACTTCGGGCTCGCCCGCGAGATCAAGACCGACGTCACCGGCTCAACCGGTCATGGGCGCGTGGTCGGCACGCCGGGCTACCTGAGCCCGGAGCAGGCGCGCGGGGAGACGCTCGACGGCCGCAGCGATCTCTTCGCGCTGGGGGCCGTGCTGCACGAGTGCCTGAGCGGCCAGCGCTGCTTCCCGGGCGAGCTGACCGACAGCCTGCGTCGCACCTTGCACGAGCCCCCTGACACCTCGGTGCTCCCCAGCGACCTCCCCGAGGAGCTGCGCCGATTGCTGCGACGCTGCCTGGACAAGTCGGTGACGAGCCGGATCGCGTCCGCTGGTGCAGTGCTCGAGACCCTGAACTCGCTCGCCCGTGAGCTCGGGGAAGCAGCCGTCGTGAGCTCCGAGCCCGGTCGCTCGCTTCCCGGCCGGCCTGCCTGCGCGGTCCCGGTGGAGCCCGACGAGTTCGTCGGTCGCGAGACCGAGCTCACCGAATTGCGACAGCATTTCTCCGGTGGTGCCCGACTCGTCTCGGTGCTCGGTCCGGGTGGCATGGGCAAGACTCGGCTGGCCCAACATCACGCCCGACGGGACCTCGAGCTCCATCCGGGTGGGGCCTGGTTCTGCGACCTGTCGGAGACGACGTCACGTGAAGAGATTCTCCACGCCGTCGCAAAAGCCTTGCAGGTCCCCCTCAAGGGTGGCGAGCCCGTCGAGCTTCTCGGTCACGCCCTCGCCGGTCGGGGACGCTGCCTGCTGATCCTCGACAACTTCGAGCAGGTGGTCGAGCACGCCGAGGCCACGTTGGGACCTTGGCTCACCCGGGCCCCGGAGGCCCGCTTCCTCGTCACGAGTCGCGAGCGACTTCGGCTCGTCGGTGAGAAGGCGCTCACGCTCGCTCCCCTGCCCGCGGCGAGTGATGGTCAGGAGCTCTTCGTCCTCCGCGCCCGCGCCCACGGTCGCGAGCTCGGCACGTCGGAGGACGACCGCACGGACGTCGAAGAGCTCGTCACCCTGCTCGACGGGCTCCCGCTCGCCATCGAGCTCGCTGCCGCCCGGTCGCGCATGCTCTCTCCACGTCAGCTTCGTGAGCGACTGGCCGATCGCTTCGCGCTCCTGGCCGGACGTCGGGAAGCGACGGGACGACAGGCGACCCTGCGCGCGACCATCGACTGGTCATGGAAGCTCCTCGAACCCTGGGAGCGGACGGCGCTGGCCCAGTGCGCCGTCTTCGAGGGCGGGTTCACGCTCGAGGCCGCCGAGGCCGTCCTCGATCTCTCCCCCTTCCCCGACGCCCCCTGGCCCCTGGACGTCGTGCAGCTCCTTCTCGACCAGAGCCTGCTGCACGCGTGGATTCCCGTCGATCGAGGAGGGCGTCGTCAGAGCGGCGAGACCTGCTTCGGTCTCTACGCGAGCATCCGCGAGCACGCTGCGGAGAAGCTCCACGATCCGAACGCCCTCGGAGGGGCGGCAGGACCCGAGCTGACGCTCGCCACGGAGGAGCGACACGGGCGCTACTTCGCACGCTTCGAAACTGATGAGAAGCTGGCCACGCTGGAGACCAGCGACGGTGAGAAGGCTCGCTCGTCCCTGGAGCTTCAACTCCCCGACTTGCTCGCCGCCTGCCGACGAGCCGTGGATCGCGACGACGACGACGTGGCCGTGTCGACGCTCGCGACCCTCGGGCACCTGCTCAGCCTGACCGGACCGACGACGACCGTCGTGGAGCTCGGACGCCGCGTGCTGAGCTCCGTCACCACCTCCCCGTCGCGGCGGAGTCGGGCGCACCAAGTCCTGGCCACCGCCCTCGATGACACGGGAGCACTGGACGAGGCGTCGACGCACCATGAGTCCGCGTTGACTCTCGCCCGCCAGGAAGCCGACCGACGGCTCGAGGCCCGAGCCCTCGAGCGGCTCGCCAGGCATCATCAGCGGCGGAGCGAGGTCGACGAGTCGGCTCGGCGCTACGCCGAGGCTCTCGCCCTGGCCGAGAGCCTGGACGACCGCTGGCTCGCGATGGGCGTGCGACTGAGCCGTGGCACCCTCTGGTCGAACCGGGGCGAGCTGGCCGCCGCCGAGACCGACTACCTCGCGGCCCTGAGCTCCGCCCGCGAGCTCGGGAACCGACGTCGGGAGGGAGGCCTCCTCGTCAACCTCGCCACCTTGAGCCTCGAGCTCGGCAGGCTGGAGGAAGCTCGCGAACGAGTGGAGACGGCCCTTCCGCTTCTTCGCCAGGTGGGTGACCGAAGAGTCGAAGGGTCCGCACGCGGCAACCTCGGCATCTTGTTGGGCGAGCTGGGTCGAACCGACGATGCCCGCAGCGAGTTCGAGACCGCGCTCCGCATTCATCGCGAGCTGGGCAATCGGCGGTCGGAAGGACTGGTCCTGGCGGAGCTCGGCGCGCTCGACTTCGGCCGGGGCCAGTGGACGGAAGCACGGTCCCGCTTCGAGGAGGCCCTGAGCCTGCACCGTGAGCTCGGCAATCGACGGTCGGAGAGCCTCGTCCATGGTCACCTGGCCAACCTTGCGATGGCCCAGGGGCAACTCGACGAGGCGCAGCGGAGCTACGAGCGCGCCTTGACCCTCCATCGCCAAGTCGAAGACCAGCGACACGAGGGCACGACCCTCGCTCAGCTCGGGCTCCTCATGCTGCGCAAGGGCCAGGTCGAGGAGGGGCTCGCGTCCTTCTCCGAAGGTGCTGCCCTCCTGAAGCGGCACGACTACGCGCCCGAGCTCGCGCGACTGCTGGTGTCCCGCTGCGAGGAGGCGCTCGACATCGGGGAGACCTCGCTCGCCCGGGAGAGCTGGACCGAGGCGAGCGCCATCCTCACGGAGCTCGACCTGGGCGAGGGCTCCCCCCTGGGCAAGAGGCTGGCCGAGCTCGAGGCGAGTCTCGAGGGATAGCTGCAAAAAAGCTCCCTCCCAATCTCCGACCCGATTCCGCTTTCGAGAGTCGAGCGTCGGCTCCCGTGGACTTCACCACGGCTCCCGAGCCGGCCGGGGTGTCGTGCGAGCTTCCGAGAGGGGGCTCGTTCCGCTGCCTCGCGTCTCGGAGAGAGCCCCCATGACTCCCCCTCGATCGTCGCGCGCCGGTCTCGCCGGCCTCGTCACCGCCCTGCTCGGACTCCTCGTCGCGTCGTCACCCACGCGGGCCCAAGAGCTCATCGACATCTTCCCTGGGACCAACGACGACAGCGCCACTCCCAGCGACTTCATCGAGCTCGATGGCCAGGCCTTGTTCAAGGCGAGCGATGCCACTGCCGGACGTGAGCTGTGGAAGAGCGATGGCACCGCAGCCGGCACCGTCCTCGTCAAGGACATCCTCCCGGGCATCGACAGTTCGGGCCCCCAGCAGTTCGAGCGCTTCAACGGCGAGGTCTACTTTTCCGCCGATGACGGCACGCACGGGGCCGAGCTCTGGAAGACCGATGGCACGGCCGCCGGCACCCTCCTCATCAAGGACATCTTCCCCGGCAGCAACGGTTCACGCCCTGGCGTCCTCACGGCGTTCGACGACGTCTTGTTGTTCAGGGCCAACGACGGCACCACCGGTGACGAGCTCTGGAGGAGCGACGGCACCACCGCCGGCACCGTCCTCGTCAAGGACATCCGTCCGGGCATCAGCCGCTCGAGACCGTTCGAGCTCACGGTCCTCGACGACCTGGCCCTCTTCGTCGCCGACGACGGTACGAACGGCGAAGAGCTCTGGAGAACCGACGGCACGACCGCCGGCACCGTCCTCGTCAAGGACATCTTCCCCGGCAACGACGACTCCTGCCCTTCCGATCTCACGCTCATCGACGACACCGTCTACTTCATCGCCGACGACGGCACGCACGGTGAGGAGCTCTGGAAGACCGACGGAACGTCCGCTGGCACCGTCCTGGTCGCCGACATCTTCCCCGGTAGCGACGACTCCTGCCCCTCCCGGCTCGCGAGCTTCGCCGACACGCTCTACTTCGGTGCCAATGACGGAACGCACGGTGAAGAGCTCTGGAAGAGCGACGGCACCGCTGCCGGCACGACCCTCGTCGTGGACATCAATCCGGGGAGCGACGGGTCGAGCTTCTCCCACAGCGCGACCTTCGACGGCCTGCTCTTCTTCTCGGCCGAAGACGGCACGCACGGGCGAGAGCTCTGGAAGACCAATGGCACTGCCGCCGGCACCGTGATGGTCGCGGACATCGTTCCCGGTGCCGAGGAGTCCCTCCCATCCGACTTCTTCGAGGTGGGCGGCACGCTCGTGTTCACCGCCGACGGCCCGGAAGGCAACGAGCTCTGGATGACCGACGGAACGGCGGCCGGCACGGCCCTCGTCGCCGACCTCTACCCCGGCATCGAGGGCTCCTTCCCCTCGGACCTCACGATCATCGGCGACAGTCTCTTCCTTGCAGCCGAGGACGGCACCCACGGCGACGAGCTCTGGATCTTCACCCCGGAGACCCCCATCCCGACGATGAGCGAGTGGGCCCTGATGCTCCTGGCCGCATCGCTCGCTCTGCTCGGCTACCGCACGCTCGCGCGAGCGTGAAGGAGATTCCGATGACCTGCTCACGACCCGAACGTCACCTCCTCGTCTTCCTCCTAGCCGGGCTGGTCCTCACCGCACTGGAGGCCACGCGCAGGAGCTCGTGCTCGTGGCGGACATCAGGCCCGGCCCTCCTTGCTCGGCTCCCAGGAATCTCACCGACGTCGGTGGCGCGCTCTCCTTCGGGGCCTCCGATGGCGTGAACGGAACGGAGCTCTGCAAGAGCGACGGCACCACCGTCGGCACGACCCTCGTCGTGGACATCAACCCGGGAGCCCCGAGATCCAGTCCCTCCGCTCTCGTGGAGCTCGATGACGAGCTCGGAGGGTCCTCCTCGAAGAAGGACGCTGAGCACCGTGCGGAAGGGATCGTCGAGCTCGGTCCCTCCGGACCGCCTCCCCCGGCTTTCCTGGAGCCCCCCCAAAAGCCACCTCCCCCTTCCCTCCCCGATTCCGCCCCTGGAGACATGCCACGTCCGACAAGGACCTCGAGCACCTCGAGGTCGTACTTCAGGGAAGAGTCGTCATGTCACGCGATCCAGCACGTCACGAGAGAACCCTCGTCACCCGTCTCCTCGGTCACTCCCGGCCGTCCCGGGCCCAGCGCCTGGGGCTTCCATTCGCCCTCGCCGCCAGCCTGGCGCTGTCCGCCTCCGCTCGAGTCGAGCCGCCAGCTCACCCCTCGCTCGGCTTCTCGGAACCGGCCCCCTCGGCAGTCCTCGCCCAGGTCGAGGAGCGCCAACTCGAGGTGGCGACGACGTCCGGGGGAGCGCTCGTCGCCACGAGCCCCCGGCATCGAGTCCGCGCCGAGCTCGACCCCTGGGGCGTCACCCTCTCGCCTCGAACGGCCGACGCGTCGACCTGGCGCGTCCATCAACGGGCGGTGGCCTGGGGTCGGTCCGACGGGCTGAGCCCGCTCACCCTCACCGGCCCCCGGGCGTCCGGTCCGCGCGTCGAGTACGACCACGGCCTCGTGACCGAGTGGTACGTCAACCAGCGAGCGGGGCTCGAGCAGGGCTTCACCATCGCGGGTCCGCCGGCGGTCGGGACCGGCCCGCTGGTCGTCGACATCGCCCTCTCCGGCGATCTCGTGCCGGTGGTCGACGGTGACGCGCTCGTGCTGAGCGACGCCGGCGGACGCGACGTCCTGCGCTACGCGGGCTTGCTGGCGTGGGATGCCGCCGGGCGGGTCCTGCCCACGACGATGGAGCTCTCGTGCGAGGGAGCGAATGAGCGAATTCGACTGTCGGTCGACGATGCGAGCGCCACCTACCCGGTGACCGTCGATCCGACCTGGATGGAGGTGGCCGAGCTCAGCCCGAGCGACGGGTCGAGCGGAGGCAACTTCGGTCTCAGCGTGTCCGTCTCCGGCGACACCATCGTCGTTGGCGCCAGGAGCGATGACGCCGACGGCACCAACTCGGGCTCCGCCTACGTCTTCGACCGCGACGAGGGAGGACCCGGCGCCTGGGGAGAGGTCGCCAAGCTCATCCCCAGCAATGGTGGTGACGGTGACCTGTTCGGAACGGCGGTGGCCGTGCACGGAGACACGATCGTCGTCGGGGCGTCTCACTCCGACCACGCCGGAACCCAGTCCGGGTCGATCTACATCTTCGAGCGCGACCTCGGTGGTCCCGACGCCTGGGGCGAGCTGCACCACCTCACCGCCAGCGACGCGGCGATCTCCGATCACTTCGGGATCAGCGTGTCGCTGCATGAGGACACGATCATCGTCGGCGCTCACTTCACCAACGACGATGGCGGCAACTCGGGCTCGGCCTACATCCTGGAAAGAGACCTGGGAGGACCCGACGCCTGGGGCGAGCGGACCATCCTCACCGCCAGCGACGCCGCCTCCCACGACAACTTCGGCGAGAGCGTGTCGATCTTCGGGGACACGGTCGTCGTCGGTGCCTACCTCAACGACGATGTCGGCAGCTCCACGGGCTCGGCCTACATCTTCGAGCGAGATCATGGCGGGACGGACGCGTGGGGCGAGGTGCTCAAGCTCCTCGCGAGCGACGCCTCGGGCGGTGCTCGATTCGGCCTCAGCGTCTCGATCGACCAGGACACGGTCGTCGTCGGGGCCTATCAGTCGGACGACGAGGGTCCTCACGCGGGCTCGGCCTACGTCTTCGATCGGAACGAGGGAGGTCCGGAGGCCTGGGGAGAGGTGACCAGGCTCATCGCCAGCGACGCCGATCCCGGTGACGAGTTCGGCTATCGGGTATCGGTGTCCGGTGACGTCATCGTCGTCTGCGCTCGCCGAGCCGAGCCCCTCGGCAGCGAGTCGGGCGAGGCCTACGTCTTCGAGCGCGACCTCGGTGGCTCGAACGCGTGGGGTGAGTGTCTCGCGCTCAGCACCAGTCACGGAGGAGCGTCGAGCAACTTCGCCAAGGCTGTCTCCGTCGACGCCGACACCATCGTCGTGGGCGGCGGCGCTCCCCCGGCGCACGTCTTCAGCTTCCTGGGGGCCGACACCGACGGCGACGGCGTCGAGGACAGCGCCGACAACTGCCCCGAGGAGGAGAACCCCTTGCAGGAGGACACCGACGGTGACGGCATCGGCGACGCCTGCGACAACTGCCACTTCGACCCGAACCCGGCTCAGGACGACACCGACGCGGACGGCGACGGCGACGCCTGCGACCCCTGCCCTCTCGATCCCGACGACGACGAGGACGGAGACGGTCTCTGCGCGGACGTGGATCCCTGCCCCCTGGACCCCCATGACGACGAGGACGCGGACGGTCTCTGCGCGGACGTCGACCCGTGCCCGCTCGACTCCGAGAACGACGCCGACGGCGATGGTCACTGCGCCGATGTCGACAACTGCCCCGACGTCGCCAACGCCGACCAGGTCGACGCCGATGCCGACGGGGCCGGTGACGCCTGCGACGCCTGCCCGCTCGATCCGGCCGACGACGCCGACGGTGACGGCCACTGCGCCGACGTCGACAACTGCCCCGACGTCGCCAACACCGACCAGGCCGACACCGATGGTGATGGTCCCGGAGATGCCTGTGACGCCTGTCCCCTGGACCCGGCCGACGACGCCGACGGCGACGGCCACTGTGCCGACGTCGACAACTGCCCCGATGTCGCCAACGCCGACCAGGCCGACACCGATGATGATGGTCCCGGTGATGCCTGCGACGCCTGTCCTCTCGACCCGGCCAACGACGCCGACGCCGACGGTCACTGCGCCGATGTCGACAACTGTCCCGGGGTCGCCAACGCCGACCAGGCCGACACCGACGCCGACGGGATCGGTGACGCGTGCGACGACTGTCCGAGCCACCCCACCACCTGCCTGAGCCATGACTTCGACGGCCTGGAGGCGGGCGAGGTCGTGACGACTCAGTTCTCCGGCATGTCCATCACCGGGACCACGCCGGTCATGATCTTCGACTCGGCGTCCCCCACCTGTGCGGACGAGGACCTCGCGACACCGGGCACGGGTCCGGGCAACGACGTCGCTCGCGACGGCGTCCTGGTCCTCTCGGAGCCCTGGTCCGACTGCTCACCGGATGACAACCGGGACGGCGGGGTCATGACGTTCACCATGGACACCCCGATCAGGCTCTCCTGGGTGGGCTTGCTCGACATCGACGAGGACGGTGGCGAGCTCCGCGCCTTCGATGCCGCCGGCGCCCTCCTCCTGTCGACGCCCCTCCCCTCTCAGGAGGTTGACAACGGCTGGCAGCGGCTGGACGTCGACCTCTGCGGCGTGGCGGTGCTGGAGATCGAGCTCGTCGGCTCGGGAGCGGTGACAGAGCTCGCCTGCGACGAGGTCACCTTCCGGAGTCGCACGCCGCGCGGCGGGGATCGGCTCGTCGAGCGAGAGCGCCTCAGCCTGCGCGATCGACGGGGCGGGTCTCGCCGCTGACCGGGCTCGCGATGGGAGACCCGACGAGCCGCTCCTCAAGGGGCGGCTCGTCGGCGTCGGAACCTCGCCCGAGTCGATGGCCTCAACGACCTCCCCGCGTCATTGGTGAGAACGTGTACTTCCGTTCTCGACCATGGTCGAGTGGCTCACTCCCATCGAGGAATCGAGGCTGACTCGTCACTCTCTTCGGAGTACCTCGGGAGGCACGTCACCAGGCATCGAGAGTCGGAACGTCATGGCCCCGCCGGGTACTCGTCCACCGACAGGCCCACGCAGTTCTCCACTCGCAGGTCGAAGAACTGCCGCGGGCTGCTCACGTCGGTCTCGGTGAACGACCGCGCTCCAGCCGAGTCCAGCACGACTGGTCGCCACTCCGACACCAGCGAGTCCACCGCCTTCAGCAGCACGAAGCTCTCCCCGACCGACAGCTCCCGCGCCCAAGGATTCCTGAGGCCCACCCTCGCTCGGCCTGTCCCGCCACGCTCGGATCACTTTCTCCTCCCCCATTGGTCACCGAATCCGCTTCTGAGGGTGAGCACCACTTCGGCTGGCCCTGAACCCATCCTCCGGTGCTCGACCAGGCCCGGGATGCTCACCAACCTCCCGGGCCCGGCGTTCGTTCTCCCCGCGTCGGATCCGGCCACCTCCCGGAACGGCTGGCTCCGAACGCGGGGAGGACTCGCCCCCTTCCGTCGCGTCGGCCGCTTCCCTCCCGCGACGTGACCGCTGGACGAGCGACCGTCCCCTCCGGCTGAGCTCCCGGTCATCGGCCGCCCTGCGAACTTTTTCCTCCCCTTTCCTCCGCCACTTCCGCCTCCGGTCCCGAACCCCCTTCCGGGAGGGACCGTCGTCAGGCGACCGACGTGGTCGGCGCGACGGTCCAACGGCCGTCATCGAGCCGTTCACGTCGGAGACCACATCATGTCCAGGCAAGTCCCTCGTTCGATTCTCGTTCTCGGCGTGCTCAGCGCCCTCGTCACTTCGCCCGTCGCCGCAAGCCCTCCGGAACGGCCCGATCGCCGAGCGAGCTCCCTGCCGCCGACCGTCTCGCTCACGACCATGATGCTTCCCGTCGAGTGGGAGCAGGTCGCCAAGCTCCTCGGCGACGACCTGGACACGAACCATCGCTTCGGACACGCCGTCGCCCAGTCCGGCGACACCACCGCCGTCGGGGCTTACAACTCCGCCGACGGCGGCACCGTCTACGTCTTCGAGCGCGACCAAGGCGGTACCGACGCCTGGGGACAGGTCACCGTGCTCACCGGCGCCGACACCGACCCCGGTGACAACTTCGGTCTCAGCATCGCCCTCGACGGCGACACCCTCGTCGTCGGCGCCAGGCATGACGACGACGCGGGCAGCAACGCCGGGGCCGCCTACGTCTTCGAGCGCGACCAAGGCGGAGCCGACGCCTGGGGACAGGTCGCCAAGATCATCGGCGACGACACCGCCGCGGTCGACGAGTTCGGCGGCCACGTCGCGATCGCCGCCGACTCCATCGTCGTCGGAGCGATCCGCGACGACACCCGCCGCGGCGCCGCCTACGTCTTCGACCGCGACGAGGGTGGAGCCGACGCCTGGGGACAGGTCGCCAGGCTCGTCGCCGATGACCGTGTCCAGGAGGATCGCTTCGGCACCTCGGTCTCCATCTCCGGTGACACCGTCGTCTGTGGCGCACAACGCGACAGCGACGACGGCTCCCAGTCGGGCTCAGCCTACGTCTTCGAACGCGACGCGGGCGGCTCCAACGCATGGGGGCAGGTCGTCAAGCTCACCGCCGACGACGCCAGCGCGGGTGACCGCTTCGGCACTGCCGTCGCGATCTCCAGCGACACCATCGTCTGCGGCTCCTACCGTCACGACCAAGGTGGCGCCGACGCGGGTTCCGCCTACGTCTTCGAGCGCAACGAGGGCGGCGCCGACGCCTGGGGACAGGTCACCGAGCTCAACGCCGACGACCCCATGAGCAGCGACGGGTTCGGTTTCCACGTCGCGGCCTCGGGTGACGTCATCGCCGTCGGAGCCAACCGAGGCGACGGCCTGGTGGCCGACTCCGGTGCCGTCTACCTCTTTGGTCGTAACGAGGGTGGCACCGACGCCTGGGGCCAGGTCATCGAGCTCAACGCCGACGATGGCGCCGGGCTCGACTTCTTCAGCGCCGTCTCCATCTCGGGCAACGTCGTCGTCGTCGGTGCCTTCGCCGATGACGACATCGCCGACAGTGCCGGCTCCGCCTACGTCTTCGAGCTCCCGGACCGGGACTTCGACGGCGTCCACGACGACGAGGACAACTGCCCGGACGTCCCCAACCCCGGTCAAGAGGATCAGTTCGACAACGGCATCGGCGACGCGTGTGACCACACCATCCCGACACTGCCGGAGTGGGGCCTGATCGTGCTCCTGACGGCCCTCGGCCTGGCCGGAGCCGTCGTCCTCAGGCGTCCGACCGCCTGAAGCTGCGCGGTGGCGCACTTTTTCCTCCTTCTTTCGTCCCGACTTCCGCCTAGCGAGGTCAGACCCCTTCCTCGGGAGCCGGGGCGGCCCCTCTTCGACGGGCTGCCCGCTCTCTTCACTCCTTCGTTCCAGCACGCGGAACGGCGCTTCGCACGCAACTCCAGCCAGAGACACACACCATGGGCAAGCACTCTCTCCCTCATTCACTCTTCACGCTCAGCCTGATCGGCGCCCTCTTCATCACACCTGTTACCAACGTCTCGGCGAGACCATCGGATCGACGGATGACGGCCGGGCCCTCGTCGGTGCTCAATGCCATGTCAGTCCCGGAGTGGGAGCAGGTCGCCAAGCTCCTCGGCGACGGCTTGGACACGAGCCATCGCTTCGGACACGCCGTCGCTCAGTCCGGCGACACCACCGCCGTCGGGGCTTACAACTCCGCCGACGGCGGCACCGTCTACGTCTTCGAGCGCGACCAAGGCGGTACCGACGCCTGGGGACAGGTCACCGTGCTCACCGGC
>JBCCFW010000052.1:0-39825 GCA_039029535.1 Acidobacteriota bacterium
CGTCAGCCGGTACTACCTGATCCGAGCCCGCAACCGTCCGAACTGTCTCGGTCCGTGAAGTCAGCCGACGATCAGCTCTTCCAGCAGCGGACCCGCCCAAGCCTCGAGTGGTTCCTCGAGTCGGGCGACGACGCGGGGCACGGTAGGAGCTGCTTCCCGCACCGCTTCCGAGGCCGCCGCGTGTTCCTCTTCACCAGCCGGCCGGCGCCGGCCCAGGGCCACGGGAGCATCGTTGACGATGACGATGTCGGCGCCGGCTGCGAGCTCTTGCCAGTTGTCCTTCCAGGCCCGCAGCGGAACGCAGGGGTTGTAGAGGAACACCGACACGTCGGGTCGGAGCAGCGGCTGTGCCGTGTTGCCCTCCGCGAGGATCTCGCGGTCGTCGGGAAGGAGCTCGCGGACGTGCTGGTAGGCCGCTTCGTGGGAGCCCGGACGCGCCAGGGTCCAGAGCACCGGGCGCAGCCCCGCCTCGATCATCCGTCCGGTGTCCGTGTTCTCCTGGGACAGCGTCTCCTCGTCGGCGATGACCTGATGCTCGTCGTGGAGTCGCGTGCACGCGCATCGCTTCTGCGCGTCCTTCGGGCAGAACTGCCCGTCTCGAAAGACGGTCGTGAACTTCAGCGCACCGAAGCGACCGGGGTGCGCCTCGGCGACCCGCGTGATGAACAGGGTCTTGCCCGATCCGTTGCCCGTTCCGGACACGCCAATCACGCGCACGAGCCCTCCTCGTCGACCTTCACGTCGCGCACGGCCAGCCACTCCTCGCCGCGGTTGATGTTGATGAAACTGTCGGTCGCACCCTCGATGCCGAGCGTGCTCACCTCGATCTCCTCGGCGTCGACCTCGGCGAAGTAGTCGGTCACGCGACGGGTGCCGCCGCGGACCAGCTCGGCCGCGCGCTCGGCGTAGGCCTGGGGGTGGACCGCGTGGAGAGGCTCGACCTGACCCCTGCGCAGCGGGACGATCACCCGCTCGGGACCCTCGAGCGCTCGCTCGACCAGGTGCTGGAGGAGCGCCCGGTTGAGGAAGGGCATGTCGCCCGCCACGGCCACGAGCCAGCCGCGATCGGTCGCCAGCAGACCCCCGGCGATGCCGCCGAGCGGTCCGGCGTTCTCCACGGGGTCGTCGACGAGCCGGACGTCGAAGGACAGCCACGGCTCTGGCTGACGCGTCGCGACCAGGAGCTCGCCGAAGAGCTCTCGGAAGAGCTCCACGGTCCGCTCGGCGATCGGCCGCCCACCGACCTCGAGGAAGGCCTTGTGAGCGCCGTCGAAGCGGCTGGCGTGCCCGCCGTCGAGGACGAGGCCGGCGACCTGGGGGAAGAGTGGCGTGCCCATCTCGCAACAAGATTAATGGAAAGAGCGATTCCAGCGTTGTTGACGCGAGTCTTGCCGCCCCGATAGCGTTCCTTCTTCGAGGGGGCCGGATCGAGCCATGTCTGCAATCACTTCGCGTGTCCTGGCGTCGCTGCGACGCTGTGCCCTGGCCACCGCCGCCATCGGGCTCGTCGTCTCCGCGCTCGGCTGCGGGGGCAACGACGGGGGCTCTCCGATCCCTCCGAGCACCCAGTTCGCCCAGTCCACCGTCACCCTGTGGTTGCTCGACAACACCGCCGTCCGCGGCCTGCAGGTGAACCTCCCGCTCGTCGCCGGAGTCACCGGAATCAGCGCCACGCAGCTCGGCGTCCTCTCGGGGAGCCTCTGCGAGCAGAACGTCGGAGACGGGATCGTCATCGCCTGCACGAGCCTCCCCGTCTTCGAGGTCCCGGCGCCCATCTACGAGCTGACGATCCTCCGCGACGTGACGATCGACCTCGACGACGCGACGGCGACCCTGACCTGCGTGGGCGCCGACATCGACGGCAACACCCGCCCGCTCGCCTGCGAGCTGCGCTGAGCCCGGGGCCGAGCCGGCCCTTCGACGAGGCTCCGGGGAGGGACGTCCGCGTCCCACTCTGTTCTTGAGGCCCTCCCGGGCCGGGCCGATGTGGACTTCGTGACCGGTGTTCCTGCCGGCAGCCGGAGTCCGTCATGCCCACTCTCGCAACCAGCACGCCGTCGAGTGAAGACGTCGAACGACGGGTCGCCGTCCTCTCGGCGCTGGTGGGCGAGCTCCGCGGTCGGCGGGTGCTCGTGGCCGGTGGTGGTCCTCTCGCCGCCCGGCTGCTCGAGCAGCAGCCCGACGAGCTCGCCGCGTGCGAGGTGCCGGCGGAGCCTGAGGGCGCCCGTTTCCTTCCCGGCACCATGGCCGCCGGTTGGAAGTGGCATCCCCGGGAGGTCGTCGTGCTCGCCACCGGCTCCGGGGACGTGGCCGATCCCTTCCCGGAGATCGCCGCCGCCTGTCGCCTGGCGACCGAGCGCGTGGTCGCCTACTTCGCAGGCCACGACCCGGCGCGCATCGAGCGTCTCTTCCGCCTGGCGGGAGCGGAGCCCTTGAGGACCGACCAGGTGCCGGGAGGCACGGTCCACGTGGCGCGGCCGCCCGCGGGCTAGGTCGGGCGGGGGAGAGGTCTCGCGGGCCTGGCCTGCGCCCGTTCCCGCCGAGGAGGCCGGGGAGCCAGGACGAGACCGCGCGCTACCGGAGGAGGGCGTCGGCGGCCCGGAGCGCTTCCTTCACCGTGATGATGAGGTCGGTGTTGTCCCAGGGCTTGGTGAGGTAGCGGAAGACGCCGCAGCTCTCGTAGGCGTGATTGAAGGTCCGGGAGTCACCGTAGGCCGTCATGAGGATGGTCGGCGTGCGCGGCGAGCTCGCTCGCACGTGGCGCAGGACGTCCAGGCCGTTCATCTGCGGCATCTTCTGGTCCGAGATGACGAGGTCGTAGGGCGACGAGTCGATGCGGCCCACGGCATCGACGGGATTGGCGCAGGTCTCCACGTCGACTTCGAGCACGTTGAAGAGACGGCTGAGAGCGAAGAGCACGTGAGCCTCGTCATCCACGACGAGGATGCGCTTCCGCGTCTTCTCGACGAGCTCGGAGCCCTCCTTCTCGTCGCGTTCGATGAGTCGTGCAGTGTCCAGGGCGAGCGTCATTCCGACCTCCGGGGCCGGGTGTCTGGGACCGGCCGTCGGAGAGAAGGAGAGCAAGGTGGATGCCAGGAGACCAGGCCGGCTCAACTCGACCGGAAGAGCTGCCGAGAGAGGTTTGGAGACCCGATGAGCCTCGATGGGGCGTCAGCGGGGTGACGGGCCCGAACCCGGCTCCAATCGGGCTGGGAATGGCTCCAAGCCAACGTTGCGCCTCGATGATCTTCCGTCTACGATGTCGGCCCGGGACGGTCGCGTGGCGATTCGCTCCCGTCGCTTTCTCTCCCCCAGCCTCGACCGTCCCACCGGGTGTTCGACCACCTGGCCGCGGAGCCGAGACCTTGCCAGCGCGCAAGACCAAGAAGACCAGCACGAAGAAGACCGGTCGCACCACGAAGGTGTCGACGCGGCGTACCGCGAGCTCATCGCGGGATCAGGAGGAAGATCGTCCAGTGGCCAAGAAGAAGCTCTCGACCATGACCGTGACCGCGCTCGACATCGATCGAGCGGTTCGTGAGGAGGTGACCGAGTGGTTCACTTCCAACCGCAAGGGGCTCGAAACGGTCTTCCGTCGCGTGGCCGACCAGGTCCGCGAGGAGCTCGAGCTGGCCTGGCAGGATCGTCTCGAGGAAGAGCGCGAGAAGGCGCAGCTCGAGATCCGTCGTTACGCCGAGGAGACCGCCGCCCTGCGCGAGCGCGCCCGCAACCAGGAAGAGGAAATCAAGCGGATGAAGTCCGTCCTCGGCATGGTGCGGAACCAGGTTTCGGAAGAAACCTACGAGTGAGACGCTCGACCCGGGGCTCTGACTCAGACCGAGTCGGGAGCCCCGGAGTTGACGTAACACCGTGCACGGCGTGATGATTGGGGCCGAGCCTTCGTCGAAGGGACGGTCCCATGCTCGCCGACCTGACCATCACCTGCGTGGAGTGCGGTGTCGAATTCGTCTTCGGTAGCGAGGAGCAGTCCTTCTACCAGGCGCAGGGGTTCAAGCGCGCCCCCCGACGCTGTCGGGGTTGTCGCCGTCACCGCAAGGCACGGGATCGGGGTGAGGCCGTGGCTCCTCGCCAGGCAGCCTCGACCGAGCCTCGACGCTACGAGGTGAACTGCTCGGGCTGCGGCATCCCCACCCGCGTCCCCTTCCGGCCCGACCCGGCCCGTCCGGCCTTCTGCCGCACCTGCTACTCCAGCCGCCGCACCGTCGCCGGCCGCAGGTAGGGGGCTCAGCTCTAGCGGCCGTCGCCCCGAAGTCGGCTCGCAGAGATCTAGCTCCCTCGGCCGATGCGCTCCCTGGAGCGACGCCTGCTCCGGTAGGCGACGCATGGATTCGCTCGCAGCTTCCACGACGAATCGGTTAGCAGGGATTTCGTGCCCTGGCGACGAGCCAGGAGTGGGCTTGAGAGCCGGCAATCACCGCGTGGTGATGCGAAGGATCGGCGATGGAACGTCCTTCCTGGCGAGGCCCGACGAGCGAGCGAACCGGCCGTCGCTACGAAATCGGTTAGCAGGGACTTCGTGCCCTCGGTAGGAACGAGGAGCGACGCCTACTCCGGTAGGCGAGCGACGAAGTGACACCCCGAGGGTGCGAAAGACCGCTAACCGATGGTTTCGCGGATGACCTCTTCGCAACTCGTGACGCCGTCCTTGATCTTGGCCAACCCCGCCTGACGCATGGTGTCCATGCCATCGCGCACCGCGAGATCCTTGATCTCCATCTGCGATGCGTTGCAAAGGATGAGCTCACGGATCGCGTCGTTGACGCGCAGCACCTCGAAGAGGCCCACGCGACCCCGGTAACCGGAGTCCTCGCAGTTCGGGCAGCCGCCGCCGATCTGCGGCTGGACCTGCGGTGCAGCTTCCGGGGCGAAGCCCATCTGCACGAGCTGCTCGAGCCGGATCTCCGTGTCGGGCCGGTTGCAGTTGTCGCAGACGCGACGTACCAGGCGCTGGGCCACGACGGCGTGGAGCGAGCTCGCGATGAGGAAGGGCTCGACGCCCATGTTCGTCAGTCGGTTCACGCAAGCCGGGGCGTCGTTGGTGTGCAGCGTCGACAGCACCATGTGTCCCGTCAACGCGGCCTTGATCGCGATCTCTGCCGTCTCGAAGTCGCGGATCTCACCCACGAGGATGACGTTTGGATCCTGACGCAGGAAGGACCGCAGCGCCGCCGCGAAGTTGAGACCGATGCTCTCGACTGCCTGCACCTGGTTGAGACCAGCCGTGCTGAACTCGACCGGATCTTCGCAGGTCATGATGTTGACGTCGGGCTGGTTGACGTCGGCGAGGGCGGAGTAGAGCGTGTTCGTCTTGCCGCAGCCGGACGGGCCGACCACCAGCACCATGCCGTACGGCCGGTGAATCGCCTCGCGGAACCAGGACATGGGCTCGGGATCGAAGCCGAGCTTCACCATGTCGAGCTGGATCTTGTCGCGATCGAGGATGCGCAGGACCATCTTCTCGCCGAAGACGGTCGGCATCGTGGAGATGCGGAAGTCGATCGGCGCCTTGTCCTTGAGCAGGCGCAGGCGCCCGTCCTGCGGGAGCCGCCGCTCGGAGATGTCCATCCGCCCCATGATCTTGATCCGTGAGGTGACCGGATCGCGGAACTTGAGCGGCAGCTTCATGACTTCGCGAAGCTGGCCGTCGACGCGGATGCGAACGCGGATGTCGTCCTCGTAGGGCTCGAGGTGGATGTCCGAGCCCCGTGAGTTCAGGGCGTTGAGGATGAGCCCGTTGACCAGGCGGACGATCGGTCCCTGCTCCGAGGCGTTGGCGGCGTCGAGGTCGTTGAGACCCTCGAACTCCTCGCGCTCCTCCACGTCGTCCAGGTCGATGTCCTCGAGGTCTTCGAGGAGCTCGGCCATGCCGTCTTCGTCCGGCGTGTAGAGGATGAAGAGACCCGCCTCGATCTGCTCGGGCGTGGCCGGGTACACCTCGCAGGTCAGGCCCGACGCGAACTCCACCGCCTCGACGGCGAAGGTGTCGTTGGGCTGCTCCATGGCCACCTGGAGGATCTTGTCTCGCCGCAGCACCGCGACGATGCGGTAGTTGCGGGCGAGCTTTTCCGGGATGAGCTTGGCGAGCTTGCGATCGAGCTCGCCCCAGGCCTCGGCGACGATCTCCTTGGCCTGATCGCGGTCGGTCATCTCGACGGCGAGACCGGTCTTCGGTCCACCCTCCTGACCGCCGGCGCTGAGGTTCGGAGACGGACCGACGCCGGCCTGCTCCTCGAGCTCGGACTGGCTCATCTTGCTGTCGCCGTCCGCAGGAGCGGCCGGGGCTGCGTCACCGAGGTCGAGGCTCAGCGTGCCCCCACCACCGCCGTCTCCTCCGGCTTGCTGCTCGAGCTGGCCCTGGGTCAGCAGGCCGTCGGAGCCAGACGCTTCGGCGTCGGGCGCTGCGCCCATGCCACCGAGGTCGAGCGACAGGTTGCCGCCCGGTGGTGGACCGCTCGTCGCAGGAGCCGCGCTCGCCGCGGCGGCGGCCGGGGCGGGGGCGCCGCCACCGCCACCCGAGCCGAGCAGGTCGTCGAGGCTCTGCACCGGGCTGGCGGCCGGCTCGGCCGGTGCCGGCGCTGCCGGGCTGGCGGGCGTGGCAGCCTGGGGCTCGGGCGCTCCGGCTTCCGGTGCTGCCGGGGCGGCGGCCGGAGCCACGGCCTTCTTCGCATGGACGCGCGTGATGGCGCGCTCGATGTCGGGCCACGGCGCTTCGACCATCCGGGCCTTGAGACCGGTGGCGAGCTCGATGGCGCGACGGGTCTTGTCGAGGTCGTCAGCGGCACAGGCGACGGTGACCTCGTTGCCCTCGCGATCGACCGGGATGCAGCGATAGGTGCGGGCGGCTTCCTCGGTGATGAGCTTGCCGATGAAGGGAAGCACCGAGGTGAGGAGCTTGCTGGGGCCCTGCGGGTAGAAGCTGTCGAGGGCGGTCCGGACGGTGGAGAAGCTAGCGACGACCGGCTGGACGTCGAGCTCGCTCTGCTTGCGGATGGCCTGCACCGTGCTGATGTCGGTGGGGTCGGCCATCAGGAGGATGAGGGTCTTGCCCGCCTTTTCCAGCGGGACCACGCCGCACTTGCGGGCGATGACCTCGGGCACCAGCGCGGTGACCTTGGGGTTGGGCGCGGGCATCCGGGCGAGAGAGAAGCCGGGGATGCCGAAGTGCTTGCCGAGGACGTCGGCGAGCCCGTCCTCGTCGATGTAGGAGAGGCTCAGCAGGGCCTCGTCGAGAGGCTGGTTGCGGGACTGCGCCAGGCGTCGGGCCGCCTCGACGTGCTCGAGTCCCATGCGATTGGCCTCGAGGAGGATCTTGCCTAGGTCAACAGTCATTCGGGAGCCACTCTCCGGCGGGTGATTGCGATGTCAGTCCCGGGCTACGAGATCGATGATCTCGAACCGAGCACGGGTCACGGCAGGCATGACGCGCGGCGTCGGTCAGCTTCCCCTGTTCCTCGGCGAGGCGAGTCGAATCTAATGCCTCCCCAGGGGGAGATCAAGCTGGCCAGCCCCCTGGTGCGGTGACTGGAATTCCTGCGATTTCAGCACTTTCTCCACGTGAGGCGGGCTTGAATGCCCGGTCCCGTCCGGCCGTCTCCAAGTCATGGGGGGACGGGGGACGAGACCATGAACCAGAGAAGAAGGACACCGGCGTGGAGGGCCGGACTCATCATCACCGCCGCGGGGCTCCTGGTCCTGTCGGCGAGCACCACCACGGCCGAGCGCCATCGCCACGGTGACGCCGCGGCCGAGAGCGGCTGGCGCCTGGGGGCCGAGGCCGGCCGCCGCGACGGGGACCGCCTCGGACGCAGCGAGGGGCGTCGACGCATCCTCGTCGGCGCCTTCCAGGACGGATTCCGGGACGCCGCCTGTCGCCCGGTCGACCGCCACGACCTGCGTGACGCCCGAGCAGAGGGCCGAGCCGCCGGAGAGCAACGCGGGGCCTTCGCCGGCCGCGAGCTCGGGCTCGAGGACGGCTGGGACTCAGCCGCGGAGGGCTTCCTCGCGTTGCGTGGGGTGCCCCGGGAGGGGGTCGTGTCGGCCCCTCGGGTGGAGCCGAGCACGCCGCCGGAGGTGGCCTGCTGCCGCCAGCCGGGACCGATCTCCATCGACGTCCCGGGCTGCGCGGCCGTGTCGGTGCCCATCCGACGTCTCGAGCGGAGCGGTCGCTGCCTCGACGAGGTGAAGCCCTGCCCGCCCGGCGGCAAGCGCCGACGGAAGCTGGCTCGTGAAGCCGGATTCGTCACGGACGAGGACCAGCATCACTTCGCCGACGCCTACGAGCGAGGCTACCTCCGCGCCTGGCACCGGAGCTTCGAGCGGGGCTGCGACGTCTCGTCGGGCGAGCTGCGGCGATACGAGCGTCGTGGCTTCCGCGCCGGCCGCGACGAGGCCGTGCGTCGGGCGAGCTGCGAGGCGCACCGTCGGGAGTACCACCTGTCCTACGAGCAGGCCTTCGCCGACGGCTACGCCGAGGGGCACCACGAGTCCTTCGGGGCCGCGGTCCAGCACCACCGCAAGAACCCGGTCGTGTACCTGACCGACGCCGCGCTGGTCGACGCCGACGAGGACGGTATCCTCGAGCCGGGCGAGACCGTGCGGCTGGTCGGGCGACTCGTGAACGCGGGTCTCGCGCGACTCCGGGACGGACTCGATTGGAGCGCCTCCGGCGTGTCGGTCACGCATCCGCGCGGGCCGATCGCTCAGGGCCTGCGCGGCCAGACCGCCCGGGAGATCGACGCGCGCTTGCTGGTCGTCGACGAGACGGCGCCAGTGGGGCGCACCCTGGTCGTGACCTTCGACACGGACGAGGCCACCGAGCTGCGTCACCGGGTGCGGCGGCCGCTGGGTCTCGACGCGGTGAGCGTCGAGCTCGGGAGCCATCGTGGTGAGCTGGCGTTGATGACGACCGTGCGTTGTCACAACCGCTCGACGCGACGCCTCGATCGCGACCTGGTGATCGCAGCCGACGGCGTGGAGCGACGTCTCCCCGTGCTGGCCGCGGGCGAGACCACCCTGCTGGAGCTCCCGGTCGTCATCGACGCCCGGCAGCTCGCCGACAAGCAGCTCCCGCTGACGGTCGAGTTGAGCGAGGGGCCGCTGCCCTGGGAGCGGCAGCGCGTGCGGCACGACGTGGACGTGCGGCGATTGCTGGCGGTCATGGGGCGGCTCGACGATCCCCTCGCGTTGTTCCCGGTGGTCCAGGAGCGTCTCCATGACGAGTTTTCTTGGGCGCTCTCGGAGCCCCGACGCTTCGCGAAGCTCAAGGAGCGGTCGCAGCTCGCGGTCGTGGCGACGGGGATCGGCCTGCTGCCGGACCGCCTGCGGGTCCGCTTCATGGACGAGGTCATCGCCCCACTCTACGAGACCTCGCAGGCCAAGCGCGTGCCGCGGAAGGTGCGACGCGCCTGGCGCAAGACGTGGGGGTGAGGGCGATGTTCGGGCCACCGAACTGACCCTCGCTGGACGGCTCGCGCGGGGCGGCGCCCCCGCCCGCCGCGTGCCATGATTGGGGTCCGGCCGTCGTCGTGACGGTCGGGACCCCTTCACTCGGAGAGGACGTGTCGGCCTCAGCCGACCGGGAGGACGCCATGCAGTACGACAACCCCTACGCCCCGCCTTCGGTTGCCACCGCGGGTGTCGACGCTCGCGCCGCGTTCATCACGCGGACCTACCTGCACCTCTTCGCGGCCATGCTCGGCTTCGTGGCGATCGAGATCACGTTCTTCGTGACGGGGCTGGCCTTCCCCATCGCCAACGCCATGCTGAAGTTGGGGTGGCTCCCCATCCTGGGCGCCTTCATGCTGGCGAGTTGGATTGCGTCCCGCGTGGCGCACACCGCCGAGTCGTCAGCGCTTCAGTACGCGGCGCTCGTCGGCTTCGTCTTCGCGGAGGCCCTGCTCTTCCTGCCGATGCTGGCGATCGCCTCGGTCCAGGCGCCCGGTGCCATCACGAGCGCGGGACTCGTCACGCTCATGGGCTTCCTTGCGCTCACGATGATCGCGTTCTTCACGCGCAAGGACTTCAGCTTCCTCCGAGGCATCCTCATGTGGGGCGGCATCGGAGCGCTGCTGCTGATCGTGGGCGGCGTGATCTTCGGCTTCCAGCTCGGTCTCTTCTTCTCGGTGGCGATGGTCGTCTTCGCCGGTGCTGCCGTGCTCTACGACACGTCGAACGTCCTCCATCACTACCGTGAGGACCAGCACGTCGGTGCGGCGCTCCAGCTCTTCGCCTCCATCGCCCTCATGCTCTGGTACGTGCTGCGCATCTTCATGGCGTCACGCGACTGATCGCCTCTCGAGGCAGATGTCATCAGTTTCGCTTCACTCCGGGAGACAGCATCACCTTCTCGGAGTGGAGCGGTCGGCTCCTGCGGCCGCACCCACCAGCTCTCCACCTGACGCACCCTCGGCCCTGACGCCGAGTGGCCTCCGTTCCGATGGACGGAGGAGCGAATCGGGCGGAGAGCACCAGCCGACTCCCGCCCCCCGGGTACCGTTGGCCAGCCTGAACCGCGAGACGGGCGGGGCGAGGTGTGTCGTCCAGGAGGTTCGGCGTCGAGTCCCTGGAGGGAGTCGCGACCACGCCAGCTTGAGCAGGGCCTCGCAGGCGGTCTCTTGGGGGAGGAGGACGCGGGTGCCAGCCTCACTGCGTTGCAGCACCCAGCGCAGGGCCGAAGTGAGCCGGCGATGGCCCCAACATCCGAGGAGATGATCGGTGAGACGGTCATCGAGCGCAGCGCTGGCAGCTCGCACGTCTCGCGGAAGGAGAAGCTCGAGGTCTTCGAGCTGGCCGTCGGCGCTCGACGCCGCCCGAGCGGAGCAGGCGGGAAGGAGCTCCGGGCTTCTCATCGAGGGGCTCCGATACCGGCAAGACGAGCTCAGGAGCCGCACGTCGTGTCCGAGCTTCGCCAGGGGCTCGGCTTCCAGCAGCAGGACGTGAGCCACGATGCGGTTGTAGGCGCCTCGACGTTTCCCGGATAGGAAGCGACGGCAGCAGGCCCAGCGTCCGCTGGCGAGAGGGAAGAAGCTGAAGTACGGCCCGGCTTTCTCGGTCTCGTGCAAGAAGTCCGTGGCCCCCACGGCATCGTCGAGCTCCCGGACCTCGTCGGAGCGGACGAGCGGTGAGCGCCCCACGACCATGTAGCCAGCACCTTCGTCAGGCGCCGGATCGGTCACGAGAACTTGAGGGACGAGCATCGAGGCGGGGTACCGAAGGAGCGGTCTCGAGGCCGAGACCACGGGCTGACTCTCACTTCGGCACGGCCCCTGGCTGCTTGAGTCGTTCAGGCGTGTCCAAACAACTTACCGCGTCGCTTGTTCTGCCGCAGAGGCCGCCTTAGCTTCCTCACGAATCGTGATCCTGAGTTTCGGAGGAGACGTGTGGCGCGTGGTGCTGGTCGGCATGACCATGCTGTTGACGTTGGCGTTGCTCACGCGTGAGCACGAGCGGGCACGCGTTCTCGGCGCTCGGCCCCTGAAGGCTCCACCGGCTCCCGGCATGACGAGTGCCGAGCGGATGTCCTTGGATCCCTCGGACTTCTTCGCCGATCGCGATCGTCTCGTGCTGCACGTGAAGCGCCCGACTCGGGTCGGAGACCTGCTTCGCGCACGGGGGCTGATGCGCCCCGATCTCCTCCCGAGTCTCAGCATCGATCCCTCGGGCAGGAAGGTCGACGCGAGCTCCATGCTGGAACCAGGCGATGAGCTGATCGTCATCCTCACGCCACGAGTGCGGGAACACTCATGAGGCTGGTTTGCCTCAATTGCTGGCACGTCGAGAAGGACCCCCTCGTTCGCTGCCGAAGCTGTGAGCCTTCCTCCTCGGCTTCTACCCGACCGGAGTGGATGGACGCAGCGACGGGCGAGGGTGGCGCGAACGTCACGGTCCAGGACAGCCAGTCCCGGCCCCGCTGGCGTCGAGCTCTCGATCAGCTCATGACTGGTGATGGGGGCGAGCTCCGCGGCTGTCCACGCCATCCCACGGTCGAAGTGGAGTGGTCCTGCCGTTGCTGTGGCGCCCTGCTCGATCCCGAGATCCGACTGACCGGCAACGAGCGAGTCGGTCTCGGCTTTGCGGGCTTCCAGAGCGCAGGCAAGAGCTACGCCCTGGGGGCTCTCGTCTCGGAGCTCAGGAAGGGTGGGTGGCCGCTGAGTCTCGAGGGGTTGGGGCGCACGACGCGCGGCTTCTCGGATGACATTGGTCAGCGGATGAGTCGAGGCGAGCGTCTCCCTCCGACCCGCGTGACGACCGAACGATACGGCGCGAACTTCGCCTGGCGGATCAACGTGGACAGCGATCGCGATCCCGCTCCATCCCGGCTCTTGCTGGTGGGCGACATCGCCGGTGAAGTTTGGTCGGGTTCTCAGGAGCCCGACGAGGCGTTCCTCCGATACCGCCAGCTGATCGGCAAGTTGGTGTTCGTGGTGGACGGCGCTCGCATCGCAGCCGATCTCGGGATCCAACCCGACGCCTGGGAGACGCTGAGTCGGGAGGCCATGTTGGGAGAGCGTGGCCTGGACGACGAGGTGGCTCTCGAGCGGAGCATCCAGCTCGTGAAGCCGAGCAAGGGGCAGGCCGAGCTGGCGCTCGTCATCTCGAAGTGCGACTTGCTCTGGGACAGCTATCCGGAGCTTCGCGAAGTCGATCTCGATCCCACGAGGAAGCAAGAGCTCTTGAGCAAGATCCTCGTCGACTCCGGTCGGAAGAACCTGCTGGTGAAGGCGTGGCGATCCTTCGGTCGTCGCAAGGTTGGCCTGTTCGGCATCTCCAGTTTCGGCTTCCGGCCGACGGAAGAGGAAGTTCGTGATGCCGACCGAATCCAAGTTCGGCTCTCGCCGGTCGGCCTGGTCGAGCCCTTTGCTTGGCTCGTGCGCGACCTCCACCCGAGGCTCCGGCGGGACTTCGGATCATGACGAGCTCTCGGCTCGAGCACGTCGTCTACACCAATGCCTCGCGCGATCACGAGGGGCACCACTTCGTCCGGTCTCCGAAGAGTTGGGCCACGGAAGAGCAGAACCAGATTCGAACCTGGGTCGAGTCCATGAAGGTCTCGACGGAGGGCGGCATCGGACATGCCTACTTTCCGTTCGCCCCGCCGGGCTCCGAGCGTTCCTGCATCCTGCTGCGCTACTACTCCAGTTTCGGGAGGACGGCCTCCAGTCGATCAGCGTGGCTGGCGCACGGCTTGGTCGTTCCCGTACCGAAGGATCGTCCGGGGCACCATGCCCAAGCCCTTCATGACGCTCTCGTCAATCACTTCAGTGTTCTCGAACCCGAGAGTCGAACGGTGGACGCGGTCGTCGCGAGATGCAATCGGCTCACCTCGATCGACGTTCCGCCACCGGATCCGGCTCGGATCCGCGACCTGCCGCCGGAGGTCGTCGCGGCGTTTCTCGATGCGGTGGCCGGGGAAGTCGACAGGACTGAGCTCACCCTCACCAGTCAGGAAGACATCCCCCTCGAACGGCTGCTCGTGCTGCTCGCCGCGCTCTTGCCTCCCGTCCAACGACTCAACGCGAGCTGGACCGTCGGGCTCGCGCCCGTGATCGGCACCAGCCTGAGCGTGTCGGAGGGGCCCGTCATCTCGAGGACACGAAACGTCCAGGCCGAGGCATGGCAGTCGTGGCTGAGCCGATGCCTCGAGTCGAACCGGACGGCCGAGGTGAGCGCAGCGCTCGAGGATTGGTCGCTCCGCTCCTGGGACGACATCGCCCGGCACGTCGCGGACGCCGTGCCGGCATCGTCTCCCGGACTCAGTGCGGGGTTCGACTGGGAGCCCGAGGCGACGCTGAGCCACGGGTCAGGCTCGGCCCTGGAAGCCGAGGAAGAAGGAGAACACTCGATGTCGAGTCGTCGCAGCCGTCGAGATCGTGGGCAAGCCTCGAGGACTGCCGGTGTCTCGGACCGGCCTGCACCGCTGTCGGCCGACGTGACCGCAGAGCTCCAGGCTCAGTATCAGGCCATGTCCGAGTCGTTGACGAAGCACGTCGATGGTCAGATGAGACGATCGACGACGCGCTCATCGATACCCGAGCCTGGCGAGTCGTTCTGGCGGCGACACCGGCCCGAGATCTACCTCGCCATCGCCTTGGTCTACACGACGCTGACTTGGTTGGCGCCGTGGACGGTGCGAGCCGTCGGCGGTTGGATGAACGCGTGGTCGAACGCGGAGACTTCGGCCCCCGCCGACACGCGTGATTCGGGTCTCCGGAGTCTCCTCGTCGAGAAGCCAGTCGTGATTGCCGAGGCACTTCGTGAAGTCGTCGCCGAGCAGGACCTCCGACTCAAGGAGGGTCACGCGGATCGGCTGCTCTCGATCGCCGACCTGCTCGAGGGAGATGGTGAGCTCGAGGGCGGTCAGAGCGAGCTCGTGCGGCTTGCGCTCTTCGAGCACGTCGTGGCTCAGGGCCTGTCTCCGGATGTCCGAGAGAACATCCTTCTCGATGGCTCGCTCGGCGACCTCCGGTCCGAGGACGTGAAGCGGCTCCTCGAAGACGAAGGCCTCATGTCCGAGTGGGACGCACCGCTCGAGCTCGGCTCTCATCAGCTCCAGGCGTTCGTGGTGGGAACCATCGCCCTCGGGGAACGAGACTAGCTCGTGACCGCGAGGATTCCCCAGGCCGTGGTCACCGATCCCGCTCCGGAAGAAGGAGCGGGATACATGGTGGCCTCCCAGTCGTCGGGCGTCCAGCGCAGCGAGTCGGTCGAGTTGGATGCAGCCGTGGGGGCCACCGATTGGCTGCACGAAGCCAGTGCCCCCGGGACGTACTTCAGCTTCTACCGTCTCGAGGAAGGCAACTGGATCTTCGTCCGACGCTTCGTCCGAGGGAAGCGGCGGCACGGTGCCTACAACCGCATCGTCGGTCACTGCTTGATCCTCGATTCCGTCGTGCTCGACGCCATCCGACGAGATCCCTGGCTCCTGACGGTCAGCAAGTTCCAGCGCGTCTCCAATCGAGACGAGTTCAGCCTGGTTCAATTGGGTGAAAGCGCCGCTTGCCTGCCTCCGGTCGACCTCGAAGACCTGATCTTGCTCGCGCCGGATGAGTCCATCGAAGCCAGTGATGCGATCGCCGATCGCCGACGCGCCCGTCTCATCAAGACCTGGGGTCACGAGCAGCTCGTGAGGAGGCTGGCGACGATTCACCGCCTGCTCAGCAAGGGCGAGAGAGTTTGCTTGCCGCAGGACCCGGATCACGAGTGGCTGACCGCGCTGGCCTGGCACGCCTTGCCACCTCGCGACCGGCTGAACGTCCCCTGGACCACGCACCTCGCCCCACCGCGAGACAAGTTCCGCCTCGCGACCTCACCAGGCGCACCACCCGTCGGCTGGTCAGGGTACGGAAAGGGAGGGGCGACGTCGGGTGCGGTCTGGCTCGAGTGGGCGCTCCTCGTCGTGGACGGTGGCGAGACCTTCCGCGATCGATGGGACGGCATGGAGGAGCACGGCCTGTCGTTGCTGGAGCGACCCGATGAGCTCCAGCGCTACCTGCGTGACGTGCAGGAAGGACTCGTGTTCGTCACGCAGGGTTTCAGCTCTGCGCCGGATCTTGCCGAGCGGGTTCGGAGGATGCTCGATGGCCGCAAGCCGGAGAGTCTCGATCCCTGGCAAGCGACGGGAAGCCTGTGGTCCTGCGCCGTCGGGACCGCCCGTGCGGAGATGGAGGCAGGGAACGCTCTCGTCTCCGCCGCTCGGCTGGTGGTCGAGGCTCTCGGCCCACTGCGCCGGTTTCTCCCAGGAGAGGCCTGTCTCGAGCAGCTCCGACGTGCCCAGGGCGCGCTCGACGCGACGGGTGCGGAGCCGGTGCTCCTCATTCTCGAGATGGTGCAGCAGGCGCTACCCGCCGGCGGAACCGAGGCACACCGTCGTCGATTGTTCGAGGAGGTGGATGTCGAGGCCGTGATTGCTGCCGTTCCGGTGGGGACGGACGCCATCGGCCTCGGTCCGCTGCTCGAGCTCGCCGTTGGCGTGCTCCGAGACGGCGAGAGCGCTCGTGAGCGTGCCAAGAGCTGGCTTCGCGCATTGAGTGGAGTGCCGGGCGTTCTGGGAGCCAGCTCGTCACTGGTGACGGGGCGCTCGCTCGACGATCTCCGTCCGGCACTGGCCCTGTTCGACGTCGGGACTGAGAACGACACCGAGCTCGCGGCCGACATCGTCGCGGGCCCACTCTCCGAGCTCCTCGAAACGCCGGGCGTGTTCGAACAGCTCGGTCGAGAGCGCGTCGGTGAGCTCCTGCCATGGACCCGGCGGCATGGAGAGGTCCTGGCGGGTGCCATTGCGCGCTGGCCCGGGGATGCTGGGCGCCTGGCGGCTGGTGAGCTCCGGGCCTGGCTCGACGACGCGCCGGGCGAGGCACTGCTCGCGGCGAGAGCCTTGCTCGAGGAGCTGGACAACGCTGACCAACCGGTGCCGGCAGCTACTGGCCTGGCCCGAGCAGTGCACCGCGCTCATCCGAGCGACGAGATCTGGGTGCAGCTCGTCATCCACGAGGCCACCGCGGTCGACGATCGCGGCACCACCGAGGGAACGCAAGCCCTCGTGAGTTGGCTCTCCGGACAGGCACTTCCGCTCGCCTCTCGAGCGGAGGTGACGCGATCGGTGTTGACGGCAGTCGAAGGAGCGGCCAGGTCGGGCCGTGTAGGCGAAGCCTTGCGAGTCTTGACCGACCTGGTGCGGCCCGGGCTGGCGAGCTGTCCCGCCCAGGCAGTGGCGAGCCTGAGCGCCGTCTTGCAGTGCGAGTCGGCGCCGCTGGCCCAGTGGGTTCCGACCCTTCACGAGTCCACGCGGGAGCTCGGCCAGACTCGCGAAGGACGTCGTCGTGCCTCCCAGCTGCGCCGGCAGCTCATCATGGGCTTGCCCGCTCTCTTGACCAGCGATCCGTCCCTGGTCGAGCGGACGTCCGAGCTCCTCTCGAGCTTGTCCGAGGACTCGCCCTCGGAGCAGCAGGAGGTGTTGCGTCGTTGGGTGACCGAGGTTCCGGCCCTGCTGGAGGCCGGTCGTGACGACGTCGTCCGCACGCTGGCCACGGTGACTCGTGAAGGGCATCGCGGACTGCACTACCGCATCCAGGCCGAGATCCTTCGCTCCGACCTGCGGCGAGGCAGGCTTGGTGAGCGAGAGGCCTTTCTCCAAGCCGACCTGTTGTTGCAGCAGACGGAGATGCCCGACGACGGCCGCCTGATCGAGTCCCTCATGCCGGAGTCCTCGTTGGCCCGCTTGCAGTCGTGCTTGGGCGTGCTCACGAGCCTGAGGATGACTCAGACGCTCAAGCATCAGGTCGAGGAACACGTGCTCGAGCGCGTGCTGGCCGAGCTGGGCGGACGGGCCTGGCACTCGGGAATCGACGTGAAGGCGCTGATGGACCGGCCGGCGGCGCTCGCTTCCCTGGCGACTCATCTCGGCCGGCACTGGCGTGAGCACCGCGAGACGGCCCGGATCTTCCTGTCCAGTTGCGTGAGCCACTCGTGCACGAACGCGATGGCTTGCCTTCTCGAGGGCACCGAGCACGCGGGATGGAGAAGAGGTCTTCTCAAGCACCTGATCAAGAGCAATCAAGACTACCTGGTCGTGACCGTGCTCTCTCGAGCGAGAGCGTCCGCTTGGAGATTCGAGAGCCTTGCCGAGCCGCTGGAACGAGCAGCGAAGCACGTGGAGTTGAGATGATGGCGCACACTTGGACCTGCCCAGAGTGCAAGGGGACGATTCGTGGTGAGTCGTGCAACGACTGCACAGTTTTTCGCGATGAGGTCGTCGGGGTTGCGAGGGAGTCTCGGGAGCGAGAGTCCGTCGATGCTGGAGTCGTCGATCCCGAGTCGATCTCCCCGATGGGCTTGCCAGGGGGGCGAGACGAGCTCCCTGATGCCGAAACGCACGCTGCTCCCTCCTCCGAGGCATGGCCGGAGCGTGGTTCGTCGATCGAGTCAGGTGAGGCGAGCTCCCACGAAGAGCCAGTCCGGGCAGAGGAAGAGCAGAAGAGAGAGGGGCAACTGGATGGCGAGGAGCAGATCCGGGTCCTCGTCGACAAGGGGTACGAGCCGATCCTCGTTGCCGGAGTCGGTGGTTGCGGCAAGTCGGAGTTCATCCAGCGCTACCTGCTGGAGTCCGAGCGCCATCAGGCACTGCAGAACGAGAACGTCCTGGGAGGGCGACGGGACGAGCGTGGTGCTCGGCCGACCACCGAGGAGAGGTTCGAGTGGTATCGAGTCGAGGTCGGAGATCGCAAGCAGCTCATCGTGGACGTGGCTGGTGAGCTGTTTCGTCGCACTCGACCGACCGGCGACGAGGAACACGAGGTCACGCAGGATCAAATCGAGTTCTTGAGGCAGGTCGCCAAGGACGTGCGCGGCATCGTCTTGATGTTGGATCTCAAGGGCCTTTGGGACCAGCGATCCGGTCACTTCGGAGACGTGAACCGCGAGCAGGCCAAGACCCTGGCCTGGATCGTGAAGCTCATCAAGTACTTGCGGGAAGACGACTCGGAGCCGCCTCCGGTCTTGGGTCTTCACGACCACATCGACATCCAGGCCAACTCGATCAAGAAGAAGCTCGACGTTCCCGTGCTGGTGCTCTTCTCACGCTCCGACGAGATGACCGAGGAGCAACCGCCGACCGAGAACGAGCCGAGCCGATTTCGCGGGGAGTTGCCCGACGAGCTGCGCACGAGAAAGCGCCGGTGCATCCGACCTGGTGCAGACTCGCCATTGCTCGTCGGAATTCACTGCGCACCGCGGTTGCACGGAACGCTCCTGCGACACGTTCGCTACTTCCGCTACGACTTCAGCCAGTCGCTCGCGGTGGATCCGGCGACCTCGAAGCACGTGCCGGACAGCAGTTGCGGCGTGCTGCTCAACATGGAGTGGCTGTGGTCGCGCGCGACCCGTGCCGGCGGCTTCATGACGACGTCGCGCTGGTTGGCCCTGGAGAAAGCTCTCGACTGTCTCCGGCCTTGGCGGCTGTCGCGCTGGTCGCGGCTTCCCGAGCCGGAGAAGGCGGACCCATCGCCGAGACCGTGCTTGTCGCCGAGTTCTCCGACTCCAGCGGGTGAGGCGCTCGAGGAGGTCGTGCGATGAGCACGCGTCCCCAAGCTCCTGGCGTTCCCGTGGCCACTTGGCTGCTCGCGGCTCTTGCCGCGGCCATTGGTGTCGGGGCGGGCCTCGCGACCGTCCGTGGGCGTTCGCAGGTCGGCGAAACATCGACGTTGGTCGACGGCGTCATCGTGAGAACGCCACGAGTGGAATCTCTCGAGAGACGCTGGGTGGCGACGGCCTTCCCCGAGGAGCGCCCTGACTCGGCCGACACGTGTCTCGTTGCCCCTGAGGGTCCGTTGGCCTGCCTGGAAGGCCTCGACGGTCTGTCTCCCGTGGAAGAGGGGGCCGTGTCAGAAGCCCTGAGGCATCAGGGAAACGGCAAGCATCAGGTGGCCGAGTCCGTGCTGGCGAGTGTCGTTCGGGAGGACCCTGACCGCTGGTTGTCGCCGCTCGTCTTGGGGATGTTGCTCTCCCGCAACGGCAAGGCGGCCGAAGCGGAGAGGATGCTCGACCAGTGTCTCGAGCGTCTTCCGACACGTGCGATTCTCGATGCTGCTCACGCGAACGAGAAGACGGCAAGCCAAGAGCTTCACCTCGTGCAGGCGGCGATTCATGCCTATCACGCACGAGGGAGAATTCAGTTGCTCGATGCTCCGTCCAAGGCTCCCCCTTGGATCTCCCTGAAGAACCCCATCGGCTCTCTCAAGCTCCTCGCCAACGACGGTCGGGTCGGGATGTTCGACGAACAGCCCACCTGGACCGAGCTGACGATCGCGGCGCCCGGCTGTCAGCCCACCCAGGGGTCACTGCGCTCCTACGATCTCTACAACAACCTCCTCGTCGCTTACATGCTCAAGACGGACTACCACGACACCTGGGCAGAGCGAGAGGAGGAGTTCGCCCGAGAGGACCTGTCCGACCCGCTGATCAATCCGTTGCTGAGCATCTTGCGTCACCTGTCTGACCGGGAGAACTGGAAGGTGGAGCGAGAGCACCTGGTTTGGGCCGTCTCGAACGCAGAGCGCCTGTTGAAGGTGGGGCCTGCCCCGCGCGATGCTCGCCTGAGTTTCAATCTCTTGGTGCTTCTCGAGCAGGTCGATGAGTTCGCTCCGGACGATGCGACACGGGAGGGCCTCGAGAGACGAAGAGAGCAACTCACGATCGAGGTCGCCAACGGCTTCGAACGGTTGACCTCTGACGAGCGTCACAAGGTAGCGCCGTTGCTGGCACGGCGGCAGCTGATGGCTGCCGTGGAGGGGAAGGACGACCTGCGTCTCGACGACGAGGTGGTGATGGCTCTCCCAGGCGACCAGGCCGAAGTCGCTCGACGTCTGACGTGGAGCCTGTCTCATCGGGGACGCCTCCGGGAGATGCTTGCGAAAGGGAGGCTCGATGAGGAGCTCGCTCAGTCGGCCACAGAGGCCTCTCTCGGGAGCGAAGCGACCGCCGAGTGGTCGTCGGCCCTCCGTCGAGACCTGGCCGTGTCGACTGCAGCTCGGGTTTCGGTCGAGACGGATCCTGACGTGCAGGCCCGGCTCATTCATCATGCGAGAGGCCTTCTCTCTCCAGAAGATCGCGTGCCCGAGAGCGTTCAGGCGGCCTCGGCTTCGTTCTCCCTCGCACGACGGCTGCACTGGGAGGTTCGATCCCTGGCTGAGGCTGAGAGAGCCCCCGTGCTCGTGGGCGGCGCTTGCTTCGTGATGATGGCCTGGCTTCTCGGCCGCTTGCGGACTCAGCTCCTGCGTCGACGGGCCCTCTTCGCCTCCTACTATCGTGCAGAGCTCGACTGGAAGAGACGACGGTAGGGCATGTGGCTCTTCTTCATGGGCGTGCTGCTGGCGGCCTGGGCATGCCTGCGGCTCTCGTCACGGTCGGTCAACCTGCCGGCCGGGGCGGCCGAGCACGTCATGGCCTTCCTGCTGCCGGCGCTCTGGCTCCTGGGCACCCTCTTGCTGATCGAGAAGGACGGCACGCGCGTGCGGTTCGCCCTGGTCGGGCTGGGCTTCGACGAGCAGGCGAGTGATCCGGGTGCCGTCACCATCGGGGGTGATCGTCGAGAGCACGATGTCTGGGTCGACTCGATTCCAGCGCGCCACGGGGGCCCGGAGCGAACAGAAGACGGCGAGGAAGCAGCGCGGGGAGACTGCGACGACGGCCGCGACTCCCCTCACGACTCCGACCGACTGGTCGACTGTGAGGATCCGGACTGCTCGGCCGATCCAGCCTGCACTCGGGTCGGCGTTCTCGAGGCCGGGGATGGCTCCTTCACCCTGAAGCTGCCCGACGCACCGGCAGTGGGGGTCCTGGGACGAGGTCCGACCGACTTGGTCTCCGGCGTCGCGCTGGAGGATGGGGACGTGTTGAGCCTCGGTGGTGACGAGTGGACTCATCGCTGGGACGGTCGTCGTCACTCGTTTCTCAGTCGATTGGACGGTCACCAGCTCGAGATTCCGCCTCGCATGACGTCGCTCCCGATCCTCGGGTGGGAGCGAGAGGTGAGCCGACCGTTGTCCGTCGCGCGGCGCACGCACCCCGTCGACTGGCTTCGCACCGGCGGCCAGTCCAATGGAGAGAGGCAGCTACGAAGCTTCCTCTACTTCGATGCCTCCGCAGAACCGGGGAGCGACCTGCGGCTGGCATTCCTCGATCCGGACTTGTCCCTGGCTCGCCGGGGGGAATCGATCCCTCGAGTCGAGAAGGTCACCTTGCGAGACGGTGAGCGCCTCAACGTGATGGCCTTGCCACGAGCCGGCTCCGGGGACTTCTTGGACGGGGGGGTACGCGATCAGAGGAGCTTTCGCGTCTACTCGGCCGAACGCTCGGTCATGCTCCACTTCGATACGCCGGAGATTCACGTCTTCACTTGGGCCGAGCTGGCCGAGTTGAGCCTTCATCGCGATCGCGACGTCTTCGAGATCCACGTCGACACGGGCTTCGGACAGCTTGCGCGTGCGAGCATCTCCTTCGATGCTGCCTCACGACAGGTGGGTGGGGAGGCTTTTGCCGTCCTCGAGCTCCCCAGTGCCTGGCGTGACGCGACGCCGCTGGCGGGTCAGAAGTTTCGGCACGTGTCTCCGCGAGGCGTGCGCTCCGTCCAGTTGGGAGAGCCCTTCTGGCTGGGCGAGAGACACCGAGCTGCCTTGCAGGTCGACGTGTTGTCTCCGCCCACCTGGTTGGGGCTGCTGGGCGTGGTTCTCGCCATCGTCAAGGCAGCCACCAGTGCGGCGTTGCGCGTGAGCCGAGGAGGGGTCTTGGTGCTGGCGAGCGTCGAGTTCCTGCTGGCGCTGCGCGTCGTGCTCGGGGTTCGCGTGCATTCCATGCCTCCTTTCTCCGAGGAAGCTCGCCTGCTCGCCCTCATCGCTTGGGGCGTCGTCCCCTGGGTTCTTCTCGCTGCATCCCTGGGGATTCGGCATCAGGCCGAAGAGATCGGCCGGACCTGGCATGCCGCCGTCGGCCTCCTCACGGCCGGTCTGGTCCTTGCGGGGACCTGGTCCTGGGTGCTGCAAGAGGAGGGCTTGGTGCGGATGGCGTGGCTGGGGTGCATCGGATTGGGCATGGTCGTCCCGGTCCTTCGCTGGGCCTGGCGATGGTGCTTCGAGTCCGAGCAAGGATTCGAGCTCGCCGAACGACTCCGGGGAGCGCCCCAGTGGGTCGGCCTCACCGCCTGGACCGTCGCTGCGTTGGCCTGGGTCGCCATTCGCGTCGTGCTTGCTCTCTCCGGGATCAAGGAGGCCGTTCAACTCGGAGGTGGCACTCGCCTGGCGCTGAGCATCATTCACGTTCCGGTGTTGATCGGCTTGACCGTCTTCCTGTTCAAGGCGGCCGCGCGCGACCTGGAGGAGCGCGGTCGGCCGGGCTGGTTCGTCGCGGGCGGCTTGCTCTTCTTGATCGCCGGTCCCTGGGGGTTGGTGAGCGTCCTCACGAACGATCTCGGCCTGGCTCTGATGAACGTGCCGGTCTTGCTGGTGGCCCTGGCCGTCTTCGGCTTGCGAGCACGCTCGAGCGACGCGATCGGGACGAGGGCTTGGACCGTGATTCCGGTTGCCGCCTTGGCGGTCTACCTGGCGTGCGCCGTTCTTCCCTTCGGCTCTCGCATCGTGGTCGCGATGGTAGGGAACGACACCGAGCTGCTCTGGGAGCGCAACTACTTGAGAGTCTTGGGCCATGCCTACCCCGAACGACTGACCGATGTCGGAACGAAGTCGAGTGAAGAGTTGGCGATCATGACCGAGGTGATGTCGGTCTACTCGTCGGGACCGGCGGGAGGACGAGGTCATGGCCGCTCCGAGCTGAGTCCCCACGTCAAGGCGACGGCCCTGCGCGAGCACGTTCCGATCGTGTTCATCACGTCCGAGTGGGGTCTGCTGGGTTCCTTGGGCGTGATGCTTGCTCAGCTCGTCCTGGCGGCGACCTTCTGCTTCGCGCCCTGGCGAGGCCTCGGCCAGGCCCAAGCTTCCGGTGAGATGGGGGCCATCGCCGCTTGCCTGGGGGGACTGACCATCGGAGTGCCGAGCCTGTTGATGTTGGCCGCCAATCACGGTCTCGGTCTCTTCACGGGCAAGAACGCCTACTTGCTAGGCCTCGACTCCGCCGGTGACGTGATCGAGCTCGTGGTTCTCGCCGTGCTCACCTTGGGAGCCGCAGCAGTGGCTCGTGATCGGGAACCGGCATGAGCAGCCCGCTTCTTCGACTCGTCGTGCTGGCTCTCGCGTGCCTGTCGTTCCTCTACCTGGCCTCACCCTCGCGGGATGTCGCGCCTTCCTTGGGAGGGGTTCAGCACCATCGACCCGAGGGCTACGTGCGGCGGGTCAATCGGCTGATCGAGGCCGGCATCGTTCGCCACGACTGCAGTCGTCGGGAGGTGACCGTCGATCTCGATTCCGCACAAGTGCTCGAGGGATGGAGTCACTGGCGTTCGTGGATCCGCAACAGCTACCTTCCGCGAGACGTCGAGCTATTCAACGAGGGAGTCGACCGCTCCCTGTTCTTGATCGACGGCTGTCGTCTCCGCGGAGTGAGCCCCTTCTCTCATCGTGTCCAAATGCCCTTCGCCGAGTCGGCGACCTGGCGTGGCGACCTCTGGCTCGGGGGCGACTCGGCCAGCAGCGAGCTACGGTCCTCGGCCCGTGCCGTGAGCGTCGTCGAAGGGGCGAAGCCGGCGCGCGCCGACGAGCAGAGGTCCGTGCGAGTCGGCTCCCCGCGCTCCATTTCGGCTGAGGAGGTGTTGTTCCACTTCGGAGGTGGCGCCGGCGATCGGGCGGTGCACGTTCGGCAGGTCGGTGAGCAGGCCGTCGTGACCAATCAGGTGCCGCACGGGACGAAGGGCGAGGTCTGGCTCCATGGGCACCGGATGCCGACGGGTCGTGTCGCCCGGCTGGAGGAGGGGGACTGGCTTCATCTCTCACGCTCGGGAGGCGGGACCGAGACGTTCTTCTTCTCGGCCGGCAAGGGTCCGGAGCTCGCGAGCACGGTGCTGCGGCGCAATGGTCGAGACCACCGGAAGTTCTCCGACCTCGAGCTGGGCTGGTTGGCCGACGCACGAGGAGGAAGACCAGTCCCGCTCATCGAGACTCTCGTGCGGGCGATCAACCGAGCCCTCGCCCAGCTCCCGCCGAGACAGGCTCGGGACCTGGTGGATGGAGTCGACGTCGAGCTCACGATCGATCGAGGTCTCCAGGAGACGCTCTCTGAGCGATTGCGAGAGTCCTGTGAGGCCCTCGCCGGCAGCGCACCACCTTTCCCAGCAGGGGTCACCGTGCTCGATGGGCGCTCCGGGGACGTGTTGGCTCTCGCCACCTGGCCGCATCCCCGAGACGTCGATGGTCACCGGGAGGTCGATGACCGTCGGCGTCGTCGGCTCTTGCTCAACCAGAACCTGGTGCGTCATCCCGTGGGTTCTGCGGCCAAGCCCTTCTTCCTGGCTAGCATCGCCCAGGAGCATCCGTTGCTGCTCGACCTGAAGATCGACGGCCACGATCCCGACGACGAGCACGACTCCCTGTTCCACTGTCGCTTGTCTTCCGGGTATCAAGTCCTCTCCGACCACGCTCGACCGATTGACTTCGTCTCGGCCCTCACGCGGTCTTGCAACAAGTACACCGTCGAGATCGCGACCCTGGCCCTCGCCAATCCGGTCCATGGCGTTCAGCTCGATCGAACGATCGACTGGCCTCCTTCGTCTTCAGGCGTGCGCGTCGCGGGTCGCGAGCTGCTCGGCGCTCCGGACTTGGGTCGCTTCGTCAGCCGTCGTGAGGTGCGAGCCGAGGCCGGGAGTCAGTGCCCCTGTCCCTGCAATGAAATGAGCAACATGCAGGAGGTCCCCTATCGGCATGCTCTCGAGAGACTGACCGGCGTGGCGACCTATCAGGGAGAGGCTCCTCCCATTCTCTCGGGGGAGCCGGGAGAGCAGCGCTTCCGGGCGAGCTATCGCAGCACCCTCTACGACCTTCGTCCTTGGGCGCCCCTTCTCGAGCACCTGACGTCGGGTCTCGATGCCGATGAGTCGAGTCGACGTGTCGCATGGGAGCTGGGTGCTGCCTTCACCGACGTGGCTCCCGAGCGCGTGAATCTCGGTTTCAACTCGATTCAGCGACTCAGGGAAGAGTACGTGAGCCTTCTCTTGGGAGGCGCCACTGGAACGTGGACCAATGTCCAGCTCGCCGAGTCCATCTCGCGATTGGTCACCGGACGCGAAGTCACCGCTCGGATGGTGCGTGACGTCCGTGCCAGTGAGGAAACTCCCGAGCGTGCGCTGGATGACGGACTACTCTCACCGTCGCTCGACATCGAGGATCGAGTCTGGGAGAGCGTCCTTCGTGGCATGAAAGGCGTCGTCGAGGGGCCTGGAGGGACGGCGACCGAGCTCGCCGTCGTGCTGGACGTCATTCGCTCTCGTCATCCTGGAGAGGATGTCTTCCTTCTCTCCAAGACCGGTTCGCCAACGAACGAGATGGAGATCGACCAGCCCGTGGCGCGGGCACTCGCCGCCTTGGTCGAGGACGGGGCCCTCTCACTGGCGCCCGATGGTCGCACCTTGAAGTCGAGCTCGCCGACTCTCGTGCACGCGCTGGCGAAGGCCGGCTTCGGCCGGGGTCGGACCCGTCTCGCGCGTCAGCTTCAGGCCGTGCTTTCCCGATTCGCGCGCGAGTCGGACGACTTGAGCTGGCAGGACGAAGGCGAAGTTCCCGCTTCGATCCGGAGCCCTCTGTACGTCGTCGGAGGCCGGCTGCACCTGAATGAGCGAGACCGCCTGTTCCGTCATCGCAAGAAGGTGTCCGAGCGCGGAGCCGTGTTCATCTTCAGCTTGATCCGCAGCCCCCGCCTCCACGGTGCGGAGCTCGCGGAGCTGCCGAGTCGCGAGCAGCTCGACCACCCGGAAACGCGCATCATCAGCGTTGCGCTCCATCTCGACGTGGGCCCCGACTCACGACGCGCGGTGCGACTGGCTCGTCAGGTCCTCCCCGAGCTCCTGCCCTTGCTCGAGAGACCTCGTGATGAGGGCTGAGCCTCAGTTGGCTGGTGGAGGCGCGCTCGGAGAGACGTGGAGGCCGCGTGCTCTCAGCCTGGTGAGCAACTCGGTCCAGGCCCCCGGCGGTGGAATGCCGAGGGCGACGAGGTGCCCTTCTCGATCGACCTGGAAGTCCAGCACGCTTCCCCTCGCGAATTGAAGCAGCTTCTCGAGGGGGCGATAGCGTTCGGTCAGGAAGTGGAGGGTCTGGTTGCTCGAGCCGCGCCACAGTCGGTCGGTGGCTTCCTCGCGGACGTATCGGCCATCGATCAGGAGGTCGACTCGATCCAGGAGTCGTGACCATCCGGAGTCCTGGCCTTCGCGAAGCTCGGCGAGCGTGTATCCCGAGTAGCAGATGACGCCCTTGTCGTGTTCATGCCTCAGGATGTCAGCCACGGCGCTGAGGGCCGCGGCCTGAGAGAAGGGCTCGCCACCGACCAGCGTCACGCCCTCGATCTCTGGGCTCATCCGGAGGATGCGAGCGACGAGTCGTTCGGGTTCGATTAGCTCTCGCTCACGGAAGGCCAACATTCCGGGAGTGATGCAGCCGGCGCAGCGATGAGGGCACCCTTGGACCCACACCATGACGCGAAGACCGGGCCCCATCGCATCTCGGCAAGTTGCCAGGTGGGCGAGGTTGATCTTGGTCATGGCAGGCCGAGCTCCTCGAGGAAGTGGCGTGTTCTCTGGAGGCTCACCGCGCAGGCAGCTCCTTCCATGGAGGCGCGCTTTGCAAAGACGACGCCGATGACCTCGCCTCCGGGAATGGCGATGAGTGGACCACCACTGTTGCCGTGGTTGAGTGGTGCGCTCAACTCCAGGGTGTCCGAGCTCGTGGACACGACGGCCACGCGCGCCTCGTCGTACTTGCTCAGCGGATGCCCCTCACGGAGGCGCCCCTCCCCATCGAACTCGGGTGGGAGGGGGAAGCCGAGGGTGAAGCAGTGCTCGCCCTGCTCGATGACCGTGTCCGGGCGGGCGAGCGCCAGGTAGTCTCCCCTCACGCCTTCGATCGTGAGCACCGCCAAGTCGAGCTCGGGATCCTCGGGGAATCTCGGTTCGAGGGCTTCCTGGCGGAGCCCTCCGCCGCCGTCACGGTAGGCCCAGACTCGACTGGCGCCGCTGACCACGTGACGGTTGGTCAAGACGTGACCTCGATCCGAAACGAAGAACGCGGTGCCGACGTGATGGCCATCGGTGTCCGGCTTCTCGACGAGGAGCATGACCAGAGCCTTCCGAACCTCGGCGGCCAGGGCGCGGTGGTCGCCTCGTGGCTGGAGGGGTGGTCGTTCCGAGGCCCGTGCATCGGTGGTCCGTCGAACGTAGGTTTCGGGTGGTGGAGCATCGAGGGGGCTCAGCTGGGTCGTGCCGTCGGGCGCGGCGCTGGCCAACACCGGCTGCCCGCTCGCGAACTGGGGGAGCTGGCGCAGGACTTGATGCCGCATCGTGCCGAGGACGGCGTCGCGGATGCTCCGGCCCCCGTAGCGCCAGTCTCCTGCCTCGTGATCGTCGAGGATGCGCTGGCGGATCGACTCGTGGAAGCTCACTTCCTGTCGTCCAGCAGCCGTGAGCTCACGGCGGAGGGATCTCAGCTTGGCGTCGATGATCGAGGCCGCGGCCTGAGACGTCAGGTGATCGAAGCACAGCACGGACTCCTTGATCCGACCGATGAACTCGGGCATTCGCGCCCGTTCCTTGAGGGACTCCAGCACGACCTGCTTGTTGTGCTGGTGAAGCTCGTCTCGTTCGTAGTCCGTGCTGTTCTCGCGGAGTCGCCTCATCCTGTCGGCGCCGGCGTTGCTCGTGAAGAAGAGGATTGAGTCTCCGAGAAAGAGCCGCTCACCGTCGCCTGTCGTGAGGCCGCCTTCCAGCATGGTCAGGTAGCTCTTCCACACGTCCTCGTGTGCCTTCTCGAACTCGTCGAAGAGGATGATGCAGGCAGGGGTCGCATGAAGGAAGCTGCCGAGCTCGCCCTTCCCGTGGCCGACGTAGCCCGGGCCGGCTCCGAAGAATCGACTGACGGCGTGTCGTTCCATGTACTCCGTCATGTTGATCTTGCGAGTGGCGATGCCGTGGACGTGGAAGAAGTCGTGCAAGGCCCGATAGAGCTCCGTCTTGCCGACGCCGGTCGGTCCTGCCAAGAAGAAGAACTGAAGCGGGGCCTCGTCGACCCGACCGGTGTTTTGCTGAGCTTGGCGAGCCTGAATCACTCCACGGAAGGAGTCGATGACCTGACTCACCACGTGATCCTGGCCGAGGACGCGCTCGCGGAGGGCTCGCTCGAGATCGGGGAGCTGATCCTCCACGAGGGCCGTCGACCAGGGATCGTCGCGAGCCTCCATGAGCTGAGACACGGTGCGCAGCGTCAGTCGTCGCTCGAAGTCGGGAGTCGTGCGGCAGCGCTCGCAGAGCTGGATGACGTCCCGGCAGTGCTGACTCGTCAGGCGACCGACGATCTCCGAGAACTGCTCGTTGTCGGGAAGGAGGGGCTGCTCGAGGACGGATGCGCGATCCCAGATCACGTGGCTCACTTCGAAGGCGTCGGGGAACCCGATGGAGATCGTCCGCACGCCGCTGCGGTGACGTCCGGTGATCAGCGGATCGAGGTTGTCGAGCCGATCGCCGTCGACCAAGAGGACGGAGACGTTGCCGTTTCTCGGGTCGGCCCAGCTCAGCACGTGGTCCATCAGCTCGCGCATTTCCTCCGATGGAGGGTGTGAGCAGATGAGCGAGAAGTGATCGATGATCACCGCCGTTCGATGCTCGGACTGCGACAGCATCTCGGTGAATTGAGCGAACGCCTGCTCGGGCGGCATGGAGATGGGGCGTGCTTCGGTCGAGGAGGTCGAGCCACCGAGGAGCGAGGTGTCGCCGGTCTCGATGTTGCCCTCAACGAGACCTCGCATCTCCGGTGAGGCGTACTCCAGGCCGCGGAGCCGGCCGTAGTGGCACACCACGTCGAAGCCGGCATCCGAGAAGTGTGCCGTCAGCGTCTCCTTCAGGTCGAGGAAGCCACGGAGACCCCCGTAGAGATACAGGTCGGAGGTGTTGCCGTGCAGGATGTACTGAACCGGTCCGTGAGCGTCGGTGCGAAGATTCTCCAAGAACCGGTGACGATGCCTCTTGAGCGTGCTGCTCACGAGCCTTCGATCTCTTGCTCCCGTGCCCCCGGGAGCTGCCGAGCCTCGCCTTGGCGTTGCGGTGGCTTCCCTGGACCCCAGCTCGAGACTTCGAAGTTGAGGCCGCGCTCTCGGGTCGCTTCGATGAGTCGACGAACGCGGTCACTGCAGTTGCCGTCGCCGATGTTGAAGTCGGCGTCCTCCTCGTCGAGGCCCATCGAGAACGTGAACTCGGCGCCTCCGGCGTCAGCGGCACGGATGCGCGCCACGCTCGTCTGGAGCCCGGGGTCTTCCAACCGCGCCTCGGTGACCTTGTAGCCCATGTCGGCGATCGCGCCGGCGACTTCGCGAACGATCCGATCTCGTTCGGCCACGCTGCGAGCGACCTCCTCCGCCTCCCGGCGACGTTCCTCGAGCGAGGGCTCGATGGTGTCGCCAATCGACTGGGCGCCGTCCAGGTCGTCGTTCTCGGCAGCGGCTCGTGCCTGGGCGAGGGAGTGACGAAGATCCTCACCATCGATGCCGAGCGAGCCCATCCAGGACCAGTCGACGGCATCCAGCGACTGCTCGACGACCTCCAAGGCCGAGTGAATCTCGGCTCGCCGGGCTTCGAACTCCTGGTGAGCGGCTCGGATCTTCTTGGCGACGGATCGGGCCTTGCGCAAGGCACTCGGTCCGAGCTGGGCTGCTCGCGACCAGTCGCCCTGGTCGCCAGCTTGCTCGACGTCGAGGAGACGAGCACGCGCCTCCGCAAGGACGCCGGGTAGAAGTCGCTCGTGGGGCAGGCTCGCGACGTCCTCGAGGAGGTGACGACCCTCGGTCGAGGAGGCGACGGCCGTCGCGCGGTCGGCTTCTTCTTGTTCTTGGCGGAGGCGCTCGGCCTCGGCTCGCGCTCGAGCCGTCACGAGAGCCTCGCTTGCCGCCGTCCCCGCCTCGTCGAAGCGGGTCTTGACCTGCCGCCAGTCACGGGCGCTGCGGGCCTTCCCTTGCCGGCCCTCGGCCTCGGAAAGGAGGCCCTCGGCCCGCCCGATCTCGTCCCGAGCGAAGGAGGACTCCGGCGCACGAGTGGCCGCCTGAACGGCAGCAGTGGCTTTCGCTCTCGAGTCGGCGGCTCTCTTGGTCGCCCGCTCGAGCTCCTGACGCCGCTTCTCCTCTCGACGTCGCTTCTCGGCGGCCGCAGCGGCAGCCAGTCGCTGGGCGACCTCACTACTGATCTCTGCGAGCAGGTCTCTCGATGGCTCGACACGCGCACACTTCGGTCCGCTCATGGATCCTCCCTCTGCTCTCGCTGGAGAGCCTCATAGAGTCGTTGTAGCGCATGCCAAGCGCCGTTCTCGTTTTCGGGCTCGAAAGCCTGCCGAAGGATGTCCAGGTGACGCTCGATGGCGGGCTGCGGTGTTTCGAGGTTGAACCTCTCGGCCTTGCGGCGCATCTCGTCGAGCTGGGACCGGAGCCGAGAGAGCTCGTTCTCGAAGGCTTCGCGCCTCTCGGTCACGGTGGTCTTCGCAGACTCGAGATCTCCCTTCACGGACTGAAGCTCGTCTGTCAGCTGGCGGATGACGGTGTCGTTCTCGGCCGCTTCCCGTCGTGCGGCCTCGAGACGCTCTCGGTCCTCTGCGACGTGAGCGCGCTGGGTTCCCAAGGTTCGCTCCGTCTCCTGCAGGTCCCGCTCGAGCTCTCGATGCTCGGCTTTCGCCTCGTCGTTCTCGCTGTTGACGGCAGCGAGACGATCTCGAAGTGCCTGGACTTCCGCGCGCTGGCTGACCAACTCGGTCTCGGCGTCACGGCAGTGACCGTCCAGCTTCTGGCGACGCTTCTCCAGCTCCTCGGGTTGCTCGAGCTGTTGCCTCAATTCGTGGAGCTTCGCCTCGAGTCGCTCGATCTCGGAGACGACGGGCGGAAGCCCGGCTTGCTCCTCGTCGACGGCTTGCCGAAGCGCGTCGCGCTCCCGCTCGGCCTCGCTCAGCTCCGTCTCTGCCGTCTCCGACTGGGCTCGGAGCTGAGCGATGGTCGTCTCGAGCTGATTCGTGCGGGCACGGGCCGAGTCGACGTCCTCTCGCAAGCGCTCGGCTTCTGCCCGGAGCTCCGTGAGCCGGGCGTCGACCTCCTCGGAGGATGGCTCGAGGCGTCGCAACTCTGCGATCCGTTGCTGCTGAGTGGCCAATTGGGCACGAAGAGGCTCGGCTGCTTGCTCCGCTCGTTCCATTGCGACGAGCCGGTTGCTCACCTCGGACTCACGAGCCTGGAGCCTCGTCAGGTCTTCGATGGCGCGGTCGTGACGCTTCGTGAACTCGGGATCGAAGGCCTGGCGGAGTCTCAAGCTCCTGCGCTCGACCTGCTCCAGGATGGAGCCAGAACGCTCGTCGATGAGGTCCAAGAGCGACTGGCGTGCCTCCGGGGGCAATGGGAGCTCGAGCAAGCGCTCGGTGGCGAGCAGTCCGAGATGGCCCGAGCGGGTCAGGGCTTCGCCGGCGCGTTCGAACGCTCCCTCGCCCTCGGCGAGCAGTGCATTCAAGAACTCACGCGTGGCGATGTCGTCGAGATGGTCTTGCACGAGCTCGGCGGACAGGTGATCATGCGCAGCAGGGTCGAGCACGATGCGAGCGAACTCGCTCGGCCCGATCGGATGGGGCAGCGCTCCTCCCATTTCTTCGGTCATGGTCTCGGTCGACTCCTCTCACGAAGACTCATTGGCGGTCGGGTGCTCGACCGCTCCGCGGACTCCCATGCCTGCCGAACGGCTGGTCGGGTAGACCGTGCGGCTCCAGGGATGGGGAGGAAGGACGGTGGATGGCGGCACGCCTCGCGCGACACGCCGTTCCGGATCGTCGGCGTCCGAGTTGGAGCACCACTCGAAGACTCCCGCGAGCATCGAGAAACAGCCGTGGCGGCTCACGGTGATCTCACCCGTCTGGGCCATTGCGAGGAGCTTCTCGGGCAACGCCAAGCGGGTCTGCGACACGATTCGACTCAGGCCATCTCGTCGTGACCAAGAGTCCTGAGCGGCGATCTCCCACTCCGTTTCCAGCAAGAGTCGCTTCTTGCACCACGCGCAGTAGGCACTGGCTTCGTGCCAGGTCAGCCCCCGGGCCGTGTCGTCGGGAGCGTTCGTGCCTCCCTGGTGGAGTCGGCGTTCGAGGTCGGCTCGACTGCTGACCCGATTCCGTGGCCAGAGGTCGGCATCATGGAACTCAGGACTGTCGAGGAAGTCGCGGACCTGGGCGACGGAGGCGGGTCGGACATCCACGTAGAGGGGACGGCGCAGCTCGACGACTCTCGGCTCCAGGGCGTCACTCCCCATTCCCGGAGCGCCCACCGAGTAGTCGCCAGGCGGGACCAGGGTCATCACGTGACCCCGATGGTCGAGGATGGTCTCCGGCAACTGCTTCCGCAGCGCCGCCGTGATGCTGGTCAGGGTCGTCCCCATTCCGTCCAGGAGGTCGTCACGGTTCCGACCGACGGCACGGATCGAGATGCGCTGACACGAGACGACTCGATTGGAGGTTAGTCGAGGGATCACTGGCCAGACGGCGTCACGAGCCAGGGCTGGTGAGTTCTCTAAACGCTCGATGACGGCGAGGTGCTGACCGAGCTGTTCGAGGCAGTCCGCTCCCTCAGTGAATGGCCCCGCTGACGAGCTCTCCGGGCCGCACGCTCGCTTTCGTGGACGGGGGCTTGGTCCGACCGGGTGACCGGACGCAGAATTCGAGGGTCCGGCCTCTCGCGCCCGCGAACGGGAACCGGACGGGGAGCTGCCGATGAGCCTGCGCGTCGTCCTGTCGATCCTGATCCTCACGAACGGCGCGGCGATCGCCCGCGCTGCCATCGAGGCTCAGTGCTCCTGGCCGCCGGCTGCCGGCACCACGGTCCTGCCGGAATCGACCGACGTCATGATGTCACCCATCGTGGCCGACCTCGACCAGGACGGCGCACCCGAGATCGTCTTCGTCACCTTCATCGACGTGAGCGATCCCAACTCCGGCGGTGACGGCGTCCTCCGCATCATCCGCGGCGACGACTGCAGCGAGACGGCCAACACGGTCGACCCGGGCTGCGTGCCCTGCTTCGGCGAGCCCTCCTGCGTGTCCCTCGACGAACGGGCCGATGAGGGCTTTCTCTGTCCCGCCTGCGGTGTCGCCGTCGCCGACCTGAACGCCGACGGACGTCTCGAGATCATCGCCGTGAGCGAAGGGCTCGAGCCCCCGGCTGGCTCGCCCCCGACCACGCCTCGCGAGCGACGTCTGGTCATCTTCGACGACCAGGGTCAGTTCCTGCAGTGCAGCGAACGCGCTCCCATGCAGACCGACCAGACCGCGCCGCCCGCCGTCGCCGACCTGGACGGAGACACCGTCCCCGAGATCGTCGTGAACGCCACCGTGTTCAACGTCTTCGGCCAGGTGCTTTGGAGCCAGCCGCCCGTGGGCAAGGGCGTGTCGGTCATCGCCGACCTCGACGGCGACGGCTTCCCCGAGGTCGTGGGTGGCGAGCGGGCCTACCGTGGTGACGGCACCCTGCTCTGGCAGCGGGACGAGCTCTTCGCCGGTCTCGCTGCCGTCGCCGACTTCGATCGCGACTGCCAGCCCGAGGTCGTGCTCACCTCGAAGAACAGCGCCGAGGTCCACGTGCTCGAGGGACAGACCGGCGTGACCCGCTGCTTCATCCCATTGCCGCCGGCGGATGCGGTCTGCCAGGCCCGGGGTGTCGGACAAGGCGGCGTGCCCTCGCTCGCCGACGTCGACGGGGACTGCATCCCCGAGATCGCCGTGGCCGGCTGTCGTCAGATCAGTCTCTTCGCCTATCGCGACGACCCGGTCCCGAGCCTGGTCGAGCTGTGGTCGGCCGAGACCCTGGACGTCTCGTCGCGCCAGACCGGCTGCACGATCTTCGATCTCGAGGGCGATGGTCAGCTCGAGGTGCTCTACAACGACGAGCTGCACTTCCGGGTGTTCTCGGCGGCCGACGGCTCCGTGCTGCACGAGCGGGACAACAGCAACTCGACTCTCGTCGAGACCCCGACGGTTGCGGACGTCGACGCCGACGGTCAGGCCGAGATCGTCATCGGCGCCAACGACTACAACCCCTGCTGCGAGGTCGGCATCACCGTCCTGCACGACCCCGACGTCACCTGGTCGCCGACGCGCACGATCTGGAACCAGCACTCGTACCACGTGTCCAACGTGAACGACGACGGCACCATCCCGTCACCGGAGGAGAACAGCTGGGAGCGTTACAACCAGTACCGCTCGCAGCTCCGACCCGCCGGCTGCGCGCTCCCCGCCGATCCCGTGCTCGTGGGCGTGCCCGCCGACATCACCGTCGGCTGTGACGTGAAGCTGCCGCCGGTGAAGGTCACGGCGACCGACGCCTGCGACCCCAACCCCGTGGTGACCCTGGTCGAGGAGACCATCGATGCCCCCTGCGTGGGCAGCGTCCAGGTGCGTCAGACCTGGACGGCGACCGACTCGACTGGCAACACGGTGAGCGGCAGTCGCGTGGTCACGCGGGAAGATGCCGAGGCACCCGAGATCCTGGGGGTCCCAGCCGACGTCATCGTCGCCTGCGACGAGATCCCCGAGCCGGCCCTGCCGATGGTCGTCGACGCCTGCGACCCCTCGCCGACGCTCGTGCTGACCGAAGTGAGCGATCCGCGCTCGTGCCCCGAGCCCACGGTGATCACTCGGACATGGACGGCCACCGACGACTGCGGCAACGAGGCGACGGCCCAGCAGGTCATCACGGTGGAGTGCTGTCCCTGCGAGGACTGCGACGCCTGTGATCTCTTCGCGCTCCTTCGCTCCCTGCGGACCGAGCCCGTGCCGGTGGACGACGACCATCCCTGCTCCGAGTCGGATCCGCCGCCGGCCGACTCGGGTGCGCTCGAGGCCTGCTGCGAGCAGCTCGCGGTCTTGCTCCCGGCTCTCCCGGAGGTCGACGAGCTGCCGAGCAACCATCCCTGTGCGCCGCCCTGTCCCGGACCCTGCGTGAGCCACGACTTCGACGGCTTGGCCACGGGCGTGACCGTCGACGTGCAGTTCCCTGGCATGACCGTGAGCGGCAGCGGTGAGGTGGTCGCCTTCGACAGTGCGGTACCAGGTTGTGACGACGACGACCTCCTCACGCCCGGTGATGGACCCGGCAACGACGAAGCCCGCGACATCGTGCTCGTGCTCCAGGAAGCCAGCAGTGACTGCCGCCCCGACGACGAAGGTGAGGGTGGCACCCTGAGCTTCGTCTTCGATGATCCGGTGGAGCTGCACTGGCTGGGCGTGCTCGATGCGGACGAGCCCGGTGGCTCGGTCGTCGCGCTCGACGTAGCAGGTGGCGTGCTGCTCGACGCCGAGATCCCCGTGCAGGCCGACAACGGCTGGCAGCGGATCGACGTCTACCGCTGCGGCATCGCGAGGCTCGACGTCCACCTCGCCGGCAGTGGTGCCGTCACCGAGATCGCCTGCGACGACGAGGGTGGCCGACGACGGCGGGGTCCGGAGCGGACAACGCGGAGCGTGCGTCGGGGCGGACGCGGCCTGCGACGCTGATCGGCCTCAGCTCGTCGTGTCCGAGCGCGCGAGCTCCCGCCAGAAGGTGAGCTCGGTCTCGTCCGGAAATCGTCCGAACATCCTGGCGACCCAGCAATGGTCAGCGAAGTGTCGGAGCGCTGGGGGCTCGACACCGCGGCGAGCACACGTCCGCAGGACTCGATCGAGCTCACTCGAGGACTCCTCGTCCTTGGGCGCGCCGTAGAGGTTGTCGTAGACGAGCTCCACGAGCCCTTCGAGGATTGCCCGGAGCTCGGGCTCGTCGACTCCTCGTCGGGTCAGGCCGTCGAGTAAGGACTCGGGAAGGGAACCAGTGAGGCCGAAGTCGAGCAGCAGCGGCTCGTTGACGACCCACTCGTCGAAGGTGTCCTGACTGACTCTCAGCCACGCCCAGAGATGTTCCAGCAGCGCGGTGAGCTCGGGGGGGCGCCAGTCGACTCGTCTCGCCCAGCGCTCGACGGTGATCAAGGCGATGGCGAGGCGGCCGTTCTGGCTGATGTCAGCCAGCTTGTCGGTTGGAATGGGTGGCGAAGACTCGTGCTGGCTTATCGAAACTCCCTCAAGAGCTGAACGAACATCGCCGTGTTCTCCTGCAGGTCGTCCTTGGCTCGCTTGCGGTTGCCGGCCCGCGCAAACAACGATGCCAGCCCACTCCCCGAGCCATGTCCGTGGTAGTGCGCGAGCAGCTCGTTGTCATGCACGTTGCGCAGGGCGATCTTGAGCATCGAGCGCGAGCCGCTTCCCTTCGCGTCGACGATGAGCTGGCAGTCGATGCGCACCGCCGTCGCACCCAGGAGGTCGGGCGGTTTCGCATCGACGCGCGAGAACAACACCGCCGCCTCCAGGCGCTCGACGATGAGCTCGCGTAGCTTGTCGGCGAGGATGCCCTCGTCGTTGGCGCGGCTGACCTCGTTGCGCTTGCCGGACACGCGGACGTCGATGTCGCCGATGCAGGCCGTCTGATGTGCGACGAGGGCCTTCTCGTCAAAAACCTCGAGCCAGCGTCCCTTCTCCTGCCCAGGACGCTTGCCCACGAACACCGAGTTGCCGTCGGTGGAGGCATGACGACGCATCTCGGCCTCGGCCGCACCAGCGACCAGGACGAGCATCAGGGCGGACACGACACGGTTCGTCTTCATCGGACGGCTCCCGCGGGCGGGGTCAGGCCGACCAGGGCGTCGACCTTCGCTCGGTCGAAGCCGACGAGGAGCTTGTCACCGACGACCGTCATGGGGACGCGGATGTGCTCGCTCCCGAGCAGCCGCTCCATCTCGCGGAAGGCGGCCTGCTTCTCGGCTTCGGGCAAGGTGTTGGTGTTGATGTAGGTCGCCTCGACGCCGCGGGAATCCAGGTAGCGTCGCAGGCTCTTGCACTGCCCGCACCAGGTCGTGGCGTAGATGGTGACGGGAGGCCTGTTGGCCGCCCGTGTCTTGGGAAGGTCGACCTTCGCGACGGGGATGATCCGCCGAGCGCCGGAGGCGTCGGTGAACAGGACCTGGTCCTCGACGATCTCCGCGCGTCCACGCGTGGCGACCCGCGTGCCGTCGACGAGGACGACCACGAACTGTTCCAGCTTCTTCGGCGCCTCGGCGGCAGACGGAGCCGCCGGCGAGGTCGCGAAGCTGGTGAGAAGGGCGAGGACGAGGAATGGGGCACCGTGACGCATGCGCGGATCATGGCGTCACGGCCCCGCGGAGTCCAACCGGGTTCCGTTCCCTAGGAGTCGAGGAGCCGCTGGATGCGGGCGACGTCGAAGCCGACGACGACCTGGTCTCCGATGACGACCGTCGGATAGGCCGCGTTGGCACCGGCCAACCGCTTCATTTCCTTGTAGGCGTCCCGCCGGGCCGACTTCGAGAGTTGGTCGGTCTCGATGAAGTTGGCCGACACGCCCTTGCGTCGGAGGTAGCCCTTGAGCCGCTGGCAGGCCGGGCACCAGGTGGCGCTGTAGACCGTGACCGACGGCGTGCGCTTTCTCTCCTTCGGGAGCTGGAGCGGTGGAAGGTCCTTGCTCTGGACCACCGTGACCGGGCCTCGGCCGCGACCGAGGTCGTGGTTGGTGATCGTCTTGCGGGTGCCCTCGACGCGACGGGTGGCGGCCCGGGTCGCGGCGAGGTCGACCTGCTGGGCCGGGAACACGCGCTGGTATCCGGCTCCGTCGGTGAAGCGGACCTCTCCATTGAGAATGAGTGGACGGGAGCGAGAGGGAAGTTGCTTCCCATTCGCGAGGATGACGACGTGGCCCACGCGGTCCTTGGACGGAGGGGGGGCCTCAGGCCGAGCCGAGACCAAGGAACTCCCTCCAAACAAGAGACCGAGCAAGCCAAGGATGGCTGCTTGTCTCATGGAAGGAGCTTAGCGCAGTCCCGTTGGCGAGGCCCGCCTCATCACGCGCGGGCTAACGCCCTCGCTGCTTGGCCTGGCGCTCGTTGCCTCGCTTGAAGTTCTTGGTGGCCTTGGCCATGAGGAGCTGCTGGCCCCGCTCGTCGGAGGCCCGGGCCTTTCGGAGGAAGCGCTCGGCGTCCCGACCCGTGAGGGTCTCGACGTGCCGGCCCTCGTGGCTCAGGAAGACCCGACCGTCCTGGAGCTCACGCCAGGTGAACGGGCAGTCGGCGAGAGGATCCAGCGGCTGGTCGTCGCTCATGACGCGGTGGCGACCTCTCCGGGCAGGGCGCGGAGGGCGTCCTCGAGCACCTCGATGCCCGAGCCCGGTCGTGGCGAGCCGACGCTGATGACGCGGCGCCAGTGCCGTGCGCCCGGTCGTCCCGCGAACAGGTTCAGGAGGTGGCGGCTCACGTCGTGCAGTCGTCCGCCGCGCGAGAGCCACCACTCGACGTGTGGGTAGAGCGAGCGGACCAGCTCGGCCCCGGTCAGCCCGGGCTCGGCGTCGCTGAAGAAGCGACGGTCCGCGTTCGCGAACAGCTCCGGATGCTCGTAGGCCGCTCTCCCGAGCATGACCGCGTCGACTCTCTCGAGCTGCTCGGCGACCTGGTCGAGGTTCAAGATGCCGCCGTTGATCTCGATGAGGAGGTCGGGCCGCTCCTCCTTGAGACGATGGACGTCGTGGTAGCGCAGTGGTGGGATCGATCGATTCTGCTTGGGGTCGAGCCCCTTGAGGATCGCGATGCGCGCATGCACGGTGAAGCGGTCGCAGCCGGCGCCGGCCACCGTGTCGACGAAGTCGAGCAGGTCCTCGTAGCGCTCGCGGCCTTCGATGCCGATGCGGCTCTTCACCGTGATCGGCAGGTCCACCGCCGAGCGGAGAGCCTCGACCGCCTCCGCCACGCGACCGGGCCGCGCCATGAGGCTGGCCCCGAAGGAGCCGGCCTGCACGCGGGTGCTCGGGCAGCCGATGTTGAGGTTGATCTCGTCGAAGTCGAGATCGGCGGCGATGCGCCCGGCCTCGGCCAGCTCTTCGGGGTCGTCACCGCCGAGCTGGAGCGACAGCGGCTTCTCCTCCGGGTAGAAGCCCAGCAGCTTCTCGCGGTCGCCGAAGATGACGGCCTTCGGCGTGAGCATGGGCGTGTAGAGGAGGGTGTGACGGGTGATGCGCCGCACCAGCAGCCGGAAGTGCCGGTCGGTGCGGTCCCGCATGGGGGCGACCGACCGGGGTCGC
>JBCCFW010000053.1:0-39192 GCA_039029535.1 Acidobacteriota bacterium
GCTTGGGCGATGCTTTCCTGCCGATCATGGAAAAAGGAGAATTGGGCATTGACATGGTGGGAGAAGGCGGAAGCGGCGTTCGGGGCGTAGATTTAGGGGAAGCGCATGGACAATTTGTGCGGGGAACGGCGAGTGGAGCGGGTTTCAATTGCTTGATTCATGCGATTGCCCAGGCCCTGGGAATTGATTGTGACGTGGAACTTCGGCAACAAATCCGGCGGCGGCTCATGGAATTGGGATTGGCGGGCGAAGGGACGTTCATCTATAATGATCAGAATACGCTCGCAGCCATTTTGCAAGGACTGAACGCCAATCACAACGACGTCAACATCATTTTTGTGCAAGGAAATACGGTTGACGACCAGACCTATAACATGAACGGTTCACAGACGATCTACATCTACAATGTGAGCAACGTGCACTTTGAACCGATGTATCCGCAACAGCCGGCGCCGGACGAAGCGGAGCAGTAAGAACATAGAATGATGGGATTGGGGAGCGCCTTAGCGGTCCACGCCGTAGGTCTCCAATTCGCCTTTGAGGCCGAGGTAGGCGATGGCCGCCGGGTAGTTCCATTCATGGAGGTCCGGGCGAAAAGCCGCTGGATTTTTGGCGTTGATCTCCCAGGTGAGGTAAAGCGGGTCTTTCGCGAAGGTTTTGCCTGGCCAAAGAAGGGGCCTCGCCGCTACGTTCGCCCTTCTCGGCTAGCACCTCCGGCCACTCGCTACGAACACTCATGAGTGCTCTGGGCCAAGACTCTGCTGCCCCGAGGTGTCATGAGACGCCTTGGGGCAGGTGAGAGTCGGAGCTTGGCGGCCCCTCGTGGTGCTGACGTGGCCTAGTCGAGCCGGCTGATCGCCACCTTCACGAGGTCGCTCACGTCCGACTCGTCGCCGGCCACCGCGATGACGTCGAGGATGGTGAAGTCGGCCACGGTCGGTGCACCACCGACGGTGATGAACTCGAAGGTGAGGACTTCCTCGGCCGTGGCGCTCACGCTGGCGTTGAAGCCGGCGGAGATGAACTGCACCTGCGTGGCGCTGGTCGGGTTGGCAGCGACCAGGGCGCCGTCGAGGGAGCCGGAGGTCGTCACGCCGTCGAAGGTGGCGGTCGTCGGGTGCTGGATCGTGAACTGGAGGCCGACGATCGGGACTGGGGCGGTGCCGGAGATCGAGAGCGTGAGGCTGGCGCTGGGCCGGCCGCTCTCGCAGGCGTCCCCGATGCCGTCCGCGTCGGCGTCACCCTGGCTGGGGTTGAAGACCTCGCGGCAGTTGTCGCAGGCGTCGCCAAAGCCGTCGCCGTCGCGGTCGGACTGGACCGCGTTGGTCACCGTGGGGCAGTCGTCGCAGACGTCGCCGAAGACGTCGCTATCGGCGTTGGCCTGGTCGGCGTTGCTGTCAGCGGGGCAGTTGTCGCAGTCGTCCCCGTGTCCGTCGCCGTCCCCGTCGGTCTGGAGGGGGTTGCGAACCTGGCGGCAGTTGTCGACGTCGTCGAAGGCGCCGTCGGCGTCGCTGTCGTCGCAGGCGTCGCCGAAGACGTCGCCGTCGAAGTTGTCCTGGCCGGGGTTGAAGGTGCCGTCGCAGTTGTCGCAGGGGTCACCGAGGCCGTCGCCGTCGGGGTCGTCGGTGTCGGTGCTGTTGATGGTGGGGCAGTTGTCGCAGGCGTCACCGAGGAGGTCGTTGTCGGTGTTGACCTGGTCCTCGTTGCTCACGCTCTCGCAGTTGTCGCAGGCGTTCCCGAGGGTGTCCCCGTCGAAGTTGGACTGGTCGTTGGGGGTGTCGACGCAGTTGTCGACGTCGTCGAAGACGCCGTCGGAGTCGCTGTCGTCGCAGGCGTCGCCGAGGGTGTCGCCATCCTGGTCGGCCTGGTCCTGGTTGGTGGTGGCGGGGCAGTTGTCGCAGGCGTCGCCGAGGGTGTCGAAGTCGTTGTTGGCCTGGAGGGGGTCGAAGGTGTCGGGGCAGACGTCGGCGACGTCGAAGACCCCGTCGCCGTCCTCGTCCTCGCAGTCGTCACCGATGCCGTCGCGGTCGGTGTCGGTCTGGGCCGGGTTGAAGGTGTCGGGGCAGTTGTCGAGGCCGGCGGGGATGCCGTCGAGGTCGTTGTCGGCCTCGCAGGCATCACCGATTCCGTTCCCATCGATGTCGGTCTGGTCGGGGTTGGCGAGACCGGGGCAGTTGTCGGAGATGTCCTGGATGCCGTCCCCGTCGGAGTCGGTGGCGTTGGGCGCGGTCTGCTGGGAGCCCCCACAGGCGAGCAGGAGGGTGAGACCGAGGAGGGAGACCAGGCCGGCCAGGGTGGTGCGAGTGGTCATGGTGGCTCTTCCGTGCCGAGACGCCCGCAGCCCCTTCGCGCGCGTTTTCGGGGCCCGAGTTTAGCGGGGATGAGGGGAGGAGGGCCAGGGTCGGGAGCGGCTGAGGGGTGGGAGATGGCTGATTTCTGGCGTTTCAGACGTTCGATGGGCGGCCGGTGGTCGACTCAGCCCAGTACAGCACGGTGAGAGTGGCTCAAGGATCAGGCTGGGCTTCGAACATGCCGAGTGCCATGGCACATCCGTGGTGCTCCTTGAGACTCTCCAAGTGCGATCTGAAGAATGCGGTCTGATCTCTCTCTTCCAGCATCAGGGCGACGAGGTACTCCGCCTTGTCCATCATGCTGGCGAGTCGTTCATGAGGGACCTCGCGATGGGCCTGGAGCCGGGCTTCCCACATGACGGCCTGAATGGCTTGAAGTGCCGCTCGTTGCTTGCTTGGTTCGATCATCCGTCTCTCTCCATCTACGGTGACGCGATCCCCCAGGCGAGCGTCGGTAGAGGTCCAAGAAGTCTGCCAGCGAGTGGTCTAGGCACGAACTCGAGCTCCTCACTGGAGAGCGATTGGGTCCGTCACGGTCTCAGGCTCCGCCAAGCGGCGAGCACGTCGGCCTCGGCGACCTGCAGCCAGCGTGCACTCAGGTGAATCTGAGCGTCGCCCCGGATGACCAGACCCGTGAGCCATCGAAGCCCTGGTTGGTGCGTGTCGTCTCGGAGCAGGGCCCAGCGCTGGACGCCATTGGAGTGGGCGGTGATGAGCTTCGCATCGGGCAGGGACTCGCGACGGGCGAGTAGCTGGTCCAGACCCTGGACGATGTGATTCTGCCGAGTTGAACGGAGCGACAGCTCCGCGTGGTGAGTCCAGCAGCAGTCACCCAGTCCACTCCGGCAGAGGAAGCTCTCCGGCAGCCGCAGCCGACCACAGGGCAGCTCACGTGTCACCCTCGCCGAGGGGTCGTGGCCGGCGACTGGCGAGAGCGCGAGGTGTTCCGTTCCGGCTTCGGTGAGCTGATGAAGCCCGTGGTCGGAGACATCTCGAGTGGGGAGTTGCAACGGGGGCAAGTCGGCCGCCGCGACGTGGGAGAAGGCGAGCTGGGACGTGAGACGCCCCCAATCATCCTTGGCGGCGATCCGCCAGCCGCTGTCTCCGGGATGCTCGGGTGGAGCGATCAGGAGGAAGCCGGCCGGTCGCTCGCCCCGAAGGATGCTGCGCTCCACCTGAACGATCCCTTGGATGGGAAGCTCGGCACGAGAGCGGGAGCTCGTGCGTTCGGTCGAGGCAGACTGAGGTCGGCAATGCAGTCGTCTCTGGTCGGCATCCCAGCTCAGGTCGCAGGCGTCGAGCGTCCGTCGCCATCGCTCGGCGAGCTCACCGAGGTCGTGCTCGTCAGCGAAGCGACGGAACGCGAAGCAGTCCGTGCCGGGGAGCGACCCGGTCGGGGCGGGCAGGTCATCGAGGCTCACGAGCAGGCGAAGGGCGTGATGCGCTACGAAGCCGAGCGTGGCGCGCCCGCAGCCGGGAGCCAGACCGGGGGCGAGCCTCGAGCGATCGATCACGAGCGAGGCCAGCGCGAGCGTGGTCTCCCGGGGCGTCTCTCGCACCCGTCTCATCAGCTCCTCGCTCGAGCTCGTTCCTGCATCCAGCCACGGCTCACCCTCCAGGCTCTCGGGCATCGTGGCCAGGACGACGACGAGATCCTCGCCCTCCATCGAGGTGGTGGCCGCCGCTGTCGGGGCCACCATCACGAGGAGGGCGAGCAAGGGGAGCGTCACGCGCACGACATCAGGCCGTGGGTCGGCAGAGAGATGGAGCGAGGCATTGTTGGCTCATCAGCGGCACGGACTGGGTGTCGTCGCTGTTCGTCCCCATCCGCTGGTCTCGCCGTTCCCGAGTCGGGCATGTACTTCTCTGGTCGCCTGCCGATCTGTTGCAGGCAGTCCGTCATATCTCGTGTCGCTACGTGTCAGGCTCGCTTTCTGCCTCGCTCTCGTACTTGCGCAAGGCCACCATGCACCGGTGCTTTTCGCAGAGTGCCGTGAGGGCTCGCAGGAACCGATCTGTGTTGTCGTCCTCCTCCAACATGAGGATGAGCAGGTACTCGGTCTTGTCTAACAGGTTCGCCAGACCTGCGTGGGGAGCACCTTGGTACGCATCGTTTCTGGCGCTGACGATGATGGAGTGGAGCGCTATGAGGGCAGCTCTTTGTTTGTGCTTGTCAATCATGGTGCGCCTGACGAGTGTCCGAACTCAATGTCTCGAATCGGGACTCCGTGATGGCCTGGGTTTACTTCGATTGGTGGAATGTCATCGCCGTCCTCTAGACCGCGCCAGATCTTGAACCAACGGTCGATTGCTGGTGTGTCGTCCATTTCGATAACCGATTTTGGGGAACGAAGTGAGTCTATCGGAACTTCGATGGTCTCAATGAGTAGGCCTGAGTCGGCGTCAAACACCTTGACGACAGCGCTCTCCTCGCCTCTGAGATGCCGTGCGTAGGCCCTTCTGACCCCCTCGGTGATCCTATAAAGATCCGGCTCGCCTCCACCATCGCGATCGCAGCAGACTCGTCGAGTCGATCTTGCAGCCCGTGAGCCATCGGTGACCACGCCGAGGGAGCCGCCGATGCCTGCGACGTCGGCTACATCGCCAGCGAGGTTCAGCGCCAACACGTCAGACCTGAGCTCGCTGGCGGGCGTGGTGTAGACGTAGAGAGCCGTGCCCGAGGCTGGCGTGACCAGTCCAGCAGCGATCAGGCCCGCATCGGAGCTCATGTCCATGCACTCTGAGGCAGCGGCTCCAACTGAGTCGAACGCAGCATGCTGTTCGGCGATAGCTCTCGCGGCGGCGTCGTTTCCCGTGCGTCTCGCGATCTCCATCCTGGGATCGTCACCAGGTTGGATGCGCATCGACTCACGGAACTCTCGCTTGTCGATGTCGTGGAGGCTCGTGTCCCTCACCTCTGGTCCGAAGAGCGAAACGGCCCACTCTTCCAAGAAGTGATCGGCAATTCCGCTGCCGAGCCTGTGGATGCCCAGGAACGTCCAGAACTGAGCAAGAGGGTTGGTGCCGTATGGGTCCTTGTAGAGCCACGGATGTCCGGCGAACGCCGAGTACCCGTTGCCTTGACCATGTGCCCAGACTCCCAGAGGGTCGACCTTGATGAACTCACCTGCGCTCGGATCGAAGAACCGGTTGCGGAAGTACAGCAGGTCGAGCTGGCCTGCGGCCCCCGTCCTCAGGAGGCGTCGTCCCTGGAACGTGTACGGGTTGCCGATGGCCGACTCTGTCCGCTCGACCAATGAGGGGCTGAGGATCCGCGACCGACCGAACAGCGAGTAGTCGTACAGCTCCACCAGGGAGCCACCTGCGTCGCTGATGGCCCCCACCGACCCGAGCGGGTCGAGGTGGTAGTAGTAGTCCTCGTCGAGTCCGCTTGTACCCGAGTGGCCGGCGAGACGAATCTGGACATGATCGTCGATGGAGCGACCCGTCACGTGCTGGTGGCGGAGACCGCGACCGGCCGTCGACTCGAGATTCCAGTCCCACTCCTCGAGGACCTGCCAGCCCTGGTAGTAGAAGCGCGTGTGGCGTGTCTCCGCGACAGTCGCACCGTGCTCGACCGAGTGAGCGATACGGCCGAGGCCGTCGTAGGTGAGCTCGGCGACGGGGTTGCCTGCGAGATCCTCGATGCGGACTGGACGACCGTGATGGTCCACCTCGAAGTGATGCGCTCCGTCGGACTCGAGGGAGGCGTCTGGGTGGTAGTCCCGATCCAGCGACTCCAGCTCGGTGTACTGCGTGACTTCGGCCTCAGGCATCCGATCGATGCCGTTCTCGATGAACGACAGCATCTTGTCGAGACCACTCCAACTCACCGTGGCGTTGGCCTCGGGAACCGTCGAGGAGAGCGTGACGACACGGTTCACCGAGTCGAGGGTGAAGTCGTGCTGGCGCCCGAGCTGCAAGGCCGCCTGCTGCGTGACCGCGTTGGTGCCGTCGTAGAACTGCAGGTAGTGCGCGAGGACCGTGCCGTCACTCGCCTTCCAGCGAAGCTCGCGAAGACGATCGTTGGAGTCGCTCACCACGCCGCCGCCGGCTGGATCCGTGCTCGTGCCATTGCCGAACAGGACGTCGACGGTGCGTGGTCCCTGGTTCGTGTAGGACGCGATGAGCTGCTCGGGAGAGGTCAGGGAGTCCCAGATGGACTCGAGCTGAGCCGTGTTCCCGTACTGCCTTCGAATGGCTCGGTCGCCGCTGGGGTAGGTGGTCCGAGTCAGGAGGTTGAGGCCCTCGAAGTCGAATCGAGACTCCCGGCCCTCGGGCGCGAGGCTCTTGAGGTAGCTGTACTCCGAGCGGACTCGGCCGAGCCCGTCGAGCTCTCGCTTGACCTCCGTGAGGACAGTCGAGCCTTCGAGCGTGCGGATGATGTCGGGGATGCCGAGGGGCGCGTGGTGCAGGTAGACGTCCGGATGGCCCATCGAGTTCGAGACGGTGACCTCGCGATGCTTGTCGTCTCGCGCGTAGGTCAGCGTGGTCCCGCCACGGAGTCGTCGCTTCGTGATGCGGCCCTCGGCGTCGTGCTCCGTGGGGAGCCAGACCTCGTCGCCCTCGGGATAGCGGACACGGTAAGGGCGACCGTGGTGGTCGAGCCAGGCGGCTGTCGTGTTCTCGTCGTCATCCCAGTTGATGCTGACGGCATCGTTGCGCCAGAGGACCTTGGTGATGACACCGTCCCCGCCACCCTGGTTCGAATCCCTGTTCCAGCGACTGGCATGAGTCCCGTCGGCGCTCAGGTACTGGTGGGTGTAGAGCCACTCGCCCTGTTCCTTGCGCCAGTACTCGGTCTGATTGCCGAGGTGATCGGTCCGGCGAAAGACGCGACCTCGCAGATCTCGCTCGAGGGTGGTCGTCTGGCCGTTGGGCTCGATGATCTGGCTGACCTGGCCGAGGGGATCGTGGACGTAGTCGGTGATGAAGTTGCGGGCTGGCGCCGGGAAGACCGCAGGGTGGTAGCGAGTGATCCGATCGAGCAGGCCCGAGGGCGTGTACTTGATGAGTGCCAGGTTGCCCTGCGCGTCCTGACCGCGGATGCGAAGCCCACGACCATCGTGTTCGTAAGTCTCCTGCTCGCCGTTGGGGCCCGACCAGGAGTCGACGAGTCCCGTGTCGAGGTACTGCCACGACTGACTGATGCGCCCATCGCTCACACCGTCGAAGACGTCGCCGTCGGGCGCCGACGAGAGAACTGAGTCTGCGCGCGAAGTCAGGCGATCCCAGTTGTCGTAGGTGAAGTCAGCTTGTCGAATGATGGACAGACCGTCACGAACGAGGCTAGTCGTCACGTTTCCGTTGGCGTCGCGAACCCACTCCTGGACTGGATCGATCCAGGTGGGCCAGCCGGGGCGGCCGTCCTGGCGAGTCGATGTCTTGACCGAGCCGTGGATGTCGAACTCGAGGACTGTCTCCGAGGTCGCGGCTCTTCCCGGCTTGGAATGGCGGATGACGACCTGGTCGGAGCTCCATTCGTAGGTTCGGTGGGTCTCCCATTCGGCTGGTGGCATGAAGCCGTTCGGGGCAGCCACGACGTGGAGTCCTGGGCGGCCGAGGCCGTCGAAGTTGCTCCAGGTTTGAGTCGGCTTGCCGTAGAGGTGCCCGAAGTCGAGAACGGACTGCTCACGCAGGTTGCCGGTGGGGTCGTACTCGTAGAAGCGCTCGGCCGAGTCCGTCGTCTTACGGAGTTGGTCCAGGATGTCGTACTCGTGCTCGACGAGGAGCGGCTGGTGGTCGTGGGTGCCGTCGGGGCCGAACGCGACTCCGCTGTTGGGCACCCAGATGCGCGTGAGGTTCCCGTTGGCGTCGTACGTGTACTGAGACTCTTGGACCTGAGAGGGCGTCAGCGCGCTGCGGAGACGCGTCCTCCGGGCACGCTGGAGAGAGTCGTTCCAGAAGGCCTGCTCGATGCCGTCGGCGTCGACGACGCGGGTCGGGTTGCCATAGGGATTGGAGGGAGCACCATCGTGCGCTTGGTAGAAGAGCTCGGTCTTGGCGATGACTGGGAAAGGGTTCGTCGAGTTGTTGCGCCGTGAGTCACTCGTCGAGTCCACCGTGATGCTGGCGAGGAAGCCGCCCTCGCTGCCGACACGCGCCGAATCCACGATTCCGTCGCCATCGGGGTCGTTGGCAGGGTGGTAACTGAGCTCGGTGACGTTGTGCTCGCGATCGACTCGTCGGATGAGCTGGCCAAAGTCGTTGTAGACGAGCAGCTCATGCGTGTCTTCAGTGGCTCCACTCGGGTGACTCCCCGATGCTGGACGGGTGATGCCGAGCAGGCGTCCCGCTTGTTGGTCGGTGCGCCCATCGCCATTGCGATCGGTGGCGCCCTCGGTGACCGGGATGCCTGCTGCGATCATCTGGTCGCGCAGCGTTGTCTGGGAGAGGCCGAGGAGGGGGGCGAAGTGGATGACTGCCGCCTCGGGATCTTCCATGTAGTCCAGGAAGTAGGTCGTCGTGAAGTCGGCCGCGTTGGCTCCGGGCTCATTCCCTCGCGGCGAGGTGACTCGGAACGGGTGTCCGAAGACGGGCTCTCGGACAATCGTCGTCACGAGGTCGATACCGTCGCGGCTCACCGTGAGGGTCTGCGGGAGCTGTCCGACGTGATGAGAGGCAGAGGCCAGGTGGGACTGTGTCTGAACGATGCCGAAGCTGTTGTGGTAGAGCAGGTTCCCGTCGTCGTCGAAGGCGTTCAGGCGGTGGGTCGTCGGGCTGCCGTCGTCACCTCTCAGGTGCTCCTCGAGGAGCTGGCCAGAGCGAGCCCAGACATGACGTTGGTGCCGACCGTTGCGATCCGTGATGTCGGTCGTGACCTTGCCATCGGCGAAACCCCAGCAGTCGTAGCTGAAGGTTCCACCAGCGCGGAGGTTCTCTGGCAAGTTTTCGAAGGGGGCAGAGCCATCGTTGCCGACGGCGTGCGTTGCGACCATCCCCGCCAGGATGTCCGTGCCAGTTCCCGGCGGATCAGGCTCCGTGTAGTACGTCCACTGCAAGCGAGGCACGCCGAACGAACCTGCCGGTGCGTCGGACTGGAGTTGATTCGGGTAGGTGATGCTGGTGAGAGCGTTGCGAAGCTGCGTGAGCTCGCCGTCGAAGTAGGTGTAGCGCAGGGTCGGTCGGTCGACTCCGGTCAGGTCGGGTTGTTCGGGAGGAGTGACGACCTCGGGGAGCTGGACCTGAGTGAGCTGGCGGTCGCTGTTGTAGGTGTAGCGAACATCACGGCCGCCGAAGTCCACGATTCGGGTGATGAGCTCGGGGAAGTCGGGGTTCTCGTAGTGGAGAGTGATCGCGCGACCGTAGCTGTCGTCGATACTGATGAGACGTCGCTCTTGGGGAATGGGCGCTGAGTCGTACGTGAAGCTGATGTAGTTGTCGGCAGCGGTTCGGGCTTCTGTCAGCAGCCCATGACGGCGGCCGTCCTCGAGGATCTCTGCGAAGAACACGAGCTCGAAGCCGTCGGCCCGACGCATGAAGAAGGTCCCCGTGTTCGCGTCGATGGCCTCGTAGCGGATGACCTCGCTTCGCCCTCCCTGGCCGACGAACATGTCGGGATCCGTCTGGTAGAAGACACCACGCCGACCGAAGCCGTGATGGTGGAGGACCGCGCCAGCAGTGCTTCCCGGGGCGTCCTCGAGCGCTTGCTGGTAATTGAAGGCCCATGCTGGCCCGAACGGAGAGTCGTCCCGATCGTCTCCGGTGAGGTGCCGTCGATTGATACGGATGTCGAGTGGAGCCTCGATGCCGCGGATGAAGAGGTCGGTCTCTTGACGGTCCTCCTGGCCGCTGTGGAGGAGGATGGTGTTGTTGCCGTGCGTGGCTGACGCTTGGGGCGCCTCACGGCGGTCACAAGGGTCCGTCGGGTTGGGGCTCCTCTCAGGATCGTCTCCGAACACGTCGCTGTCCGTGCACGAACAACCGTTGGGGGGGGCGCCCGGAACCGGCTCGGGTTCGGGCACGCCGCCAGGTCCGCTGATGGGGAGGAAGCGAACGAAGCTGACGTAGGGGTGATTGAGATAGCCGCCCTGCCCCGTGGCAATGAGCTCGCCGTGGACCTTCCCTGCCTCATCAGCCTGGACTTCGCAGCTCGCGTAGGCGCCGTAGGGGAGAGTGCTGCCCTGCGTCACGCTGACGACATCACACCCGCCGAGGATCTCCAGGCTCAGTCGACTACCAACGGCGGGGTCTCCGTCTGGAACGCTGCTGTCGGTCATGACCTCGTAGCACGCGCGATACCACTTGTTCGGCTGCAAGCCGGCCCAATATGCCTCGGCGGTGACCGTTGCCTCCACGTCGTGCAGGTGGTCGTCCTGCCTCCAGATACGTCCGTTGAGGGGATCCTTGATGATCTGAGTGAACTCGGGCGTGCCTGGAGGGCCCGACATCTGCTCCCCGAGATCCCCGTTGCCGGGAACGCCCCCGATGGAGTCGGCGCAGTCGTGGCCGCTGGCCGTCACGGACCAGAGTGACAAGAAGACGAGGCTCAGCCATGAACGACGAGACAACATCGTTCCCTCCATGCACCCATGGCGGGTGCCTAAGCAGGGCGATCCTCCAAGAACCGTCGCCCGGCCCTCCAAACATGGCGCCAGAGAGGCTGCTTGTCGAGCCGTCGAGGCAGAAACTCGGATTCGTGTTCGGCCGACCGAACACCAAGAACGGGTCAGGAGCTCAACGAAGAAGCGCCGCCGGCTCCTTCTCCGGAGCCGACGGCGCGCCTGCTTGCACTAGTTGAATCTACAGCGGGTCGATGCTCCCGATCTCGAAGCGGGCTGCGTTGTCCGGGTTCGGGATGTTCTGGACGAACGTGAAGTCGCCAGCCGTCGGGACGGTCGCGGTCTCGAGCATGAAGTCGAGGATGTAGACGGGCTCCGCGGTTCCGGGCAGGGTGCGCGGCATGCCGTCTCCGAAGAGCATGGCCGCCGTGAACTGGCCGTCCACCGTGCCGTTCGGAGTGCTGAGACCACCGGTGAAGAAGCTTCCGGGTGAGAGCTCACCGTTGACGTACTCGAGCAGGCCCGCGTCGAAGCTCACCTGGAACTGGAAGCCTGCGAGCTCGGCGGCACCGTTGGGGACCAGGTTGAAGGTCACCCGGATCATTCCGCCGGCCATCTCACACGCATCCCCCGTCCCGTCCATGTCGGTGTCGGTCTGATCCGCGTTCGCGACGTCCGGGCAGTTGTCGACGTCGTCGAAGACCAGGTCGCCGTCCGGGTCGTCACAGGCGTCGCCCGTGCCGTTGGAGTTGCGGTCGGCCTGGCCGGGGTTGGCCGTGTTCGGGCAGTTGTCGATGAGGTCCGCGACGCCGTCGGAGTCGATGTCGCAGGCATCGCCGACGCCGTCGGAGTTGAAGTCTTCCTGACCGGGGTTCGCGTCGGCGGGGCAGTTGTCGCAGGCGTTACCGATGCCGTCGACGTCACTGTCCGTCTGGTCGGCGTTGTCGACCAAGTCGCAGTTGTCACAGGCATCGCCGAGAGCGTCCATGTCCGAGTTGGCCTGGTCCGCGTTGCTGACGCTGAGGCAGTTGTCGCAGACGTTGCCGACGCCGTCCATGTCGTCGTCGGTCTGACCCGGGTTCATGACGTTGGGACAGTTGTCCATCGTGTCCGGAACACCGTCCATGTCGGTGTCCGGGTCGGAGGCATCGCACGCGTCGCCGATGCCGTCCATGTCGGTGTCTTCCTGGCCCGGGTTCGAGTCGTCCGGACAGTTGTCCGTCGCGTCCAGGACACCGTCGAGGTCGGAGTCGTCGCAGACGTCGCCCATGCCGTCCGAGTTGCGGTCGGCCTGGTCCTGGTTGTCGACGAAGTCGCAGTTGTCACACGCGTTGCCCAGCGTGTCGCCGTCACCGTTGGCTTGGCTGGCGTTGGAGACCGCCGGACAGTTGTCACAGACGTCGCCGACGCCGTCGAAGTCGTTGTCCGCCTGGGAGGCGTTCGACTGCATGGGGCAGTTGTCCATGGAGTCGAGGACGCCATCCATGTCGGTGTCGATGGCCTCACAGGCGTCACCGACGCCATTCGAGTTCGTGTCGGCCTGGTCCGGGTTGGACGTGTCCGGGCAGTTGTCGTTCGCGTCGACGACACCGTCACCGTCCTCGTCGTCGCAGATGTCGCCCCGACCGTCCGAGTTGCGGTCGGCCTGGTCCTCGTTGGTCTCGAGCGGGCAGTTGTCGCAGATGTTGCCGAAGCTGTCCGCGTCCTGGTTGAGCTGACCCGCGTTGCCGATGTTCGGACAGTTGTCGCAGTCGTCACCGACGCCATCGAGGTCGGTGTCGGCCGGACCCGCCGTCGCGTCGTCCGGGCAGACGTCGACCGCGTCGACCTGACCGTCGCCGTCCTGGTCGTCGCAGACGTCGCCCTCGCCGTCGCTGTTGCGATCGGCCTGGTCCGCGTTGGCGTTGTCGGGGCAGTTGTCGTTGGCGTCGACCACGCCGTCGCCGTCGCCGTCGTCACAGGCGTCGCCCATGCCGTCGGAGTTGCGGTCGGCCTGGTCCGCGTTGGCCACCAGCGGGCAGTTGTCGGCCGCGTCTGGCACGCCGTCGCCGTCACCGTCGGCTCCCATGGTCTCGCAGGCGTCGCCCATGCCGTCCATGTCGCTGTCGGCCTGGTCCGGGTTGCTGACCGTCGGGCAGTTGTCGCAGGCGTTGCCGACGAGGTCGACGTCGCTGTCGGTCTGTGAGCCGTTGGCGACGGCTGGACAGTTGTCACAGACGTCACCGCGACCATCGCCGTCCGCGTCGGCCTGGTTCGCGTTCGCGTTGGCCGGGCAGTTGTCGCAAGCGTCGCCGTCGCCGTCGACGTCGGCGTCTTCCTGACCCGCGTTCACCACCAGCGGGCAGTTGTCCATGTTGTTCGGGACGCCGTCCATGTCCGTGTCGACCGTGCCGCCGATGCCGTCACAGGCATCGCCCAGGCCGTCGAGGTCGGCGTCGAGCTGGTCGGTGTTGGGCGCGCACGGGCAGTTGTCGAGGAAGTCCTGGACGAAGTCCCCGTCCGCGTCCCCCACGTCACAGAGGTCGCCCACGCCGTCACGGTCGCAGTCGCTCTGGTTCGTGTTGAAGTCGAACGGACAGTTGTCCACCGCGCTCGCGATGCCGTCACCGTCCGGATCGACCGGGGAGACGATGCCGAAGGACTCGTTGCTGTCACCACAGCCCAGCGAGAAGACGGCGAGAGGGAGGACGATGAGGGTGGGGACGAGGAGGCGACGAAGCATCGCGCGGATCTCCAGGACCTCGGTCGCCGGCTTGCTCCGGCTCCGGGCCGTCCCATCTTACCCCGATCCGGCGGAAATGCATGAGGACTTGGGGGCTTGGGGCGGCTCCCGACCTCTAGCCTTCGGGTGTTGCAGGACCCTCGAAGACCTCGTCGGTCACCACGTCGAAGGGCTGGTGATCGTCGTAGTAGTGGGTCGTCCTCTCGCGGTCCCGATCCAGCAAGACGCGGCTGTCGAACTCGAAGACGTCGAGCGACGGGAGCCACACGCGATCGTTGACGAGACGTTGCTCGAACAAGATTCGAGCAGACCGTAAGCTCACGAGCCCTGCGCCCCAGCGGATGGGCGCGACGGTCTTCCCGCTGGTCCTGAGGACCTGATACTCCGCAGCATCGATGAGAATGCTGCCCTCCATCGCCGTGACGACCCGCTCGACCGGGTTGACCGGATCGAAGTTCCGCGGAGGCTGGAAGCCCACCACGTGGACCGGTCGCCCCTCGAGCTCGCAGCTCCCCAGGTGCTCGTACTCGGTGAGGCTGAGCAGCTCGAAGAGGCTGTAGTCCGATGCCTGCTCACGGGCCTTGCGACTCTGCTTGCCCACCGCCGTTCCGCCACCCCGCTTGCGGCTGCCGTCGGGACTCGGCCGGACCGAGCGACGGGGGTCCTCGAGGTCGCACGAAGGGAGCGGGTCGGGGTCGACGGTCGCGGGAGGCTCGGGCGGTGGCGCCGGCCCGAAGGCGAGCTGTTCGCTCGGCGTGGCCTTGGCGGGGGAATCGGGCGACGAGGGTGCCGTGAGCCGATCGGTCGTCGGCGTGGCGGGTGGCGTCGTCGTACGGGCGACCGCCGACTCCGTGGATGGCCTCGCGGGAGGCGGCGTGGACCTGGCCGGGGTGGGGTCCGAGGGAGTCGCGGCGCGAGTCGGCGTCGAACGTGCCTGTTGGCGGGCCGGTGTCGTCGGGGGCTGACGACTCGCCTTGGAGCGGGCCGCCGCGCGCTTCCGCTTCTTCTCGAGCTCGGCCTGGTGCTTGCGTCGAATCTTCTCCCAACGCTTGCGGATGGCCTCGTTGCGCTTGCGCTGCTTCTTGACGAGCTTGGGCGGCGGGTCGTCACCGTCGACCGACAGCAGGTGCCGGATGGTTCCGTCACGCGACGGGAAGACACGGTGCACCTTGGTCTGTTGATGCTTGACCGAGCCGTCGTCGGTGAAGATCTCGCGCTTGGTCGACTGGCGATACGAGTACTTCAAGGCCAGTCGGGCGTTGAGCGACGCCTGCGTGCGCGCCAGCGACATGAGCTGGTCGATGTCGATCGGTCGGTCCAGCGAGACCGGCTGCCGAAGACGCGACGCCGACTTCGCTTGGGTGAGCGAGCTCGACGCGACCAGCGCGAGGAGCATCGCGAAGAGCCATCGCGGCACCGGGTCAGCTCCGACCGGCACGCAGCAGCGCGGAGTCGATGAGACGCTGCACGAGCTGGGAGAAGCTCAGACCCGCGGCCTCGGCTCCCTGCGGCAGGAGGCTGGTCGCCGTCATCCCGGGGATGGTGTTGGTCTCGAGCACGATGAGCCGATCACCGTCGGGGCCGCCGAGCATGAAGTCGGTGCGCGAGACACCTTCGCATCCGAGCAGCTCGTGGGCCTGCACGGCGAGCTGCTGGACACGTTCGGTCAGCTCGGCGTCGATGGGAGCCGGCGTGATCTCCTCGCAGCCTCCCGGCGTGTACTTCGCCTCGAAGTCGAACCACTGACCGTCGTGCGCGCGGATCTCCGTGGGCGGTAGGGCCTGGCTGGGCTCGCGCCCCCCACCGAGCACGGCGCAGGTCAGCTCGCGACCGAGCACGGCTTCTTCGACGAGCGCCCGTCGATCTTCAGCGAGGGCGGCCTTCAAGGCGGCGTCGACCTCACTGGCCTCGCGCACGAGCAGGGTCGCCACCGACGAGCCGCCGATGACCGGCTTGACCACGCAGGGCAGGCCGAGCTCGTCGGCCAGTCGCGCCGGGAGCTCGGGATCGGACTCGAGCTGCTCCCGGGTGACGACGGCGTCGCGGGCGACCGGCAGGCCGCTGCTGCGATAGAGCGCCTTGGCCTGAACCTTGTCCATGGCCAGGGCTGACGCGAGCACGTCGGAGCCGGTGAAGGGCAGGCCCTCCAACCGGAGCAGTGACTGCACGAGACCGTCCTCGCCATGGGCTCCGTGGAGAGCGAGGACGACCACGTCGGTGCCGGCGTCTCGGAGCGCGGTGAGACCCGCTGCCGCGTGAGCGGGCCAGCCACCGGTGGGTTGGCTGGTTCGTCCCGTGGGCGGGCGGCCGAGGTCGGGGGCCTCGGGGCGGACGTCGGGTTGCCAGCGACCATCGGTGGTGATCGGGCAGGGGATCGCGCGATGGCCGAGCTCTTCGACGGCTCGCAGGACGGCGAGACCGCTCGCCAGGGAGACGTCGTGCTCGGAGCTGGTGCCGCCCATCAAGACGGCCACCGTCAGCTTCTTGTCGCTCATGGGAGTCCCTCGCGCTCCGCTCTCGAGCGAAGCGCCAAGTGGGGACCGGGGCGTGCCAATCCTACGCACCCACGCGGCGAGCGACCAACTTCAATGAGCGGCGATCGACGAGCGGCGGGCCAGGTCAACGGCGAACGGCGAAGCCCTCGGGGTGGCCCGGCTCTCCGGGCTCCACCACCACCTCGGTGACCGAGGCCGCCGGGGGGCCGCCCTTCTCCATCCAGTGGAGCAGGCGGGAGACGGCGACCGAGTCACCCTCGACGTGGGCTTCGACCCGCCCATCGAGGAGGTTGCGAACCCAGCCGCACAGGCCGAGGCGGTCGGCCTGCTCCTTGGTGGACTGCCGGAAGAACACCCCCTGCACGCGTCCCGTCACCAGGACGTGGACGGCGCGCTGGGGACGCATCAGGGAAGGACGGGGTCGAGCTCCAGCTCGATCTCGCAGGTCCCGGTCATCTCCATCGCGGCGCTGTCGGAGAGGAGGCACTCGTCGAAGCTGAAGTCACCGATGGCCGGGACGGGGGAGCTGAAGGTGAGGATGTACTCGGCGACCGCGGCCGGCGCGGCGAAGCTCGGATCGGGCACGAGCTGCTCGAAGGTCGCGAGCACGGTGACCTCACCGGGGATCGAGATGTTCGACACGAACAGGATGCGGGGCGGCACGCCGCCGTAGTTGGCCGGGTCGTAGGGTCCGAGGGCGCTGACGGCGCTCGTGATGTCGAGGTCGCCGTGGTTCAGCGTGAACTGGACGCCGTAGACGGGGTCGTCGGACTCGACCATGACGGTCGCCTTGACCTGCCGGAGGCCGGCGTCGCAGAAGCCGTCGCCGTCGCTGTCGACGCCGTCGGCGCTGGGGTCGGAGGTGCCGCTGGTGCAGTCGTCGCAGGTGTCGGCGTCGGTGTCGCCACACTCGAAGCGGTTGGTCGAGTTCCCGTCCGCGGCGTTGGCGATGCCGTCGCCGTCCTGGTCGGGATCCTCTTCGTTGGCGATGCCGTCGTTGTCGATGTCGGGGTCGCAGGCGTCACCGCGGGTGTCGCCGTCACCGTTGGCCTGGTCGACGTTGGCCACGAAGTCGCAGTTGTCCGCGGCATCGGGGATGCCGTCGGCGTCGGCGTCGCCCTCGCAGATGTCACCGACGCCGTTGACGTCGATGTCGGTCTGGTCCGCGTTGCGGGCCCAGGGGCAGTTGTCGCAGGAGTTGCCAAGACCGTCGCCGTCCGTGTCGAACTGAGCGGCGTTGACGGTGTCGGGGCAGTTGTCGACGCCGTCGGGCACGCCGTCGCGGTCGCGATCGGCGGCCGTCGTGGGGGACGTGCCGTCGGAGCCGTTGCCGCAGGCCAGGCAGGCAAGCAGGCCGACGAGGGTGGCCGTCATCAGGGCGGCGCGACGAAGACGAAGCGACAACATGGTCTCTCTCCCTGGGAACCGGAGGTCCGAGGTGGTCATCATGCCACGAGGGGTCACGAGAACGGCCCCCCAAGCCGGATCTCGTGCCCCGGCAGGAGGGCGGGCAGGGTGATTTCTCTGAATCAGGGGGCGAAGGTGAGCGACTCGAAGCTGAATTCGGCGGTCGGGACCGGGGTCATGACCGGGTTCTCGATGCGCAGCTCCTCGTCCACGAACTCGAACTGGTCGATGGTCGGCATGTCGCCGATCCAGGTGAACGTGTACTCGAAGAGCTCGGTCTGAGGGGCTGCGAAGGTCGCGTCGTCGATGGCCAGGGTCCGAACGGTGTCGCCGTCGACCTGGTCGTCGTAGAAGGCGTTGGTCGCCAGGGGACCGAGCGGCACGGTGGTGACGTTCTCCAGCAGGATCTCGATCGGGAAGCGGATCCGGCAGTTCGTGAGGAGGATGTCGCCCGTGCCGGTGACGCCGACGACGAGGATGGCCGTGCCGGTGGGCTCACAGGCGTCGCCTTCACCGTCGCGGTCGCGGTCTTCCTGGAGGGGGTTCGCCGCCGCCAGGCAGTTGTCGCAGGCGTTGCCGACGCCGTCCATGTCGCTGTCGTCCTGGAAGGCGTTGGCCTCCGTGGGACAGTTGTCGCAGAGGCTGCCGAGACCGTCGGAGTCGGTGTCTTCCTGATCCGGGTTCGGAACGATCGGGCAGTTGTCGCAGGCGTCGCCGACGAGGTCGTCGTCGACGTCTTCCTGGCCGGGATCCGGGTCCATCGGGCAGCGGTCGCAGTCGTCACCGACGCCATCCATGTCACCGTCGGCCTGGGACATCTGGACCTGCACGGGGCAGTTGTCGCAGGCGTCACCGAAGCCATCGGCCTCGAAGTCTTCCTGACCCGGGTTGAAGTTCACGGGGCAGTTGTCGCAGACGTCGCCGAGGTCGTCCGCGTCCAGGTCACCCTGGCTCGCGTTGGGGACGTCGACGCAGTTGTCGTCGATGTCGGGCACGCCATCCATGTCGGAGTCGACGGCGCCCGCCTCGCAGGCGTCGCCCGTGCCGTCCATGTCGGTGTCGGTCTGACCCGGGTTCACGGTGTCCGGACAGTTGTCACAGACGTTGCCGACGCCGTCCATGTCGTTGTCGGCCTGACCCGGGTTGGCGATGGTGGGGCAGTTGTCCAGCGCATCGAACACGCCGTCGCCGTCGCCGTCCTCGCAGGCATCCCCGATGCCGTCCATGTCGGCATCTTCCTGGAGGGGGTTGGCGATGCCGGGGCAGTTGTCGCAGGCGTCGCCGCGGAGGTCGAAGTCGGAGTCGGTCTGGCTGGCGTTGGCGGTCAGCGGGCAGTTGTCCATCGCGTCGGGCACGCCGTCCATGTCGGTGTCGGCCGCACCTTCGCAGGCGTCGCCGATGCCGTTCATGTTGAGGTCTTCCTGACCCGGATTCGCGATGGCCACGCAGTTGTCGCAGGCGTTGCCGACGCCGTCGAAGTCGGTGTCTTCCTGGCCGCCGTTGGACGTGGTCAGGCAGTTGTCGCAGTCGTTGCCGACGCCGTCGCCGTCGATGTCGCCCTGGCCGAGGTTGGCGATGGTCGGACAGTTGTCGCAGGCGTTGCCGAGCGAGTCGGTGTCGTCGTTCTGCTGGTCGGTGTTGCCGGTGTCGGGGCAGTTGTCGCAGGCATCACCGACATCGTCGCCGTCGCGGTCGGCCTGGCCAGCGTTGCTGATGACGCGGCAGTTGTCGCAGGCATCACCAGCGCCGTCACCGTCGTCGTCACGCTGGTCGGCGTTGTCGTCGAAGGGGCAGTTGTCGATGGCGTCGGGGACGCCGTCACCGTCGGCATCGCCTTCGCAGGCGTCACCGATCCCGTCCATGTTCGAGTCGGCCTGGTCGGCGTTGCTCAGGTCGGGGCAGTTGTCGCAGGAGTCGCCGACGCCGTCGTTGTCACGGTCGGTCTGGAGGACGTTGGGCCGCGTCGGGCAGTTGTCACACTCCTCGCCGAGGCCGTCACCGTCGCTGTCTTCCTGACCAGCGTTGCTGTCGATGGGGCAGTTGTCGCACTCGTTGCCGACCGTGTCGAAGTCGGCGTCGAGCTGGAGGGGGTTGGCGAGGTTGGGACAGTTGTCGAGGAGGTCGATCACGCCGTCCGAGTCGGAATCGAGCTCGCAGGCGTCACCCACGCCGTTGGCGTCCACGTCTTCCTGACCCGGGTTGAAGGCGTCTGGGCAGTTGTCGCAGGCGGTGCCGATGTCGTCGTCGTCTTCGTCGAGCTGGTCACCGTTGTTGTCGATGGGGCAGTTGTCGCAGACGTTGCCCACGCCGTCGACGTCGAGGTCGGCCTGGTCGTTGTTGGCGACGGTGGGGCAGTTGTCGCAGGCATCGCCGCGGCTGTCGCCGTCGGTGTTGAGCTGGTCCGGGTCGCTGGCGAGAGGGCAGACGTCGTCGTCGTCGGGGATGCCGTCGCGATCGGTGTCGACCGTTGAGCCCGGATCGCAGGCGTTGCCCAGGCCGTCACCGTCGCTGTCGACCTGATCGGCGTTGGCGGTGCAGGGGCAGTTGTCGATGAAGTCCTGGACGAAGTCGCCGTCGGAGTCACCGAGGTCGCACGCGTCTCCGGTGCCGTCGAGGTTGCAGTCGGCCTGGCTCGGGTTGGCATCGAAGGGACAGTTGTCGATGGAGTTGGCGAAGCCGTCTCCGTCGCTGTCGTCGAGCACGGGCACGAGCGGCTTGCTCCCGTCGCAGGCCAGAAGGAGAGGGAGAGCAAGGAGGGCCAGGAGAGTGGGCCGCAAGAGGGAATGCATCGATGGGGTCCTCGTCGAAGCGCCGAGAGATGGCGCGTCGCGACCAGGCAGACAACACCGTGAAGCCGCAGTCATGGCGGCCTCCGGACAGGCTAGGCGACCACGCATCTTAAAAAGGTAGGCCGCCAGGCGTCAAATGATGTCGGGGCGAAAGGGGGCGTTGACGGAACGCCCCAGCGTCACCTTCGGCTGAGGACTGTCTTTAGAATAACCCCATGTCGAAGCGGGGGGCGTTGAACATCGCGTTGCTCAAGGAAGAGCGACGTCGCCAGAAGATCCGGCAGGCGGATGCGGCCGCTGCGCTCGAGATCGCGGAGCGACACTACCGCCGGCTCGAGAACGGCGAGGTCGAGGCCCAGGGGGAGCTGCTCGAGAAGCTCGTGGCCTGGGCCTGGTCGGAGCTGGACCTACCCGAGAGCGAGCTGGTCTCCGAGGTGCCGGCGACGTCCCCCGGAGAGCCCGGCTCGCGCGACCCGAGCGTGCCGGCTCCGGCTTCGGTGTTCGTCGGGCGCGCTATCGAGCTGGCCGAGCTGGAGCGACGGCTGGCGGAGGGCACGCGCCTGCTGACGGTGCTTGGACCGCCCGGCGTCGGGAAGACCCGGCTGCTGACGGAGTACCTGCGGTCAGGGATCGGTGGCTGGCCAGGTGGAGCGTGGTTCTGCGACCTGTCGGAGGCACGGTCGGAAGAGGACGTGTTGCGGGTCGTGGCGTCGACGCTGGACGTGCGCCTGGGCCAGGACCCAGTGACGCAGCTCGGTCACGCCCTGGCGGCGCGAGGTCGGGGGCTGCTCGTGCTGGACAACTTCGAGCAGGTGGTCGAGCACGCACCGCTGGTGGAGACCTGGCTGGAGCAGGCGGGCGAGGTCGCGTTCGTCGTGACGAGTCGGGTGGTGCTGCAACTCCGGGGTGAAGAGATGATGCCGCTCGAGCCCTTGTCCTTGGAGGACGAGGCGGTCGAGCTCTTCGTACAGCGGTCGCGAGCTCGGAATGTCGACTTCACGCTCACCGACGACAACCGGGATGACGTGCAGGAGGTCGTGCGGCTGTTGGACGGGTTGCCACTGGCGATCGAGCTGGCGGCGGCACGGTCGTCGGTGTTGTCGCCCAAGCAGCTTCGGGCACGGATGAAGGACCGGTTCCGGCTGCTGGCCGGAGCGCGGGGCACGAAGGAGCGTCAGGCGACCCTGCGTGCGGCCATCGACTGGTCGTGGGAGCTACTGGAGCCCTGGGAGAAGGCGGCGCTGGCGCAGGTGTCGGTGTTCGAGGGCGGGTTCACGTTGGATGCGGCCGAGGCGGTGCTGGACTTGTCGGCCTGGCCGGAGCACTCGTGGCCGTTGGATGCCGTGCAGTCACTGGTGGACAAGAGCTTGCTGCGAACCTGGATGCCAGTGGCTGTAGACGATCGACGGCATGACATCGATGAGCCGTACTTTGCGATGTACGTGAGCATCCACGAGTACGCGGCGGAGAAGTTGCGGACGGAAGGGGAAGTGTCGGAGGGAGGGAGTGGGTCAGAGGCGGAAGATGTGGTCTTCGCCAGGCACGGTGAGTACTACGCTGGATTCGGAACGAAGGAGGCAGTGGAAGCGCTGAACAGTCATGGAGGAGCTGCGAGAAGGAGGGCTCTTGGGAGAGAGCTTGGCAACCTACTGACGGCCTGTCGCCGAGCCATCAAGCGAAGGCAAGGCAACACTGCCGGGATGCTAGTGGATGCCGCGGCGAACGTGCTTCTCTTGAGTGGCTCCTTGCGCGTGGTACTCGATTTGGGAGAGGAAACTCTGCAGCTGCAAGTAGATCCGAGAGTACGCAGTTGGGTTCTCGGGACCTTGGGAGTGTGCTACCAAGTGAGCGATAGCTACGAGTTGGCCATCGAGCGGTACCAAGCCGCGCTCGACATGCACCGAGTTGCAGGTGACCGCATCGAAGAGGGGAGAACGCTGTCTAGCATCGCGGTTGCGTTCCGGTATAGGGGTGAGTTCATGCGAGCGCGGTCATGTCTTGAGGAAGCGCTGGCTGTGTTCAGAGATGTTGGCGACAAGAGGATGGAAGGTGAGGTGCTAGCGAATCTTGGGATTCTCTGCTCCCATGATGGTAGGTACCGAGAGGGCATGGACTGGCACGAGAGGGCGATTGAGGTGAACCGTGAGGCTGGCCATCGAAGAGCTGAGGCCGTGGCGCTGGGCGGCCTGGCGAAGATGAGCGGAAGCATCGGCCGCTTCCCGGAGGCGGTAAGGCTGTACGAGGCGGTGCTTGAGATTTGTCGGGAGCTGGCAGATCGGCGTAGCGAGGTTCAGGCGCGTGCCAACTACGGTCGTGATCACTTTGATCTCGGTTGCATTGAGACTGCGTACCGGCAGTATGAGCTGGCCTTGTCGCTGCAACGGGAGCTAGGGGGGCGTGGGTCGGAGGGGATGCTTCTTGAACAGTTGGCGTTGTGGCACGGTGCGCGAGGGGAATCCGAGGACGCCCTTTCTCTGGCTGGAAGGGCTTTGAGAATCCACTGCGAGGCTGGTCAGCGTCGCAACGAAGCGATGGTCCTCGGTACGCTCGGCTGGTTGCACTGCGATGCGGGGGCATACCGCGACGCTGATGAGTACTTGTCGAAGGCGCTAGCACTGAGCCGTGAGCTAGGGATGGTAGAGCTGGAGGGGGAAATCCAGGGCTGCTTGGGGCAGAGCCTCTCAGAGCAGGGAGAGTTCGCGAGGGCCGGGCGCGCATTCGAGTTTGGAGAGCGGCTGATTCGAGCCCAGGAAGGAAAGAAGTCGCTGTTTAGATTGCTCGCACGGCGCGGCATGCACGAGGTCCGAGTCGGACGATTCGAGCAAGCTCGGGTGTGCCTGGAAGAACTCGAGCAGAGTCGGAGACTATGCGGAGTGTCGCATTCGTCTTCTATCGGCAAGGCGATCGATGAGTTGGCAACACTGCTGGGTGCCGAGGGAGACTCCTGAGCCAAGTAGGCTTGGCGTGTGGTCCAAGAGGCTAGTTATCCAAGAGAGCCCAGGGCCTTCTCGGCCTTCTTTGCTTCCTCGGTGCCTGCATGGCCCGAGACGACCTTCTGATACCAACCCCGAGCGGCATCGTTCCGGCCCAAGCCTTGCTCGGTCTGGCCCATGGCGAGCATGAGCTCAGCGGAGGGGCTGTCGCCGGCCTGACCGAGGGCCTTCTTGAGCTGCTTCGACGCCGCCTTGTACTCCTTCTTCTTGGCCAGGCAGGCGCCGCTGCCGACACAGGCCTCGAGCCAGGCGTCGCCGGTGGCGTTCTTCATCGCCTTCTCGTAGCGGGCGATGGCGCGCTTGGTCTTGCCGACCGTGCGGTAGAAGCGAGCGAGCGCGAGGTGCGCGTCGGCGTCGTTGCGATCGTCGCGAAGCTTCGCGAAGGCGGCACCCACGTCGTCGGCATGCTTGAGGTAGGTCTTGAGGTAGAGGCCGACCGTCTTGGCGTCCTTGTAGCCCTCGAGCCGAAACACCTCTTCTCCACCGGGCGCTGCGACGATGGTGGTCGGGTAGCCGACGAGGCTGTAGCGCTTGACGGGCACCTTCTCGACGTCCGCGTTCACCTTGGCCGCGGTGAAGGCCTTCGAGATCTCGCCGACCTTGACGTCCTTCCAGGTGCTGTTGTCCATCCGCACGCAGTGGGGGCACCAGCCCGTGTAGAACTTGAACAGGAGTGGCTTGTCGTCGGCCTTGGCAGACTTGACGGCACCCGCGTAGGAGGTCCCCCAGTCGACGGTGCTCTTGACGTTCAGGTCGACCTTGCCGTCCTCCTTGGCGAGGGCAGGGAGGGCCAGTGAGAGGCCCAGGACGAGGACGACGGCGAGACGGGAGCTGCGGATCATCGGACGACTCCTGAAAAGGTGACGGGAAAGGCTACCTGAAGACGAAGGGCCGGGGGGAGGTGTTCAACCTCCGCACCCGGCCCGTGGCGAGATGACTCAGGTTCCTACTTGAGGAACTTGGCTCCCGCGAAGATGAAACGTCCCTGGATGGGACCCCAGTCGTAGGCGCTGTCGGTGTTGCCCAGGTCGGGCATGTAGTAGTCCGTGACGTTGTTCACGCCCAGGTAGCCGGACCAACCCTTCTTGCCGATGCGCTGCTCGACGCGGGTGTTGAAGGTCCAGTACGACTCGGACTTGAGGAACTCCCAGGGCTCGTCGCTGAAGCGCGTGCCGAAGTCGCCTTCTCCCAAGAAGAAGTGCTCCATCCCACCGGTGTAGGTCGCGTCCACGCTGAACTGAGTGCCGCGCTGGACGTGGTTGTAGCGGAAGTAGGCCGAGGCGGTGTGCTCGGGCGTGTAGCGGAGTGAACGGCCCGTCTGGTCGAGCGGGTTCGGCTTGCCCTCGGAGTCGAGGATGATGTCACCGGTGGTGTCATCGGTCTCCATGTAGCTCTCGAGGATCTCAGAGTCGGCGTAGGCATAGGTCCAGCCCACGTTGTAGCGGTCGTTGCGGAAGCGCAGGTCGTGGACGATGTCGAAGCCCCGGACTCGCGCCTTGGGGAGCGCCCGCAGCGAGTAGTGCGGGATGAAGTCCGTGGTCTTGTAGACGACCTTCTCGTGGTAGTTGGTCATCTCGGTCCAGAAGGTCGAGAAGGTCAGCCGCTGATCGGGCGTCGGCTTCCACTCGGCCTGGAGCTGGGTCGACCAGATGCGCTCGGGCTGGAGCCGCAGGTTGCGCTGGTACTTCGCGCCGCAGCAGGTCTCGGAGAAGCTGGGCTTGGGCGGGAGGATGCCCCGGCCGAGCTGCCAGTTGAAGACCCAGCGGCCGCCGGGCCGGAAGCTCACGCGGCCACGGGGGGAGACGAAGCTCCGCGAGATGTCGTCGTCCTCCGTGTACACCAGCTCGTGCGGGGGAAGATTCGTGATGCGCTTGATGGTGCGACCGAAGGTCGTCATGTGGTCGTAACGCAGGCCGACCGAGTAGTCCCACTTGGCGCCCACGCTGCGGTCGTACTGGGCAAAGGCCTCCCAGGACTCGAGACCGTCGACGATCCAGAATGGATCAGCGTTGCCGCCGATGGCAAAGAGCGGGATCTGCACCACGCCCAGACGCTGCTTGCTCCAGCCGAGGCCGGCGGTGACGAAGCCGGTCACGCCCGCCGGCGACTCGACCGTGAAGCGGCCGTAGCTGAGCTCGTCTTCGATCTGGTACGTGCGCTGCTTCGTGTCGTTCTCTTGGTCGGTCTGCGATTGGTAGGCGTACTGCTGCTGGCCTCGTCGCGAGTAGCGTCCGTCGACCTTGAGCCGGACGCCCGAGTCGAAGTCCATCGACCAGGTGCCGTTGAATTGACGCCAGTTGAAGAAGGCGTCCTCGTTGAAGTACCGGTACTCCTGGATGCGGGGCTCGAGCTGGAAGTACTGGTAGGGGCCGCCCGGGCCAGCAAGCTGATCCTCACCATAGAAGGAGGCGCCGAACGTGAAGGTCTGACGGTCGCTGAGCTTGAAGTCGAAGATGCCCTGGAAGGTCACGCGCTCGAATTCGCCCACCTCGTTGTAGTCGTCGTCATTGACCGAGTATTCGTCCTCGACGGCACCCTGGACGAACACCAACGCACCGACGGGGCCCCACTGATCGATGGCCGCAGCACGGAGCTGACGCCAGCCCCAGTCGCCGACCTCGGCCTGGAGGTAGGTCTTGCGCTCCTCGCGCTTGGCCGAGTTGAACTCGATCGAGCCAGCGATGCCGGCCACGCCGGTCAGGACCGAGCCCGGCCCACGGACGACCTTGGTGTAGCCGATGAAGTCGGAGGGAAACTGGGTGAGGTAGTAGACGGAGGCGAGCCCGCCCGCGGCGGGCATGCCATCCCACTTGACCTCGACACGGTCACCGGACAGGCCGTTGACGGTGAGGCTGGCGGCGTTGCAGTTCGTGCAGATCGTATTGACCCGCACGCCCGAGCCACCGCCAGCAGCGAGCTCGTCACCCTCTTCTCCCTCGACTTCGGCGGCGAAGTCGCCGTCGTCATCACCGAGGGAGCCGAGGTCGGTGCTCTCGTCATCGAGGGCACCGAGGTCGACGAGCTCGTCCTCTTCGGCGACGGCGCTGGTCGGTACGACTAGCGCCAGGCCAAGCAGGAGGGCGAGTGCAGACGTGAAACGGCCCCGCCGCACCGGGCGGCTCGACGGGGAGGAAGAGGACGCACGGCAGGCAGGGCCGTTCATGTTGTGAGCTCCGAAGAACTAGCCGTCGAGCGCGTCTCGGACGGCAGCGTCGAGTGAGGCAGGATTGTAACCGCAAATGCTGCTGACCACGGCGCCATCGGCGTCGAGGACGAAGCTCTGCGGAATGGCGCCACCGGTGCAGCCGGAAGGCTCGACCCAGTTGCTGATGAAGAACACGGGGGCATCGGCAACGACGTAGTAGCTGAGGCCGTAGGTGCGAGCCCAGCGGACGCAGAGAGCGCCGTCGGGAGCACCGCCCGAGGTGTTCTGAATCATCGACGAGACGGCCGCGACACGCTCAGGAGTCTCGGCGTCGATGATGCCCTGAACGTGCGGAGCCTCCGAGCGGCACGGACCACACCACTCAGCACCACTGAGCAGGATGGTGACCTTGCAGTCGGTGACCTCGGCAACGTTCACGCCACCAGGAACCAGGTCTTCGCCCAGGGAGGCCTCGGCGAAGTAAGCGTCGGGCCACACGCAGGTGCTACCCGGGGTGGAGTCGCCCGAGCTCATCGTCGAGCAGACGGCCGGCTCACAGGTGAAGAGAAGGTCGCCGCCCGGACGGTCGGTCCCAAGACCCGTACCCGGGTCGATGGTCGCGCCGAGGCCGGTCTCGGCGCGGCCGTTGCGGGCCGAGACAAGGATGTAGGAGAGGTTCGGGGCCAGGCCCGGGAGCTCCATCGTGGTCCACGCATCGTCCGCGTCGGAGTCGACGGGGCTGTACGCGTCGCCCTCGGCACCGTGATCCCAGCCAACGCCGTTGGTGAGGGTGATGAGGTCGCCCGTGTAGATGCCGTAGTCCTCGACGCCCGGCTCACGCTCGACGTCGACCATGACCGTGCCGTCCGTGTCCTTCCAGACGAGGAGGGGAACGATGCTGTCGCGGTCGGACGGGATGCCCATCGAGCCAGCCTTGTTGACGAGACGCCAGAGGATGCCGTTCTCGTCGACGAGGTAGAAGAGGCCGTCGGGGAGCTGCGCGGACGCGACCATGGCCGCCGGGCCGTCGGGCTCGGGGCTGTAGATGTCGGTGAGCGCGTCACCCGTGGGGTTGTAGGCCAGGACACGACCCTCGGAGGAGCCAACGAGGAGCTGCCCGCCGAAGCTGTCGAGGTTCGAGCCGTTGTAGTTCTGCATGGCGACGCGACCGGCGCCGGTGAGCATCTCGAGGGCCGGGTTGGCGCCCACGCCCTCACCCATCATTTCGGAGGAATCCCAACCGTAGACGGCGAGGTCAGCCATGAGGTTGATCTCGGTGCCGGCGGGGTAGACGTCCGCGAAGTGAATGGTGAGGCCGCCGGCCGGGTCGACCGTCATGTGTGCCGGGTTGCGGACGCCGCGGCTCAGGATCGGCGAGCCGGGGAAGGCACCATCGGGGCCACCAGTGAGCGTGATTCGGAGAATCTTGCCAGTGAGAGCTGACGCCGAGCCGGCGTCAGCCGAGTTGCCGTAGTCGCCAACACCCAGGTAGACCTGGCTCGCTGCCGAGACTGCAACACCACCACCGAGGCGGTCGCAGACACTCGATGCATCGATGGGATGCTCGTAGATCTCGTTGATGATCGCCGTGCTGGGGTCGGCATCCGACATCTGGACGGTCGCGACGGCCATGTGGCCATTCGTGTTGATGTAAGACACGACCATCAGCGAGAGCGGGTCGAGTGCCGGGTGGAACGAGATGCCCAACAGACCCTGGTTGCCACAGCCGTCCTGGAGGACGTTGGGAAGGGTCATGAACGGCTCGTTGATGAGACCGGTGCCGTTCACCAAGCGGAAGTCACCGTTGCGCTGAGCGATGATGGCGCGGCCGACCCCCTGGAGAGGAAGGATGGCGATGGGGTCTTCGACACCGAAGCCCACGCGCTCGAAGCCGTGGTCGGGGATGAGCGGTGCGGCCTGCGCGGCGACGCTCACGACGAGTGCCAGGCAGGAGATCGAGAGCGCCTTGCGGATGGCGACAGGGGCCATGGGGATGCCTCCTAGGGGAAGCCCAGCGCGAGAGTTGCCGATCTGGCCGGGCGTCGATTGTCTATTGCCGATCGAGAGGAGGATATGGCCGTGCGCCAATCCTTGACAAGCGCTGAACCCGGCACCAAGGCGTGTCTTGGAACCCAAACCGATCGCGGTCAGGAGGCCGAGAGGGCGCTTGCTGGCCCGATTCGGTGGGTGAGGCATCGGGCTTGATGCCGGCTAGGCCGAGGCGATGAGCCACGGTCTCATTTCTATACATTGCCGGTGTTCGAGGCCCCGCCCTACGATGTGAGCGTGTCGACGACGTCAGGAGGCCCCCTGATGGCCAATCCTCTCCCGCCGTGCAACGTCTGTGGTGGCGCCATGCAGCGCGTCACCTCGATGCCCGGCCACGTCGTCTGTGGCTCCGGTCACCTCTACCTAGAAGAGGAAGCCCTGCCGCCGGCGCCCCCGGGCTCCCAGATCACCCGGGTCGGGAAGTCTTCCAGCGGACAGGGCGCGTAGACCGCTCCCGCCTCCTGCACGTGGTCATCCAGGCCGACTGGGCCGACCGCGATCGGGATTCGCCCTCCTGGGCACCCGAAAGCCTCGAATCCGTGGGATTCGTGCACTGCTGCTGGCCCGAGCAGCTCGCCGGGGTCCTCGAGCGCTGGTTTCTCGGCCGCGACGACCTCTTCGTCTTGGACTTCGATCCGACCAAGATCACGGGCGGGATCAAGGAGGAGGACGCCGGCCCCGGCACGGAGCTGCATCCCCACGTCTACGGGCCGCTCGACTTGGTGGCGTTGCGCCACGTCCGCGAGATCAGGCCCGAGGACCGGGTCCCTCCTGGCAGCGGGGGCACCAGCACGTCGACCGACCGTCCTGACGGTCGAGCCTGAGCTTCTTCCCGCACTCTGGGCAGGGTTGCTCCTGGCGGCCGTACACCAAGAAGGACGAGGAGCCCCCTTCCGTCAGGTAGAGCGGCGCCGCGTCAGCCTCGGCGTCGCCTCGTTCGAGAGCGGTCAGGCGCTCGGTTCGCGCCGACTCGAGCTGGTCGAGGGTCGTCTTCAGGGTCGTGGACACGGCTCGGGCTAGGCGCTGGGTCTGGCGACCCGTGAGCTCCTGGGCCGGCCACCAGGGTGAGAGTCGGGCTCGGAAGAGGGCCTCGGCCGCCTGGATGTTGCCGATGCCGGCGATGCGAGCCTGGTCCATGAGGACGACCTTCACCGGCCGGCTGGAGCTCGCGAGGGCCTTCTCGAGCACGGCGCCGCTCCAGGTGTCGAGGAGCGGGTCGGGACCGAGCGCTCGCGCGTCGTCCAGCTCGAGGAGGCGGGCGGCCTCGACGAGCTCGGCCTTCCCGATGCGACGTGCATCGCAGAAGTGGAGGGTCCAGCCGTCGTCCCTCGTGAGCTGAAGCCGGGAGAACCGGGGTGGTGCAGCCTTCGCCGGCGTGACGACGAAACGGCCGGTCATCCCGAGATGAAGGTGCAGGCCACGATGGGGGCTCGTGCCCGAGTCCGGAGGCCCGAGACCGAGGAAGAGCTGCTTGCCACGACGCTCGGCGGCACCGATGCGTCGGTGTCGCAGGTGACGTCGGTAGGTGGCCGGTGTCGCGGTGAGGGGCCGACCAGTGTCTCCGCCGACCTTGGTGAGACGCTGATCGGTGAGCCAGTGCTCGAGGCTGCGGCGGGCCGACTCGACTTCTGGGAGCTCGGGCATGACGCGATGCTACGCTCGCCGGATGTTCTCTCGCGTGATCCCAGTTCTTCTCTTGGCCGTCCTCCTCTGCTCGGTGCTCGGCTGTCGGCACCGCGTGCCCGTGCGCCCTGGAGAGCCCGAGCGTCGGCCCTTCCCGGTGCCTGCCATCGACTGGTCGCCGCGCTTCTACTCGGCGCCGCGCGTGAGCACGCCGCCGGTCATCGACGGAAAGCTCGATGACGCGGCCTGGCAAGGAGCCGCCTGGACAGAGGAGTTCGTCGACATCCAGGGGAAGGTGGCCCCCCGTCAGCCCTGGTTCTCGACGCGCGCCAAGCTCGCGTGGGACGACGAAGCGCTCTACGTGGCAGCAACCATGGAAGAGCCGCACATCTGGGCGACCTATACCGAGCGCGACAGCATCATCTATCACGAGAACGACATCGAGCTCTTCCTCGATCCGGACGGTGACACGCACGGCTACCACGAGATCGAGATCAACGCGCTCAACACCGTGTGGGATCTCTACCTCGTGCGTCCGTACCGCGACGGCGCACCGGCGCTGCACGGCTATGACTGGGCCGGGTTGAAGACGGCGGTCAGCCTCGACGGCACCATCAATGATCCCAGCGACGTCGACCGATCGTGGAGCGTGGAGTTCTCCGTGCCCTGGAAGGCGCTGGAGGGAGACCGGGTCGAGATGCCGCCGCTGCCGGGTGATCGCTGGCGGATGAACTTCTCACGGGTTCACTGGCACCTCGAGCGGGGTGGCGACCACTACGTGAAGGTCATGAACCCTGAGACCGGCAAGCCGAGAGCCGAGGAGAACTGGACCTGGACGCCGCAGGGCCTCATCGCGATGCACTACCCGGAGATGTGGGGCATCCTCGAGTTCGCGGCGGGCCCTCGCTCGGAGACGCCCGGGCCGCTCACCTTGCGTGAGAAGGCTGGCTGGCAGCTCATGCAGGTGTACTACGCACAGCGCCACTACCAAGTCGAGCATGGACGTTGGGCGACGCGCGCCAGCGCGCTGGACTTGCCCGACGACCTCGAGCTCGAAGGATGGTCCTGGCCGCCACGGGTGGAAGCCACGGGGCATGGCTTCACGGCGTGGATGGTCGGTCCCGACGGCAAGGTGCTCCGCGTCGACCAGGAAGGTCGACTGAAGGAGCCGCGTCCCGAGAAGTGAGGCGTGCTCCGATGCGACGTCATCCGGACAATCCGATCCTCACGCGGGCCGACCTGCCCGACATCGCTCCATCGCTGAGAGATCCGACGTCCGTCTTCAATCCAGGTGCTCTGCGGGTCGGTGATCGCGACTCGCTCCTGCTCCGGGTCCAGACACGGGGCCGGGAGAGCTTGCTTCTCGTCGCCGATGAGCAGGCGGACGGCTCCTTCCGGGCGCGCGAAGAGCTCTTCGAGATCGAGGGGCTCGATGCGATCGAGGAGACGGTTCATCACGTCTATGACCCGCGGCTGACCCGCCTCGAGGGACGTGTCCTGTTGTGCTGTGCGGTCGACACCGACACGCGCTGTGCGTTGCTGGTGGCCGAGACCGATGATCGACTGCAGTCGGCGCGGTTGCTGTCCTTCGACCCTGAAGGCGATCGCCGCAACGGCGTGATCTTCCCGAAGCGCATCGACGGACGTTACCTGCGGCTCGAGCGACCGAACGCGCCACCGACCGAGCCAGGTGAGCCGCCGTCGGGTGATCGCGTGGTCCTGTCCGAGTCACCCGACCTGGTCGAGTGGCGGGTTCGCGCGGAGGTCTTCGAGGGCCGGCTCCGCACCTGGGACGAGCGCATCGGATCGGGTCCGCCGCCGGTGCTCACGACCGAGGGGTGGTTGCTGGTCTATCACGGCGTGGCCACGCACTTCGGGACCAGCAACATCTACCAGGCGGGAGTCGTGCTGCTGGATGCTGAGGATCCGGGCAAGGTCCTGGCTCGCAGCCGACGCAACATCCTCGAGCCACGCGAGCTCTACGAGCTGGTCGGGCAGGTGGGCAACGTCGTGTTCCCGAGCGGGATCACCGTCGAGGGCGCGTGCAGTGACGAGCCGGCTCCGCCCGAGGCGTCCGTGCGCATCTACTACGGCGCGGCTGACTCCTGCGTGGGGCTGGTCGAGACGTCAGTGGGGGAGCTGGTCGAGGCGGCTCGGCTGGACTGAGCGCGACTTCGGAACCATCTTGTGGTTCTGATGGACAGCCCCGAGAGTGAAGAGCGGCGTGCCACGCGGAGTTCAGCATGAGGCGAGCATGGGCGAAGACGCCGCAGCTCGCTCTTCTCAAGCGAGAGAGAGTGAGGCAGAAGATCCGGCAAGCGGACGCGGCTGCTGCGCTCGGAGTTACCGAGCGTCACTATCGTCGGATCGAGAATGGCGAGACCCGTCCCGAGCGCGAACTGCTAGGTAGGCTGCTCTCATGGGCGTGGAGTGATCTCGACATTCCAGAGAGTGAGCTTCTTCCGAGCTCGCCGACCCTCACGGGGCTACCTGTCCCCGCTTCGAGCTTCGTTGGCCGCCAGCAGGAGCTTGCTGAGCTTGCTAGGCGACTCGCAGGGGGCGGACGCCTGGTGACCGTCCTGGGGCCGGCCGGTGTTGGCAAGACGAGGCTGGTGTTGCAGTACGCAGCCACCTCTATTGAGGGCTGGCCCGGTGGAGTTTGGTTCTGTGACCTCTCTGAAGCACGGACGTTGAACCAACTCCACCAAGCAGTTGCGTCAGGTCTCGGACTGCTGCTGTCCGGCAAGCCGGGCGCGCAGATTGGTCACGCTCTGGCGGGACGGGGGTGCTGCCTGGTGGTGCTCGACAACTTCGAGCAGTTGGCATGTCACGCTGAGCAGACGATTGCGCGTTGGCTTGGGCTGGCCACTGATGCACGGATGCTGGTGACGAGTCGTGAGCTCCTGGGGGTGCCGGGGGAGGTAGTGACGAACGTGGGACCACTGCCGGTCGATTCGGATGGCGTCGCGCTGTTCGAGGAGAGGGCGCGATCTCGGTGCCACGACTTTGCCGTGACGGATGGAAACCGCCCGGCCGTCTTGGAAGCCGTCAGCTTGCTTGACGGCCTGCCGCTGGCCATCGAGCTTGCGGCAGCGCGACTGGCCGTGCTCACGCCACGACAATTGGTGGAGCGCCTGAGTGAGCGATTCCGCTTGCTGGGTAGTGTTGGGAGAAATGCCGATCGAAGAGCATCTCTGGGGGCGGCAATTGCCTGGTCTTGGGACCTGTTGGAGGCTTGGGAGCAAGCTGCGCTCGCGCAGCTGTCCGTTTTTGAGGGAAGTTTCTCGCTAGAGGCCGCAGAGGCCGTGCTGGACCTGGAGAGGTATCCATCGGCGCCATGGTGCCTCGATGTGGTCCAGTCGCTGGTGCACAAGAGCTTGTTGAGGGTGTGGCTGCCTCAAGGGGCGGGCATCAGGACGGCTGACTCTCGTCTGGGGATGTTCCTGAGCATTCGTGAATTCTCTGCCGAGAAGCTACGGGGAGGGCCAGCAGGCTCCCGGCATGGACTGTCTTCCGATGCAGCGGAGCGCGCCTGCTTGAGGCATGGGGAGCACTTCGGCCTTCATGGCGTCGATGACTCGATTGACAAGCTCTACGAGAGCGGTGGAGAGGAGCGTCGAGAGATGCTGGCCATGGACGTTGACAACTTGCACGTGGCCTGCGAGCGCGCCTTGGAGAGAGGCGACACCTTGAATGCATCGGCAACTCTCTTTGCCCTTTGGGTTGCTCTCTCCAACACGGGGCCGTTTTCTCTCATCGAGAGCCTGGCTTCGAGGGTCTGCGAGACTGCGGTCGATGGGACTCTGCCGCAAGCAAAAGCCCTGTATGTCCTGGCTCACGCTCGTGCAGCGTTGACGGGCCCTGTTGAGGCGATTGATCTATTCGAAGAGGTCGCTCGGGACTGCCGGTCGCTTGGGGAGCTGCGCTGGGAGGCGGAGGCTCTTGGAGAGGGGGGATTCCAGATGTTGCAGGCTGGGCGCCTCGATGAGGCTCGCGCACGAATCTTGCGCTCGCTTGAGCTGGCTAGAGCGGAGGGTCGTCGTCGGCTCGAGGGCCACTTTCTTGGTTATCTCGGTCTTCACGGATTCGTGGCCGGAGAGTTGAGTGAAGCTCGAGAGTGCTTCGAGTCGGCCCTGGAGATACATCGCGAGGTTGAAAATGAGAGTGCGGTGGGCTTCGAGCTGGGCAATCTCGGTCTCGTGAAGCACGCTTCGGCCGAGCTTGCTGAGGCACGCGACTGCTATCTGCGTTCCATGGCGATTGGAGGCGAGGGGTATCGGTACATGGTGACGCTAGGCAACTTGGCACTGCTCAACCAGGACGAGGGAAACACGGAAGAGGCTCGAAGGCTGTTCTCGGAGGCGCTGTCGCTGAATCGGCGAGTTGGTTATCGCGCGTCCGAGGGACTTCTCCTCGGGAACCTCGGCTTGCTGGACTTCGGTGCGGGTGAGCTCGAGAGCGCGGTTACGAATTCCGAATTGGCGATTGAGATTGCCAGGGAGGTTGGGAACAAGCGCTCAGAGGGCAGTGCGCTCTGCACTTTGGGGCAGGTCGCACGTCAACAGGGGCGCCAAGATGAGGCTGCGGCACTCTTTGCTTCTGGTGAGCTCGTCTTGCGAGAGGCCGAGGACCCGGTAGAGCTCGGGAAGCTTCTTGCGCAGCGTGTCGACTTTGAGGCGTCGCGCGGACATCTTGACGAAGCTCGTCGTTGCCATGCCGAGCTCGAGCAGATAGGCGATAAGGTTGGGGCCGAAGTTGACTCAGGATTGGGCCGGGCTCTGCAGCTGGCGCGTGGGGTGTTGGGTGACTCAACGTAGCAACTCGTGACGGTCTGCGGGCGGAGGGCCTCAATGCGGGGGCAGGATGGGTTGCCGGAGCCTGGCGAGCGTCCGGTTCTTGAAGGTGCTGAGACCGTTGAGGGAGCACCGATGTGGATCTGGCCGTGACCCAGACGGACTTTCCTTCGGTGCTCCCCCAGGGCGTGTCACGGTCTACGGCCTCGGGTCGGCCTACTATGAGCGGCTATGGGGCCCGTGGTCGTGATGGTGATGATGATGGTGGTGCTGCTCGCAACAGCACCCGCCCTTCAGCAACACGCTCACCGTCTCACGCGTCACCTCGCGGCCCAGCGCTGCGTCCAAGCGGGCTTCGCGTGCGCTCTGCAATGCCTGGATGGCCAGCGCCTGTGAGGTCGCGATGAAGAGGTTGCCCATCGCGATGGCGGGGCTCGCCGCCATGACACCGAGGTTGGTCGGGTAGGGCCACGGCCACGAAGGCGGCCAGTCCGGTGGCTCGAGGGGGAGGGGCTCCTCGACTTCGGGCTCCGGAGTGGGGATGTCCGACGGTTCCGGGCTATCGAGCTGGATCTTCTTCTCGTACGGGAACGGCATGCGAGCTCCAAGAAGCGCAGCCGGCCGGCCGCGCCGAGCGATGCCGCCGGGCCGAGGGCCGTCAGGTGGCCTTCGGCTTCTGCGACTCCACGATGGCGATGCCCACCGAGGTCACTGCCGTGAAGAGCAGGTCGGTCTGCTTCTGCACCGTGGTCGCGTTGTTGGCGGCGTTGGCCAGGGCCTGTGCCGTCGCCTGGTAGAGCAGGCCCAGTGATTCTCCTGGTGCGAGTCCGACGACGAGCGTGTTGACCTCGGTGATCGCGTCCGTGACCTTCGGGTTGACGGCGGTCGGGTAGGCCATCTCTCTCGGACCTCCAGCTCGAAGCCGTGGCCGGCTCCGAGCCCACGGGACGCCTCAGGGGCGTCCGGGAGCGACGAATGAGTTGAGATTGGCAACCAAAATCGTACTTGGCAACAAGAATCGCAAGTTACGCAAGCTTTCAGAGTTGTGCTAAATTTGTTCGATTTTGGTGTCGGAGGCGCTCGATGAGGCCGGCCGTGGGGGTGGCGGCGGGCAACGATGACGAAAGCGCACGTTGCGGTCGACTTGGTCTCTGGTCGAATCCCCGCAGGGAAGCCCAAGCTCCGCGAAGTCCGGAGGCTCACAGTTCAATGAAACGTGAGAGGACCGTCGCCGCTGCGCGGTCCGAGCCAAGACAGGAGACGACCATGGGACAGGGGCAACCGTATCGAAACATCCCGCCCGGGACCGAGCTGGAGATCGAGGACGTGGCCACGATCATCGTGACGAACACCGATGAAGGTGGCGCTCGCCATGGTCACTGCCACGTCAGGCTCGAGGGGCAGGCCGTCGACGCCGAGCTCGAGCCCTATTCGGTGTACACCTGGACGGTTCCCGATGGCTACCGCACTGCCCCCGTGGTCGTCGTGGAGAACAAGGGGCCGACCGTCCTGCAGGTCGGTTGGGAAGGTGCGATGTACTGAACCCGCCCGAGCAACTCGTGCTCGACCTGACGACGCCCCGTGGCCTGGCGCTGCGGGGCGTTTCTCTTTCTTGTTGGCTGGTTCGGGTCAGACCTCGGAGCTGCCGGTGCGGCGCGGCACTAGTGGTGGGCTCGTCCGCGTCGTCGCGAGAGCAGGGCTCGTCGGGCTGGGGGCGAGCTCTGCCGGCAACAGGGCCTTCCGCCGGTGATCCCGCGGGCTCATGCCGACGATGCGCTTGAACGTCCTCAAGAAGTGGCTGAGATCACCGAAGCCGCTGTCGAGGGCGATGTCGGTGACGCGCCGCTGCCGGTCGGCCAACAGGAGCTCGAGAGAACGCTCGATGCGGATGGTTGCGAGCATGGGACGCAAGCTCGTCCCGAGCTGTTGCTTGAAGAGGTGCGCGAGGTGTGACGCGCTGAGGTAAGCCTCCCGGGCCGTCCGAGCCACGGTGATCTCCTCGGCGTGATGGTTCGTCAGGAAGACCAGGGCTCGCTGCAAGCCGGGATGGAAGCCGTCGAGGCTCGAGCGATCACCGGCAAGCAGGGAGCGAGCCAACCGACGACGTCCTTCCGTGGTCGCGGCAGGTGTCGGTCCAGGCGTCTCACCGGACGACCACTCGTCGGTCTGCTCACGCTGGCGCTCGGGCAGGACCTGGGGTGCCAGGCGGGCCAAGTCGTCGAAGCGGATGGTCTCGTCGCGACGGAGGGCGACGAGACGGGCGATCACGCGCTCGAGCTCGAAGACGTTGCCCGGCCAGGAGTGTTGGCACAACGAGCGGAGGACCGCATCATCGAGCTGGGCTTGCTCGCCACCGTGCTTGAGTCGGAAGTGCTCCACCAAGTGGGGGATGTCGGTTGCCCGGTCACGCAGCGACGGAACTTGAATGCTCAGCACGTCGAGCTCGGCAGCGAGCGACGCGGGCATGTCCTTCTCGTGAGCGAGCTCGCGGCTGGAGAGCTGGCTCGATGCGACGAAGCGGGTCGTGGCCTCGCCGCGAGATCCGCTTCCGAGCCATTGCCCGAAGGCCGAGTCGAGCGAGTTGGGGAGCAGCTGGAGCTGCGACGGCGAGAGGGCATCGATGCGGTTCAGGTAGAGCGTGCCGCCCTCGGCCTCAGCGAGCGCCGTCGACAGGGCGCCGGCGAATCCATCGGGCTCCTGGAACTCGCAGCGGAGCTCGATGAACGGTCCGTCGCCTTGGCGTCCCGCGGCGTGGATGGCGCAGGCCGTCGCGCTCACCTCCGTGCCGAAGTCACCGATCACGAGGACGGGGAGCTCCGTGCGGGCGGCCTGCTCGATGTCACGCTCGAGCTGCCAGAGGGGCTTGCTGCTCCCGACGAGGGCGAGGTCCTGTCCGAAGCGACGACGCGCGAACTCGGTCGTCACGCGGCGGTGTGCGAGTAGTGCGAGCCGGTCGGCGAGGGTGTCGAGGGCCCGTTCCGACTTCTCCAGGTCGGCATCACCGGGCAGGGCCAGGGTGACGAGGCCGAGCTCGCGTCCGGCGTGTCGGATGGAAGCTCGGAGCTCGGTCGAGCCGCGGCTCCGGCGACGCGAGGGCTCGGTGAGCTCGAGGGCGATGTCGCCTTCCGTTCGGTCTCCGTGGGTGGCGAGCCCGGGCAGGGACACGCTGGCGGCACCGGCCTCGAGCTCGTCCATCAGTCCTTGTAGCAAGGATGAAAGTTGCTCGGAGAGGCTGCCATGAGCCTCGTGTCGGGCACTCACCAGGTCTCCCGTGTCGGAAAGCCGATCCTCGTTCACTCCCGCCCCTCAGTCCCGTCCAGTTGGGTCTCTCGGTCTACGGTGCTCGAACGGTGCTTCTACGGTGCTCGCTCCTCCACTGAGTCGTGCACCGGTTCAAGGCCACTTCACTTGTATTGCTCACTCAGCATCAGTCACGACCCGCGTTGGGTCAAGTGCCGGGGAGCACTGGTTCCGCAGTTGCAGCCATGTTGGGCAATGCGCGCCTGTGGATGAAGCCGAAGTGCTTGCAGCCTCTCAGGCGTCCGAGAGCCTGCGAGAGCTTCGAAATCGTGCGCTCACTCGAAGGGCGTGGTGCGGTGACCTGCGCTCGTCGAACGCCGAGGTCACGTTCGGCGTGCTGTCTCGAATCGTAAGTGAGGCCATGTTCCATTGCTGATTACGACTCATGCCGAAAGAGTCCCGCAGCCGGGGCCACGTCCTCCGGCCGAGACGCCAAGTCGGGGCTGGGTGACGTGCCTTAGCTTCTGACCAACTCATCGCTCAACAGCGGGCCGACCAGTGCCATCGCGGCACCTGCGACTCGCCGCAAGGAGGAACAAGATGGCGTTCCCAACGTCAGTGAACGACCAGATCACCGATTCGGTGACGCAGGCCAACGTCAAGGTTCTCGGTGATGCCCCGGCCATGGCGCTGGGAAGTCTCTACCAGGCGACCGCGCAGGCCCTGTCGAACTCGGCTCACAACAACACGACGGCCCAACAGCAGACCGCCGTGACTGCGCAGGCAGCCACGACCATGGGCGTGACGACGCTGTACTCGCTGGACTCTGCCTCGCTCGGCAAGGCCACCGCGGCCATCCTCGACGCGCAGGCGAAGCAGCAGCAGAAGCCAGGGTCGCTGGTCCCCTAGTCGTCGACGCTGCCGACCGCCGGTTCGAGTGACGAGCCGCGCGCGTCTTGGCGGAGGACTTCATGGCATATCCGACATCAGTCAACGATCAGATCACCGATTCGGTGACCCAGGCGAACGTCAAGGTCCTGGCCGACGCACCGGCCATGGCCATGGCGAGCCTCTATCAGGCAAC
>JBCCFW010000054.1:0-39034 GCA_039029535.1 Acidobacteriota bacterium
GCAGGAATGGTTTCATTGACTTCCTCATATTCCATGGAAGCCTCGGTCCAGCCCAGCAGATGGAGTTCAAGGATCTCTTTGGCGAACAGCTCCTCGAGGAGCTGCAGGCCTGGTTCGACGATTGCTTCCAGTCCGACGCCATGAACGACTGGGAGGACTTCCTGATGCAGATCGGCTCGGAGGAAGGTCAACTCAGTGATGAGTCCGTCGCCAGCCGGATCAACGCGCGGTTGAACCCCGGGGGAGATCCGGAGCCGCGCTTCAAGGTCTTCGTGACCGCGATCCAGGAGCTGCACACGAGCGGCAATCCGTTTCGCGGTGTCCGCTACATCTGGTTCAAGGGCAAGCGCGTGTGCCTTCACACCCACGAGCTGTTGAGGCGGAACGAGAACACCCGGATGTACGAGCCGTTCAAGCTACCGCTGCCCAACGACAGCGTTCAGGAGGTCGCGCTCATCACCCTCACCTGGAAGAACCCACTCCCCCAACTGCAAGGATGAGGAGCCCATGAACACCAAGAGTCACCGTGGCCACGTCTCCCGGGTCTGCATCGACAAGAACCACTCGCTCGTGTTCGGCCTGAGACGACCCGAGCGCTGGTTCCGCTTCGAGCCGGTCGGCGATCGGATGACCGCCGGCATGACACTCGCCAGCGCACAGCTCCTCCTCCTGGAGGCTCTTCGAGAAGGTCACGAGATCGAAGCCCGTGGCGAGTGCGGCAGTGGCCGTCGACCGCCCGGCCGAGCCCACGAGATCTCGACTCCGATGGCCCCTCGCTCCATCTGTTACTTCCACGAGCTCGGCCGAGAGGAGGGGAAGATGATTCACTTCGACTGGCACGTGCCAGAGCACCAGTGGAGAGAGCCGCCCACCTCTGCCACGATCGGCAACCTGAAGACCCCGCTCACGGTGAGCAACGTCGAGCCTGGCGTCCACACACTCTCTCTCGAGATCCCCAGCAAGCTCCCGGATGGTCCACACGCCATCCAACTCCTACGCGAGAGCAACGAAGCTTGCGAAATCATCGAGGATGTCTTCATCAAGGGAAAACAAGCGAAGTGGAAACGGCTCGAGCCAAACGCCAAGAGCGGAGAGGAGCAAACGACCGGGCTCGTGACCATCCAAGACCCGAAGGTCAAGAAGCCCTGGAAGCACTTCCGCGAGTTGCGCTTCGTTGATCGTCGCGAACGGATTTTCAAGAGCCAAGACGAGCGGCTCGAGATCGTCGGGAGAGATCTCAAGATCTGGTCCGACGTTCCGCCGCCGGGCACGAAACTCCGGCTCATCTTCGACTCGGCGATGGACCCACGAGATGGCTGTCCGGCCAGGCCAACCGACATCGCGCAGGCCAGCACCTCGCACGCCGACGAGAGACTCGACCCAGACCTCCGATACTGGGAGTATCAGGCGGAGTATCAGACGGAAGCGGAAGCGAGAGCGGAAGCAAGATGAAACAAGCCAGCGTTGCAGTCACCACCCTGCCTCCCGCAAGCCCCGCTGAAACACCGATGGAATCAGAGGCCGACCGCCACCTGAATCGCCTCATCCAACGTCTGAACGACGGCGACCCCGAGGCGGCCAACGAGCTGTTCCCGCTCGTGCTCGACGACTTGCGCCAGAGGGCCCGGAGAGCGCTCCGCAGGCACCCGCGCAACCACACGCTGCAGCCGACCGCCCTTCTCAACGAGGCCTACCTCAAGCTCGTGGAGCGCTCGAAGCTCAGCGTCAGGGATCGAGGGCACTTCATCGAGATCGCCTCCAAGGCGATGGAGTGGATCCTCATCGATCACGCCCGCTCCAAGAACCGCAAGAAGAGGACCCCCATCGAGCTCGACAGCTTGGTCGACTACTACGAGACCCACTCGATCGACATCCTGGACCTGCACCAGGCCCTCGAAGAGATGGCCGGCACCCTCCCCGTTCTCGCCAGGGTCGTGCGGATGCGTTACTTCGGCGGTGCCGACGAGAGAACGATCGCCGAGACCCTCGGCATCTCGACCCGGACCGTTCAACGGCACTGGCACGCCGCCAGGGAGTGGCTCCAGGTCAAGATGAGCCAGTGACGGACCGAAGCCGCGACCTGCTGGTCTGGTACAAGCGGCTGTCGAAGCTCGACGAGCCCGAGCGTTCCAGGTTGCTCGCCACCCTTCAGGCCGAGGACGCCGACTTCGCCACCAAGGTGCGTCAGCTCCTGGAGCCACGGCAAGAGAGCGAAGGCGGCTTCCTCCGGCCCCCCGAGCCCGAAGACCTTCACCGGATGACCGAGCAGCCCGACGATGACGATGAGAGCGAGCCGTGGCAACTCGGCAGGTATCGCTTGTTTCGGAAGATCGGGAAGGGAGGCATGGGACAGGTCTGGCTCGCCGAGCAAGCCTCCCTGAGCCGACTGGTCGCCGTGAAGGTGCTGCGGGCGAGCTACGAAGAGGTCCAACTCGAGAGATTCCGCCGCGAGGCCAAGGCGGCTGGACGGCTGCAGCATCCGCACGTCGTGAGCGTCCACGAGTTCGACGAGGACGATGGCATCCCCTACATCGTCATGGACTACATCGAGGGCTGCGACCTGCGCGACGTGCTCATCGCTCGCAGCGATGGCTCGACGGAGACCGAGGCCACGCTCGACCTCGCGCATCTCGCTCCCGCTGCCTACGCGTCCTTGATGGCGAAGCTCCTGGCCGGGGTGGCCGAGGCCCTCGAGCACGCCCATGAGAACCGAGTCTGGCATCGTGACGTCAAGCCGGAGAACATCCTCATCGATCGAGAGGGCCGCGCCCTGCTCGCCGACTTCGGCATCGCCAAGGACCCTGCCGAACCTGGGCTCACGCGAACGATGGACATCCCGGGGACTCGCTTCTACGTCAGTCCCGAGCAGGCCGTCTTTCGTCAGAACGGGCTCGATCACCGCACGGACATCTTCTCCTTGGGAGTCGTCCTCTACGAGGCGCTGACCGGTTGCCGGCCCTTCGACGGTGACTCTGAACCGGACGTGCTCCGCGCCATTCGCGAGGAGCAACCTCCTCCCCCCCGGCAACTCAACCCCGCGATCTCACGAGACCTCGAGACCATCATCCTTCGGGCACTCGAGAAGCAGCCCCAGGACCGCTACGCCAGCGCGCTCGAGCTGGCCCAAGACCTCCGGGCGGCCTCCGATGGCAAGCCCATCCAGGCTCGACCTCCCGTGGTCTCCGTTCGAGCCCGCCGCTTCCTGGAGCGAAATCGTCGCGTCACCCTCCCGGTGGCAGCCACGGTCGCGCTCGTGCTGCTCGTGACGGCGACGGTCCTCGTGACGCCACGGCTCGAGGAGCACCTGAGTCGTCCCACCCTCTCGCTACAGGCGTACCGCGACGACGGCACTCTCCTGCAGGGAGCCAGCGTCCGTCTCCATCGGGCGAATCCCCTCGGAGCGAGGGCCGACGACGGAACGCTTCTCGGCACGACACCGATCCATCGGGTTCGAGTGCCGCCTGGTCGTCATCACCTCGTGATCGAGGCGCCCGCTCACGGTCACGCCGAGCTCATTCGGACCTTCCCGAAGCATCACGCCCATGAAGAGCGAGTCGTCATCCGTCGGACCGAGGACGTCGTCGCAGGCATGCTCCTGATCGAGCCGGCCGTCACGTTGGCCGAGTGGTTTCCCGATGAGGGCATGTCCTCGGAGCAGGTCGTCTTCGAGGGCGTCGGTGGCTTCCACGTCGATCCGTTCGAGCTGTCGAATCGCGTCTATCAGTCATTCCTGGAGGACACGAGTTACTTCGACTTGCTCGACCAGGAACCTCCCCAGCGCCCTCCGACCTGGCCCGAAGGCACGCTCACGGCGTCACAGCTCGAGCTTCCAGTCGTGGGGATCTCCTACCTGGACGCTCGCCGCTGCGCCGAGTGGGCCGGCAAGCGTCTCCCCGATGCCGTCGAGTGGCAGCGGGCCGCCCGAGGCACGGACGGCCGCATCTACCCGTGGGGTGACGAACGGCTCCTGGCCGAACGGGCCGTCGTGGGTCATCACTCCACCGCCGAGCTCCCTCTCGAGTCCGAGGCGACCGACGATTGGCACGAGCAGTACCTTCGCGCATTGTCCTCGGACTATCTCGACAACGCCGAACCGGTCGACTCACGCTCGACGGACGTGGGACCCGAGGGGCTCCACCACGCCCTGGGCAACGTCGAGGAGTGGACGAACAGCTTCGACCAAGACACCGGTGCCGATGGCAAGCTGGCTTGGAACCCGGGCGAGCGCATCGTCATGGGAGCGAGCTGGCTCACCAAGCTTCGAGAAGCACGTCTCGACGTGCTCCGCGGTGATCCCATCGACAATGTCCAGCAGAACTTCATCGGTTGCCGCTTCGTGAAGTCGAGGCGCTGACCCGGACCTCAGGGGCAGTCGCCGCTCGCCGGCGGCCGCTGCGTCCCCGACGAGTCCGCGCCCGGTCCTGGATCGGACTCGCGTTGGACCAGGAAGTACGTCGCGTCGCCTTCGGGCAACGGCACCTCCGCCTCGGTGCCCTCGATCCCACAGGCCAAGGGCTGGTGTGAGTACTCGTGGTCGCGGAGGAGGTGCGTCAGGTTGCCGACCACGACGAGGTAGGGCCCCGTCCCGCTGGTCTCGTCCCAGCCGATGAGCACGCGGCCACCGTCCGGCGGCTCGATCACCACGCGCAGGCCGTCACAGTCGGGGTCGTCGGCGCAGTCGGGATCGTCGCAGTCGACCAGCCCGTCCTCGTCGTCGTCCACGCCGTCGTCGCAGGCCGACTCGGTGGGCGCCGCGCTCTCGGTTTGAATGCAGTTGAAGAGGTCGTCGACGACGGGACCGATGTCGGTGCTGCCGGCTTCGAGCGAGGACAGGATCTCGCCACCGAAGGTGAGCCCGAGACCGTGGCCGGTGGGGTCGATGAACTCCACGAAGCCAGGCGTCCCCACCATGACGTCGACCGACTCGGCGAAGCCGTCAGAGTCGAGGTCGAGACGCTGGGCCGGATGCTCGCCGGCGGTGAGGCCGGTCTCGAACCACTCAGCGTTGCCGCGCACGACCGGCTGAAGACGCCACCACCAGTTCTCGGGGTCGGTGACTTCCGTGTCCTCGAAGACCAACACCTCGTCACCGCTGTGGGGGATCCCGTCGGGGTTCCGGAGCGACAAGCCATCGCTCGCGTCGAGGTCCGAGCCCTCCGCCCCGCTCGGATCGACCACGGTGAAGTCGAGCGTCGCCAGGTCGAGGTGGCGCACGCTGCCGTCGACCAGGAACTCGCGCAGGCTCGGGAAGGGTCGCCCGACTCGGGAGAGCCGGTAGAGGTTGTAGCCGATGAGGAAGCCGGTGATCGTGTCGCCACCACGCGCTCGGCACCCCTGGGCCACCCCCTTCTCGTTGAAGTGATTCCAGGTCACGAGAGGATGGTCGCCGTCGGTCTCGATGACGGGTCCGGGGTAGCCATCCAGCGAGCCGATGCGCTCGGCGAAGGGAAGGTCGCGATCGCCGATGCTGCTCACGCGGTACGACGACACGTAGATCGTTCCGGGCCAGACGTTGTAGACGATCACGCCCTGCTCGGGCGACCACGGCTGGGTGAAGCCATCGAGAGGCACCGACGAGTGGTTGCCGTCGTGATGGACGCCACCCATGTCGACGTCGCCGCCCGTCCTGCTCTGTCCGAAGAGGACGTCCGGGTCCAGCTCGAAGCCCGCGCCGACCTTGAAGGCCGTGAGCTGCCCGGACTGAATGCCGATGCCGTGACCGGTCGGGGACTCGCAGTTGCAGTCGTACGAGCCCGAAAGCACCGGGGCACCGGCTCGCGCCGGCAGGGCCGCCAGCAGACCTGCCAGGACGCAGCCCATCGACACCATCCGTCGTCCTCGCCGTCCGTGCCCCGCCGCCGCTCGCCGTTCCAACCTGCTCGGATTCATGACCTGCTCTCCGCGTGTCGCGACCGGACCGGCCGTTCGACACCGCGAATGTAAGGAGATGGCACCCCGTTCCGGCAAGCCGCGCTGTCCTGAAAGCGCAGTACGGGCTGGTCGGAGCCGCGGGCCCGAGTCATGCTCCTGGGGATGTCGACGAACGACACTACCGGCGCCCGCTGCGCCGAGCTCGTGCAGGCGGCGCGGAGGAGCACCGGCCTGAGCCAGGTGGAGCTGGCTCGACGCTGCGAGCTCCCTTCGGGCTCGCTCGCCCATCTCGAGGCGGGTCGCGAGCCCCGGAGCTCGACGGTGGCCTCCCTGCTGAGCGGGCTGCCGTCACTGCGCGTGGCCGACCTGCTCGGAGCCGGCGCCACCGGGGGCCCGTCCCAGCCCGCGGCCTGGGAGGCGAGCCGTGAGCTGCACGGATTCTTCACGCAGCGTCTGGTGCGCGAGGTCGACCTGCGCGCGGGCGGAGCCGGGAGCTCCCGGCTCGAGATGCACGGGCTGCGCTGCTGGCCGAGAGCCAGCGAGGATCCGGAGCATCGGATCGCGTTGCTGCGCGCGGTCATCCCCGGCCCGAGCGCGGTCGCCCGGCAGCTCGAGCCCGAGGCCCTCGAGCCGTCCCGCTGGGAAGCGACCGAAGGCCCCGTGCGGCACGAGGCCGGACGCCCGGCCCGCGAGCGAGACGGGCTCCACTACGTCCGCACGACCACCGTCGACGACGACGTCCTGCTCGACGGGCTGGTCGGGCCGGACGGACGTCATCGCCTGGTCGTCGAGGTCCTCCACCCCATCGAGCGTCTCGACCTCGTCGCCTGGCTCCCGTCGACTCCCCACGATCCCCGCTGCGTGGCCTGGCCCTGTGCGGTCGGCCCGGACACGCCCCGCGACTGGGCTCGCGAGCTGCACCCTCGCGGCGTCGACCTGCGTCACGACGCGGCGTCAGGCCGGCTCACCTTGACCTTGCGTCGTCCCACCGTCGGTCTCATGCACGGGCTGGAGTGGAGCACGAGCGAGGGCGCGGTGGAGAAGGAGAGCCCGTCACCACGGGGAGTCGGTCGTCGGCACCGCACCGACCTGGCGACCGCGCTGTCGCGAGCCCGCGAGCGCTCGGGTCTCACCCAGCGCCAGCTCGCAAGACGGATGGACGTCTCGCCGAACACCGTCAGCGTCATCGAGCGAGGCGGCGACCCGCGGATCTCCGTGCTCGGTCGGGCGCTCACCGCCTTGCCCGAGTTGCTTCCGCAAGACCTGCTCCCACAGGTCAGCCGCAGCGGCCGTCATTCACTCGACGAGCTCTGGGAGCACGACCATCGCCTGCTCGGGCTCGCCGCCGACGAGCTCGTCAAGACCGTCGACATCGACGACGCCGGCCACAGCGAGACGAGCATCGTCACGCGCGGCCTGAGGAGCCTCCGGGGCGACAGCCGCGAGCTCGAGGTGCGCCTGGGGGTCTGGCGCGTCGTCCTCCAGGACCAGCCCGCCGTCCTCCAGGCGATCGAGACCGACGTCGAGGCCCGCGCCCGGGTCGTCGAGCGTGAGCTCGATCGGGTGGTCCACCGCTTCACCTTCCCTGCCCGCGCCGCCTCGACCGGCTTGAGCTACACCCGACGCTTCGAGCGTGTCCCTCGCTACGTGCTCACCGAGGAACGCGCGGCCCCGCACGTCGACGAGCCCCCGCCCTACTTCGAGGGAACGACGGTCAAGCCGACCCATCCCACGCGGCGTCTCTCCATCGTCGTGTGCTTTCCCGAGGGCTATTGGCCGAGCGAGGTCATCACCCACGCCTGGCCGCTCGTCCACGTGCCGGGGGTCGGTGACGAGGCGCTCGAGGCCTCACTGCCCCGCGACCGACTCGTCCTGACTCGCGACCGACGGCGACGTCGGGTGCGCCTGCGCATCGACCGCCCCCCACTCGGTCTCCAGTTCGGGCTGTCGTGGCGTCTGCCACCACGATGACGGGAGGCTCGGCTGCAGCGCGGCATCCGGCAGGGGTCGAGCGGCCTGCATCGCACGTTGGATCGTCTGACCGGCCAGATGACCTCGCAGGTGGCCACCAGTCACGCGATCGAGCGCGGCATCGAAGAGCGGCTCGTCCTGGTCGACCCAAACGCAGGCCATCCGCGGCACGTCGGCGTGGTACGGCGGTTCCGTGAGCAGCTCGGCGACGACCTGCGCGACCGGCCGAGCTGGACCGACCATGCAACCCCAGTAGAGCACGGCGCGGTCCGTCTCGGGGTCGAGCTCCCCGAGCCGTCGTCGAAAGAGCTCCGGGTCCAGACGGTGCAGGGCCACCAGGGCATGCGCACGACCTCCGGGCTTGCCGTCACGGAAGACCTCGTCGAGCGCGGCCACGGGGTCGTCGGACGCGAGAATGGTCTCCATCGCCCAAGTCTGGATCGGTGGCTGACCGGCAGGGTGAAGCAGGATCGACGTGGCGGCCGTGGAGTCCTGGAGAGCTCTCACTGCTCCCCTGACACCGTGGGCCTGCACCACCCAGGTCGCCGACACGACGACGACGAAGGAGACCACTCCGATCAGGACGGCATGAGCACGCAGCGTCTTCATGTCTCCTGTCATCGCTCGCATCGACGCGCGTGGCCACCCCCGGCGGTCGCCCCCTTCACTTGCGCCGCTTGGTCCGTGCCGTCGGCTCGGCCGACCAGGGATCCTCGGGCCACGGATGCTTGGGATAGCGGCCCCGCAGCTCCTTGCGGACCTCCGGGTACGTCGTCTCCCAAAAGCTCCGCAGGTCGCGGGTGAGCTGCACGGGGCGACCGTTGGGAGCCAGCAGGGACAGCGTCACGGGCTCACGGTGGGGACCGACCCTCGGCGACTCGGCCAGGCCGAACAGCTCCTGCAGCTTGATCGAGAGCCGCACGCCCCCCGTCTCCGGATAGTCGAGCCGTGCCGTTCGTCCGCTGGGCACGTCGAGTCGCTCGGGCGAGAGCCGGTCGAGATCGGTCCGCACGTCCCAGGGCAGCAGGGAGAGCAGGTCCACCTCGGGGAGCGTCGTCCGACCGTGACAGGCCACGCGCAGCAGTTCTTCGACATCGACCTCGAGCGCGGCGTGGCGGAGTCGTCGCAGGGTCCGCTCGGCCTCCTCGGGGAGCCCCCGCTTGGTGAGCTCCTCGACCAGCAGCTCGGCGGCCTGCTCGGGATCGACCTCGGCGGGTCGCTCACCGAGCAACAACGCACCGTGACGTCGACGGTGCCAAGCGCGCACCTTGCCGTCGTGCAGCTCGTGCACGAGCTCGGCCTCGGTCTCCTCCACCCAGTCGTCATCGACCGCGCTGGCCACCCGCACGGACGCCTCGGCGCCGGCTCCCCGACGCGCGGCGAGGAGGTCGACGCAGGTCACGAAGCGCGCGTCCCTCACCCCGCTCTCGCGCGCGAGCACGGCTCCCCCGCCCGACGCGAGCAGCAGACGCGGCGAACCGGGCTCGCGTCGTCGGGCGAGACGGTCGGGATAGGCGAGAAAGACCGCGTGTCGCAGCCGCTGCTCGTCGTCGTCGCTCACCTCGCCGAGGACGGCCCGCGCCCGCGCCGCGAGGGAGTCGGCCGCACGGCGCAGGTGACGTGGCCCTGCCTGGAGCTCGTCGGCGAGCGCGAGGAGATCGCAGTCGGTGACGGCGACACCGCGATCATCGCGTCGAGCCCGTGGCACGAAACCCTCCGAGAGAGCCGCACAGGCCGACGCGGCCAGAGCGCTGCCGCCGGCCTCGATGAGCAGGCGACCCAGCCGCGGCGCGAGCCCGAGTCGACGGAGTCGGTCGCCGAGGGGCGTGAGGCGATCACCGTCGATCGCTCCCAGCGACTGCAACAGCTCGAGAGCTGCGTCCACGCGATCACTGGGGGGCGCCTCGAGCCACTCGAACGACCGTGGATCGGCGCCCCAGGCCGCGAGGTCGAGCAAGGGCGGCGCGAGATCGACGCGGAGCAGCTCGGGCTCCCGCTGAGGCCGCAGGCGATCGCGCTCGTTCCAGAGCCGCAGCGCTCGCCCCGGCCCCGTCCGTCCGGCGCGACCGGCGCGCTGATCGGCCGAGTCCTGCGCGACCCGCTCGGTCTCCAGTCGATCGAGCCCCCGACCCGCGTCGTGACGGAGGACCTTGTGCAGGCCAGAGTCGATGACCTCGGTGACGCCATCGATGGTCAGCGAGGTCTCGGCGACGTTGGTGGCGAGCACGAGCTTGGGTCGCTCGGAGGGAGCGATGGCCGCGTCCTGCTCGGCCGGCTCGAGCGAGCCGTGGAGCTGGTGCACGACGAAGCCGTTGCTCTCCGCGCTCGGCCTCACGCGCTCGGCGAGCCGGCGGATCTCCGGCGCACCGGGCAGGAAGCAGAGCACGTGCCCGGTCGCCTCGCGGAGTCGCGCGCGGACGGCGTCCTCGGCCGAGAGCACGGCGTGCTCGATGGTCACCGGGTGAGCGCGCCCGTCGACCTCCAACACCTCGGCGTCGAGGTAGGCCGCAACGGGCTCGGCGTCGATCGTGGCCGACATGGCGACCACGCGGAGCTCGGGTCGGGCCCGACGCGCTTCGCGCAAGAGAGCCAGCCCGAGATCGGCGGCCACGCTGCGCTCGTGCAGCTCGTCGAGGACGACGGTCACGAAGCTCTCGAGCAAGGGGTCCTCGACCAGCTTGCGCACCAGCAGGCCCTCGGTGGCCACGAGCAGGCGAGTCCGCTTCGAGCTTCGACGCTCGAAGCGCACCTGCCAGCCCACCTCCTCCCCGACCCGCCAGCCGTTCTCCTCGGCGATGCGAGTCGCGGTCGCCCGCGCGGCCACCCGCCGGGGCTGGAGCAAGAGCAGCGGTCCGGCGTCGAGCAACGCCGGGGGCACCTGCGTGGTCTTGCCGCTTCCAGGCGGCGCGACGAGCACCAGCGCCCCCCGCCCGTCGACACGAGCGCGGATCGCGTCGAGCTGTCGGGCGACGGGCAACACGCGGAACTCCGGACGAGCTCCGGGCGCGACCGAACGCTGCGTCACCCCGAGACTGCCATCATTCGTCGGCTCGCCCCACGCTCTCTTCCGCTCCTCCGCCTGGGTGCCGCTTCGGTCGCGTGACGACTTTCCCGTGCGTGCTCGTCGATCGCGGTCGTGCTCGGCACGGATCGCTATGATCCGGCATGCCCGCTCGAGAGACCTGCCCGGACTGCGGCAGTCCCATCCCCGTGCCTGCTGCGGGTTGCCCGCGCTGCGGCGAGACGCTGCTCGACGTCTCGTCGGGTTCCGGCGCGGGCGACGGTCACACCCTCGTGAGCCTGGGCGGCGCCGAGGAGCCCGGGCGCGTGGGATTCGGCGGCGGTGTCGGCGCCGAGGTCTCCGAGCGCTACGAGATCCTGGAAGTGCTCGGACAGGGCGCCATGGGGCGGGTGGTCAAGGCGCGCGACCGCCGTCTCGAGCGGCTCGTGGCCATCAAGCGCGTGCTCAAGGAGATGGCGGTCCATCCCCGCATCCTCGAGCGCTTCATCCGTGAGGCCCACGCTCTCGCGCGCTTCAGCCACCCCGGCATCGTCGGCGTGCTCGACGTGGGCGACGACTCCGACGGCGTCTACATCGTCATGGAGCACGTCGAGGGGCCGAGCCTGCAGGCTCTCCTCGGGGACGACGAGCGCTTCGAGCCGACACGGGCCTGCGACGTCGTCTGCAAGCTCCTGGCCGCTCTCGTCGTGCTCCATGAGCGGACGGTCATCCACCGCGACCTCAAGCCTCACAACATCATCATGAAGACGACCCGCGAGGGCGTGCAGCCGGTGCTCATCGACTTCGGCCTCGCGCGCGGCGCCGAGGACGGCGAGCTCACTGCCGCCGGTGACGCGATGGGCACGCCCCACTACATGGCACCAGAGCAGTGGAGCTCCGCAACCGGGGTCGACCATCGCGCCGACCTCTACGCGGTCGGTGCGATCCTCTACCGACTTCTCACCGGCAAGCTCCCTCTCGAGATCGACGAGAGCGCCCTGCCGGACGAGCTCCGCGCGGTGACCCTCCACCTGCTGCAACGCGATCGCAAGGAGCGCCCCGAGACGGCCGCCGCCGCGCTCGAGGAGCTGACCGAGGCCCAGGAAGCCCTGTCCGCCCCGGCCGAAACCACCTCGGCAGCAACCGCTCACGCCGAGGCGGTGGCGAGCTCTCAGGTCCGAACCCGCACCACCGAGGAGACCTCGGCCGAGCCTTGCTCGGCCTGCGGTCGGGGGCTTCCGGCCGAGCACCAGACCTGCCGCACCTGTGGCTCGCAGGACCGCTTCTGCAGCGAAGCGTGCTTCGAGCGTCACGTCGAGGAGGCGCACTGCATCTCGTGCCAGCGGCCGCTCGGCGGGCAGCACGTCATGAGCGAGGAGCTCAACCGCGTGCTCGGCCAGGAGCTGCGCTTCTGCAGCAGTAGCTGCCGGCGGACCCATCAGCGCCGGCACGTCTGCGCTCGCTGCGAGTCGGCGCTCCCCCGCGCTTTCCTCCGCTCGGCTCGTGCCGAAACTCTTGCTGGACGCGAGCTCCGCTTTTGCAGTGACGACTGCGTCAGCGGGTACGTCAACGAGACCGCCTGCCACCAGTGTGGGCAGGCCCTCGGCGCGTCCTACCTGTCGTCTGCTGGCCGCGGAGCCGAGCTCCGATTCTGTAGCGATGCTTGCTTTCAGCGTCACGCGCAGGAGCACCGATAGCTCTCTCCCGTGACCTCAGACGGCCCGGCCGCATCTCAGCCAGCGAACCGGAGCCCGCTCGTGAACCGACCCGTCCGCCTCGTCCTCCTCCTCTCGACCCTCGTCCTCTGGCCGAGCCTGGCCGCGGCCGACCATGGCCCCGACTCCGAGGTCACCCGCCGTGGTGGGTGGACCTTCCAGAGCTACGCCACGACCACCCTCTCCGACGACCCCGGCGAGCTCCACCAGCTCCGCTTGGGCGTCGGCCGCTACCTCACCGACACCCTGTCGCTCTCGGCCGAGCTCGTGGTCGGCAGCTTCGACGCCGAGGTCTTCGAGGGCGTCGCCGGTGGCGACGGGACCGTCTTCGGGGTCGACGCCCTGCTCCGTTGGCGCTTCGCCGAGGGCGAACGCTGGGAGCTGGCGCTGGTCGGCGGCCTCGGCGTCGTGCGCTTCGACTCTCCCTTCCCGGCGGTCGCGAGCCGCACCAACTTCGAGGACCAGGTGGGGCTCGAGCTGGCCTGGTACCTGAATGAGCAGCTCCGTCTCCTGCTCGGCGTCCGCTACCTCCACGTGTCGAACGCGGGCCTGTTCGGGGGCGGCCGCAACCCTGGCTACGACGCCTTCGTCCCTCAGCTCGGGCTGGCCTGGTCGTATTGAATTCCGAACGCTCGTGCGGCGGGCGGTCCACCGCCCATTGACGACGGTCCGGCCGGCGGACCAAGCTCAGGTCACGGAGGGGACGAGAGCCATCGTCATGAAGCGCGACGCCCAGCGTTGTTTCATCGCCCATGCCCCGGCCGACGCGGAGTTCGCCGCCCGCCTGGCCGAGGATCTCGAGTCCGTCGGCCGGACACCGGACGACGACCTGGACTCCTGCGGGACGGTGATCGCCGTCCTCTCCGCCGCCGCCCTCGAGGCGGTCGAGGTCCGCGATCCGGTCCTTGCCGCCAAGCGCGAGGCCCTGGAGCTGGTCTCCGTGCTCGTCGAGGACTGCGAGCTGCCTCCACCCCTCGTCGGCAAGCCCTCGGTGCCCTACTGGGGTGATCGCGAGGAGGCCCTCGAGGTCCTCCGCTCCGCCGTGGGCGAGGACGTCGGCGGGCTCGACGACATCATGGTGACGGCGGACCGCCGCGAGAAGGAGGCCGAGGAAGAAGCACGACGGGCTCGGTACTCGATGCCTGACGAGTCCTTCGCGAGCAATCGCCCGGCCGTCATCGGAGCCGTGGTGCTCGGCGCGGTCATCCTGGGCGCCCTCGGCTTCACCCTGCTGAGCGGCGGCGACGATGGACAAGCCGCGGCCGCCGCGCCGGCTCGCCCCAAGGCCCCCGCACCGACCCGCACGACCAAGGCCCCACCCCCTCCGCCACCGGAGCCGACGAGAACCCCGGAGGAGTGGAAGACGATCGGGACCGAGGCGGTCACGGCCCTGAGGGCGGCCCTGCAAGCGGACGACATCGGGCTCTCCATCGAGCAGCGGGACCGCGCCAAGCAGGCCTTCACGAAGGCCGGAGTCGCAGCACCCGCCGAGCTGGCCGAGCTCGACCGCATCCTGGCGCCGGAGGAGGCCTGGCACCGTCGCTTCCAATCGGCGGTGAGCGACTTCTGCGGTGAGAACTACGCGAAGGCGAAGACGGCCTTCGACGCCATGGCCGAGGAGCGCCCCCGGGATCGGCGGGCGGCCGAGTACGTCAAGCACATCTACTACAACCTGGCGGTAACCAAGCTGCAGGAGCTCGAGCCCTGGGAGTCGGTGTACTACCTCGACGAGTTCCTGAAGCGAGAGAAGGACGCGTCGGTCCAGGACCTGCGTGGCTTCGCAGTCAGGCATCGGGAGGGCGCGAAGCTCGGCTACGAGTACACGAAGCGGGTGGACACGCTGAGACGACGACGCGCCGGATGCTCGTGAGTCTCGTCGATGGCTGACGCGCCGACGACTCAGTAGGCCGCCAGCTCGGTCTCGGCTCGCTTCCGCACGGGCACCTGCACCTCGCCGTAGCGGAAGAAGGGCGGCACGAAGGGCCCGTTGTAGCCGAGGAAACGGGGCGGCCCATCGGCGACCCACTCGTCGGAGACCGCGAGACAGGTCTCGAGCTGACTCCAGCCACGGAGGAAGGTGTCGTGGTCGTCGTAGGCGCCACGCACGCCGACCGACGCGAGCAGCCGCGGCGTGAGGTCTCGGACCTGCACGTCGCCTCCCGGGCCCGCGGCCCCCTGCGTCGTGCTCCGGTAGAGGAAGCCCATGCTCGCCAGCTCGCCACCGTCATCGACGTAGGTCATCTCGACGGGTGCCGTCATGGCGATGTCGTTCGTCTTGATGTGCCGGAAGAGCGTCAGGAACATCGGTCTCGAGTCGGCCCCCACCTGGGCGGCTCCCACGGTCGCGGCCCGGTACGCGGGGTACTCCCGCACCTGAACCACCCCCACCGGCGTGGGCCCGGGCCAGCCCTCGGGCGTGGGCGCCGAGTGGAAGAGCCAGGTCCCGTCGGTCCGCCGCAGCGTGCTTCCCACGATGACGGCCAGGACGACCACGATGGTCGCCAGGACGGAGAGGGCTGCCTTGCGTCTCCTGCTCACCTTCAATCTCCCGCCGGGCGTAGGCCTGGACAGTGACGACGACCCCCGACATCCTGAGCTTCGTCGAAGCAAGCCGATCGGATGCAGGAGAGTCTCCCATGAGCAAGGAAGCGAAGCTGGAACGTGACGAGCATGGCGTCGGTCCCGTGACCGAGGGTTGGTTCGTCACCAACCTCGACGAGTGCCGCTGGGTCTCCAGCGGGAAGTTCGGTCGCGCGGCGATCTTCGAGAACCCCGAGCAGCGCTTCGCGGAGCTGGGCCTGCACGTCCACGTGCTCGAGCCGGGCCAGCCGGCCTGTCACTACCACCGCGAGAACTGTCAGGAGGACTTCCTCGTCCTCTTCGGCGAGTGCAAGGTCATCGTGGAAGACGAGGAGCGCGCACTGCGTGCGTGGGACCTCGTCCACTGTCCTCCCGACGTCGACCACGTCTTCGTGGGGCGCGGGAGACGGCCCCTGCGCGATCCTCATGATGGGCGACCGCAAGGGCCCCGACACGAAGTACTTCTACCCGGTGAACGACAAGGCCGCGCGGCACGACGGCTGCTCGAAGGTCGACACCGACGACCCGAAGCTGTCCTACGCCGGCGAGCGACCGCCGAAGCCGATCCCGAGCCCGTGGAAGGAGCTGCTCGCGGGGCGGTAGCCGGGAACCTGGCTGCACTCCGTACGGCAGGGCTCCCCCGCCCTGAGCCCGCGCTCGAGTCTTCGTTACGATCCGCACCAGGTCGCGAGCTCGTGACCTGGGAGGGTCGTTCCATGCTGCCATCGAGAGGCCTCCGAGCCCTCGGCCTGGGTCTCCTGCTCGTCCTCGGCGTGGTCGGGCTCGCCCGAGCTGGTGGTGACTTGCTCCGCCCCGACGGCCACGTCATCGGCGGCGTGGACTCCGGACGGATGCTCGCCGCCGACCTCGACGGCGACTTCGCCGACGAGCTCGTCCATCACGGCGACAAGTGGTGGCGCGTCGGCACGCTCGACCGGGAGGAAGGCCTCTGGCAAGCGCTCCACGCCGGCCGGCTCTCCGCGGACCCGGACGCTCCTGTCATTCTCGATGCCACGCTCGGGGACGTCCTCGGAGACGAGCGTCTCGAGCTCGTCTTCGCGACCACCGAAGGTTTCTTCGTGCTCGACGGTGGAACGGGTGAGCGACTGACGGAGTGGTCGCACCCCACCCCACGGGTGACCCTGGGTCTCGCCATCGCCGACCTCGTCGAGGGAGGCCGCGACGAGATCGCGTGGCTTCACGATGCCGGCATCGAGGTACTGAATGCCACGACGGGAACGGCTCACTGGTCGCTCGACCTCTCGGCCCTCGACCTGGCGGTCGGCAACGTCGATGTCGATGCGGCTCTCGAGCTCGTCCTCGCGATCGGCGTGGGCCTGCCGGGCCTGATCATCGACGCCGGGACTCGTAGCCTGGAGCGCACGCTCTCGCTCGAGCTGGGCGATGAGGTGCTGACCTCAGACCTCGATGGCGACGGCCAAGACGAAGTCATCAGCCTCGGCGCCACGCTCGCCGTGACGAACGCCATGACCGACGAGCGCGTGTTCGAGCACGTCGGCGTGTTCTCCCGACTCGCACTCGGCAATGCCGACCTCGACCCGGAGCTCGAGGTCTTGGTCTTCGAGTCGGAGACGACGCTCGAGGTGTTCGATGGAGACGGCTCCCTGCTCTTCGACTACGTGACCATCCTCGACGACAGGGATGGCGAGCACGTCGTGACCGGAGACTTCGACGGGGACCACGACGACGAGCTGCTCTACTTCGGGGACTTCGTGTTCCGGACCTTCGAGTTTCACGGATTCGACTTGCAGGAACGGGCCCTCATGCCGGAACGTCCCATGCTGTCGCCGACCATCAACAGTCGCTACATCCGGACCACCGACTGGGAGGGCGGCAAGCAGTTCGCCGCCGACCTCATCACCTCGGGAACACTCGAGCGGCGTCACGTGGCTACCTACGACTTCGGCTCGCGACGGCTCCACCGGGCATGGACCGGCTACAAGACCGAATGGCTCAGCATCCTGCATCACCACTACGACCTGACCTTCGTCCAGCTCGACGACGACCCCGAGCTGGAATACCTGGGTCGCCTGATTCTCGACTTCCTGGAGTTCACGGTCAGCAACGTGGGTCCCACGGCAGGCGGCTGGAGCCGGCAGACTCTCGGCCACGCGGCCCTGGACCTCGGTGACCTCGATGACGACGGGGCCCCGGAGCTGGTCGTTCAGCATGACGGCCTCCTCGAAGCCTTCGAGACGGAGAGCGGCCTACCGCTCTGGAGCCGCACGGGATGGACCTCGGTTCAGCGCATCGGAGACCTTCACCCCTCCGCCGGGCGGGAAGTCGCGTGGCTCAATGGCGATCAGCTCGGCATCACTTCGGCAACCGGCGCAGACCTCGTCGTCACCGACCACGAGGGTCGCGACATCGTCATCGCCGAGTTGGATGGACGGCCGCACCGAGATCGTCGTGAGCGGCTGGCCAGCGACCGTGTTCGAGACCCTCCCGACGGCCTCCGACGACACGCCTCCTGACTTCGAGGGCCTGGACGGTGCTCAGCTCATCGAAACCGGTGCCGCCTGCCGTCCCGGTGTCGAGCTCCACTGGGGCGAGGCCCGTGACGACGCCAGCCCACGGATGCGATACCGGGTGCACGGAAGCATGGACCCCGACTTCGAGCCTGACGCGAGCACCCTCCTGGGAGAGACCTCGCTCACGTCGTTCCGGCTGAGTGAGGCCGAGGCCGAGCTCACCTCCTACCTCGTCCGAGCCATCGACGTGGCCGGCAACGAGGACTCGAACCTCCGACGTCTGCCTGCACGTGCGCCTGTTCCGCTCGTCGAGCCAGAGCTGATGATGGAGGACATCGGACCCGGCGCGCTCCACGTGGACGTCACTCCCGAGCCCGGTCGTGATGGCCAGCTCCGTCTCTACCGTGACGACGTCCTGGTGACGCCCGACCTCGAGCTCCCGGCCCACGTCGCCGGAAGCGGCGAGTACCGCGTCGAGCTCACGGACTGCTCGGGGAGTGTCACGAGCTCTCGCCGCACTCTCGAAGACACTCTCGATGGATATGGTCTGCCAGCGCTCGGCGTGCTCTCGGAACTCCTGGGCTCAGTCGAAAGCACCGACTGCTCGACAGGTGGGAACGTCCAGGTCTTCAGTGGTCCGCCCCACTGGCCCGTCTCGGACACCGAGCTCTGGGTCGATGGTCGTCTGGTCAGCGAGGAGCCCGACTGGCCGTACCACTCCCTCGAGCTGCCACTTGGAGAACACTCCTTCTTCATTCGCTGGGCCCCCCGGCCGGACTACGGCCACTGGTGGTACAGCAACATCATCGTGGCCGACATCGTCGACGTGCCCTCCGTCACCAGGCACGCCCGCATCCTTGGACTCGAAGACCTCGACCCGTGCGGACCGAGCCTCGTCGAGCTCCACCTCGCCGAGGCCGACTTCCGCCACGGTGGCCAGCTCGAGCTCTGGCGGAATGGAGAGCCCCTCCTCGTCCCCGCCAACCATCTCGACACCTTCCCCGACCTCCCGGGTGAGCACGAGTACGTCCTCCGCTCCGTCCCCGACGGCTGCGGTGAGACCCTCGAGCATCGCCGCACCTTCACCCATCACCCAGGTGTCCTTCCCGAGCCCTGGCTCTTCGTCGTCGAGCTCGACCCCTGCGAGGTCGGCCGCGCCGAGGTCCGCTACCTCAACGCCGAGCTCCCGTCCGGCGGACGTCGCGAGCTCTGGCGTGACGGCATGATCCTCTTCGACGACATCGCGTCGGGCGTCGTCATCGATCTCCCCGACATGGAAGAGCACGTCTACGCCCTCCGTCTCGTCGACGATGACTGCGGTCTCGTCTCTCCTTCCGAGCTGGTGACCTTCCAGGGAAGCTGCTCGCGTCTGAGCCCACCCGTCCTCGATGTCGGCACGAGTGGCAGCGTCGTGATGACGCCGCCCGACGCCCCACCGGACGGCTGGCTCCCCACGACCCATCACGTCGACGTCGGCAGCCTCGCCAGCTTGCAGGCGGGCGTCTACGACCATCGGCGTGACTGGCCGGGGCTCCGTTGCCCGAGCTCGCCCACGCCGACCACTGGCTGCGACTGCGGTGATGGCACGACCGAGCTCTCCATCGAGCTGCCCGACGGCGACCTGTACTGGCTTCTCACCGCCGCCAACGACTCGGGCGAAGGCTCGCGAGGCGACGACAGCACGGGACGACGGCGTCCCGGGGAGACCTGCCCATGACGATTCGAGGACTGCTCGTTCTTCCCTTCGTCGCCGGCCTCCTCGTGCTCGGCGTGGCTCAGGTCCAGGCTCAGTCTCAGCTCTGGCTGCACCGCTTCGATCGCGAGGCGGGCACCGCCTTTCTTCAGGGGCGTCCCGCACCTCAGGGCGGCCTGGTCGCCCACCACCCCCTCACCCTGGTCGACCGTCACTCCGCCATCAAGCGGTCCTTCGAGGTGAGCCCAGAGCTCCGTCTCTCCGACGTCGACGAAGAGGGACGCATCCTCCTCCACGGTGATCGCGAGCTCGTGGTGTTCACCAGCGAGGGAGAGCTGCTGTGGTCACGACGGCTCGACCTCATCACTCGCGACATTCGGCTGAACGACGCGCAGTTCACCGCCGATGGCGGCATCCTCGCCGGAGGCGAGGTCGAACACCCCTTCGATCCGGAGGCCCCCCTCGAGGCTTGGCTGGTGGCGATCGCCCCCGATGGAACGCTCGCCTGGCAACGCAGCTTCCGGGAGCCCACGTCGTCCCTGACCGCCATCGAGCGTCTCCATGCTCGGGCCGATGGCGGCTTCGTGTTGACCGGTCGGTACCGCACCGAGCTGACCGGGGTCTTTCTCGTCTCGCATGCCCCCACCGGGGAGCTCGAGTGGTCGACGCGCTTGATGTTTCGAGGCGTCTTCCGGCCCGATCCCTTCATCGACTCGCTCGCCGAGCACGACGGACGCTACGTCGTGTCGGGGACCCACACCTCTGGCTACCTCCTCTCCGTCGTCGACCCTGACGGCACCCACGCCTGGCAATCCCCCTCGCGATTCCCGACCTCGACGCGCAACGTTCACGCTGCGCTGCTCGACGAGGGTGGCTGCGCCGTGGCCTGGCCCAGCTCGTTGAGCCTCCTCGATGACGACGGCCTCGGTTGGCGAGGAGTCCGCGTCGCTCCCGACACCTACGACGTCCGTGATCTCGTGGACGCACCTGGCGAGGGATTCCACGTGATCGGCCTGTGGCAGCTGAGCCGCCGCGACCGACGTGGCAGCGCTCCGGGCGTCGAGTGCGCTCGCGACGCTCCAGGCGCGACGGGCATCGTCGCTGAACCGCTCGAGACCGTCTCGGTCGAGCTCGTGGACGGGGAGCTCAGCGAGGGTCTGCTGACGACGATCCGCTACTGGGCGCCCTCGGTCACCCCCGTCGATCTCGAGTGGGCTCTCGAGTGTGACAACTGCCCTGGCGTGAAGAACGACCAGGGCGACGCCGACGGAGACGGACTGGGCGACGCCTGTGACAACTGCCCCGACGTCCCCAACGAGGACCAACGCGACGGTGATCGCGACGGCCTCGGGGACGCCTGCGACGACGGCTTGCCCCTCGTCCCGGAGCCCGGAGGCGACGGTGGCGCCCTGACCGTCACCAAGGACCCCAGCGGCCAGCTCTTGTTCCAGTGGCCCGAGGTCGACGTCGAGCTCCACGACCTCCACCGGGGCCGGCTCGCGAGTCTCCGCTCCGGACGTCACGACCACGGCGACTTCGGTCACTGTGGGCTGACGGAGTCGCAGGCACGGGTCGACCCGGGCACCGGCTCGTACTACTTCCTCGTCACCGGTCGGATCGGCGCGCGTGACAGCTCTTACGGACGTGACTCGCTGGGACGCGAGCGACCGAGCGCACGGCCACTCTGCCCACGGTGACGCGATCTCAGGTCGAGCCGTCGTCCGCCAGCTCCTTCCGCAGCGTCGCCAGCGCCTCGCCGAGCGGTGAGTCGGCGTCGACCTCGAGCCGTCGCGCCAGTCGCTCCGCCTCCTCCCAACACGCCCGCGCCACGTCGCGCTCACCGGAGCGGGCCTCCTGCCGTCCTCGAGCACACAGCACCTGCATCAGGCCGGCGAGGTCGTCCAGCTCCCGCAGCACCGTCTCGCCCTGCTCGAAGTCGACTCGCGCTTCGTCCACGCGCCCCTGCTCCCAGCGGAGCTCTCCGAGATCGCCGAGCACGATCCCCTCGAAGCGACGGTCGCCAAAGTCGCGATAGACCGCCAGCGACTGCTCGAAGAACGCGATCGCCCCGTCGAGATCCCCCTTCGAATGATGGAGCGAGCCGAGGCTGGCGAGCACGCTCGCCTCGAACCCGCGGTTGCCGACCTCGCGGTGGATGGCCAGCGCCGACTCGTAGCGCTCCAGAGCCCTGTCTCGACCATGCCGCTGGTCGACGATGCCGAGATGCCCCAGCACCATGCCTTCGGCGCGGCGGTCTCCCATCTCCCGATGGATGGGAAGAGCCTGCTCGAGACAGGCGCCCGCCTCGTCCGACTCGCCGAGCTCGAGGTGAAGGCTCGCGAGGTTGATGAGCGTGAGACCACGGAGTCGACGCTCCCCGAGCTCGTGATGACTCACCAGGGCCTGCTCCCAATGGGCGCGCGCCTCGGAGAGACGTCCCTGCTGCAAGTCCACGCTCCCGATGTTGCCGAGAGCCGTGCCCTCCAGCGATCGAATCCCCACCTCCCGCTGCAACGCGAGCGAGGCCTCGAAGCAGGCCCTGGCCTCCTCCATCCGGCCCTGCTCGAAGTCCACCGTGCCGAGGTTCAGGAGAACGACGGCCTCCTGGTGACGGTCGCCGAGCGAGCGCTCGAGAGCCAGCGCCTCGTCGTGGTGCTCCCTGGCCTCGGCGAGCCCCCCCTCGCGGCTCGCCAGGGTCCCCAGCCGATCGAGCGCGAGCGCTTCGGCCGGGCGATCGCCATCCTCCCGTGCCAGCGCCAGCGCTCGTTCGAGATGCTCACGCGCCTCATCGAAACGACCCTCGTCACGACAGGCCACCCCGAGGAAGCGCAGCGCTCGAGCCCGCTGTTTCGGCGACGACGCGTCGAGAGCCACGACCTCGGTCGCCAGCCGGGTCGCGAGCTCGTAGGGACCGCTGCGTTGAAGAACGGCGACGGCTGCCGCGAGCGCATCGACCGCGATCTCGCCATCGCCCCGCGTCACCGCCCCGCGACACGCAACCACCAGCTCGTCGAGCTCACGCTCCAGCGAGCGACGCCCCGGACCGCCGAGCCCGTCGCGACGCTCGAGCGCCTCTTCAGTGCCGAGGCTCGCGAAGTGCCGGCCGTGACGGACGTGCACCCGACGGGCCGCCTCCTCCCCACTCTCCCCCTCGGGAAGCGCTGCCTCGGTGACGAGCTTCTTCTCCGCGTAGTCGCGCACGCTGAGGTAGAGCGCGAAGCAGTGCTCTTGCGTCTCGTGACGGGGGTCGAGCGAGGGGCGCGTCGAGGCGCGGAGCAGGCTCTTGTCGGCGAGCGCCTGCACGGCATCGAGAGGCCACGGCGCGTCTTCCAACGACGAGAGGTCCAGCACGGACTCGGCGGCGTCCAGGCGGAACTCACCGGCGAACACGGAGAGCTGGGCCAGGGCCACTCGTTCCCAGGGAGCCAAGAGCTCCCATGACCAGTCGATGGCTGCCTCCAACGTCGCCTGACGCTGCGGTCCTCCGCGGCCGCCGGCCAGGAGACGGAAGCGATCGCCCATCCGGGAGACGAGCTCGGCCGGGCTCAGCATGCGGACCCGAGCGGCCGCGAGCTCGATGCCCAGCGGCAAGCCATCGACCAGCCGAACGACCTCCTCGACCGCCGACCGGTTCTCGTCGGTGACGGCGAAGTCGCCCTGTCGGTCGCGCGCCCGCCGCTCGAAGAGGGCGACGCCGTCGACCTCGATCGGCAACGCGCCGACCTGCACGGTCTTCTCGCCGGAGAGTCCGAGCAGCACGCGGCTGGTCACGACGAGCCGCGCTTCGGGCGCACGCTCGAGCCAGCGCCCCACGGCCGACGCATGCTCGACGAGCTGCTCGAAGTTGTCGAGCACGAAGAGGCAGGAACCGCGGCTGGCGATCACGTGACCGAGCTGCTCGACGTGATCACCTCCTCGCAGCGGCACGTCGAGAATCCGCGCCAGCGCGAGGCAAAGACCGGTGAGGTCGCTCACCTCCGAGAGGTCGCAGAACCACGCACCTCCCGCGAAGGACTCCCGATTCTGCCAAGCGTGGTGCGTGGCGAGACGGGTCTTGCCGGCGCCTCCCGGTCCGAGGAGCGAGATCAGACGCGCTCCGTCCGACAGCAGCCCCTCGAGCTGAGCGAGCTCCTCAGTCCGCCCGACGAACTCATCGGTCTGAGCGGGCAGGACGGGCCGGACCCGTCGTCCGCTGCTCGGTGGAGGGACGGGCTCCTGCCCCTGCGTGAGTCGACGCAGCTCGACCCGGAACAGGTCGCGCACCGCCAGCGCGTTGCCCGGCCGTCCATCGGGCTCTCGAGAGAGACAAGCTCGCATGGTGCCGAGCAGGCCCGCGGGCAGGTCGTCGGGCAGGTCGGACCATCTCGGCTCGTCCTCGAGCACGGCGCGGGTTCGCTCACGCCGCTCGCCCGCGAAGCAGGGATGACCGGTCAAGCACTCGTGCAAGACGGCCCCGAACGCGAAGAGATCGCTCCGACCATCGAGGTCCAGCCCCATCGCCTGCTCGGGGCTCATGTAGCCGGGGGTTCCGGCGATGACCCGAGCCTCGCCGGCATCGACGTCGGTCGTCCAGGTGCGCGCCAGGCCGAAGTCGAGGACCTTGACGTCACCGGAGGAGAGCACCTGGATGTTGGCCGGCTTGAGGTCTCGATGCACGATGTCGTGCTCGTGGGCCAGGGCCAGGGCCGACGCGACCTGCTCGCCGAGCCGCAGGGTGTCGGGCACGCTCAAGGGGCCGCGTTCGAGACGGGAGGAGAGGCTCTCCCCGTCGAGCAACTCCATGACGAGCACCGGCCTCTCCTCGTGGAAGGGCAGGTCGTGAACCGTGGCGACGTGCGGGTGATTCAAGCGCGCGAGCAACCGCGCCTCTTGCAGGAAGCGTCGCCGGCCCCTCTCCCCGCTGAAGAGCTCGGTGACCGTCTTGAGGGCGACGGGTCGATCGAGTCGCTCGTCGCGCCCGCGCCAGACCACCCCCATCCCGCCCCGACCGAGCTCACCCTCCACCACGTAGGGACCGATCCGGGTCGGCGTGCCGAACGAGCGCGCGGGGGAGATCCCACCCGCGATGACGGTCGGTCGCTCGCTCGCGTCCGGCCGCCGCTCGTTACTGGATGACTTCGGCTCGTCGGCCATGGTCCTCGGAAAGTGCATGCCTCACGTCGCTCCACTCGAGTGACGGCGCGCCGACGTCGAGTGTAGCGGGACCTCCGGCGCCAGGCGGCTACACTCATCGGAGTGACTCCCCCTGATCAGACCCCTCCGAGCCCACCGCCGCAGCTCCGGGACGTCGATCTCGGTGAGGACGGGCTGGCCATTCGTCTTCTCGATCTCCAGCGTCGGTCGTACGCTCTCGAGGCGGAGCTGGTCGGCTTCGACGCCATCCCTCCCCTTCACGAGAGCCTCGACGAGCTGCGTGCCAGCCCCCTGGCCTGGCTGGTCGCCGAGACCGACCGGAGAGTGCTCGGCGCCATCGCGACCGAGCGCCTGGCGGACGGCGTCATCGACATCCACCGGCTGGTGGTCGATCCGGGCGAGCTGCGGCGCGGCATCGGCCGAGCCCTGGTCGAACGGGCCCGAGGGCGCTCCCGAGCGGTGGTCTCCACCGGACGTGACAATCACCCCGCCGTTCGGCTCTACTCCTCCCTGGGCTTCACGCCGGTCGGCGACCAGGAGGTGGCGCCCGGATTCTGGGTCCGCCGCTTCGAGCACCCGGGGGAGACCGACTCGTGACCCACGACGACGAGACCAGCGCCACGCCGGAGACGACTCCCGGAGCGTCCGACGAGCCCCGTCACCCGGTCGTGCTCTTCGACGGTCCGTGCAACCTCTGTCATGCCGCCGTCCAGTGGATCCTCGAGCGGGATCCGGAAGGACGCTTTCGCTTCGCGTCGCTTCAGTCGCAGGCCGGACGCGACGTCCTCGCCGGACACGACGTCACCGACGCGGACGGCTCGGCTCCCGACAGCGTGGTCCTCGTCGACGACGAGGGAGCCCACGTGCGCTCCACGGCCATGCTCCGCATCGCCCGTCATCTCGGTCTCCCCTACTCGCTGCTCGGCCTCTTTCTCGTCCTGCCGCGCTTCCTCCGCGATGCCGCCTACCGCCTCATCGCCGCCAACCGCTACCGATGGTTCGGCAAGCAGACCCACTGCCTCGTGCCGACCCCGAACCTGTCGGCCCGTTTCCTCGACGCCGACGAGCCACCGATCGTCATCGAGCCCACCGAGGACGACGCCCCGTCGAGCGGCGAACGTCGCTCGGTGCTGACCGCCTGGCTGGCTCGGCTCGCCCTCGCCTACGTCTTGATCCACATGGCGCCTTACCTGCGCATCTTCGGATCGCTGCCGTTGGTCGGCCCCGCCTTCGCCGGTCTCGCCAGCCTGCCCGGGCTCGTGCTCGACCCCCTCTACGTCTGGCTCGGTCGCACCCTCCTCGGCGTCGAGGTCTCGACCTCCTTCACCGGCAGCGGCGACACGACCTTCGACTACATCGAGACCTTCATCGAGCTGGGCATGGCCCTGGTCGCCTCACTGGTCTGGCTGATCGCCACCCGAGCACGTCCGATCCCCGGCGTGGTCTGGTCGATCTCGCACGTCGTCGCGCGGTACTACCTCGGGACGTGGCTGCTCATCTACGGCTGGATCAAGCTCTTCCCGCTGCAGTTTCCCTCGCCCGGACCCGACCGGCTCATCCAGCCCTATGGGGACTCGTCACCCATGGGTCTCGCGTGGACCTTCATGGGGGCGAGCACCGCCTACCAGATGTTCGCCGGGCTCTCCGAGCTCATCGGCGGCTACCTGCTCTTCTGGCGTCGCACCTCGCTGCTCGGCGCGCTGGTGAGCGCCGCGGTCATGACCAACGTCATGGCGCTGAACTTCTTCTACGACGTGCCGGTCAAGCTCTTCTCCACGCACCTCGTCTTGATCGCCATCTTCATCATGGCGCCGGACATCCCTCGCCTGCTGAGCTTCCTGGTCTTCAACCTCCCGGTGAAGCCCCGCTCGCTGACGCCGCCCTGGAGCGGGAAGAAGCCCTGGGCCCTCATCATCGGGCTCGCGCACCTCGCGTTCGTCCTGGCGATCACCGCCACCCACGTCACCAGGAACCTGGAGACGGCCCGACAACGGGGCCCCTTCGCCGAGCCCGCGCCGCTGACCGGGATCTACCGGGTCGAGACCTTCGAGCACGACGGTCGCGCTGGCCGGGAGAACGAGGATCAGGTGCGCTGGGTGCGCGTGGGCGTGAACGCACCCTGGGTCGCCACCGTGCAGCGGGCCAGCGGCGATGCCACGCGGATGCGGCTCGCCCTCGACACCGACGCGAAGACGATCTCCTTCGTCGACCGCGGCGCCCAGCCTCCGGAGACGCCGGACTTCACCTACACCGAGCCCGAGGACGGCGTGCTTCGACTCGAGGGCAGGCTCGACGGCAAGCCGACGATCATCGTCCTACGTGAGGACGCCGAGGGAGCCTTGCTGGTCGAGCGGGGCTTCCGCTGGGTGAACGAGTACCCGTTCAACAGGTAGCCCGGCGAGTCCTCGTTCAGGGGCAGGCCGGCACCGGTCGTTCGAGACCGGTCCAGTCCCGACCGAGCCCGTCGGGCGCGGGTCCGCAGGGGTTGCTCGCGGCCACCAGGTAGTAGAAGCCGACCTCCGGCAGCTCGAGATCCTCGACGCTCGCATCGGCACTCGTCACGAGGCAGACGTGATCGTGCGGCCTCGGTCGCGGACCGAGCGCCAGGCCGGGCAGGGTGCCTCGATGGAGCGCGTACGTGGTCGCCAGCGCCACCGGGTCCCAGCTCACGGTGGTGCCGCCGAGACGGAGACTGCTGCCTGGACCGACCAGCGGCGGACCGAGAGCATCGTCGAAGCCCGGGCAGGCGTCACAACCGTCGGGGACCGCGTCCGCATCCTCATCGAGGGTGTCGTCGGCGCCCGGGCACGTGTCGTCAGAGTTGCAGCTCCCGTCGCCGTCGCTGTCATCGGGCGCATCGTCCGGACAGGGGTCGCAACCGTCGGCGGCACCGTCTCCGTCACGGTCCTCATCATCGGGGAAGCCCGGACACGCGTCACAGCCATCGGCGACGGTGTCGCCGTCCACGTCGAGCGCATCGTCGTGACCAGGACACGCGTCGTCGGAGTCGCAAGCGCCGTCACCATCGGAGTCGCCCGTGGCGTCGTCGGGACAGGCGTCGCAGTCGTCGGGCACGCCATCGGCATCGCGATCGCGAGCATCGTCGGAGCCCGGGCAGAGGTCGTCGCTGTCACAGGCACCGTCCCCGTCACTGTCGTCCAGCTCGTCTTCCGGGCAGGCGTCGCAACCGTCCGGGGTCGTGTCGCCGTCGGTGTCGATGCGATCGTCTGAGTCAGGGCAAAGGTCGTCGCTGTCACAGCTCCCGTCGCCGTCCGAGTCGTCCGGGGCGTCGACCGGGCAAGGATCACAGGCGTCGGGCACGCCGTCCCCGTCCTCGTCGGCGGCCCCCCGGGCCGGCAAGGTGACGACGGGACCGCCCGCCGGATCCCAGACGTCGAGACCGGAGGGCAGCGCGAGCGGGTCGGCGTCGTCGACCTCGGCGACCAGGCCGGAGCCGGCGGTGATGAGCGTGCGGACTTCCAGCGCGCTCGGCGTGACGTGAACCCACTGGACCTGGTTGAACGAGCCCATCGCCCGGGTCCAGTCCTTGTCGTCGTTGGCCGTGCGCAGCGGCGCCCCCCAGCAGCCTTCACCGACGTAGACCGTGCCGTTCTCGTCGTCGCGGAGAAAGCCCTCGTCGTTGCCCGGCCCCGTGAAGGGCCTGACCGGGTAGGTGCGCTTGACCAGGTGAGAGTCGCACTCGACCACCAGGTCCACGCGATGGTCGAAGAAGTGCTGCGCCCAGGCGTCGTACTCGTCGGTCCCCTCCGACTTGCTCGTCGTGTGGGGTCGCATGGGCTTGTGGTACTGCGCCACGCGGAAGACGTGGTCGTCGCCGAAGTCGGCCAGGTCGCCGTCGAGCCAGGTCGCCTGGCTCCCGCCCTCCACGATCTGAGAGTTCAGCGTGTAGGCCCGGAGCTGCGTGCCGCCGAAGCTGAACGCGAAGTACACGTCGGCCGAGGGCGGATCGAAGAGGCCGGTCACCGACGCGTTGGACTCGTGGTTCCCCCGAGTCGTGACGATGGGGTACATCCTGCCGTCCGGCGAGCGCGTGAGCTGCCAGTCGTCGAGCCAGTCCTCCCATTCCTCGTCGGTGTCATCGTCGGTGTAGTCCCCACCGAACGCGATGAACAGCGGACGCAGCCGCGACACCAGCACGTTGGCGTCCTGACGCGGCCCCCGGTTGTTACGTGAATCACCGCCGGCCACGAAGCTGAACTCGGCGCACTCGTTCGGCGCCGTCTTGAACCACATCCGCTCGCTTGGACCCTCGTCGTCGACGATCACGAAGTAGTGAGCCGTGTCGGGTGCGAGCCCGGTCAGGCGCACGAAACGATTGTCCATGCCCTTGGCGGTACTCGTGCGAGCGGGCGACGTCGAGTGCGCGTAGGCCGCCCAGTCCATCCCGTGATCCACCGTGTCCCAGTACAAGACGGGGTCCGCTCCGCTCGCCTGATTCCAGGCGACGACCATGGTCGTGGCCGGATCGTCGCGCCAGGTCAGTCGGTACTTCTCCGTCAGGGCGACGGTCGACCGCGGCCAGGTCGCGAGGACGAGGAGCAAGAGCCCGAGGAGCAGGCCACGACGTCGAAGCTCAAGCATGAGAGGGAAGCTCCGGTGAAGCGGGCACGAAGGAGTCGGATGACGGCAGCGGATCGATGGTGGTCGCTGCACGGCGGCGCAGCTCGAGGATCCCGAGGAGCGCGAGCGGAAGGAGCCCGTGAGGCAGGCGGAGCACGGTCTCGAAGAGCCACTGGTCGAGACTCGCGAGCGCGAAGTCGAGCGAGAAGTGGCACCACGTTCGGGCGAGCGCGGTCAGGAATCCCCAGGCCGTGCAGTAGAGCAAGGCCGCGAGCTGGAGCTGCCGCTGGGGGACGAACAGCAGCACGCAAGCAACGACGTCGGCGACGCCCGCCGTCCGCAGGAGCCCCACGCTCGCCGGCTCGGCCAAGCCGGTAGCGGTCATGATCATGGTGACGTAGTGGCCCGGGGTCTCGTACCAGCCGATGGCGTAGAGCCCATGACCGAGGAAGGTGCCCACGATCGCGAGACGCAGCGCGAGCAGGAACCCCTTGCTGCTCACCCCGTGGTGCAACGCCACCAGCAGCAGGAAGACGACAGCCCACTGGCTCGAGTACTCGATGAGCTGAGCACCGTGTCGGAGGTGGTCCTTCCAGTAGAGAAGCGCCAGGCCGCTCAGGCCGAGACCACCCGCGACGAGCACCGCCTGCGCGAGTCGCCACCCCGGTCGCACGATCAGGGCCAGGAGACCGCAGGCCAGGTAGAGGACGCCGAAGCCGCGGATCGACAGGGTGATGCCCTGGTCGACCGCCAGGCTCCCCGCCCACTCGCGCCAGCTCATCCCCAGGACGAGACGCACCGGCGTCTCCATGAGGTCCTGATTCCAGAGCAGCGCCCGAAAGGGAGCGTCCCAGCGGAGGTGCTGCCAGGCCCGGCCCAGGAACACCGCGACGACGCCGAGGCGCAGCAGTCGCAAGACGCCGCGCTCAAGACGCTCGGTCGGCATCCGTTCGAGGAACTCGGGGGCGGGACGACGCACGGGCCCTCCAGGGACGATGAGTCAGTCGGTGTTCACCTCAAGGTGCGGTCTCGGCGGAGACCCGACCAGTAGAAAATTCACTCACTCCAGACCGCCGGAGCCCTGAAGACGATGGGACTTTCTCCACTCCCCGCTGGGAACGGTCGGTTTCATCGAGACAACGGCACCCGCCGGGAGGCAACGGCGAGGCCCTCCGGAGGCGGCCGGAATCGGCAGGAGCGGGCCCGACGTCGGCGAGTGGACAGCACGCCTTCCGAGGCATCAGGATGCTGGAAAGATCGAGTCGAGTGAGGAGGCCACGTGCTGATGAGCATGGATGGGATCGCAGGTCGGTGTCGGCCGCTCCTGTCCGCCCTCGTCCTCGCCCTCGCGCCCGCTGCGGTCTCCGTCGATGCCGGCCACCTCCCCCTCGTCCATTACACGGTCGAGCACGGCCTCCCGAGCTCGGTGGCCTACTGGATCACGCAGGACCGTGACGGCTTCGTCTGGTTCGCGACCGACTCGGGCCTCGCCCGCTTCGACGGTCGCCGCTTCGAGAGCTTCACCACGGCGGACGGCCTCCCGACCAACTTCATCCTGACGATGGAAGAAGACCACCAGGGTCGGCTCTGGTGTCTCCCCTTCCGCGCCCGTCCATTTCTCCTCGAGCCCGACGGGCCCGTGGTGACTCCTCTCGCCACCGAGGGTGCCGAGCGGGTGGTCATGAACCGAGTCTTCTTCGACTCGCGGGGCCGCACTTGGCTCACCGGTCTTCAAACCCATCGCGTCGATCCCGACGGGACGGCCCACCGTCTCGACGTCGAGGAGAAGACCAACGCCGTCTACGAGGACGTCGACGGTGCTGCATGGACGATGACACCGCTCGGCTTCGTGCGCCTGACCGGAACACCTGCCAGGCTCCCGCTCACCGAGTGGTCCCCCGCCCCACTGCGCCCCCGCTTCCTCTGGTCTCCCACCGAGCTGGTCTACCAGGACAGCGCTGGCCTCGTGCGGAAGACTCCGGAGGGCAGTCGTCGCCTGCGCATCGAGGGTCTCCCCGATGCCCAGCACAACAGGCTCTACCGGGACTCGCACGGCGACGTCTGGATCGGGAGCACGCAAGGGCTCTACCGCCTGAAGGGCCCCGCCCCCTGGTCCTCGCCGGCCGAGGAGCTGCTGCCCGGACGTCTCATCACGTGCATTCACGAAGACCGCGAGCAGAACCTCTGGATCGCCACTCGCAACGACGGCGTCTGGCTACTTCCTCGCAATGCACGCGCCTTCACTCAGCTCGACACTCGCGACGGCCTCCCTCACGGAGCGGCCACGGCGCTCGGAAGGGCTGGTGACTCGATCCTCGTCGGTTGTCACACCGGCGATCTCTTCGCGCTTCCCGCGAGCGGTGACCCCGAACCCGTCGCGATCGGCCACGTCGACTCGGGGAGCATCCGCGCGCTCACGCCGGTCCCCTCCAGCAGCGATGAGCGGTCGATGCTGATCGTCGCGGACCTCGCGCTCCACCTCTTGCAGGACGGTGAGCTGAGCCTCCTACTCAAGGGAGCGATCAAGGACACCTGCTTCGAGGCACCGGGCTCCCTGCTCGTCGCCTCGGGTGAAGGCGTGCACCGGGTGCGGTTCGGCCAGGTCGGACCCGTTCGGGACATCGGCGAGCTCGTCTTCGACGACCGCTGCTACGCGGTCGAGCTCGACGAGACGACGATCTGGCTGGGGACGACTCAAGGCTTGTATCGGCTCCCACGAGGCGGCCGACCGGATGCCGTCGCCGAGGCCGTCCTCACCGAGAACATCGTCGATCTCGCCTGGGCCGGCGACCGACTCTGCGCTTGCAGCACCGACCAGGGGGTCTTCCTGCTCGGTGATCAGGTGGTGCACCTCACCGAGAAGGACGGTCTCGCCAGCAACAGTTGTCGACGACTCCACGTGGACGAGGAGGGTGCGGTCTGGATCGCGACCACCTCGGGGCTCGACCGCTTCCACCCCGACGCCCCGCACGACCTGTCGCACTACTCGCGTCGCGACGGGCTCGCCTCCGACGACGTGAACGACATCTTGCGCGTGAACGGTCGGGTTCACGCGGCGACCTTCCGCGGTGTCTCGATCTTCGACCCGACGGAGCTGCGGTCCGCTCTGGTCGCGCCCTTGCTTCACCTGCGCCGCGTGACCATCGATGGTCGCGAAGTCCCTCTGGCGACCGAGCATGAGCTGCCCCATGGCCACGGGCCCGTGGGCATCGAGCTGGCCGCTCCCGCCTTCGATGGCGCGGACGGGGGTCTTCGCTACGAGCACCGCTTCGCCGGGACGAAGGTCACCTGGCAAGCACTGCAAGAGCCCAGCATGACGCTCAGTCGGCTCGGTCCGGGGCGTCACGTCCTCGAGGTCCGGGCTCTCGACGAGCACGATGTCGCGAGCGACACGGTGTCGATCGTCTTCGACGTCGCGACGGCCTGGTGGGCCACCTGGTGGTTCCAGCTCACCAGCCTGCTCGGGGTCGCCGCGATCGCCGCAGCGGTGGTCCGTCAGCGCAACCGCCGGGTCGCGCTGACGAACCGGCTCGCCGCGCTTCAGGGTCAAGCCCTCCAGCTCCAGATGAACCCGCACTTCATCTTCAACTCGATGAACGCCCTGCAAGGGCTCATCGCCAAGGGCGAGCGTCAGCAGGCCAACCGTCACGTCGCCTCCCTCGGCCTGCTCATGCGGAAGATCCTCACCAACTCGCGGGAGTCCCAGGTGAGCCTGGGCGAGGTGGTGGAGACCCTGAGTCTCTATCTCGAGCTGAATCAGCGCCGCTTCCAAGATCGGCTGCGCTGGCAGCTCCGCGTGGACGAGGAGCTCGACCGCGGCTCCGTGCAGCTCCCGCCCATGCTCGTCCAACCGCTGGTGGAGAACGCCATCGAGCATGGGCTGGCGAGTCGTGGCGGGCGGGGCGAGGTGCGCATCACCTTCACGATCGAGGCTTCCCGGCTCGTCATCGAGGTCACCGACGACGGTGTCGGCCGATCCCCACGACGCGACGGGCATCGCTCGGCCGGTCTCGCCATCACCCGCGAGCGGCTGGCGTTGATCTCGGGCGGCGAGGGACGCCTCGACATCGAAGACCTCCAGGACGAAGCCGGCGAGCCACGCGGCACTCGCGTGCGACTGGCCTTCCCACTCCGACACGACCGAGAAACGATCGGGAACGACCATGACTGACGAACGACTGACCGCCGTCCTGGTGGAAGACGAGCTGGAGGGCCAGGAGACGCTGCGCTCGCTCCTGGAGTGCTACTGCGCGGACGTCGAGGTGACGGCGACCGCCACGGGCGTGAAGGAGGCCTGCGAGGTCATCACCCGCGAGTCACCGGCCATCGTGTTCCTCGACGTGCAGCTCGAGGACGGCACGGGGCTGGACGTCCTGCACGCCCTCCCCGAGCTCGACGCTGCGGTCATCTTCACGACGGCCTGGGACCGCCACGCGCTGGAGGCCATGCGATTGGCGGCGGTGGACTACCTGCTCAAGCCCATCGACCCCACCCTGTTGGAAGAGGCGGTGGAGCGCGCCCGCCAGCGTCACGTCGACCAGCGGCTGCGGTCCTTCCGGGTGAACCTCCGCGAGGCCGAGCTCCAGGATCGCCGCATCGCCCTCCCCATCTCCAGCGGCTACTCGTTCGTGCAGCTCTCCGAGATCCTCCGGCTCAGCGGCGAGGACAACTACACGCGCTTCCACCTCACCGACGAACGCGAGTACCTGGTCGCCCGCACGCTCAAGGAGCACGAGGAGATGCTCGCGCGCTCGGGCTTCCTGCGGGTTCACAAGTCACACGTCGTGAATCTCCGTCACGTGCGCGAGCTCCATCGCGAGAGCCGGCTCGTGCTCTCGGACGGCTCGTCCATCGAGGTCGCGCGACGACGACGGCCCGAGCTGCTGGCAAGGCTGTCTCCCTAGCCCGAACACGACCTCGACCAGCTCGCCGAAGATGGCGATGTCGCCGAGGGTGGAGAGCGCTGGGAGATGGTGGAACACCACCAGCCTCCGCTCGACGCACCACCGGGGCGTCCCCGGTGGTGCGTGAGTCCTCACGTGGAGGAGCTAGGGGCAGGTGGGCGCCTCGACGGCGACCTGCACCCACTGACCGGGCACCTCCTGGCCATCGCCGTTGACGATCCAGCCCCACTGCCAGTTCCAGTCGGCGGGGCTGAAGCTGGGCGTGTCTGCAACCGAGTGAAAGTCGTTGGTCGCGGTGAACCCCATCCAACCAGCGTCCCGATAATCGAGACCCGCAAGCTCGGCCATGACACCCTTCTCCGCCGGAGCAGTACCAGGTTCCCAGCTGGGAGGCCCTGCCATCATTCGGTAGACGAAGAGCGGATCGATCTCCACGGCCGTCTCCCAGATCGGGATGCCAGTCATCGTCCGGTCGCTCGTCGGATGGAGCGGCATCTCCAGGTGGACCATCGGATACCCAGACGGCTCCACCGGATCCAGGATCCCATCCAGGTCGACGTCGAAGTCGGGAATGCCGTCCTCGTCGGCATCGAAGTGGAGCGGCGACACGTCATCGACTAGCGGGTCGGGGACAAGGAGGTGGAGAATCGCTCCGGGCAGGAGGTCGTCCGCGGCCACTCGGAAGCGACGTGGCACGACGTGATGGAGGTCCGCGGGATCGAGCGCCACCTGGTACAGCAGGATCGTGTGCGCGGTGTTGGGTTGTAGAGCGACCTCCTCCCGGAGGTCCCAGCCATCAGTCAAGCAAGGCACGCCCTCTAGCGCCGAGTTGGAGACCATGGTCTCGAACGTCCACCCGGTGACCGATGACGGCAGAGCCCATGACCACGACTCTCCACTCGGGGTCGCAACACGACGCTCACTGCCGAGCGGGGTCGAGATGACCTCCAGCAAGTCGCCAGGGTTCTTCAACTGCGCAAGAAGCGCACTGCGACTCTGCTTGAAGTCGACGAGACCCGATTCGTGCATGAGGCGGTAGCGCCGCAAGTCGCCATCCGGGTCCGTAAAGTCCAGCGAGGCATCGTAGGCGTAGCCACTCGTCACGCCGCTCCTCGTGAGCCGGACAGCGAGCCCGGCGTTGGCGAGATCGGCCTGAGCCTCGGCGAGGTCCCAGCGAGCCGGCTCGAGACCGGCGACATCCTCCCACCGCACCGTGAAAGTCCGACCGACGATGGGACCCGTCCCGAAGTCGAATTCATGAAGGAACTGCGCCACGGACGGCCGGTCGGTCCCTCCGCCAAACTGCTCCAGGAAGTCTCGCATGGTTCCATGCTGCCCGGATTCCAGCAGGCCGGTGTGACCGAGCCCCTCAAAGCCCGTCAGCGGACCGGACCGTGGGGCAGCATCACCGTCGACCTGGCGACGCGACTCCTTCTGGAACAGGCCCCGTAGCGCCGCTCCCTCGAGGGGTGCATCACCCGAAGACGACTCTTCCCCGAATGGATTGATCGCCAGCCTTCTATCAAAGGGCACAGCCAGGGTGTTGTCACTACCTTCGGGAAGCGCATGACAGTGCGCACAAGGAGTCTCCGCTCCACTGGTGAGCCTCAGCGCGTGGAACTGTTCGAGCCCCTTCAGTGCACCGTCACCATCGTTGGGATCACCAATGACACCGAAGTCGCCCGTGAAGAGCCTCTCCTTGCGCTGCTTCGGGTTCGGCGGATAGTGAATGGAGTTGATGAACTCCTCGAATTGCTCCATCTCCTCTTCGCTAATGCCTTCCCTGAGTCCGAGCAGGGCCTGAAAAGCCCCACGGAAGTCCAAGAAGGTCTCCCTGTCACCCCGCCAGTGATACGGAGCGTTCGTGACCAAACGTTGGCTCCTGGTCTCCCCGCTCGACTTCTCGCCAACCGGAGGCAGCTCGTGGTTGAGAAGCCCCTGGAGAGACTGCGTCACCATGAATTTCTTCTCCGAGGCGAAGATGACCGGGTGCGCGTTCAGTCTCTCGTCGACGGTGAGAAGCTCGGGCGGGATGCAGGTCTCCCCGTCGTCGTCGGCCTCACCGGCAATGCCAGGGTCCATGCCCATGCCAGCCACGAACGGCTGAACCATGCCATCGCAGTTGCAATCACCGCCCACGAACCCATCACCGGCCACATCACATCCGCCTCGGCTCTCCGCCGGACCGCTCAGGTCCCAGGCCAGACCGTCGGTGCGACCGTCGACGTGACAGCTCGCGCACGAGTCGAAACCTCTCCCAGACAGGCGGGCGTCATAGAGGAAGCGCCGTCCCGTCGTCACCCAGTCCGGGGTCGGATCGAGACTCGTGGGCTCTCCCATCGATGTCGGCGGCCCAGGCTTCAGGTAGAGCGTTTCGGCCTCGGTGAAGCCCGCCAGCTCGATCACCGAGATCGAGTTCGAGACACGATTCAGCACGTAGAGACGGTTGGTGCGCTCCTGCAAGGCGAGACCTCGAGGCCCCGCCATCTCGACCTCGTTGGGTGAGTGCACGTCGAGAACGTCGACGACCCAGTCGTCCGGGCTCGCACCCGTGAGCGTCACGCGACCGATGCGATCGCTTCCGAATGCAGCGACGAACACCTGCGTGGTGCCATCGCCGAGCGCCAACACCGCGAGGTCCGTCGGCTGGGCGAGCGCAGACGCGCGGCGCACGTGATTCTCGGAGGCCCCACAAAGAATGCAATCACCGGTGAAGCAAGCGTTCAGGTTCCGTCCTTCCACTGTTGGCACGTTGGCAGCAGGGTCGTCGACTCGAAAGAGAAAGCTCTCCACGAAGCCCTGACACGCTGAGGCGACCGTCCCTTCCCCTTCGAGCCGGTTCTGCGCTCGAGCTCCAACGACATAGAGCGTGCCCACTTCGTCGAACGCCATGTTCCAGTTGGTGGTGCCGAGACCTCCTCGAATCCGACGATCGATGATGGAGTCCGGCAGGAACGGTGCGTGCCGCACCCAGTTGGGCACGGGAGCCGCCTGCGACCAGAGATCCCCGTCGTAGCGAAGGCCCAGACGATCGCCGTCTTCAAACGAACCACCGAGGTGCCCCAGCACGTAGAGCCGATTCTTCGAAATCCCGAGCGTCCATGGCTGCTTGAGCGCGAACTCGTCGACTTCCCCGTCACCGTTCAGGTCGGGAGCCGGTGCCATGTTTCCGCTCAAGACGTTCGTTGCGGCTGGCAGGAAGCGACGGAAGCGAACGCCCTCGGTGGAACACTGAGGATCGACATCGACGTGACAGCCAGGCTCGGGATGGAGAATCACCGAAGCGAGAGTCTCGGGGTGATAGACCCCCAAGGTGTCCAGGGTCATGTGCGTGACGATGAGCACTCCCGCGTCGGCCGGGTGCGACGGAGGCAGGTAGGTCATGTCGAGGGGCTCGTCGATGACCTCCACCGTCTCGACACCGCTGACCTCCGGTAGCTGCTGGACCGCGTCGTAGGTCAACAGCCCCGTGGTGATCGAGTCCCCGAGGAAGTTCGCGACATGGAACCGCCCGAGCTCCGGAAACCATCGGACCGAGACGGGCTCCAGGCCGGTCGGAACCCTCGTGACCTTCTGCTTGGAGAGGTCCTCACCGGGATCGGTCGTGTAGACCAGGAGCGCGTTGTCGGGCGTGTCGACGACGAGGAGGACGTCGACCTCGACGTCGACCCCGGTGTTCAGGTCGGGGTAGGTCAGCGTCGCGAGCTCGATCGGATGGACCTGCGGGCTCTCGACGTTGTAGTAGTCGGTCCGTCCCTGGGCCCACGACAGGGCGGGACAGAGCAGGCTCACCAGGGCCAGGACGACTGGGAGGCGGGGAAGAAAGGCCGGCCGCTGGGCCGACGAACAGGCACGGGACGCACGCAAGGCTGCGAGCATGGTCTCCCTCCAAGTTGTGAGACGACAGCATCTCGCTGCCGGAGCGTGCCTTGCCCAGGACTATCGCAAGTCGGGGGCTCAGCGGCAAGTCCTCGGCGTCCGACCCACCGGACGATGCTCGGCTTGCCGATCGCGGCAACGTCCACGACACGCGCAGAGCCCCTGACCTAAACTCCTCCTCGGGAGGAGCCCGCCATGTGCACGTTCCGGCATCTCGCCGTCCTGACTCTCGTCGTGCTCACGACCCCGAGCACTCAGGCCCTCGACTGGTCCTTCCATCAGCCCAGTCCCCATCCCCGTCTCGGAACGGACCTCGACTTCCAGCTCGCTCCCGACGGCCGCTGGACCCTCGCCCAGGCCGAGCCCGCCGTCGGCCTGTGGATCTCCGACGACGGCAGCGACTGGAGCTTCGAGCGCATCGACGGCACGAGTTGTCCCGGCTCCCGACCCGTGCTCGACTTCGACGGCGCCGGCGAGCCCGCGATCCTCTGGCGTGACGACGAAGAGCTGGTTCTCCGTCTCTCCCGTCGTCTCGCCGGCACGTGGAGCACGGAGGTGGTCACCGAGGTCACTGGACCGAGGGGTGGCATCTCCGAGTTCCACCACGACCTGGAGTTCGATGCCGCGGGCGAACCGGTCATCGCCTACACGATCGACGGCGCCGCAGGAAGCGAGGAGCTCCGACTCGCTCGCCAGGATGCCGAAGGCTGGAGCAGCACGTTGCTGGAAGCAGGTGGCTCCAAGCCGAGCCTGCTCCGCCGAGCGGACGGCACGATGGTCGCGGCCTGGGTGAACGGCTGGTCGATGCACTTCGTCGACGACATCGACCTCCCCCACGTCGAGGAGATCCAGTGTTGCCTCGGGACGACTCCTCCCGCTCTCGGCGAGTCACCGGATGGTCTCCTCCATCTCGGCTACTCTGGGTTTGGCGGACACTCCAATCGGGCGGAGCTCTGGGAGCGCCGCGGCGAGCCTCCGACCTGGGAGCGCACCCGGTCCGAGGATGACTCCAGCTTCTTCACGGGCTACCGGCCCCGACTGCTCCTCCGCGGGGACTCGACGATCCTCGCCACGCGAGCCGGCCTCCTCGGCAGGGAACCAGGTGAGCACCTCCAGTTCACCGACCGGGCCCTTCCGGCCGGCCTGGTGTTCGAGCCGAGCGGCGACCTGCTCGTTCTCACCACCGACGTGCTGCCAGGGCTCCCAGGCAAGCC
>JBCCFW010000055.1:0-38389 GCA_039029535.1 Acidobacteriota bacterium
CCGCGCGGATGAGAGATGGGAAGCAACATCCTGGTGTTCGAGGATGACCCGGTCACCGGCACGCTCATGCGAGCGGTGCTGACCAACCGGGGCTATGAGGTCGAGGTCGTCTCCACGGCCGTCCGCTCGAGCCCCGCCTCCGCCGTGGAGACGACCTCGACCTCATAGCCCCGGTTGGTCAGCACCGCTCGCATGAGCGTGCCGGTGACCGGGTCATCCTCGAACACCAGGATGTTGCTTCCCATCTCTCATCCGCGCGGCCCCGGGGGTCGATGGACCCGCAGAGCTGGCTCTCATGCCACCCACTCGCCACCCGGCCGGCGCAGATCATGTCACGAGAAAAACGCTCAGCCGGCTGGATCCGGTCAGTCTCCCACGAATCGAACGGCAGAGAACAGCTCTTCGATCGCCGCCCTCATTCCCGTCCCCAATCCCACCACGCCAGGGCGACGAGCCCCAGGGAGTGCTCGAGCCTGCCCTCCCTCACCAGGCGCCGCAGCTCGTCCTGGCCGACGAGGTGATGACGCAGGTGCTCGCCCGCGTCGAGCCGGGGCTCGCTCACCAGCTCTGCGTCCTCGACCAGCACGGCGTGACAGTAGTTGTCCTGCAACGCCGCGTTGACCCGGCTGCGCCCGATCATGCGGGCGCGACCGCGGTAGCCGGTCTCCTCGAGCAGCTCGCGCTCCCCCGCCGCCAGCGCGGCCTCACCCGGATCGACGACGCCGCCCGGCAGCTCCAGGGACAGCGACCGAGTTCCGTGCCGCTCTTGCTCGACGAGCACGATCTCTTGCTGCGGCGTCACCGCCAGCACGGTGACCCAGTCGGGGAGCTCGAAGACGAGCACCTCGGAGGCGCGGCCGTCGACCGGATGGGTGACCTTCTCAGAGCAGAACCGGAACAGGCCCGGGAGCTCCTTGAGGACCCGACGTCGCCCGCGCCCGAAGGGGACGACCGGCTGGCCGTCGAGACCGATCATCTCGCGCGCGTCGGGCTTCTCGTCGCTCATGACACCACCGGACAGGAGCTCGGCTCGAAGGACCAGGGTCCCGACCGTGTCTCCTCCTGCAAGGCCTTCTCGAGAGCCGCGAGGAAGCGCTTGCGCGGCCACTCCTCCGCTCCGAGGCTCACGAGATGGTCGGTATGAACCTGACAGTCGATCAAGTCGATGCCCCAGCGGGCGAGCTGCTCGACCAGTCGCACGAAGCCCACCTTGGAAGCATCGGTCGCCCGCGCGAACATCGACTCGCCGAAGAAGATCGAGCCCAGACAGACACCGTAGACACCACCGACCAGCGCGTCGTCGTCCCAGACCTCGACCGAGTGCGCGAGACCGATCTCGTGGAGACGGACGTAGGCCCGGTGCATGTCGTCGGTGATCCAGGTGCCGTTCTGACCTGGACGCTCCTGCTCGGCGCAGGCCGCCACCACGTCGGAGAACGCTTCGTCGAGGGTCACCGCGTAGCGCTCGCGACGCAGGGTCCGGCGCAGGGAGCGCGACACGTGGAGACGCTCCGGCAGAAGGACGAGCCGCGGGTCGGGCGACCACCAGAGGATGGGCTCGTCCTGGCCGTACCAGGGGAAGATGCCGAGCGAATAGGCGGTGACGAGCCGCTCGGGCGAGAGGTCCCCTCCGATGGCCAGGAGCCCCTCGTCCTCGGCCAACTCGGGGTCGGGGAAGAGCGGCTCTGCCGGCAGACGAAAGATCGGCACGTCAGTCGGAGTCGGCGTCCGGGAAGCGCAGCGTGAGCTCGTCGTCCTTCACGTGCAGCTCGACCCGCCCCCCACCCGCGAGCCGACCGAAGAGCAGCTCGTCGGCGAGCGGATCCTTGACGGCGGTCTGGATCAAGCGACCGAGAGGCCGCGCACCGAGGAGCTTGTCGTGACCCTCGCGGGCCAGCCACGCGCGCGCCTCGTCGTCGGCGGCGATGGTCACGCGACGCTCGGCGAGCTGACCCTCGAGCTCGGCGAGGAACTTGTCGACGACCTTCAGCATGACCTCGGGGCCGAGGTGCGCGAAATTGACGATGGCGTCGAGCCGGTTGCGGAACTCCGGGCTGAAGCTGCCTTCGATCGCCTGGGTGACGGAGCGCTTGCCGGTGGCGTCGGAGAAGCCGAGGCTCCGTCCCGACAGCTCCCGGGCACCGACGTTCGACGTCATGATGAGAGTGACGTGGCGGAAGTCGGCCTTGCGACCGGTGGCGTCGGTCAGGCTCGCGTGGTCCATGACCTGGAGCAGCACGTTGTAGAGATCGGAGTGTGCCTTCTCGATCTCGTCGAGCAGCACCACCGCGTGCGGTTGCTTGCGGACGGCGTCGACGAGGAGCCCGCCCTGCTCGTGACCGACGTAACCGGGAGGCGCCCCGATGAGACGCGAGACCGAGTGTCGCTCGGAGTACTCGCTCATGTCGTGGCGCTCGAAGTGGAGGCCGAGGGCGATGGCGAGCTGCTTGGCGAGCTCGGTCTTGCCCACGCCAGTCGGTCCCGTGAAGAGGAACGAGCCCATGGGCTTGTCGGGCGTGTTCAGGCCGGCCCGGGCTCGCTTGACCGCGCGCGCCAGCCGCTCGACCGCGTCGTCCTGTCCGAACACGACGCGCTTGAGGTCCTCGGTGAGCGTGCGCAGGCGCTCGCGCTCGTCGCGGGTCGCCCGCACCCGAGGGATGCGCGCCATGGCGGCGACGGTGGTCTCGACCTCCTTGACGCCCACGGTCTCCCGACGCTTGGTGCCGAGGTGCGTGGCGGCACCCGACTCGTCGAGCACGTCGATGGCCGAGTCGGGCAGGTGCCGCCCCTCGAGATGACGTCGGGCCAGGTCGACCGCGAGCTTGAGGGCCGGTCGCGTGTAGCGGATGCCGTGATGCTCCTCGTAGCGAGGCCGCAGCCCCTCGAGGATCGCCATCGCTTCGGCCGGCGTGGGCTCGGGGACGTCGATGCGCTGGAAGCGACGCGCGAGCGCGCGGTCTCGCTCGAAGCGCTTGAAGTCCTCGTGGGTGGTCGACCCCATGCAGCGAAGCCGTCCATTCGCCAGCGCCGGCTTGAGGAGGTTGCTCGCATCCATCGCCGAGCCGGTGGTCGCACCCGCCCCGATGAGGGCGTGGATCTCGTCGACGAAGAGGATCGATCCCGGCTGCTCTTCCAACGCCCCGAGCACCGCCTTGACCCGCTCCTCGAAGTCGCCTCGATAGCGCGTGCCGGCCAGGAGCGAACCGAGGTCGAGCGAGTAGATGCGGGTTCCGAGCAGGGCCTCGGGCACCTCGCCCTCGGCGACCCGCTGTGCGAGCCCCTCGGCCAACGCCGTCTTCCCCACCCCCGGCTCGCCGACGAAGATCGGGTTGTTCTTCCGCCGGCGCAGCAGCACCTGACAGGCGCGCTTGAGCTCGGTCGCACGACCGATGACCGTGTCGAGCCGACCTGCCTCCGCCTCGGCGACGAGCTCGGTGCAGTAGGTGCCGAGAGGGTCGGCGGGCAGCGGCTGGTGATCGTCGTCGAGGTCGCCGCCCGGCAAGGCGCGTGACGGGTCGGGCTGGTCGGGCCCGATCTTGCTCACGCCGTGAGCGACGAACTCGAGCACGTCGACGCGGGTGATCCCCTGTGCCTCGAGCAGGGTCACCGCGTGCGAGTTGCGCTCCTGGAGCAAGGCGACGACGACGTCGCCGCCGTCGGCCTCGCGACGACCGGCTCCCTGCACGTGAAGGATCGCCTGCTGGATGACTCGCTGGAGCGCGGCGGTCGCTCCGGGCTCGTGATCCTCACCCAGGTCCTGCCGCGCTTCGAGCTCGTTGTCGAGGTACTCGGTGAGCTCGCGCTTGAGCCGACCGAGATCGGCGCCGGAGTGGAGCAGCACCTCGGCACTCCGCTCGTCGTGAAGCAGGGCGAGCAGGAAGTGCTCTAGACCGACGTACTCGTGACGTCGCTGCCGGGCTTCCATGACCGCGGCGTTGATCGCTTCGCGCAGCTCCAGGCTCAACATGAGGTGGGACTCACTCTTCTTCCATTCCGGCACGCAGCGGGTAGCCGGCCTCGCGCGCGTGGTGGTGGACCTCGAGCACCTTGGTCTCCGCCTGCTCGTGGGGGTAGATGCCGGCCACGCCCTGCCCCTCCACGTGGATCTTCAGCATCACCTGAGTGGCTTCCGACGGGGACTTGCCGAAGAGGACCTGGAGCAGCTCGACGACGAATTCCATCGCGGTGTAGTCGTCGTTGTAGATCAGCACCTTGTAGCGCCGCGGACGGCGCGTCCGCGTGCGCTCCTTGACGGCAAGCTCGCCGTCTCGGCGGGGTGCTCCTGTCTTCTTCGCCGCCATGCCCTCATCATGTCACGAGGCTCCAACGGAGGCCCGTTTTGACCCGGAACAGGGCAATGGCAGCCTGATCGACGACGCCCGGGGGCCGAAGCCCCCGGGCGCAAGACCGTGGTCACGGAGGACCGAGAGCGGACTACGGCAGGCAGACACCGCCGCAGTTGTTGATGCCCTCGGGGCGACCGACGCGGTACTCGAGCTCACCAGTCGTCGGATTGACCGTGCCCTGGAAGCCCATCCCCACGCAGGACGTGCTGTTGGCCGACGGCACCAGGTAGTAGTAGGGCTCGGATCCGGGCGGCGGCTCGAGGCTGACCATCGGCCCGGTGAACGAGCACTCCACCGACTGGTGGTTGTACGCGGCTCGGAGGTTGGACAAGCGTCCGCGGAAGAGATGGTGCACGGGCCCGCCGGGCATGGCCGGATGCGGCGGCCGTCCGGCCCCGGTGGGCACGTCGACCCAGATCTCGACCATGCCGTCGAGCTCGGTCACCGCGATGACCGGCGCCATGGCGTCCGGCTCGTCCACGCAGGTCTGGAGCTCGCTCTGGTAGACGTCGTCAACGGGGTCGGCCGGAGCAGACACCGCCGGCACGCGGGTGGCCGGGTCGCCGGCGTCGGACACCACGACGGTCCAGTAGGTCGACGTCACGTCGCAGACCTCCCAGCTCGTCGTGCCCGGCGTGAACGGGAACACGCAGGTCTCCCCGAGCGGGCAGTCGAGACAGGAGTCACCGGCACCCAGGATCATCGGCGGCGAGCCGAGCTGACCCTCGATGGTCGACGCGTACAGCTCGTGAACGAGCTCGTCGGCCCCGGGACACTCGGAGGTGTCGGTGGCCGCCGTCCAGGTCACCGTGCCGCCGACGACACCGACCGGAGGACAGCTCGCCTCGACGTCACCGGGGAAGATCGGCGTGGTCGGCGCCTGACAGTCGGCACAGGCCGGCTCGATCCCGATGTCGGCATCGGCCGAGTTGGTGCCACGCAGCTCGAGCACGGGGTTGCTGAGATTCCACTGCCCCGTGGTGAGGCAATCTCCGGCAGCCATGGTGCTGACCTCGACCTGCCAGGGGAAGGCCCCGGTCATGGACTCGGTCACCAGGTCGGCGAGCAAGGCGCCCTCGACACCGGCATCGAGCGTGCTGCAGGTGTCGAGCAGGCCGACTTCGATGTCGTAGGTGAAGCAGACCGAGAGGTCCTGCTCGGGACTGACCCCGTCTCCGGTGTAGAGCGGCACCGCAACGCCCGATGGCGCGCGCAGGACCACGTTGACGTCACCGTTGGTCGCCAAGGCGATGCCCTGCACGTCGAGGTTGAACGTCAGGCCCGTCAGGCAGCCTGCCGGGCCGGCCTTGGAGAAGATCACTGGTGCGACATCTCCCATGCACAGGGTTCCTGCAGGTGGAGTCAGCGGCGCGACGTCCTCGACGGCGACGTCGCCGCCGATGGTGATGCCGAAGGAGAGCTGCGAGAGCGAGGCCCCGCCGTCCCCCACCAGGTCGAGCGTGAAGGGAACGATCACGCAGTCGACGTCGGCGTCGTAGCGACGGATGAAGGTGAACTCACCCGGTGCGCTGGTCGCACCGGCACCCACGTCGCCGAAGCTCGCGACGCCGCTGATGATCTCGGCGAGCGGATCCGAGCTGCTGAGGAAGCCGGTCACGTCCGTGGCCGCAGCACCGACATTGTCGAAGGTCACCGCGATCGTGACGTACTCATTGAAGTCCGGGTCACCGTCGTCGAGGCCCGGTGAGCCGATGGCGGCGCACTCGTCGACGACCGTGGCATCGCGGAACTCCACGGAGGGTTGCGCAGCGACGGTGAGGACCTGCACGACGCAGCCCTCGCAGCCGTCCTCGTCGCGCACGCAGAGCTCGACGTCGTAGTCACCGGGGGCCGGGAACACGTGGCTCACGACCGCACCGGACACGTCGAGCGGCGATCCGTCGTCGAAGTCCCAGACGTAGGTCAGCTCACGGTCGGGATCCGGTGCCGGAAGCACGCTCACCATGGCCTCGAGAACGGTCGGACCACCGGCGATGGGACCGTCACCCACGACCATGAAGCTCGGGACCGGGGCGTCCTTGGAGACGACGGTGTCGGTGAAGCTGCTCACCTCCATGCCGCCCTGGTAGAGACGCTGCGTGACCGACACCGTGCCGGGCACCGAAATCACGCCCGCGGCGACCAGGTCCACGATCGGGTCCTCGATCATGCCCCGCACGCCGGGTTGTGCGAGAGCGGTCCCCTCGGGGAAGGGACCGAGGTTCAGCGTGCCGGCGTCACCGACGAGCTCGTACTCGAACTCCAGCGGCAAGGGCGTCCCACCCGGGCCGAAGAGTCCCAGGCCCGAGTGGCGATCGAAGAACGTGACCTCCTCGTCGAAGCAGTCGGGCGAGCTGCTCTCGAAGGCAGCCATGAGCTGACAGGTCTCGACCATGTTGTCGAAGGACTGGAGACCGAGCCCCAGCGAGTCCGACACGCCGGTCACGCGCACCGAGTCCTGAAGCCAGCCGGCGAAGCCGTTTTGGATCTCGAAGTCCTGCATGACCTGGATCGTGAAGCGCAGCACGACTTCCTGACCGCGTAGGTCGGACAGGTCCACCTCCACCAGCTCCCAGGTGCTGTGACCGTCGGAGCCTGCTCGCGGGTCGGAGCCCGACGCCGGCGAGTTGAAGGCGTCCCCGTGAGTCGAGAACACCGGGTGATGCTGGTTGCAGAAGAGCGTGCGGCACGCGACCAGCACGTCCGACTCCTGATCGTAGGGGGTGACCGTGGGGTACAGCCGGCGGTAGCTGGGCAGCGGATGCACCGAGTCGATGGCCGCCAAGTCCGCATGCTGGGGTCGGCGGTAGGTCGAGGGCGCGCTGGGGTCGACACCGGTCGGGCTGGCCGACGCCTCGATGACCATGCCACCGATGGGGGTCGACAGACCGCTGGTGAAGTTGCTCACCCAGGCATCGGCGATCATCCGGAACTCGAGCGTGGGCGTGATGGCCGGATTGGAGGCCAAGCGCAAGGGCGGCAGCTCGAGGGTCGCGAACTGACCACGCACGTAATGCTGCCCTTGATCGGTCTCGTCGGCACCGGAGTCGCCGAACTTGAAGGCTTGGTTGCCCTCGTGCGACCAGTCCTCGGTGAAGGCCCACTGAGGCTCGGAGAGGACGTACTCCCCTGGGACGAAGCGATGATCGCAGTCGCTCGGCACGTCACAATCGGTCGTGAACGGACACTCCGGACAGAAGCCGTTGTTGTCCGCGGAGCCGTAGCGGGTGTCGGCGGTGCCGTCGAGGAAGCGCGGCAGGCGAACACCGGCCGACACGCTCGGGATGAGCGGGTTCTCGAGCCCACCGGACGCCGGGCTCCCCTCGAAGCCCTCGAAGAACTCACCGATGTCCACGCCGTGGCTGTAGTCGGCCGACGAGTCGAGCGAGTTGACATCGAGGAGCAGGCGCGCCTCCATCGGCAGGAACGAGTCCGTGCCCGTTCCGAAGGTCGAGAACGACGCGCCGTTGGACGCGCTCGTGCCCTCGACGTCGATGCGGAAGGTCACCGTCTGGGGGTTCGCGAGATCAGTCGTTCGAACACCCGCCGGCACCGCGAACAGGAGCCCGACGTCCATGGCCTGGTCGACCGGCGTCGCCGTGAGAACGTTGTCTCTCGGCAAGACGTCGAGACCGACCGAGTCCCGGAGGATGCAGACCGTCTGGTCCTCGGTGCTGATGCTCACCGTGACGTCGGTGAGGTCGAAGGGAAGCTGCGAGGTGAGCGACACCGACAGCCAGGCGGTCTCACCGTGGTCGGCGAAACCGTCACCGTCGCCGGCACCGCTGTCCTGGATGGAGTGGCGGATGTAGAAGACCGGACCGGTGGGACAGTTCACCACCGCATCGTCGGTCTGCTCACGCTCGAAGGGGGCTTCCTGACCATCCTCGGCATCGGGCACGCCGTCGAGCGGTGCGACGTCGTCGTTGACCCCGTCCCCATCGGCGTCGAGCCAGTCGCAGGTCTCGTCGGCCGTCGCCATCGGATCGTGATCGGAGGCGTTGAACGGGTCGTACTCGACCTGGACGTTCTCGCTTCCCAGGCCGGTGTCAGCGGAGCCGGAGGAGACCAGCAGGACACCGTCCACGTCGTCGTCGGGATCCGTCGTGTAGGGCATCGAGCCCTCGTAGCGTCCCGGCGAGACGAGATCCAGGACGGCCTTCTCGGGGATCTCCTGATCCGAGCTCACGCAGACCGAGATGCGGGGCCCCAGGCCGGCGGTGGAGTCGTCGAGCACGAGCAGGCCCAGCTCGCCGCTGCAAGCGTCGTGAACCTGGTTGACGAAGTAGACCGCCGGTGCCTGCCCCATCCCTCCGTTGATCGCGCTGCAATCGCTCGCGTCACAGATGTCGCGCACCTCGTCCCACTCGAAGGACACGTCGTCCACGCCCCAGCCGTAGGGACGACCGCTCGTGAACCCGTCGAAGTGCAGGTGGGACCAGGAGAGCGCGAAGTCCCAGCCGCTGCCCGCGAGCCCGTAGATCTGCTCGTAGCTTTGGTCGGGGAAGTCCGGATCGAGTGAGCTCAACGGCTCTCCCATGGTGTTCTCGTTCGTTTCCCATGCGAGCTGGACGCCGTCGGTGAAGCGAAGCTGAGAGTGCTCGAACTGCGCCCAGGTGTAGCTCGGACAGCCACCGGCGTCCGGAATGCCGGGGACCAGCTCGTTGTCCACGTGGATGCCGGCGATCGTGAGATTGTTCGAGTCGATGAGATGACCGTCGAGGCGGGCGTGCATCCTCAGGTCCCTGAACACGACCCGGTAGTCCGGATTGGTCGCATGCACCCGGAAGAGGCTGGGCGGCTTGAGGAAGGACCGGTAGAAGTTGGGGAAGCGGATGGGATCGGAGAGGTAGCTCTGACACCACTCTCCAGCGCTGTTGTCACCGGGTCCCGGCGGATCCCAGTAGATCGTGTGATCCATCGGCGAGGAGGGATCGTCGAAGTAGGGCACGCCGCCGTTGGGCGGGACCGCACCAGGGAAGGGTCCGGTGTTGCCGGCGACCGGATTGATCTCACCGGTGTGCCAGATGCCCCAGGGTTGGTCGAAGACGTCGGGGTGGGAGACGTCGAAGTCGCTGTCGGGTCGGGTGAGCTCGTCGGCGAGCTCACTCTCCCAACCACAAGCACCACCATCGGGTGCTGCCTTCCAGAACCACTCCTGGGCGGCCGCACCACACTCCAACCGACCGACCGTGTTGCCGTCGCCGTTGTACGAGGCCGGGAGCCAGTCCTCGTCGTCGTCGTCGAAGTCCCAGGCGTCGAAGGGGTTTCCGCGGAAGACCGGTGCCACCAGGCAGATCGGCGGCGGCGGCCAGGCGTCGCGCGAGACGTCACAGATGGTCCCGCAGCTTCCCGGACCCGTCCCGCAATCCGCATCCGGATCGAACCACATGGGCTGGAAGCGCCTGAAGTCCTCGGGGTTGGTCGTGCCGTGCTCGGTGCCGGGGAGCTGCTCACGGATGCCGCCGATGCCGTACAGCTCACCATTGGGATCGCGGGTGCTGTAGCTCTGCACCTCGAGATCGGCCTCGAGAACCTGGGTCTGGAAGATGCAGTCCGGGAACAGGAGGTCGCTTCCCGGCGCGCTCACGCAGGCGATGAAGTCGAGCGAGTAGCGACACGGGATGCCGTCGAAGCCGGGACCGAGACACTCGGGGCCCGCCTCGTTCGTGCAGCGTGACCCGACCTGCACGGTGAAGGTCGCGCTGCTCCGCGCACCGGGGAGAGCGGTCGCCACGACCTGCGGCGAGTCGAGCACCTCCACGGCCATGTCGCCCAGGGCCAGGATCAGCGGATCGTTGGGGTTCGGCTCGAGGCTCACGACGGCGTCGGTCAACGGCTCGCTCCCTCCATTGAGGAAGAAGACCGTGTAGCGAACCGTCTCGCCGGCATCGAGGAATTGATCGGGCCGAACCGTCGAGGTGCCGATCTCGGCGGGGTTCACGACGTCACACCCGCCGGCGATCTGGAAGCCCTCGTCGCTGATGACCGGCTGACAGACCACGGTCCCCTGTGCCGTGGAGGGACCTCCGCAGGGGTTGGCGTCCTCGTAGGTGACCGTGAAGGTCTCCCCGTGCACGGCCTGGATCACGCCGTCTTCGTGAATGACCTCGCCGGGGCTGGCCACGACCACGACCGGCACGCCGATCGCGTTGGTGTAGAGGGGCGCGGAACCGGTGAGGAGGATGGTCTCCATGTCGCGCGGGAAGGCCGGGCTGGGCGTGCTGGTCACGAGGCTCACGGACAGGACGCCGGGCTCACCACAGGGAGGCTCGGCCGAGTCGTCGCCATTGCCGTCGGCGACCGTCACGAAGAGCTCGTCACCGACACAGCCGAAGCTCGAACGGTTGAGCGAGACGATGCCCTGAGTCGTGGAGAAGTTGCCCGACACGATGAGGGCGTAACCCTGCTCGAGCCTCGAGATCGAGTCCATCGTGTCGATGTCGTTGACGCCGTCGCAAGGGATGGTGGTGTCGACGGTCGGCGTGAGATCGTTGCGGACGAAGTTCGGCGTGGCCGTGTCGGGACCGCCGCCACCCGGGACGTCGAAGCCGATGACGTGGACCTGCCAGGTGCCCTCCTCCACGTTCACGTTCTCGACGAACACGTTCTCGCAGGTGTTGAGCGGATCCCGGTCGGGGAGGTCGACGAAGGGCGGCGCGAGCTCCTGCTCGACCTGCATGGACGACGGCTGCGTGAAGCTCCCGGACCAGGCGGTGACGGGATCCGGTCGATAGACGACGCCCGAGGGGCTCACGACCTCCAGGTCGAGGTCGTTCAGGATGGGCGCTCCTAGCGAGCCACCGGGCGCATCCGTGTAGCACATGGTGAAACGAAGCTCGTTGGCCACGTCGTTCGGATCGGGGTTGAGCACGTTGAGGGAGAACGCGTGCCGCTCACCGTCGCTCAGGGCCGTGCGCAGGGACTGGACGAGCTCGTTGCGGGTCGTTCCGCCTGGCTCCGGCACGAGGTCGGCTGGATCGGTGGTCGTGAGCCCGTTCGGCGTGTCCGTGAAGACCATCAGACGCGCTCGCTCGGTGTCACCCCTCGGGTCGTCCCGCAGCGGATCGCCGGAGAAGTAGAGCGTGTCGTCGAGACGGGGTGCGCCCCAGCCCTGGCTGTAGGTCGGTCGATCGGCCGAGCCGACGCCGGTGTCGTCGGTCCGGAGCCCTTCGAGGTTGTGCGCGGAGTTGATGAGCACCGCTCGGGTGAGGGCGTTGGTGGGTCGGAGCGCGTCCTCCGGCGTGGGCACGCCGGAGGGGTACCAGCCGTCGAAGAAGTACTGCTGGACGAGGAGACCGAGACCGGCCGCGCTGGGCGTCGAGTAGGACGTCCCGGTCACCGCAGCAGGAATGCCGCAGTCGTTGTTGCCCGTGCCCGTTCCGTCTTCTGCCGGGCCGGCGGCACCGTGAGCGATGAGGCTTCCCGGCGTGAGCAGCTCCGGCTTCAGCGTTCCGCCCGACGCCGGACCGATGCTCGAGTAGTTCGCCCGATCTTCGCCGGTGCGGTCGGCCCCACCCCCACTCGGCGTGTTCGCTCGCACGGTCGCGCCGATGGTCAGGATGTTCTTGGCGTGAGCGAGCCCGGCCCCGATCGTCTCGGGACCCGCGGCACCGTCGTTGCCGGCCGAGGCAAAGGCCGTGAGCATCCGCTCCCGCCACAAGGCGATGTCGGCCAGTGCCGCGTTCTGGTTGTAGCAGTTCGTGCAGGGATCACCGCCGAAGGACGCCGAGTGCACCGTCGCCCCGTAGTCGTCGGCCTGGCCATAGGCGGCGCTGGCCTGCCAGCCACCGATGAGGTCGCCCGCAGCATTACCGATGTCCTGGACGAGGATCTGCGCGGCGGGCGCGACGCCGTCCTGAGCCTGGTGATGCTGGACGTTGAAGCCGTAGTCGACGGGAAGCTGGACGTCGTTGGCGAAGGGGTCGTCCACGCGATCGGACAGCTCCGGCCGGAGCTGGTCCCCCACCTGCCAATCACCGTCGAGACGCTCGCAGGAGAGGATGTTCTGCAGCGTGCCGAGGTCGCGGATGAGAGGACGTGCGGCGAGAGCGCCGTTCGGCCCGGGCCCGAAGACGTCACCGGCCATGCAGGCCGTCACCGTCGTGCCGTGCTGATCGGGAGCGCTGTAGGGAGCCGCGCCGGTGAACAACAGGTAAGCCACGACCTTGCGCATCCTCGTGCGGATCTGGTCGAGCTCGCCCTCCTCCTCGGCGGGAGAAGTCGGACTGGTCGGCTCACCACCGATGGGCCAGCAGGCGTCGTTGATGTCGTCGGTGAACTTGAACGCACAGTTGTCGTTCTCGACGCCGTTGGAGATCACCGCGCCGATGAGCCCTTCACCGGCGATGCCGAGAGCGAAGAGACGGGCCGAGACGTCGTAGTTGCTCGCGCCGAGATCGTCGATGCCGGTCATGAGCCACCAGATCGAGTGATCGATGTGCGGTCTCAGCACGGGCACGAAGTCGATGCTCACGACGTCACGCAGGCGAGCGACGTGAACGAGGAAGGGCTCCAGGGACAGCGGCTCGACGAGCAGGTGGGCCACCGCCGGGTCTTCGCGGTAGTGGACCAGCGACTCCAGCTCGGCCCCCGGAGCCTGCTTCAGCAGCGTCTCATAAGGCGACGCATCGACCCTCTCGTGGAAGTGGACCTGGAAGCGCAGCAGGCCCCTCCGGTCGACGTCGAGCACCGGCACCTGCCCACTGATCATGGCCCGCGACAGGGCGTCGATCTTGTAGGCCGGGAGGTAGTCCCCGCTCCAAGTCACGCTCGGGAGAGTGTCGAGAACCGGGCGCAGCGCCGGAGTGGTCCGCACGAGGTAGGCGTCGTTGGGGACCGCCTCCACGATCTCGACGCCGAGCTCCTCGAGCTCCTTGCGGACCTCGGTCGACCGCTCGTACTGGACGATGACGTGGACGACGTCCTCGCTGACGCCTTCCGGCACGACCGACTCGAGGCTGAGCCCGGATGCGAGCGCCGCCGGCAAGCCCGTCACCTGAGGGAGCGCCCCGTCGACCCGGGGATCGAAGTCGAGGCCCGCGATGCGGAGTAGCCGTGGGTTCGTCGCGAGGGCCCGCTGCTCGACGGCGAGAGCTCGCGCCGAGCGCTTCGCGATGCGCGCCGGAGCCCTCTCGAGACCCGGCGAGAGGCGGTCGAAGCCGGCACGGAGGAGACGCGGAAGACTCGCGTGCCCGAGAGTGCCGAAGCACGCCAGCAAGACCAGGACGCAGCCGAGGACGGCAGCGAACGAAGGAAGGGCGCGATCCCGAGGGGCGGGTTCAGTCATCAGGGTCTCCAAGCCGGCGGGACGCACCCGCGCTCTCCGGGTCCTCTGACCCGCTCTCTCCTCCGACCGCCGCTCCGAGCTCCTTCGAGCCAGGCATCGGCGGCTGGGTGGCTGATGAGGGAAGTTAGGAAGCCGGTTTCAAAAGTCCATGCCTGGACTAATGAACACCCTGCGAGGCGATCGAACCCGCCCGACATGTCGCCCCGAACGACCCCGCAGCCAGGACCGGCCCGCCCGAAACCCAGGACGCCCGGGCGGCCGAAGCCACCCGGGCGTCCCGAGAAGCGAGTCCTTCGAGGGAGGACCCGCCTGTCTGAATCAGGCTGCGCTACGGCAAGCAATCTCCGCCGCAGGCGCTGATGCCGGAAGGACGTCCCTCGACGTGCTCGAGCGGACCACCGGTCCCTGCCCGGGTGCCCCGGTAACCCATGCCGAGGCAGGCATCACCGTTGGCGCCGGGCACCAGGTAGTAGTGCGAGCCCGGCGGCGGCACGTGGGTCACCATCGGACCGCTGAACTCGCACAGCACCGACTCGTGGGTGTAGCCACCGTGGAGGTCGAGCAGGCGTCCCTGGAACAGGTGGTAGGACGGACCGCCGGGCCGCGCCGGGATGGGCGGACGCCCACCCGTCGGCACGTCGACCCAGATCTCGAGCGCGTCGCCATCGCGGAGCACGGCGATGATGGGTGCCACCGGTGCTGCCGCGCACGCCACGCTCTCGGTCTGGTAGGCATCGGGCACCGCATCGGCAGGCATCGAGACGTCCGGCACGCGCGTCGACGCGTCGCCCTCGTCGGACACCACCACCGTCCAGTACACGTCGGTGAGCGAGCAGACCTCCCAGACCGACGCCCCCGGTGCTCGCTCGAAGGCGCACTGGCTCATCGCCGGACAATCGGCGCAGGTGTCACCGTCGCCCAGGAGGACGACCGGGTCGCCGAGCTGGCCCTCGGTCGTGGACGCGTAGAGCTCGTACTCCAGGTCGTCCGAACCGGGACAGGCCGCCCCGTCGCGCGCCGGCGACCAGCTCACGACGTGACCCCGACCACCCACCACGCAGGCCTGGTCGACGCCGTCGAAGACCGGAGTCGTCGGGCTCAAGCAGTCCTCACACGCCGCCTCGACGCCGATGTCGAGGTTCAGCGGGTTGGCACCGCGGAGATCGAGCTGGGCGTTGTCGAGCAACCACTGTCCGGCGAGACAGGTCCCGGCGGTGATGGTGCTGACCTCGAGCTGCCAAGTGCCGCCCATCTGGACGCCGATCAGCTCTTCGACGAGCAGGTCGGCCAGGGCCGGGTCGAGGGTGCCGCAGGTGTCGGTGAGCCCGACGTCGGCATCGAACTCGAAGCAGAGGTCGAGGTTCAGCGACGGGTCCACCCCGTCCCCGAGGTAGATGGTCGACGGCGAACGACCGGGCGGGCGCAGCCGGACGGCGGTGAGCTGCCCGATGCTGGCCAGGCCCACGCCCTCGACGTCGAGCGAGAAGGTCAAGCCGTCGAGACAGCCCGCCGGGCCTGCCGTCGAGAGGATGGTCGGTGCCGGGTCGCCGAGACAGAGCGAGGTGGCCGGCCCGGTGAGGGCACCGCCTCCCATGGCGTCGGCCGAGCCGCCCATCGGGAAGGCGAAGCCGACGTCCTGCACCACCGCTCCCCCATCGCTGACCAGGCTGAGCTCGAAGGGCACGACCAGGCAGCCGGGAGGCATGCCGTCGAGACTGTAGAGGAACGTGTACTCGGCCGCCGGGCTGGTGGCCCCGGGCCCGACGTCGCCGAAGCGCGCCACGCCGCCGAGGATCGTCACGTTCGGGTCCGTCGAAGAGAGGTAGCCCACGACGTCCGTCGCCGCCGCTCCCGCGTTGTCGAAGGTGACCGCGATGGTGACCTGCTCGTGGATGTCGCCGTTGCCGTCACCCAGCCCCGGTGAGCCGGGCGCCGCGCACTCACCCACGACGACCGCGTCGCGGTGGACGAAGTCCGGTCGGTCGTCGACCATGACGGTCAGGATCGAGCAGCCCTCGCAGCCATCCTCGTCACGGATGCAGAGCTCGACGTCGTGAGCACCGGTGGTCGCGAACACGTGCGTGACCAGCGCACCCGAGGCCTCGACGGGCGTGCCGTCGCCGAAGTCCCAGAAGTAGACGAGGTCGCGGAGGGGATCCGGCGTGGGCTCGATGCTCGCCTCGCCGCGGAAGAGCGTCTCCCCACCAGCGAAGGGACCGCTGCCCACGATGGACAGGCTGGGCACGGGCAGGTCCTTGACCACGACGGTGTCGACGAAGCTGCTGACCGGCATGCCGGCCTGGTGCAGGGTCTGCGTCACCGTCATGAGCCCCGGCATGGACAGGACGCCCAGGGCGACCGGGTCGACGATGGGATCGTCGCTCGTGCCTCGCGTGCCGGGAAGCGTGAGAGGCACGCCACCCAGCGTCGGCGGCAGGTTGAAGGTCCCTGCGTCACCGCTGAGCTCCCACTCGTAGGAGATGGGCTCGGGCGTGCCGTCGCCACGGAAGAGGCCGAGACCGTCGTGTCGGTCGAAGAGCGTGACCTCGTCACCGAAGCAGTCGTCCGAGCTGCTGGCGAAGGCTGCCTGCAGCGAGCAGGTCTCGAGCCCGTTGTCGACGGCCTGCATCTCGAGCCCCAGCGCCGTCGACACGCCGGCCACCCGGATGTCGTCGTGGAGCCAGCCGAGGGCACCGTTCTGGACCTCGAGGTCCTGCATGACCTGAATCACGAAGCGGATGAGCACCTCCTGGCCACGGTAGTCGGACAAGTCGACGACGGCGTGCTCCCAGGTGCTGTGACCATCGGAGCCCGATCGCGGATCCGACGCGGAGCCGGGCGAGTTGAAGGCGTCTCCCATGTTGGAGTAGACGTGGTGATGCTGACCGCAGAACAGGGTCCGACAGGCATTGAGCGCGTCGGTGGTCGTGTCGTACGGAGCCTGGTAGGCGTACAGCGGTCGGAAGCTCGACATCGGGAAGGACGCCTCGATCGTCGCCGGCCGCGCGTGCTCGGTCGAGCGGTAGACGTTCGGAGAGAGGGCATCCACGCCGGTCGGGCTCGCCGAGATCTCGACGATGAGGCCGCCGATGGGGGTCGAGAGCCCCGAGGTGAAGTTGGCGAACCAGCCCGCCGCGATCTGACGGAAGTCCAGCTCCGGCGTGATGGCCGGATCGCTGGCCAGCCGCAGGGGCGGCAGCTCGAAAGCGACGAACTGCCCCCGGCGGTAGTGCTGCCCCACGTTCGAGACACCGGCATCGGGGTCGCCGAACTTGAGCGCCTGGTTGCCCGTGTAGGCCCAGTCGGTCGTGTAAGCCCACTCGGGCTCGGTCAGCGGCGCCTCGGCCGGCGTGAAGCGATGGTCGCATTCGTCCGGAACCATGCAGTCGGTGGCCACCGGGCACTCGGGGCAGAAGCCCTCGTTGGTGTCGGCGCCGTAGCGCGTGTCGGTGGTGGCATCGAGGAAGCGCGGCGGCGCGACGCCGGCGACGGCGTTGGGGATCCGCGGGTTGTCGAAGCCCATGCCGCCCGAGCTTCCCTCGAAGCCCTCGTTGAACTCACCGATGACCGGGCCGAGGGAGTAGTCGGCCGTCGTCGACCGTGAGTCGACGTCCAGCACCAACATCGCCTCCATGGGCTGGAACGAGTTGAAGCCCGAGCCGAGGGTCGAGAACTCGTTGAGGTTGCCCTGGTTCACGCCCTGCACGTCGATGCGGAAGGTCACCGTCGCCGGATCCGCGAGGTCGGTGGTCCGCACCGCGCTGGGCACCGAGAAGAGGAAGCCCTGCTCACCGAGCGGGCCGCCCGGGTCGATCGGGGTCTCGGTGAGGATGTTCCCGCCGGGGAGAACGTCGAGGAAGACCGTGTCCTGGATGATGCAGACCGTGTCGTCCTCGGTGCTGATCGTGACCTCGACGTCACGCAGGTCGGAGGCGAGCTGGGAGGTCAGGGTCACCGACATCCAGACGGTCTCACCGTGATCGGCATGGAGGTCGCCGTCACCGCCGCCACCAGCGGCATCCTCGAGGTGATGTCGGATGTAGAACAGCCGACCGGAGGTGCAGTTGATGACCGAGAAGTCGACGCGCTCACGCTCGAACAGGAGGTCGCTCCCGTCCTCGGCGTCGGGCTCGCCGTCACCGTCGACGTCGTCGTTGATGCCGTCGGCCGGCGCCACGTCGACCCAGTCGCAGATCTCGCTCACGCTCGAGTCGGGATCGTGGTCGGCCGCGTTGCCCGGGTCGTACTCGACGCGGATGTCGTCGGCACCGGCGCCGGTGTCGGCCTGTCCCGGCGCCACCAACAGGGTGCCGAGCACGTCGACGGCGGGATCGGCGCTGAAGGGGATCGAGCCCTCCCAGCGGCCGTTCGCGACCTGGTCGAGGTAAGCCGCTTCGGCGTCCTCGGCGTCGGAGCTCACGCAGACCGCGATCCGCGTGGGCAGCATCGGCGTGGTGTCGTCGAGGACGACGATGTCGAGCTGACCCTCGCAGGCGTTGTAGCGGTTGGCCGTGAAGAAGACCTGGGGCTCCTGGCCCACGCCACCGTTGATCTCGGAGCAGTCGCCCTCGTCACAGACGTCGCGGAGCTCGCTCCACTCGAAGTGGACGTCGTCGATGCCCCAACCGTACTGGTCGTTGCTGGTGAAGCCGTCCAGGTTCAGGTGCCCCCAGGAGAGAGTGAAGTCCCAGGAAGTGCTGGCCGACCCGTAGATGTCCTCGTAGCTCAGGTCCGGGAAGGTCGCGTTGGTCGAGTTGAGGTTCTCGCCAAGGGTGTTGTCGTCCACCGACCACTCGGGCAGGACGTCGTCGGTGAAGATGAGCTGGAGGTATTGGAAGCGGCTCCAGGCGAACGACGGACAGCCCGCCGTCATGACCGGCGCCACCGGCTGGTTGCTCACCGCCCAGCTCGCCACGGACAGGTTTCGTGAGTCGAGCGTGTGGCCGTCGAGCCGCGAGTACATCTCCAGGTCGCGGAACTCGACCCGGAACGCCGGATTGCTCTGATGCACGCGGTGCAGCGTCGGCGGCTTGAGGAACGACCGGTAGAAGTTCGGGAAGCGGACCGGGTCGGAGATGTAGCTCTGACACCACTGACCGGCGCTGTTGTCTCCTGGGCCGGGTGGATCCCAGTAGATCGTGTGATCGAGCGGCGAGTCCTCGTCGTCGAGGTAGGGAACACCCTCGCTCGGCGGCACCGCTCCAGGGAACGGACCGTCGTTGCCGACCACCGCGTTCATCTCGCCGGTGTGCCAGATGCCCCAGGGCTGGTCGAACACGTCGGGGTGACTGGTGTCGAAGTCGCTGTCGGGCCGGGTGAGCTCGCTGGAGATCTCGTCCTCCCAACCACAGCCACCGCCATCGGGAGAGGCCTTCCAGAACCACTCCTGAGCCGCCGAGCAGGCCGGGCCGACCTGATTCGGATCGTCGGTGTAGGACGCCGCGTAGAAGCCCTCGTCGTCCTCGTCGAAGTCCCAGGGATCGAGCGGGTTGTCGACACGGATTCCTGCCGACAGGCAGATCGGCGGCGGCGGACCGTCGGCCCGGCTCACGTCGCAGATCGAGGCGCACGATCCCGGACCGGCGCCGCAGTCGGCGTCGGGGTCGAACCACATGGGCTGGAACCTCACGTAGTCGTCGGGATTCGTCGAATCCTCGGCAGCTCCCGGGACCAGCCGACGGATGCCGCCGAAGCCGTAGAGCTCGCCGTTGGGATCCCGGGTGCTGTAGTCGAAGCTCTGGGTGTCGGCCTCGAGCACGCGCGACTGCACGAAGCAGTCCGGGTACGGCAGGTCGTTGGAGGGTGCGCTCACGCAGGCCTGGAACTCGAGCTGGTACTGACAGGGGATGCCGTCGAACAGCAGGGGTCCGCAGTCGGTCACGCAGCGGGGCCCCATGACGACCGTGAAGGTCGCGTCCGAGCGTCGACCGGGAGGCGCCAGGCCGACGATCTGCGGCGAGTCGAGCACCTCGACCGCACCGGTTCCGAGAGCCTGAATGAGAGGATCCGCGGGGTCGGGCGTGAGGGTGACCACGGCGTTCTCGAGATCACGGCTGCCGTCGTTGGCGAAGAAGACCGTGTAGCGCACGGTCTCGTCCGCGTCGAGGAACTGATCGGCACGCACCGTGGAGGTCGCCGGGATCGCCGGGTTGACGACGTCGCAGCCGCCGGCGATGGCCACGCCCTGGTCGCTGACCGAGGGACGGCAGGACACGCTCGCCTGAGCGAAGGAGGTCCCGCCGCAGGGGCTGATGTCCTCGTAGACGACGGTGAACAGCTCACCCTCGGCGAGCTGCACGATGCCGTCGCCGTGAATGACCTCGGAGCCGTCGGCCACGACGGTCACCGGCAGGCCCACCGCGTGGGTGTAGATCGGCTGGGTCCCGGTCAGGGTGATCAACTCGCGGTCCTCCGGGAAGGACGGACCGGGAGTGGTCGTCACCAGCTCGACGACGATCTCGGCACGAGGCGGACACGCGGGTCCGTCCGGCGGGGCATCGCCGTTCTGATCACCGACCGTGACGAAGAGCTCGTCGTTGGAGCAGCCGAACGTGGAGCGATTGAGAGAGACGAGACCCTGAGTCGTCGTGAAGTTGCCTGACACGATGAGGGCGTAACCCTGATCGGCCGGCGAGATCGAATCGCCCGCGTCGATGTCGGGCGTCGCGTCGCAGGGCAACGAGGTGTCGATGGTCGGCGGCAGGTCGTTGATGACGAAGTTGGGCAAGCCGACGTCGGGGGCTCCGCCACCGGGGATGGAGTAACCGATGACGTTGAGCTGCCAGTTCCCCTCCTCCACCTCGACGGACTCGACGAAGACGTTCTCGCAAGTGTTGAGGGCGTCGCGGTCGGCCAGGTCGGCGAAGGGAGCCGTGGTCGACTGCGGCGTCTGATCGGTCGAGGGACGGGTGAAGCCATCCTCCCAGGCCGTGATGGGGTCCGGTCGGTAGATCACGCCGGACGGGCTGATGAGCTCGAGGTCGACGTCGTGCGCGAGCGGGGCGTCGATGGCGCCGCCGGGGGCGTCGGTGTAGCACATGGTCACGCGCAGCTCGTTGGCCACGTCGGACGGGTCCGGGTTGACGACGTTGAGCGCGTAGCTGTGGTAGCCGCCGTCGCGGAGCGCCGCCTGCAGCGACGGCACGATCTCCGTGCGAGACCGGCCGCCCGGCTCGGGGACCAGCTCGGAAGCGACCACGGTCGCCATTCCGTTGGGCGTGTCGTTGAGCACGAGGAATCGCTCCCGCTCGGTGTCACCCTCGGGATGCGGATCGTTGCGCAGGGGGTCGCCGGCGAAGTAGAGCGTGTCGTCGAGGCGAGGAGCGCCCCAGCCCTGACCGAAGCTCGGGCGAGGGGCCGAACCGATGCCGGTGTCGTCGGTGCGCAGGCCGCGGAGGTTGCGGCAAGAGTTGATGAGCACCGCCCGCGTGAGGGCGTTCGTCGGGCGGAGGGCATTCGCCGGGTTCGGGATGCCCTCGGGGTACCAGCCATCGAGGAAGTACTGCTGGACCAGAAGCCCGATGCCTGCGACCGACGGCGAGGAGAAGGAAGTGCCGGTCACGGCCGCCGGCTCGTCGCAGTCGTTGTCGCCACTGCCGCTGCCGTCCTCGGCCGGCTGCGTGCCGCCGTTGACCCTGATGCTGCCGGGCGCACAGAGCTCGGGCTTGAGCATGCCGCCGGAGCTCGGGCCGATGCTCGAGTAGTTCGCGCGGTCTTCACCAGGCCTCGGGGCAGCGCTCGTCGTGTTCGCTCGCTCGGTCGCTCCGACGGTCAGGACGTTCTTGCCCTGTGAGATGCCGCCGCTGATGGTGCGGGGGCCGAGCTCACCGTCGTTGCCGGCCGACGAGACGCCCAGGAGCATGCGGTTGCGCCAGAGGGCGATGTCGGCGCCCAACGCTGCCCCGGTGTAGCAGTCGACACAGGCCGGCCCACCGAACGACGCGTTGTGAACGGTGGCGCCGTAGTCCACGGCCTGCTCGTACGACGAGAGGGCGGTGTTGCCGCCGACCAACTCGCCGGCCCCATTGCCGATGTCCTGGAAGAGGAGCAAGGCACCGGGTGCCGTCCCGTCTTGGGCCTGATGATGCTGGACCAGCTGACCATAATCGATCGGGAAGGTCAGCTCATTCACGGTCGGATCGTCGACCATGTCGGCGATGTCGGACCGGAGGGAGTCCCCCACCGCCCACTGACCGCCCGGACGCTCACAGCTCTGGAGGTTCTGGAGGATGCCGAGATCCCGCACGAGGGGGCGCGCCGCGATGGCCGAGTTGGGGCCGAAGCGGTCGCCAACCACGCAGCTCGACACGCGCGTGCCGTGCTGGACGGAAGAGCTGTAGGCATCGGCGCCGCTGAACAGCACGTACGCCACGGTCTTGCGGAGGCGGGTTCGGAGGGTGCCGAGCGCTCCTTGCTCCTCGGGAGTCGCCCCACCGAAGGGATCGGGAGCGAGCGGCCAGCACGCGTCATCGACGTCGTTGCTGTACTTGAAGGAGCAGTTGTCGTTCTCCAGGCCGTCGTCCTGGACCGCTGCGATCAGCCCCTCACCATCGAGACCGAGGGCGAAGAGGCGCGCGGTGGTGTCGTAGTTGCTGGCGCTCAGGTCGGTGAGACCGGTCTGGAGGAACCAGTGCGAGTGATCGAGATGGGGTCTCATCACGGGCAGGAGATCGACGGCCCTGACGTCGTGCAAGCGTGCCGCGACCGAGACGAACTCGGACAACGCGACCGGCTCGACCAGCACCTGCATTCGACTCGGGTCATCCCCTCGCTGAATGAGGAGCTCCAGCTCGGTGCCGGGTAGCTGCTCGATGAGGGACCGGTAGGGCTCGGCATCGATCCCCTCGTGGAAGCTCACCTCGAAGCGGAGCAGCCCACGGGAGTCGACGTCGAGATCCAGGTGCTCGTTGGCGATGATGGCTCGCGTCTGCGTGTCGACCTTGTACATCGGCAGGAAGTCGCCGACCCAGGTCACGCCCTCGATCCCCTCCACCTCGGCTCGCTGGAACTCACGAGCTCGCACGATGTAGCAGCGGTTGGGAACTGAGCGGAGCACCTCGACGTCCCGCTTCTCGAGCGCTTCGTGAACGGGACCGGCTCGTTCGTATTGGACGAGCCAGTACACGTGCTCCGAAGAGAACGAGGGAGGCTCGATGGACGCCGACACGCCGCCGTAAACGGCTGGTGGCAGGCCGGTGACCTGCGGCACGGGGCCGTCACGGAGAGGATCGAAGGCGAGCCCGGCCACGCGCACGAGCCCTGGCTCGACGGCGAGCGCCCGCTGCTCGGCGGCACGCAAGCGAGCCGATTCGGCCCGGATCACGCGAGCTGGCGGCCCGGAGCCCTGACCGAAGCCCAAGGAGCGGACTCCGAGCCGTTCACGCAGGACACGGTTCAATCCCGCGTTGCCCTGCGAGCCGAAGCCTGCGAGAAGAAAGAGCACGCAGGCGACGACACCTGCTGACTGAACGACGGTACGACGCCGGTTCCCCGATCCGATCATGGATGGAGTCCTCCGATGTGAGACGCCAACGCCCTCGATGTTGACGTTTTCAAGAGCAACCTACGGCGATGAAGACATCACCTGAAGGGAACATAGGAAGAAGACGCCCGAAGTCCATGCCAGGGGGCATCTCGCGACGAGAGAAGAGCACGATCACGAGACACCAGAAGGTCGGAGCCAAGACTGGCTCGACGAACCTTGCCGACCCGGTGGCCGACACGAGCGGGGCGACCGGGAAGAAGCATCGGCGCAGGGAGGGTTCTAGGCCGGAGGGTCCCCCGCGCCGACACCGAATAGACGCTGACCGCTCGCACGGCCACGGGTCGGCCGGCCGGGCACGGACTTCGGAGGCTCCCCAACCCCGTCAGCCACGCGAGAAACGCCGAAGCGACGCCTCATCAACCCGACCGTTCATTCACTCGACGATCACGAGACGTCTCGCCATCGCCACTGAAGGGAAGATAGGAAGACGACACCGAAAGTCCATGCCGAACAGTCTCAATCGAGATTGTAATGAGCAAACGAGAGCCCCTGAACGCCCACGTTACCGAGCACGCGACTCGAACCCTCAGGGGCAGGCCTCGGCCTCCTCGCGCACCAACCCCCAGGAGTCCGTCCCGAGCGGCCCCTTCCCCGCCGAGTTGGCACCCGAGACGAGGTAGTACCAGCCGCGCCCCGCCCCCGGATCGCTGAAGTCGACGACGACGGTGTCCACCACGCCGGAGTCCCAGCAGGTCGCCGACAGGCCGGTGGGGAGCTCGTGGAGCAGCCCCCGATGGAGGTCGAAGCTGCTCGAGCCCGAGAGCTCGGCCGCTTCCCAGCTCAGGACCGAACCCGCGTCGACACGCAGCGGTGTCTCGGCTCCTGGACGCGACACCTCGCCCGGAGGCAGGACCTCCGCGTCCGCGCCCCGACACAGCCATCCATGGAAAGGAGGCTCGGTCGACTCGATGCCGCGGTGGTACGTGCTCAAGACCACGGCGACCTCTGCCTCGGTGAGAGGGACCTCGCTCATCTCGGACACGACGTCCTCGTGAGGCGCGGCCGCCGACAGCGAGCCCCGACACTCGGAGCTGGATCGCCCCTGGTCATCGAGCCAGAGCAGCCAGGGGCGAGCGGCCACGTCGGAGACCTGACGGTTCGCGGTCACCAGGATCCGCCCGTCGTCGAGCAGGTCGAGCCCCGTCGGCCAGTCGGTGCCGGAGCTGCCGTGCAGGACCTCCCAGCGAGGCGAGCCGTCGGGCGCGAGCTTCATGAGCCAGACGTCGGAGAAGCCTGCACCCACGGAGTAGGTCTGGCTCGCCATGACGTAGCTGCCGTCGGGAACCTGGATCACGGCTCGGGGGAAGTCACTCCCACCCGGCCAGCCGTAGGTCCGCTGCCACTCCACCTCACCGGTTTCGTCGAGAGCCATGACCCAGGGCTGGGAGCCCGTGCGCGGGGAGCTCCCCTGCTCGATGACGAGCCACCCCCCTTCGCGCCGACTCAGGACCGCATTGACGCCCTCGGCCGAGCCCTCCGTGAGCTCACCGCGCCAAACACGCGACCACGCCACGCTCAGGTCCGGCTCGAGCCCGACGAGCCAGGGCGCGCCGGCACGACCCGCCGTCTGACCGGCCAGCAGCACGCGTCCCCCGTCGTCCAAGGCGACCCGGCTCAGGGAATGAGGCCCTCCCGTCGTGAGAGACCAGGCGCGCACGACGGAGCCATCGTCGGCGCGCACTCGCATCAACAAGACGCCGTACAGGTGCCCGCAAGCGAGAAGCAGGTCGCCGTCCGGCAACTCCAGGAGTCTCGGGTTCCCTTCACCGCCCTCGGTGTCGTGGTGCACCACCCACTGAAGGGTCCCCGTCGCGTCGTAGCGGGCCAGCCAGGCGCCCGCGTCGGTTCGGTCGACACCCCAGGCGACGAAGAGCTCACCACTTCGTGAGCGCAACGCGCTCCGACCCAGCAGCCTCGTACCGGGCCCGGCTCGGAGCGTTCTCGCCCACACGATCCTCCCTTCCAAGTGGAGGTCGAACAGGACCACGGAGTCCGACGTGCCCTGCAAGAAGGTGAGAACGTCACCCCGCTGCGAGACCAGCTGCGGCGACCATTGGTAGTCGTCGCCCTTGATCGTGGACTCACCGTAGAGGGGCTGGGCCAGGGCGGGCGCGACGAGCACCGCCGACAGCAGCACGACGAGGGTTGGTGTGACGGGACGCATCGCTCCTCCGGGGTCGCCCCTGATTCGGAGAACCGACCCTTCCGGTGCAACCGACTCCCCTGGAGAAGCTGACACTCGGTGCCAAGCGACTGCCCAGGGGCTCGTGCCTCCCCGGTCGAGCTGCCGCCTGGCCTGGCCGTCAGGCTCAGGGACAGGGCTCGAGCCTCTCTCTCGGACGCCCGAGTGAGTCCATCCCGAGCGGCCCCTCTCCCGCCGGGTTCGATCCAGCGACGAGGTAGTACCAACCGCGCCCGTCCTCCGGGCGCTCCGGATCGACCGCGGAGGACGTCGTCACCCCCGTGCTCCAGCAGCTCGCGGACAGGCCCGCGGGAAGCTCGTCGAGAGGCCCCCGATGGAGATCGAAGGAGACCGAACCGGAGAGCTCGGGCTGCTCCCAGCTCAGAACGCCACCTGCGTCGACACGAAGTGGAGTCGTTGCTCCAGGGCCGGAGACCTCTCTCGGAGGCAAGAGCTCGACGCTCTCGCCACCACACGACCGTCGTTGGTGAGCAACTCGGTCGACTCGAACGCGGCCACGCGCGTCGCGACGACGGACAGCTCTCCCTCGGTCAGGGGAACCTCGCTCGAAACGGACGTCGTCACTTCATGGACGGCATCACTCGCCTGCGAGAATGAGCACTCCGGACCAGCCTCCCCCCACTCATCGAGCCACAACATCCAGGGACGGCGTTCCCCATCTGGTGAGAACGAGGTTTGGGAGGCGCTCACCAACAGACGCCCATCTTCCAGCTGGTAGATGCCTCCGGGAGACTCGAAGCCCTTCCCTCCATGAGTCGACTGCCACCGGAGGGAGCCATCGGGCCCGAGCCCCACGAGCCAGACGTCGGCGGACCCCTTCCCGGCCGAGTAGGTCAGGCTCGCGATCACGTGACCTCCGTCGGCAACCTGGACGGCTGCCTGCGGAAAGTCACTCCCTCCTTCCCAGCCGAACGTACGCTCCCACTCCACCCCACCATCCTCGTCGATGGCGAGCACCCAGGGCTGCGAACCGGTTCGGAACGAGCTGCCGTGCTCGACCACGAGCCAGCCTCCCTCGCTTCGGGGCAGGACGACCTTCACCCCCTCGGGGCTCCTCTCGGAGAGCTCACTTCGATGCACGAAGGACCACGCCACGCTCAGGTCGGGTCGCAGCGCGACCAACCACGGAGCACCGACGTTGGCCCCCGTCTGCCCTCCGATCAGCACGTTGCCAGCCTCATCGACAGCCACCCGGCTCGGACCATGGCTGCCGTCTCCAGTGAGGGTCCAGGAACGAAGGACGACCCCGTCCTCCGCTCGCATCCGAAACAACGCAATCCCCGGTAGGCGCTTGCAGACCAGGAGAAGGTCGCCACCAGACAGCTCGACCAACCGTGGCACGGACGCGTACCCGACCGTGTCCAAGTGGAGAACCCACTGCAGCTCACGGCTCACGTCGTAGCGAGCGAGAAAGACACCGTTGTCAGGCCGTTCGGCACCCCAGGTGACGAACAGCTCACCGGCCCGCGTGATCTGGGCATCCCGGGCCCGCACGCCACTTCGATTGCCGCCCGGATCCGCTCCTCCCTGAGGACGGTTCCTTCCGTGTCGAGATCCAGGAAGGAGATCCCGTCGTCCAGCTGCCCAAAGAGCTCGAGCACGTCCCCTTGCTGACCGAACAGCCGAGGACCGTAGCGATACCCGTCACCCTCGAGGATGGAGGCCCCCAGGAGGGGCTCCGTCCGCGAGCTCGGCGCCAAGAAGCAGAGCACGACGGCGAGCAGCATCCGAGTCATCGGCCTCGTCCCGACACGACCCCTCAGCCTCGACGACGAGGGACACGTCGACTTCCAGACGAGGGCCGGCCTCAGGCACAACCTCCGTAACCCGAGAAGCTGACATCCCGTGGGCCTTCGGCGGGACGCTCTCGCCAGCGAGCAAGGGCCATGCCGCGAGGGTCCGAAACACCCACCACCAGAAAGAGAAAGAGCCTGGGATGAAGACATCCCAGGCTCTTTCGCTGAGGGTGAGGCCGGTCAAGCCGACCTCACCCTAGGGGGCTCGGTCCTACGGGAAGCAGGTGCCACCGCAGGAGTTCGTGCCCTCGGGTCGGCCGTTCACGTACTCGAGCGGACCACCGAGGCCAGCCCTCGTGCCCTGTCGACCCATGCCGACGCAGCCAGCGTTGCTCACGCCCGGAACCAGGTAGTAGAAGGACCCGGTCGGCGACGAGAGCGAGGTGTTGGGAGCGACGAAGTTGCAGCCAACGGACTCGTGCGTGTAGCCCGTGTGGAGGTCGAGCAGGAGACCCTGGAACAGGTGGTAGCTGGTCGCGTTCACGCCCTGGCGTGCCGGGACCGGCGGACGGCCGCCACCCATCGGAACGTCGACCCAGACCTCGATGTCCGTTGCCACCGTCGGGCTCTTGACCACCGCGATGATCGGAGCCTCGGGCGGAACGGCACAGACGACGCTCTCGGTCTGGAACTCGTCGGCGACCGGGTCGCCGGGAGCCGAGACGTTGGGCACTCGCGTGGCCGGGTCGGCAGCATCCGACACCACCACCGTGTAGAACACGCCCTCGAGGCCACAGACCTGCCAGGTCGAGGCACCGTTGCCACGCGGGAACGCGCAGAGCTCGCCACCCATCGTGTCGCAGGCACTGCAGTCCTCACCCGGGTCGAGGATGGTCGCCGGCATGCCCAGCTCACCCTCGACGGTTGAGACGTAGAGCTCGTAGACGAGGTCATCGGAGTCCGGACAGGCGGAGGTGTCCACCGCCGGCGACCAGTTGACCGCACCGACACCGCCCACGCCGAGGACGCAGTTCTCGTTCACGCCCTGGTGGATGGGAACCGTCGGGGCCAAGCAGGCCTCGCAGGTGCCCTCGGTACCGAGGTCCAGGTTCATCGGGTTCTTGCCCCGCAGCTCGAGGACCGGGTTGCTGATGTTCCACTGACCGGTGGTCAAGCAGTCACCAGCGACCGTGGTGCTGATCTCGATCTGCCACGGGTTGGCACCGGACATCGCCTCACCGGTCAGGTCGTCGACGATCGTCTCCGCCGTGGCCGGGTTGAGCGTGCCGCAGGTGTCGGTGAGACCGACGCCCGAATCGAACGTGAAGCAGATCGAGAGGTCCTGCTCCGGGTCGAGGCCGTTGCCCGTGTAGAGCGTGACGTCGCGGCTGGACGGCGCGCGGAGGCGGACAGCCGCCAGCTTGCCGTTGGTCGCGAGCGCGATGCCCTGGATGTCGATGCTGAAGGTCAGGCCGTCGAGACAGCCAGCCACGCCGGGCTTGGTGTGCACCACCGGGGCGGTGTCGCCCATGCAGAGCACGCCGGCCGGCGGGGCCGGATCCGTGGCGTCCATGACGTCGACCGCGCCGCCCATCGGGAAGGCGAAGGTGACTTCCTGAGCCACGGCACCCGAGTCGCTGACGAGGCTGAGCTCGAACGGAACGACCAGGCAGTTCGGGTCATCGTTGGCATCCGGCCGGCGGATGAACGTGAACTCACCCGGGTTGCTGATCGTGCCCATCGGGACGTCGCCGAAGATGGCGGCGCCGCCGACGATCTCGACCGCCGGGTCCGGCGACTGGAGGTAACCGAGCACGTTGGTCGCGTCGGTACCGTCGTTGCGGAAGTTCACGGTGATGGTCACGTACTCGTTGTAGTCACCGTTGCCATCGCCGAGGCCCGTCGAGCCAGGCGCAGCGCACTCGTCGACGACCGTCACGTCCTCGAAGAAGAACAGCGGCTGAGCACCGACGGTGATGGTGTTGACCACGCAACCCTCACAACCGTCCTCGTCCTGCACGCAGAGCTCGACGTCGTAGTCGCCGGGCTCGGCGAACACGTGGCTCACCACGTCGCCGGAGGCGTCGATGGCGGTGCCGTCGTCGAAGTTCCAGCGGTAGACCAGGTCACGTGCCGGGTCCGGAGTCATCATCCAGCTCACGTCCGCGGAGAGCAGCGTGGAGCCGCCCGCGAACGGACCGGCACCGGTGACGGCGAACACGGGCACGGGAGCATCCTTGTAGATGACCGTGTCGGTGAACTCCGCAACCAGCGCACCACCCTGGTAGAGGCGCTGCGTGGCCGTGAAGGTGCCGGGCATCGTCACGACGCCGAAGGCGACCGGGTCGATGATCGGGTTCGCCGCCGTGCCACGGGAGCCCGGAGACGTGAGCACGCGGTCCTCGGCCAGCGGGCCACCGAGGGTGACGGTGCCGGCGTCGCCGGTGAACTCGTAGTCGTACTCGATGGGCTCGGGCGTGCCGTCCATGCGGAACTGGCCGAGACCGGAGTGACGGTCGAAGAAGGTGACCTCGTCGCCGAAGCAGTCCGCCGAGGTGCTCTCGAAGGCGGCGATCAGCTCACAGGGAGTCTCGCCGTTGTCGAGCGCCTGAGTCGTCAGGCCCAGGGAGTTCGAGACACCGCGGAGGGTGACGTCGTCGATGAGCCAACCGACGTTGCCGGCCTGGATTTCGAAGTCCTGCATCACCTGAGCGGTGAAGCGGATGACGACTTCCTGACCACAGTAGTCGGACAGGTCGATGATCGGGTTCTCCCAGGTGCTGTGCCCGTCCGAACCAGCGCGCGGATCGGAAGCCGAGCCAGGCGCGTTGAACGGATCGCCCTGACCGGCATAGACGTGATGGTGCTGACCGCAGTAGAGGGTGCGGCAGGCATTCAGCGCGTCAGTCGCCGAGTCGTACGGGCTCTGGTAGGCGTACAGCCGTCGGAAGTTCGAGGTCGGGAACTCAGCCGCGATCGTCGCCGGCATGGCGTGCGTCGGCTCGCGGTAAGTGTCGGGGGCACCCGGGTCCACGCCGGTCGGGCTCGCCGCGATCTCGACCACGAAGGAGCCGATCGGGGTCACGAGACCGGAGGTGAAGCTCGGGAACCAGTCGTTGGCGATGTGCCGGAAGTCCAGCTCGGGAGTGATGGTGTCGTTGCAGGCGAGACGCAGCGGCGGCAGCTCGAGCGAGGCGAACTGACCACGCTTGTAGTGCTGACCGAAGTCGTTCTCGTCGGCATCGTCTTCCGGATCACCGAACTTGAACGCCTGGTTGCCCGTGTAGGCCCAGTCGTCCGTGAAGCGCCACTCCGGCTCGGTGAGGTCGTACTCACCCGGGACGAAGCGGTGGTCGCAGTCGACACCGACCACGCAGTCGGTCTGCGACGGACACTCGGGGCAGAACCCGTTGTTGTCAGCCGCGCCGTAGCGGGTGTCGGTGGTGGCGTCGAGGAACTGCGGCTGGCCGAAGCCAGGACGCACCGCGTCGATGCGGATGTTCTCGAAGCCGAAGGACGCCGAGCTGCCCTCGAAGCCCTCGAAGAACTCACCCGGGTTCACGCTGAGGTTGTAGTCCGCCATCGTGTTGCGGGAGTCGACGTCGAGGATGAGCTGCGCCTCCATCGGCTGGAAGGAGTCGAAGCCCGTACCGAGGGTCGAGAACTCGTTCAGGTTGCCCTGGTTCACGCCTTCCACGTCGATGCGGAAGGTGACCCTGCGCGGATCCGCGAGGTCGGTCGTGCGCACCTCGGCAGGCACCGAGAACAGGAAGCCCTGTCGGCCCGGAGCACCACCCGGATCCAGCGGCGTCTGGGTCAGGACGTTGTTCGCCGGCAGCGTGTCCAGGAACACGGTGTCCTGGATGATGCAGACGGTGTCGTCCTCGGTGCTCAAGGTCACCGTGACGTCGCGCAGGTCGGAGGCGAGCTGCGAAGTGAGGGTCACCGACATCCAGACCGTCTCACCGTGGTCGGCGAACTGGTCGCCGTCACCGGTGCCGGTGTCCTGGAGGGTGTGGTTGATGTAGAAGACGCGGCCCGACGTGCAGTTGATGACCGAGAAGTCGACGCGCTCCCGCTCGAAGAGGTTCATCGAACCGTCCTCGGCGTCGGGAATGCCGTCCATCGGCGCGATGTCGTCGTTGATGCCGTCACCGTCCGCATCCATCCAGTCACAGATCTCCTCGGCGGGAGAGCCCGGATCGTGGTCGGACGCGTTGAACGGATCGAACTCGACGCGGACGTCATCAGCACCCTGGCCGATGTCGACCTGACCCGGGGAGATGAGCAGCGTGCCGAGCACGTCGTCGGCCGGGTCGCCGGTGAACGGGATGGAACCCTCCCACCGGGTCGGGGTGACCTGCGTGACGATGGCCGCCTCGAAGTCCTCGGCGTCCGAGCTCACGCAGACCGCCATGGTCGCGGGCAGGCCCACGGTCGTGGTGTCGACGACGACGATGTCGAGCTCGCCCTCACAGGCGTTGTAGCGCGACTCGGTGAAGAAGACCTGAGCCTCCTGACCACCGCCGCCGTTGATGAGCGAGCAGTCGGTCTCGTCATCGACGTCGCGGGTCTCCTGCCACTGGAAGCCGACGTCATCGATGCCCCAGCCATACTGGTTCTGGCTCGTGAAGCCGTCGAAGTGGAGGTGGGCCCAGGAGAGGGCCATGTCCCACGAATCCGCGGCCTGACCGTAGATGTCCTCGTAGCTCCGGTCCGGGAAGTTCTCGTCGAGAGCGCTGAGGTTGTCGTCGATGAAGCTGTCTTCGGTCTCCCACTCCGGCCGCGTGTCATCCGTGAAGATGAGCTGCAGGTACTGGAACTGAGCCCACGACAGGCTGGAGACACCCGCCATCACGACGGGATCGACCGGGGAGTTCTCGGTCGCCCAGCTCGCGACGGTGAGGTTGTTGCCGTCGATGGTGTGACCGTCGAGTCGCGTGTAGACACGGAGGTCGTCGAACTCGACCTGGAACTCGGGGTTCGTACCGTGGACCCGGAAGAGCCTCGGCGGCTTCAGGAAGGAGCGGTAGAAGTTCGGGAACCGGATCGGATCCGAGAGGTAGGTCTCGCACCACTGGCCGGCGCTGTTGTCGCCAGGACCCGGGGGATCCCAGTACATCGTGTGGTGGATCGGGCTGTCCTCGTCGTCGAAGAACGGGACACCCTGAGCCGGCGGCATCGCGCCCGGGAACGGACCGGTGTTGCCGACCACCGGGTTGATGTCACCGGTGTGCCAGATGCCCCACGGCTGGTCGAAGACGTCCGGGTGCGAGCTGTCGAAGACGGCACCGGTCAGCAGTTGGTCCTGGAGCTCGTCCTCCCAACCGCAACCACCACCATCGGGGGCACCCTTCCAGAACCACTCCTGGGCGGCGGCGGTCGGAGGACCGACCTCGTTGCCGTCACCGGAGTAGGCCATCGCCTCGAAACCATCCTCGTCGTCGTTGAAGTCCCACGGCTCGAACGCGTTGCCGCGGAAGACAGGAGCGACCAGGCAGACGGCCGGCGGCGGCCAGGCGTCACGGCCGACGTCACAGATGGTCGCGCAGGAGCCGGGACCGGTGCCGCAGTCGGCGTCCGGGTCGTACCACATCGCGTCGAACTCGACGTAGTCCTCGGGGTTGAGCGAGCCATCGGCCGCGCCGGGCACGAGCCGCTCGATGCCGCCGAGCTGGTAGAGCTCACCGTTCGGGTCGGTCGTGTTGTAGGTGAACGCCTGGATGTCGGACTCGAGGTTCTGCGTCTGCTGGTAGCAGCGCGGGAAGTTGAGACCGTCGGCAGGCGAGCTGACGCAGACGTTGAAGTTGAGCTGGTAGCGACGCGGGATGCCGTCGAAGTTCGGACCGAGACACTCGGGTCCGACATCGTTGCTGCAACGTGGGCCCATCTGGACCGTGAAGGTCGCATCACTACGACGACCCGGAGGCGCGAGGCCGACGTTCTGCGGCGAATCGAGCACGTCCACCGCGAGATCACCGCGGGCGATCATCAGCGGATCGGTCGGGTCCGGCTCGAGGCTGACGATGGCGTCGTTGAGGTCGGAGCTGCCGTCGTTCAGGAAGAAGACGGTGTACCGAACGAGCTCGTCGGCGTCGAGGAACTGGTCGGGACGGACGGTCGAGGTTCCGACCGCGCCCGGGTTCACGACGTCACAACCACCGGAGATCGAGCTGCCCTGGTCGGAGACCGTCGGGCGGCAGGACACGGAGGCCTGAGCGAAGGACTCACCACCACAGGGGTTCACGTCCTTGTAGGTGACCGTGATGAGCTCACCCTCGGCGATCTGCACGATGCCGTCGCCGTGGATGACGTCGCGGAAGTCGGCGACGATGACCACCGGGAGACCGACGGCGTTGGTGTAGCTGGGCTGCGTGCCGGAGAGCGTGACGATCTCGCGGTCACGCGAGAAGCCCGGGCTCGGGGTGGTCGTGGTGAGGTCGACGTCGATGGTCGCGCGCGGCGGGCAGGCGATGTCGTCAGGCATCGCATCACCGTTCTCGTCGGTGACGGTGATGAAGAGGTCGTCGCCACCACAGCCGAAGCTGGAGCGGTTGAGCGAGACCAGACCCTGCGTCGTCGTGAAGTTGCCCGAGACGATGAGGGCGTAGCCCTGCTCGAGGCGGGAGATCGAGTCGAACTGATCGATGTCGTTGACGCCATCACAAGGAATGGAGGTGTCGATGGTCGGCGTCAGGTCGTTGCGGATGAAGTTCGGGGTCGCCGTGTCGGGACCGCCACCACCGGGAACGTCGAAGCCGATGACGTTGAACTGCCAGCTGCCCTCTTCGACGTCGCGCGGGTTGATGAACACGTTCTCACAGGTGTTGAGAGCGTCACGATCATCGAGATCCTGGAACGGCGGAGTGGTCGACTGCGCGGTCTGGTCGGTGGACGGACGGGTGTAACCCTGCTCCTCGGCGGGATCGCCGACACCGGGCCACGCGGTCTGCGGGTCGGGACGGTAGACGACGCCGGAGGGGCTGATGACCTCGAGGTCGACGTCGTTGACGACCGGAGCGTCGAGCGCGCCACCCGGCGAGTCCGTGTAGCACATCGTGATGCGGAGCTCGTTGGCGACGTCGGTCGGATCCGGGTTGATCACGTTGAGCGCGAAGGTCTGGTAGCCACCATCGGTGACGGCCGTGCGCAGCGACTGGACGAGCTCGTCGCGGGTGCGGCCACCCGGCTCGGCGACGAGCATCATCGGGTCGGTGGTGTCGAGACCGTTCGGGGTGTCCGTGAGGACGATGAGACGCGCGCGCTCGGTGTCGCCCTGCGGATCGTTGCGGAGCGGGTCACCGGCGAAGTAGAGCGTGTCGTCGAGACGCGGAGCGCCCCAGCCCTGACCGAAGTTCGGGCGCGGCGCGGAGCCGAGACCGGTGCTGTCGGTACGGAGGCCACGCATGTTGCGGGCCGAGTTGACCAGGACGGCGCGGGTGAGCGCGTTGGTCGGGCGGAGTGCGTCGGCGGGGTTCGCCACGCCGCTCGGGTACCAGCCGTCCATGAAGTACTGCTGGACGAGCAGGCCGTAACCACCGAGGTTCGGGCTGGCGAAGGAGGTGCCGGTGACGTTGGCGGGGATGCCGCAGTCGTTGTTGCCGGAGCCGCTGCCGTCCTCGGCGGGCATCGAGCCGGTGTGGGCGATGACCGAGCCGGGCGAGAGGAGCTCGGGCTTGAGCGTGCCGCCGGAGCCCGGGCCGATGCCGGAGTAGTTCGCGCGGTCCTCACCCGGGCGGTCGGCGGAGCCACCACTCGCGGAGTTGGAGCGAACCGAAGCGCCGATGGTCATGACGCTCTTGCCGTGCGCGATGCCGGCACCGATGGTCTGCGGGCCGGTGGCACCGTCGTTACCAGCGGAGGAGACGCCCACGAAAATGCGGTCACGCCAGAGAGCGACGTCGGCGAGGGCGGCGTTCTGGTTGTAGCAACCGGTGCAGGGGTCACCACCGAAGGAGGCGTTGTGCATCGTGGCGCCGATGTCGTCGACCTGGTCGTAGGCCGCGCTGGCCTGCCAACCACCGACGAGGTTGTCGGCCGCGTCACCGATGTCCTGGAACACGAGAGAAGCACCCGGCGCCATGCCGTCCTGGGCCTGGTGGTGCTGCACGTTCGTGCCGTAGTCGACGGGCATGCCGGGGTCGTTGACCGTGGGGTCGTCGACGAGACTGGCAAGCTCGTTACGGAGAAGGTCGCCGACCGCCCAGTCACCATCGGTGCGCTCGCAGGTCAGGATGTTCTGCAGCGTGCCGAGGTCGCGGATGTAGGGACGAGAGGCGAGAGCGCCGTTGGGCGTCGGGCCGAAGACGTCACCGAGCATGCAGCCGGAGGTGCTGGTGCCATGCTGATCACCCGTGCTGTATGCAGCTGCACCGGTGAAGAGCAGGTAGGAGACGGTCTTCCGCATGCGGGTACGGATGGAGTCGAGCTCACCCTCCTCCTCGGGAGGCGACATGGGCGAGGTGGGCTCCGGACCGATGGGCCAGCACGCCTCGTCGACGTCGTTGCCGTACTTGAAGGCACAGTTGTCGTTCTCGAGGCCATCGTCCTGGATGGCGCCGATCATGCCCTCACCCTCGATGCCGAGAGCGAACAGACGAGCCGTCTCGTCGTAGTTCGAGGCACCGAGGTCGGTGATGCCCGTCTGGCCCCACCAGACCGCGTGGTCCTCGTGCTGGCGAATGACCGGCACGAAGTCGATCGAGCGGACGTCGTGCATCCGCGCGGTCTGGACCAGGAACTCGGTGAGGTCGTGAGGAGCAATCAGGACGTGGGCGACGTCCGGGTCCTCTCGGTACTGGGTGAGGTTCTCCAGCTCAACCCCGGGAACCTGCTTGAGCGCAGTCTCGTAAGGGGAAGCATCGAGGTCGGCGTGGAAGTGAACCTGGAAGCGGAGCATGCCGCGGTGGTCGACATCGAAGCCGCGCTTGCCGGTGAGCATGTCGCGCGAGAGGACGTCGACCTTGTAGGCCGGGAGGAAGTCACCGGTCCAAGTCACGCCCTCGACGGAGTCGAGCAGGTTGCGGTCAGAGTCCTTGACCCGGACGAGGTAGTTCTTGTTCGGGACCGCCCGAAGAACCTCGACGCCGAGCTTGGTGAGCCCTTCGTGGACCGGGCCGGCCTGCTCGTACTGGACGAGCATGTAGCCGTAGTCCGCGCTCATCCCCGGAGGAATGAAGGGGGTACCCAGGCCGGAGAGCAGCTCAGCCGGAAGTCCGGGAATGCTCTGAGGCAGGTTGCCGTCCTTGAACGGATTGAAGTTGAGGGCAGCCACCCTCACCAGCTCGGTGTCCTTCGCGAGCTCGCGGTACTCGGCCGCGATGGCTCGCGCGGAGCGCGTGCTGATCGTGCGGGCGGGTGCCGGCTCGGCCTGGCTGCCGAACACTGGGGATTGGAAGCCCAGGCCTTCCTTCAGGGCCTTGCTGAGGCTGGCACGACCCTGCGAGCTGAAGCTCGTAAAAAGGATGGCCGTGCAGGCGATGACGCCGAGCAGGTACGTGACGCCGCGGCGCCAGTTTGCAGGTCCAGTCATGAACGTTCCTCCGGCTGATCGGTGAGGCAGCACGACGGCGTGCGGCGTCCCGACAGACCCGAACTCACTCGCTGTGTTGTGGACGCGTGAGAGGTGCGGCGAGCTTCCCGTCTCGCCTCGCGTCGACCCAGAATTCGCCAGTCTCAACGTGTCGAGCACGTCTCAAACGAGACATGGCGCCCCGTCACGGGACGCACTGCGCGAGCACGAGCTACGAAGCGGATTCCAAGTCCATGGTAATGTAGCAATGCGTTCTCGCGAAAGTCAAGGCAGCGGCCCACTGAAACCGGCCAGGAAGCCGATCACGGCCCTCAACGGCCCCCAGAGCCCCTCCGAAGCTCCGTCCCCCAAGAGGGCCGAGTCGCCTCGAACACGAGGCTAACACGCTTCGGGGCGGCTCTCATGCTGCCACGACAAGCCTCTCGGGACGGCCTCCAAGCACCCTGAACCGCCCCTGTTTGCCCCGACTCGCTGTGCTCCAGCGGTCATCCAGCAGTTCGAGTGACGTTCGTCAACCGGGCAGGTTGGACAGGGCATCGGCGACCCGACCATGCCCGACGACCAGCTTGAGCACGGTGGAGCCCAGCCGGATCTTGTCGTTGTCGGCCATGGCCTGCTCGGTGATGCGGATCCCGTTGATTTGAGTGCCGTTGGTCGACTTGAGGTCCCGGAGCAGGTAGCGCCCCTCCCCCTGCACCTCGAAGGCCGCATGACGACGGCTGATGTCGGGGTCGTTGAGGGAGACCTCGGTGTCCGCGCGTCCGATGACCGTGGTCGGGCGATTGACGGGGAACACCACGCCAGCGTCGCGGCCTCGCTCGACCACGAGGTAGACCCCGTAGCTGGAGCGCACGACACCCGGAGGCAGGGCGGCCGCCTCGGCCGACGGGGCCGCCGCCGGAGCCACGACCTGCTCCCCGAGAGGAGGCAGTGAGGCCCCGGGCACCGTCGGAGCGGGCGCCATCGGCGGAGGCTGGAGACCGGCCGGCGGCACGACCGGTGGAGCCGGCGCCGGAATGCTGTCGGAGGGTGCCACCGGAGGCATCACGGGCGGGATCGACAAGGGACCGACTGCCGGTGGCACGGGAAGGCCCTCCCCCGGCGCTCCGAGCGGGTTCTCCGTGGGCGGGAGCACCGGCGGGATCGACAGGGGCTGTGACGAGATGTCGGATGGCGGCGTCAGCGGGCCGCTCGGGGGGTCGAGCTGACTCGGGATCGGCACCTGCCGCGTCGGCGGGCCGAAATCGGAGAGCTCGGGCAGCTCAGGCACCTCGCCCAGGGGCGCCTGCTGGGTCGGCGTCGGCGGCGGCTGGAGCTCCTGGTTGACCAGGCTCTGGGCAGGGATCGCCGGTGGGATGACCGGAGGCACGGGCTCCTCGACGGGCGGCGGGTCCGGCAGCGCCATCTCGCGGGTGGCCTCGGGGCCCGGAGCAGCCCCGAACGGGTCGGAGCGCGCGGCCGTGGTGTCTCCGACGGAGCTCGCCACCGAGAAGAGGTAGATGTTGGCGCCGCACTTGAACTGCTGGCCGCTGCGGATCTCGGCCACCGCGACGCGTCGGCCCTCCAGGAAGGTGCCGTTGGTCGAACCGAGATCCTTGAGGACGTAGCGGTCGCCGGGAGCCAGCTCGATGGAAGCGTGAACGCCCGAGGTCTCGGGATCGCGGTAGTGGCGATCGATGCCCTCGGCCAGCTCGGAGGGAGCGACCAGCACCGGCCGAATCTCCGTACCGACGCGGAAG
>JBCCFW010000056.1:0-38296 GCA_039029535.1 Acidobacteriota bacterium
GGGTACATCACGAGCGAGCCCGCATCATTTAACTGGGTTCGTCGCGAGCGGCCGAGGACGTGAGCCGGACCCGGGGCTCTCACTCCTTCGGCGGGTTCTCCGACGTGTCCGCGGCGGGAGCCGGCTCCGGACGGGCGTCGAACACGCGGCGGAGAGTCAGGGGCTCACCGGACCGACGGGGGAGCGTGACCGCCAGGGTGAGTTGCTTGCCGTCGGCGGAGACCGACCAGCGCTCCACGACCTCACCCCGCTCGCCCCGGGGGGTGCGGACGACGAGCTCGTTGCCCTCCCACGCCACGTTCGTGCCTTCGGGGGCCGCGTCGCCGCCGGCCACGGTGACGAAGCCAGTGGCGGGATCGAGCAGGCGCAGGCCGCGCGGGGTCGTCACGGCCACGGCCGAGCCTTCCTGGGAGATCTCCAACGACGTGTCTCGGAGAACCGAGCTGCCCCCCGACCGGCGACCCTCGGAGCCACCGCGTCGCTGACCGCCTCTGCTGCGGGCCTCACCACCGCGTCCGCCCCGACCTCCCTGGCCGCCTCGACCGCTGAAGCCGTCGCCGCCTCCGCGCCGACGCTCGGTGCGACCCGAGCGACCGTCGCGTCCGTCGGCACCTTGGCCACGCTGACGACGCATCATCTCGCGCGGGTCGTCGCTCAGCTCCTGGTTGAGGGTCCACTGACCCGAGAGGTCGGGCGTTCCGGGTGACGGGCTCTCCTGGTCCTGGGCGTGACCGGTGGTCGTCAGGAGAAGAGCCAGGACGCAGGGCAGGGTGAGCTGGGTCGGTCGGGTCATGACGGAGGCTCCGGGCAGGCAGGATCAGATCGAAACACAGAGTCTCATTCTTGGACGAAAGCACGGTCGAGAAGGTTGAACGCGATGGTCGTTCGAGGCGTCCTGGTTCACCTCGTGACGAGAAGATGATGACGATCGTCGAAGACGCACCCACCTCCCTGGTGGGCCCGAAGCAACGACGCTAAGTTCCGCCTGAGCCAGAGGACGGTCATCGGTGATCGTCGTCGGCCATGGAGGCTCGGCATGCTCGGTCGCGGTGTCTCGGTTTCGCTCTTCGCTCTCGTGCTCACCGGTTCGTCGCAGGCGGCGACCTTCACCGTCGACGACCTCGCTGATGCGGGACCCGGCACGCTCCGACAGGCGCTCCTCGATGCCGAAGGCAGCGCGGGAGCCGACGTCATCGACTTCACGCTGCCCGGTCAGGTCGATCTCCTCTCGGCGCTGCCGACGATCACCGAGTCGGTCACCATCGGGGGCGACGCCGCGGGCAACACCCTGAATGGCGACGGCACGTTTCGGATCGTCACGATCGAGGCGAGCGACGTCGACGTGGTCTTGCGAGATCTCGTGTTGACCAACGGCATGACCTTCGATCTCGGGGCCGGCCTCTTCGCCGACGTGACGAGCAGCACCGTCACGCTCGAGCGCTGCTTCGTCACGGAGAACACGGCGCAGGACGTCGGTGGCGGCGTGGCGCTCATCGGCGACGACGCCACGCTCGTCATGGCCGACTGCCGAGTGACCGAGAACGTCGCGGATCTCGGCGGTGGCGTCATCGTGGGGGGGCTGACCGGGCTCGTGATGACCGACTGCCTGGTGGCCGACAACGAGGCCGAGGTCGGTGGGGGCATCGTCTTCGCCAAGGGCCCCAACGGTGGAACCCTGACGAACGTCACCGTGACCGGCAACACCTCTCTCGATCTCGGAGGGGGCCTGGTGGTGGGCGGCCTGAGCGCGCCGCTCGCGATCGTCAACTGCACCCTGGCCGGCAATGAAGCCGGCACGGATGGAGGGGGGCTCTGGGCCATCATCGCCGAGATCGAGATGACCAACACGATCCTCGCCGACAACGGTCCCGACGACGCGTACCTCAGCGATGGGGTCACCTTCGTCGTCAACGACACCAACCTCGTCGAGAGCTGCACGCCCGCTGCCTCGCCCTGCCCGGCGTTCGCGTTCAGCTCCGATCCCGGGCTCGAGCCGATCTCGGACTGCGGTGACACGCAGCTTCTCGAGCTGAGCGCCGGGAGCATCGCCATCGACGCGGGCACCCTCGCCGGCGCTCCCGCCGCCGATCAGTGCGGCCGCGTGCGCGACGGCTCTCCCGACCTCGGTGCGGCCGAGCGCGTGTCGTGCACGACGCGCGACTTCGATGGCTTCCCGGCCGGCACGGAGATCTCGACCGAGTTCCCCGGCTTGACCATCTCCGGCAGCACGCCGCCGATGATCTTCGACACGAGCGCGGTGACTTGCGACGACGAAGACCTCGCAGCTCCCGGTCCGGGTCCCGGCAACGCGGCCGCGCTCGGTGCGGTGCTCATCCTCTCGGAGGTCGAGTCGGCCTGCGCTCCCGACGACGCGCGGGACGGCGGCCTGCTGGTCATCGAGCTCGTGAGCTCGGAGGAGCTGCTCTCGGTGGGCCTGCTCGACATCGACGAGCCGGGCACGGAGCTGCGGACCTACGGCCCGGGCGGAGGCCTGATCGAGTCGATCGCCGTGCCGGTGCAGGACGACAACGGCTGGCAGTCCGTGGCCTTGAGCGGGGAGCCCGTCGCCCGCCTGGAGATCGACCTGGCGGGCTCCGGCGCCATCACCGACCTGAGCTGTGCGCCGCTCCTGCGTCGAAGCCGGGTCGGCGAGTCGCGTGAGGTCGACGAGCGGTCGTGGCGGGGTGACTCTCGGTCGGAGCGGGGCGGCAGCGCGCGTCGCGGCGTCGGCAGGTAACCCACGGGGAGGCCCTGGCATCCAAGGGAGACGGAGGTCTCTCCACGCCGACCCTGAAGTCCCTGCTCGAGGAAGTCCGAGCCTGTCGCGCTTGCGAGGCCGACCTGCCGTCGGGCCCGCGTCCGGTCGTGCAGGTCGGGCCACGGGCTCCGATCCTCATCGCCGGTCAGGCGCCTGGCCGTCGAGTCCACGAGAGCGGCATCCCCTTCGACGACCCCAGCGGCGATCGCCTGCGCGACTGGTTGGGGGTCGACAAGGACGCCTTCTACGACCCGACCCAGATCGCCATCCTGCCCATGGGTTTTTGCTACCCCGGCACGGGCAAGTCCGGTGACCTGCCACCCCGGCCCGAGTGCGCTCCGCTCTGGCGGGAGGCGTTGCTGGCGAAGCTGAAGAAGGTGGAGCTGACGATCGTTCTCGGTCGTCACGCTCAGGAGTGGCACCTCGATGTCGGACGTCGAACCTTGACCGAGGTCGTGAAGGACTGGAAGAAGCACTGGCCGAAGGTCCTCCCGCTCCCTCACCCCAGCCCTCGCAACCGCGCCTGGTTCAAGAACAACCCGTGGTTCGACGAGGAGGTCGTGCCCGTGCTTCGTCGCCGTGTCGCGAAGCTGCTCCACTGATCATCTCTCGCGTGGTGACGCGAGCTGAGCTAGAGTTGCGATTCGCGGAAGTTGATCGGCCAACCGCGGCTCCAGGAGGTTCCCTTGTCTCGGATCGTCATCCTGGGCAACGGCATCACGGGGATCACTGCGGCCATTCGGCTGCGTGAGCTCCAGCCGGATTGGCCCATCACCGTCGTCTCGGGCGAGTCGCAGTACCACTACTCCCGCCCGTCCCTCATGTACGTCTTCATGGGACACGTCCGCTATCAGGACACCAAGCCCTACGAAGACTCGTTCTGGACCGAGCAGCGCATCGACCTGCGTCGTGCCTGGGTCACCCGCCTCGACGCCGACACCAAGTCCCTGGTCCTGCAGGACGGCGTCGAGCTGCCCTTCGACCAGCTCCTCCTCGCCACCGGCTCGAAGTCCAACAAGTTCGGCTGGCCGGGGCAGGATCTTCCCGGGGTCCAGGGTCTCTACGACCTCATGGACCTGAAGCTGCTCTACGAGAACTCTCGGAAGTGCGAGCACGCGGTCATCGTCGGCGGCGGGCTCATCGGGATCGAGCTCGCGGAGATGCTCCACTCGCGGGGCGTTCACGTGAGCTTCCTCGTGCGGGAGCAGTCGTACTGGGACAACGTCCTGCCCCCGGAAGAGTCGGGGATGATCAACCGCCTCATCCGTGGATCGGGCATGGACCTCCGTCTCGAGACCGAGCTCGGCCGCATCGTCGGGGGCTCCGACGGACGCGTGCGAGCCGTCGAGACGAAGTGCGGCGAGACCATCGACTGCCAGCTCGTCGGCCTGACCGCCGGCGTGAGCCCCAACGTCGATCTCGTGCGCGAGAGCGAGATCCAGGTCGGTCGCGGCATCCTGGTCGACCGCAGTCTCCGGACCAACGTCGACGGCGTGCTGGCCGCCGGTGACTGTGCCGAGATCGTCGTGCCCGATGCCGAGCGCAACCTCTTGCAGCAGGTTTGGTACACGGGCAAGGCCCAGGGTCTCGTGGCTGCCGAGGTCATGGCGGGTCGGCGGCGCGAGTACCACCCGGGCACCTGGTACAACTCGGCCAAGTTCCTCGACCTCGAGTACCAGGTCTACGGCTCGGTCAACCTCGGCCTCGCCGGCGAGCAGAACCTCTACTGGGAGCATCCCGACGGGATGCACTCCCTGCGTCTGGTCCACGTCGATCGCAAGCTGGTCGGCGTGAACGTCATGGGCATCCGCTACCGACACGAGACCTGCGAGCGCTGGATCGACGAGGGCCGTGACGTCGACTGGGTGCTCGAGCACCTCGCCGAGGGCAACTTCGATCCCGAGTTCTTCCGCCGTCACGAAGACGACATTCGCGTCCAGATGAGGAGGCAGCTCTCATGATCGAAGACCGCATGCTCTCCCACGACTTCGACGAAGAGGCGCTCGGCTTCGACGCGCCTCCCGAGCGTCCGCGAGTCCTCTCCGCCGGCGAGAAGATCGGTTACGGCCTGGTCGGGCTCGGCGCCTTCTTCCTCATCGCCTCGCTCACCACGGGGTTCCTTCTGGGCTCGTGGGGCGGCTTCTTGCTGAGCTTCGGCCCGCTGTCGATCGGCGCCATCGTCGCCTGGTCGTCCTGGTACGGGGCGCGGTCGGCCGGCATCAAGAACGACGGCAACTTCTTCCGCGGCTCGCAGAATCGTGGGGTGGTCGGCTGGATCCTTGGCGTCGGGATCACCGGCTTCTACGTCGTCTTGTACTTCTACGACTCGTGGCAGGCCAAGGGTCTGCCCGCCCTCCTCGAGGGCCCCAAGACGCTGGTCAATCCGCTCTCCGAGCTGATCACCGGGCAGAGCGCCGACCGCTGGTTCCTCTACGGCACGCTCTACACCTTTGCCGTGGTCGTGTTCGGCGTCCGGATGATCTGGAAGTACCGCCACGTCCGCTACCAGGTCGTGCGGACCGTCTCGGTCATGTTCTTCCAGCTCGGCTTCGCCTTCCTCATCCCGGGCTTGCTCAAGCTCTTCCACCAGCCCGAGTTTTACTTCAGCTACTTCTGGCCGCTGAAGCCGGAGTACCTCTGGCCCGGTAGCCTGCACGGGCTGATGTCGCATCCCGGCGGCCTCGGCGTCTTCATGATCACCTGGGGCGCCATCCTGTCCCTCGTCGGGACGCCGCTGCTCACGTACTTCTTCGGCAAGCGCTGGTACTGCTCCTGGGTGTGCGGCTGCGGTGGCCTGGCGGAGACCCTCGGTGATCCCTGGCGTCAGCAGTCGGTCAAGTCGCGCTGGGCCTGGGTGGTCGAACGCTGGCTCATCCACGCCGTGCTCGTGCTCGTCGTCGTGACGACGGCGGTGCTCTGGATCAACTCGGCCACCGAGGGGCGCGTCCTCGGCTCGGCCTCGTTCGGCTTCGCCAAGTTCTACGGCCTGTGGATCGGCGCGGTGTTCTCCGGCGTCGTGGGCGTGGGCTTCTACCCGCTGCTCGGCAGTCGCGTGTGGTGTCGCTTCGGCTGTCCCCAGGCGGCCATCCTCGGGATCTTCCAGCGCTTCTTCTCGCGCTTCCGCATCACGACCAACGGCTCGCAGTGCATGAGCTGCGGCAACTGCTCCACCTACTGCGAGATGGGCATCGACGTGCGGGCCTATGCGCAGCGAGGGGAGAACATCGTCCGTGCCTCTTGCGTGGGCTGCGGCGTGTGCTCGGCGGTTTGCCCGCGCGGTGTTCTCAAGCTCGAGAACGGCGGGACGCACGGCGACCGTTACGAGGGAGCCGAGAACCCCATCTCGGTCTTCCTCCACGACGTGGCGACACCGCCGCGGCAGGGCCACAACACCTGATTCAAGTCACGTGACGGTGCCCGCGTCCGGGTCGGTCGGTGTCATGCTTCTCGCGTGACCGTCGTCGTCTCCGACCCTCGGCGCGAGCTCGTCGCGTTGCTCCAGCTCGCTTACTCCGGTGAGCAGGCCGCTGCACTCGCGTACCGAGGTCACTGGCGCTCGGTGCGCGGGGAGGAGCGCGAGCGCATCCGCGTCATCGAGGAGGAGGAGTGGCATCACCGCCGGCAAGTCGGCGTGATGCTGCACGAGCTGGGCGAGCGGGCCGACCGTGGGCGAGAGCGTCGCACGCGCTGGATCGGCACCGTGCTCGGCGCCCTCTGCCACGTCTCGGGTTGGCTCGCGCCGATGTACGGGGCGGGCCAGCTCGAGAGCGAGAACATCAGGGAGTACGAGACGGCGGCTCGGCTCGCTCATGCCTGTGGGCGGCACGAGTGGATCGACTGCCTGCTCACCATGGCCGAGATCGAGCACGACCACGAGACCTACTTCCGCGAGCAGGTCCGAACGCACGCGTTGGGTCGCTCCTTGCCGCTCTGGAAGACGCCGCCGCCACGCGAGGCGATCCGGGCGAGCTTCAGCGAGGAGACGGGTTGGCGACCCGCGTCGGAGGAGGACTCCCCCGACGCGGGATGACGTCGATCAGTGGTCGTAGCCGGGCGGGTACTCGTCGATCGAGAGATCACCGCACTGGTTCTGGACCCGCAGGTCGAAGAACTGAATCGGCGAGCTCGTGTCGAGATCGTCGAAGGATCGCGCGACGTCGCCAGCCGGGTTGACCTGCTGGAAGATCGCCGTCGGTGAGCCCAAGGCCTTGAAGAGCACGTAGCTCTCGGTGGGCAGCAACGGTCGGGCAGCGACCCAGCTCATCGTGACCTGCTCGCCGACGTTGCTCGCGCGGAGTGTGTTGAAGACCTCGTTCGGCGTGCCCGGTGACTCGGCGTCCATGACTGCCTCGAGGCAGAGCCGCGTCGCGAGACCACCGTAGTGGACGCCTTGCGGCGTGCAGGTGGATCGCTGAGAGTCCTCGGCCTCGATGACGTAGTAGTAGGTGCCGGAGCCATCGACGTCGTCGTCGAAGAGCTGAAGGAACGGATAGCCCGTCTTGAGCGGCGGCTGCAGGAGCGCGTCGTCGCAGCTCACGGTGCTGCGATAGATGTTGTACGCCCCCGTGCCGGCATCGGAGCGGAAGGTCGCGGGCCACCACTGGAGGTCGACACCGATGTTGCACGGGGAGATGTCGATGGCATCGACCGTGTCGAAGACCGGCGGCAGCTCGACGAGCACCGTGGCGGTGTCCTCGTAGGCGCAGTCGGCGACGCCCATGCAGTCGACCGTGACCGTGTAGGTCGTCGTCGCGGTCGGCGCGACGTCGATGACCGGATCGGTGCCAACGACCATCCCGCTGCCGTCACGCCACTCGTAGGTGATCTCGGTGGCGCAGCCGAGCAGCGACAGGCTGCGGGCGTCGAGGGTGGCGAGACCCGCTTCGCAGATCGTCACGTCGGGCGGCGGGCCGCTGACCGCGGGCCGACACTCGATGGCGCTGCACTCGATGTCGGTGAGGATGCGGACGACCGCTTCCGCCTCGGTCATGTTGCCGGCCTCGTCGGTGGCCGCGAAGGTGTAGGTGTACTCGCCCGGAGCGATGAACTGCACCTCGCAGGGAAGACCGACGCAGGGCGGAGCACCGGGAGACGTGCCGACGAGGTTGGCCGTCGTCGTGCCGCAAGCGTCGAGAGCCAGCGCACCGATCTCCACGCAGTCACCGGGACAGGCCTGGATGAAGGTGCCCGTGCCGGTGCCCGGCGTGAAGTCGCCGCAGTCGACCGCGTCGTCGCTGGTGAAGAGGACGACCGAACGCAGGAACGACTCGCCCGGAGCGATGGTCATGGCGTTGGCGAGCTCGTGACCGTAGGAGAACAGCACCGCGGAGTCGGAGTCGGGCCCCGCGGCCCCTTCGGCGACCACGTAGTTCCAGGCCGAGCCACGCAGCGCACTCCACCGGCCATAGACCAGGCGGTCCGGCGTGCCCGTGCCGGGGAAGCCGACGAGCTCGGTCGTGCTGTTGAAGTTGCCGAAGATCGGCGTGCCGGTGTTGTTCTGGATGCGGTAGAAGTCGAGCGTCTCCGCCGGTGTCAGGAGATGCTCGGTGGTCCACTGCTCGACGACCTCCGGCGGCTGGCAGCTCACCGAGGCGAAGATCGGACCGTCGTCGCTGGCATTCTGGTAGTCGATCTGCCAGCGCACGCCAGCGCTGATCGTCCTCATGGAGCCCGGGTCGTTCGCGATGCCGAGGCTCATCCGGATCCCGGAGTTCTCCGGCGTCGTTCCGAACGCGACCATCTCCTCACGAAGAACGAGGTTGATCCCGTCGGCGGGGCTCACCGTCCACTCGGCCTCGAGACCGATGCTGTTGGGCTCAGCCGCGGTGTCGGGAGGATCGAAGACGCAGACCGCGGCACCCATGGGATCGTTGAAGAACGTTCCCGTGTCGTGGATGTACCAGCCGGCGTCGGAGGTCGTGGAGCCACCGCCGGCGCCACCGAAGATGACGTTCTGCATGGCACCCGACGAGACCGTGACCGGATGGAGGGCGCCGGTGCGGGCGGTGAAGGAGCCGTCGTTGCAGTTGATGAAGACGTCGTAGAACGGATGGATCGCCTCGGCGGTGCCGGTGGTGCAAGGCGAGCCGCATCCCAGCGCCATCGGGATGTCGGGAGGATCGAGCTCCGAGAGACGCTCTTCGGCGAGCTCGGCCTCACGGGCGTCGACGCGTCGCTTCTCCTCGAGGTAGTCGAGGTCGGCGATCTCGCCCTCCCCATCCGCTTCGAGGCCGTGCTGCCGGGGGCCGTGATCGACCCGGGCCGGACCGTTCAGCGAAGTCTCACCCGTCGGCAGGCCGAGGCCGGGCGGCCTCGCCAGCAGGCGACTGCACTCCATGAGGAAGGCGTCGACGACGATGTCGGGCCCGAGTCGATCCTCGACCGTCACGACGAAGGAGTCGCCGACGGAGCCGCACGCGTTGGTCACCAGCGCGGTCACGGTGAAGTTGCCCGTGCCGATGAGCGTGCTCGAGAAGCTGATCGAGTTGACGTCGGACGCGACCGTCCCGAAGGGCGGGAAGGCGCTGCCTCCTGGCGGCGCGATCACCGACCACGTCAGGTCGAACGGACCCGTGCCGTCGAGGTCGAGCGTGAGGTTGGCGGGCTCGGAGCAGTCAGTGGTGCTGACGCCGAGCATGGTTGGAAAGAAGTCGACGGTGGCAGGCTCCACGCAGCCTCCCCAGGTCCGCGTGGTAGCCAGCACCAGGACGACGGCCGCGTACAGGACGGTCCGATGGCGATGGAGCGACATGAGGTCCTCCGTCCAGGTAATTCTGGCTTGACTGCCTGAATGTCGTGGATTTCGCGAGCCGAAGCAACTCCCTTGCGAGTCCCCGTGTTTTCTAATGCGATAGAAAATTGACATGGTGGTCGAGTGCATCACTCGGTGTCACTGAATGGACCGCAGGGGTGCCTGGCGCCGTCCCATTTCGTCTCGAAAATCCGTTCCGTCGAGGGGCCGACCCTTGCGGTGCTCGTGAGCCGGAGCACATGCTCGCGGCCCTTCGACACCGTGCGAACGGTTCTCGCGGAGAGCTCCGGTCATGTCTCGATCCGGCCCTGGCGTTCACGAGCACTCGGGTGCCCTCGGTCTCGCCCCCGTGCTCCTTCCGACGGCCGGCCTCGTCGCGGCCTTCGTGCTCGCGGTGGTCTACGCCTACATCTGCGTGTACTCGCCGGTGGCCGGCTACATCTCGCTGCTGTTCGTGCTCGGCTTCGCGCTGGGCCTGGCGGTGGTGGTGGCCACGTTGGCGAAGCTCGGGAAGTGTCGCAACCGTGGCTTCCTCGCGCTGAGCGGTCTCGGCCTGGGGCTGTTCGCGCTCTACTGCTCGTGGGCGGTCTTCGTCTACGCGCTCCTCGGCAAGATGGACCTGGTGGCCGACGAGGTCACCATGGTCGACAGCCTGCTGGCGCCCGGGAGCACTTGGGAGGTCATGAAGAGCCTCGCCGTCGAAGGTTGGTACAGCGTCTTCGGCTTCACGCCGTCGGGCTTCGTGCTCTGGCTGTTCTGGGCCATCGAAGCCTTCCTCATCGTGGTCATCCCAGCGCTGACCGGGCTTGGTGCGATCTCCGACGAGGTCTTCTGCGAGCCTTGCCGGTGCTGGTGCGATCGAATGAAAGGCACCGTGCGACTCGCGCCGCCGGAGGCTGAGGGCTTCATCGAGTCCCTCACGCCGGAGAACCTTCGACCGTTGACGCAGTTGGCGCCCGTGCCCGAGACGGCGACTCCCCAGCTCCGGGTGGATACCTGGCGCTGTGGCGAGTGCTCCGACACGGCGGCCGTTCGACTCGTGTCGTGCACGACCGAAGCCGACGAGGACGGCAAGGTCGAGGAGAAGGACGACGAGCTGACCCCCATCTGGACCGTGGCGCCCTCGACCCTCGACACCCTGGCTCTTCACGCCCAGACCCCTCCGCAGCCCATGCCGATGGCGCCGCCGGCCTAGTCCCCATTCATGACCCACCCTCTCCATGTTGCCAACCAGCGTCATCTCGATCGCGTGCGCAAGACCTGCCTGGCGTACCCGGAGGTGGTGGAGGTCGTTCAGTTCGGCGCGCCCTGGTTCAAGGCGGGCAAGAAGGCCTTCTGCATCTACGGTGCGGAGGAGCGTCGGTCGGGCGCCTGCTTCAACCTGACGCCCGAGCATCAGTCGGTGCTCATCGAAGACGAGCGCTTCAGCAAGACGCACTACGTGGGTCAGCACGGCTGGACGACCATGGTCTTCAGCGGTCGTGTCGAGTGGTCGCTGGTCGAAGAGCTCATCGACCAGGCCTATCGCAAGGTCGCTCTCAAGAGGATGCTGAAGCAGCTCGACGACGCTTGACTGACGCCTCTTCGACGCGGATGATCCCGTCGCAAGAGGAGCGGCATGGACGAACCGAAGCAAGGCAGCCTGCGACCCGTCACCGCGGTCGCGCTCGCCGGCACGGTCGTGCTTCTCTGGACCGCGTCACTCGTCTTCGTTCCGAAGATCATGGGTCAGCCCGAGGGAGCCGGGACCTTCGGCGACATGTTCGGCGCGGTCAACGCGCTCTTCTCGGGGTTGGCCTTCGCCGGGCTGATCTACACCATCCTGCTCCAGCGTCAGGAGCTCGAGTTCCAGCGTCTCGAGCTGGGCGCCACGCGGGCCGAGTTCGCGCGGCAGACGGAGCAGTTCGAGCAGCAGTCCGAGTCGATGAAGCAGTCGTCGCAGCACGAGGTGCTGGTCGACACGCTCACGCGTTACAGCACGCCCGAGATGCTCAACGCCGTCCGTGCGCTCTGGCGTTTTCACCGTCAGCATCTCGTCGACCTGGTGCCGGCCTACATGACGCGACTCGATCAAGACGACGAGCGCATCGAGAACGAGGCCGGTCTCGATCCCATCGAGCTCGAGCGAACGACCTTGCACTACAAGCGTCGGCTGGTGAGCAAGTTCTTCGTCTTGCTCTCGGGGCTGCGTGAGATCGGCGCTCTTCCCGACGACCTGCTCTACGCGTACTTCCCCGAGCAAGACCTCCGCATCATCCCCGACGTGCTCAGCCCCATCGATCGCGCCCTGGCCGAGCGCTACGGACAAGACGGCGAGGTCCCACCCGACATCCTCCGGATGGAGCGTCTCCACTCGGACTCACCCGCGGCTCGCTCGTGAGTCTCGACCACGTGCGGACCGTCGTCTTCGACCTCGACGGGACGCTCGCAGATCCCGGAGACGGCATCACCCGCTCCCTCGCTCACGCCCTGACCGAGCACGGTCGACAGCCGCCGTCGTCAGAAGAGCTCGCCACCTGGATCGGGCATCCCCTCGTCGACGTGTTCCGCGCCTGCGGTGCAGGCGACGACGAGCTCGACGCGCACGTCGCCAGCTATCGAGAGCGCTACGGCAGCACCGGCCTCTACGAGAGCCGTGCTTTCGACGGCATCCCCGAGCTGCTCGATCGGCTTCGGCAAGAAGGTCGTCGTCTCCTGGTCGCCAGCGCCAAGCCGCGGGTCTACGTGCTGCAGATCCTCGAGCTCCTCGAGCTGGCAGCTCCCTTCTCGGTGGTGCACGGCTCCGAGCTCGACGGACGTCGTGCCGACAAGCGCGAGCTGCTCGCTCACGTCGCGGCGGTCGAAAGCGTGGACGCCGCGACCACGGCGATGGTCGGCGATCGGGATCTCGATCTTCTCGGTGCGCGGCATGTCGGCTGGGCCGGGGTGGGCGTGCTCTGGGGTCACGGGACGAGGGAGGAGCTCGAGGCCGGAGACCCCGACCTTCTCGTGACGACGCCGGCCGCGCTCGGTCGGGCGTTGCTGGACGAGACGGACTGAGGTCGTTGCGACGATTCGCGATCTTCTGACGGTCGAGCCGTTGACTTTGCCGAGCGACTGCCTAGTTTCCGTGCATTGGGATACGTGGGGATCGCGCACGGGATGAGGTTTGCGGCATGGGTTCCTGGGGCCTCGGTGCCTTCGAGAACGACACGGCCCTCGATTGGGCACATGAGCTGGAGACGGTGGATGACGTTGCGCTGCTGAAGGACACCTTCGAGGGCGTGCTGGCGTTGGGCGCCGACTATCTCGACGCCGACCTGGCTCAGGAGGGGCTGGCGGCTTGCGAGGTCGTCGCGAGGCTCAAGGGCCAGTGGGGCGAGCGCAGCGAGGCCACGCAGGTCGTCGACACCTGGATCGACACCCAGCGTCGCAAGCCGGCGACCACGCTCGTCAACAAGGCCCTGGCGGTCATCGACCGCATCACGGCGCCTCCCTGTGAGCTGCTCGAGGAGTGGGACGAGCAGGGATCGCTCCAGGACTGGATCGACGGCGTGGAGGAGCTGCGAGCGCGCATCGCGAGATGACCTCGGTTCGCTTGCGGCTTGTCTCTCACCGAGCGCGAAGCGAGACTCGTCGTCATGACGAGCCCCCGCATTGCCATCGCGAGTTGCGACGAGTGGAAGAGCCGGGCCCACGACGACGGGCTGCTTGCGTCCGCCCTGAAGGAGCGTGGTGCCGAGGTCTCGATCGAGTCCTGGAGCGACGGAAGCATCGACTGGCTCGCCTTCGAGCGTGTCGTCATCCGCTCCACCTGGGACTACCACCATCGCGTCGACGAGTTCCGCGCCTGGCTGCGACTGTTCGATGCTGGCCCGAGGCGGCTTCTGAATCCGGCCGCTGCGGTCCTTGGAAACCTCGACAAGCGTTACCTGCTCGACCTGGCTGCCCAGGGCGTCGCGGTGGTGCCGACGGTCCGGCTCGAGCCGGGTGCGACCGAGGGCCTCGCCGAGGTTGCAGGAGCGCAAGGTTGGGAAGCCGTCGTCGTCAAGCCGAGCGTGTCGGCCTCGGCCGACGGCACCTGGCGGTGTGACGCCACGCGCTTCGCCGATGAGGAAGAGCGCTTCGTGACGCAGCTCCGCGAGCAGGCCCTGCTCGTGCAGCCGTACCTGAAGGAGATCGAGGCAGCGGGGGAGTGGTCGCTCGTGTTTCTCGGCGGTGAGCTCAGTCACGCGCTGGTCAAGACGCCGGCGTCGGGCGACTTCCGGGTTCAGGAAGAGCACGGTGGTGACCAGCACGTGGTCGAGCCGCCGGCTGGCTTGGTCGGGGATGCGCGAGAGCTGCTCACGGCGACCGAGGGCAAGGTGGGAGACCGGCTGACCTACGCCCGGGTCGATGGGGTCGAACGCGACGGACGCTTGCTGCTCATGGAGCTCGAGATCAACGAGCCCGGCTTGTTCCTGGAGCTCGTGCCCGAGGCGGCCGGGCGTTTCGCGGACGTCATCCTGAGTTGAGACGCCCCGGCGTCTCAGCCGAACAGCGGCCAGTGGAAGTCGCCGGTCGTTCGCTTCTTGAAGTCGGCGAAGCGTTCGCGAACGTCGTCCACCATCGGCTCGCGATGACCGGGGCAGAGGATCGCGAAGTCTTCCTCGTGCAGGCGATGCACCGCGTCGCGTGACTGGGCGATGTCGACGTTGGTCGGCCGCGCCATGAGTCGGATCTCGCCGTTGACGACGGCGAGGGCGTCACCGGCGAAGAGGATGGAGCGGCGGTCGTGAACGAAGCTCACGTGACCCGGCGTGTGACCCTGGGTCACGACCACGCGGAACAGGTCGTCGACGACCTCGCCTTCCTCGACGTGACGGTCGGCCTCGACGGCGCGGGGCAAGGCATCGCCGAGGAGACCCTTGGCGAGGATGAAGATGCCCCACTCGGGGACGGCGTCGGCGATCCGGTCGCGGAGACCGCCGGGCGCCGTCTGCCGCGTGCAGAACGGGGCGTCGTCGCGGTGGTAGTAGACCGGCGCTCCCGTCTCGTCTACCAGTGACGCGGCACCCGCGGCGTGGTCGTTGTGCCAGTGCGTGAGGAGGATGCCGCGGAGTGAGTCGAGCGAGAGGCCCAGCTCCGCATAGGCCCGACGGATGTCGCCTGCTTCGGAGTCACGACCTGCATCGACGAGCCAGGTCGCGTCGCCCTCGCGCACGAGGTAGCTGCAGGTGAGGTAGGCGGGATGCCGGATGCACCAGACGTCGGGGGCGACCTCGCTGAGGGTGTAGCTGGACATCGACGACACCGGCTCAGTCGTCATCGGCAGGGGCCGGGAAGCCCTGGAGCTGGGCGGACGCCGCGGTCACGAGGTCGGTCTCGAGGAAGACGAAGTTGCAGGCCTTGGCTTGCTTCTTCGGGAGCAAGGAGGCGTGAACGAGCCCGAAGCTACGGTCGAGCACGCGCAGCGCCTCGAGGACGTCCTTCTTGTCGACGGCGTCGCGTCCGTCGTGACCGGCCAGGGCCATCGCGGTCCAGCCGAGCATGGGGTAACAGGCGAAGAGCTTGGGCACCGCCTCGACGAAGGGCATCTCGCCCTTGCGGTCGAAGAGGAAGCGCTGCCCGATGAGTCGCGCCTGGAAGAAGCGCTGGAGGATCTCGGCACCGACGTCGTCGTCCCAGCGCACGTCCGCCACTTCGGCGTAGCTCACCGTCAGCTCACGACCGTCGACCCACACCTTGCGGTCGGTCTCGCGGAAGGCCTGGGCGGCGAGCTGGCGCTCACGCTCGATCGCCTGGCGCTTCGGAGCGTCGAGCACGTCGAAGTCCACCGGCGCAGGGTTCACGTGGAGGAAGGTCCACTGGAAGAAGATGGCTTCCTGGGTGTCGTCCATTCGACCGACGACGGGCTCGTTGCCGACCATCTTCGGGATGCCGTCGGCCATGACGCGGCGGAGCGTGGCGGCGGCCTCGGTGTCGGGTCGGCCGGTGGTTGCCATCTCGCAGTAGCGCAGGCAGCAGCGGATGCGGTCGAGCAGGCTGGTCGAGCGGTCCTCGAGATACGCGACGAGCTGATGTTCCAGCTCGAAGAGCAGCTCGGGCCCGAGCCGCTGTCCCTTGCGGAGCGAGTGACGGGTCGTGCCGTCCTTCAGGCGGGCGTTCTCGAGCTGAGCGGTCCACTCGGGCACGCGATCGGCCACCGGACGGCCATGACCCTCGCGCACGGCGCGGCAGGAGAAGGCCACGTCGACGGCGACCTTCTTGCCCACGGGGTAGAAGCCGAAGGGGTAGAGCCGGCAGGCGAGGGGCTTGGCCTCCATCCCGTGGTGCCGGTGGATCTCGCAGAGCTCGTCGTCGCCGAGGAACACGCAGGAGCCGTCCTCACGACGTGAGAGTCGATGCCCGAAGCCGCCCGTCTTGAGCTTCACCGACGGCTTCACCGACGCGAGCGCCTCGTGCTTGCCGGACCAGTTCAGGGCCTCCAGGCTCTCCGGCTCGCCAGGGCCGAGAGGGACGTTGAAGGACCGACACCCGTCGCCGCAGCAGAGGCAGTCGTAGGCCACCCCGGGCGGGGTCTCGAAGCGGTGATCGGAGGACGTGCTCACGGGAAGCTCCGGGCCAGTACATCTCGCGGACCATCGTCAGGTGACGGAGGATACCCCGGTCGGGGCGAAATGGCTCGACCGGGTCAGGAATCTGTCTCACCGCCCTACTGGTGGACGACGCCGGACGTCGAGAGTCCGAGGAACCAGTGCCGAACGGGTCGCGTAGCGAGTGCCGGACGGAAGAACGACCAGGGCGGACGCCCCCGCGGACGAACCGCGGGACGCGAGTCCTGCAGGAAGAAGAAGGTGGGGCCAAGGTGAAGCTCCGACGAGACACGTCGCGCGCGAAGACGGGCTGGCTGCCCGTGATGTTGGTCGCGCTGACCGTCGCCTGCTCGAACCAAAAGGACGAGAAGGCGGAAGCCGACGACAGCTGGGGCGGCGGCAAGGACGAGAAGAAGGCCGAGGACGAGGCCGTCCCCGTCGAGGTGGTCGCCCTCGCGACCGGACCGATGGAAGAGGTCCTCCGCTTCTCCACCCATCTCGAGGCCGAGAGCGGCGTCAAGGTGCTCGCCAACTCCTCGCGCCAAGTCGAGAGGCTCCTGGTCGAGGAAGGTGACCGTGTCCGCGCCGGTCAGGTCCTTCTCCACCTTCAAGACGACGAGCAGCGGAGCGAGGTCGCCCGGCTCGAGGCCGAGCTGGCCAAGACGCGACGTCAGCATCAGCGACAGGAGTCCCTCCTCGAGCGCGGCCTGGTGAGCGAGCAGACCGTTCAGGACCTCGCCTACGAGCGTGAGCGGATGGACCTCCTGGTCCGCGACGCCAAGCTCCGGCTCGGCGACACCGTCGTGAAGGCGCCGATCAGCGGCACGGTCACCAACCGCATGGTCCAGGTCGGCGATCACGTGACGCCGAACCAGCACCTCTTCGACCTGGCCGACTTCGACACGCTGGTCGCTCGGATCTACGCACCCGAGAAGGACCTCCACCGGCTCTCGATGGGGCTCACGGCTCGTGTCCACACTCAGGGTCCGACGGTGCCGGCGTTCTCCGGTCAGGTGAGCCGCCTGGCGCCCCTGGTCGATCCGACCACGGGCACGGTGAAGGTCACCGTCGCCGTGCCCCCGGATCCCCTGCTCCGGCCCGGCATGTTCGTCGAGCTCGAGCTCATCACGCAGCAGTACGAGGACGCTCTCCGCATTCCGAAGCGCGCGCTCGTCCACGACCGTGAGCTGTCCTACGTGTTCCGCGTGAAGGACGAAACGAACGACGACGGCAAGGCCATCGCGAAGGCCGAGAAGATCGTCGTGCAGCCGAGGCTCGACGACGGACACCACGTCGTGCCCGCGCCCGCCGACGGCTTCGCTCCCGGTGACCGCATCGTCATCGCCGGTCAGGCTGGGCTCAAGCAGGACAGCAAGGTCCGCATCGTCGGCGACGAGCCCGAGCCGACCGAGGACATCGAGCCCACGAAGTCGAGCGACCTGACCAACGACCAGGTGGCCGCCTCGGCCACCGACGCCGACGCCGACGCGGAGTCGCGGGGGACCTGATCGCCGTGATCGACAAGACGCCCTCGACCAGCCTGGTCACGTCCCGCCCGGTCGGGGTGCTGATGGTCGTCCTCGCGGCGGTCGTCTTCGGCGCCCTCTCCTCCCAGCAGCTTCCACTGCAGCTCATGCCCGACATGAGCTACCCGACCCTCACGATCCGCACCGAGTACCCCGGCGCGGCTCCCGAGGAGGTCGAGAACGAGATCAGCCGACCCATCGAGGAGTCGGTCGGTGTCGTGTCGGGGTTGCAGCGGCTCTCCAGCCGCAGCGTCGCCGGCATGTCCGACGTCGTGCTCGAGTTCTCCTGGGACACGACCATGTCGGACGCGGTCCAGGACGCCCTGGAGAAGCTCGACCTCGTCCGTCTCCCGGACGGCGCGTCGCGCCCGCTCATCCTCCGCTTCGATCCCAGCCTCGATCCCGTCATCGAGCTCTCGGTGTCGAGCCGTCGCGAGGGCGTCGATCCCGAGATCGAGATGCGACGCCTGCGTCGGGTCTGCGAGCAGCAGGTCCGTCGCGTGCTCGAGCCCGTCAAGGGCGTCGCCTCGGTGCGGGTCCGCGGTGGCCTCCGCGAAGAGATCCACGTTCTCCTCGACGCCGGTCGCCTCCGCGCGGCCGGGCTCTCCGCCCGCGACGTCGCCGACCGCTTGCGTGAGGAGAACGTCAACATGGCCGGCGGTCTCCTGAGCGAGGGCCGCGCCGACTATCTCGTCCGCACGCTCAACGAGTTCGAGAGCCTCGACCACGTCGCCGAGCTGGTGATCACCCGACGCGAGGGTCGCGACGTCCGCATCGCCGACCTCGGTGAGGTCCGCCGTGCCCACGCCGAGCGTGAGGTCCTCACGCGAACCGACGGTAGCGCTTGCGTCCACGTCGAGATTCACGCCGAGGCCGACGCCAACGTCGTCGCCCTGTCCAAGCGCCTGAACAACGTCCTCGGCGAGCTCCCCGAAGAGCTGGACGCCGACGGCGAGGACGCGACGGGCTCCGACGACGAGAGTGAGGATGACGAAGAAGAGGACGAGCCGGTCTCCGTCGCGTCGCTCTCGCTCGCTCAGCGCTTGCTGGCCGACGAAGAGGTGGCCGTCAGCGTCGTCGCCGACCGCTCGCGCTTCATCGCCGGCTCGATCCGCGAGGTGCGCAACACGGCGATCCTCGGCGGCCTGCTGGCGGTGGTCATCCTCTTCCTGTTCCTGCGCTCCCTGCGCAGCACCACCATCATCGCGGTCGCGATCCCCGTCTCGCTGATCGTCACTTTCGCGCCCCTCCATCTCATGGGCGTGAGCCTCAACATCATGTCGCTGGGCGGTCTCGCCCTCGGCATCGGCATGTTGGTGGACTCGTCCATCGTCGTGCTCGAGTCGATCCAGCGTTGCCGTGAGGAAGGAGACGGACTCGTCGAGGCCGCCGTGCGGGGCACGGCCGAGGTGCGCAGCGCCGTCATCGCCTCGACGCTCACGTCCATCGCCGTGTTCTTGCCCATGCTCTTCGTCGAGGGCGTGGCTGGTCAGGTCTTCGGCGACCTCGGCGCGGCGGTGGTCATCTCGCTCATCGCGGCGCTCATCGTCGCCCTCGGTTTCCTGCCCATGCTCGCGAGCCGGGGCTTCGCGCTCGACGGAGGCAGCGCTGGCTGGACCCGACCGAGCTTCCGCTGGCGGGCCCGCGAGGCCTTCCGTCGCGACCTGGAGAAGCTGAGCTCGCCGACCGCGAAGATCCTCGTCGGCTTCTTGCTCGTGCTCCGGCTCGTGGTCGCGAGTCTCTTCGAGCTCGTCGGCTACCTCATCTTCGGCGTGCTCTTCGTGGTGGTCGGCCTCGTCTTCGGGCTGGGTCTCGCCGTCGCCTGGCTGCTCACGAAGCTGACCTGGCCCTTCGTGGCGCTCACCGGTGGCTTCCTCGGCCTGCTCAACCGCGCGTACCCGAAGGTGCTGCGTGGGGCGCTCGCTGCTCCCGTGGTGGTCTTCCTCCTCATCGGCGCCGTGCTGTTCGTGACCGTGCAGATGGCCAGCGAGCTCGAGGCCGAGCTGCTCCCTGAGGTGCATCAGGGCGAGTTCACGGTCGTCGCTTCGCTGCCCGTGGGCACGCCGTTGACGGAGACCCTGTCGCGCATCGAGCCCATCGAGCGTCGTCTGCTCGACGAGCCCGGAGAGATCGAGAGCCTCATGCTCACGGTCGGTCGCGACCCCGACAGCACGCGTTCCGACGAGGGCGAGCACGTCGCGCGTCTCAAGGTGTTGCTCGCGCCGGGCGTGGATCGCGCGACGGCCGAGGAGCGAGAGTCCGAGCGACTCCGACGTCAGCTCGCGCTGGTCCCCGATCTCGAGAGCCGTGTCGAGCGACCGGTGCTCTTCAGCTTCCGCACGCCCATCGAGGTCGAGGTCCAGGGGCACGACCTCGACGATCTCAAGACCGCGTCCGAGCGCGTGCGCGACGAGCTGGCCGTGTTACCCGAGCTCGCCGACGTCGAGAGCAGTCTCGAGGCGGGCGTCCCCGAGGTGCAGGTCACCTACGACCGTCAGCGACTGCTCCTTCAGAACCTGGCGCTGTCCTCGGTGGCCGAGCGGGTCAAGGACGAGATCCAGGGACGGGAAGCCACGCGTTTCGACGCCGGTGATCGCAAGGTGCCGGTGCTCGTGCGGCTCGCCGAGAAAGACCGCAGCTCGGTCGAGGACCTCGAAGATCTCATCGTGAACCCGGGTGGTGAGCGACCCGTGCCGCTGTCGGCGGTGGCCGACATCACCGTCGCCGAAGGACCCAGTGAGATCCGCCGCATCGACGGTCGTCGCGTGGCTCTCGTCACCGCGAACCTGGCTGGTGGCTCGCTGGGCACGGCGGTGGGTGCCATCGACCGTCGTCTCGGTGGCGTCGAGCTCCCGGGTGAGGTCGAGCATGCGGTGTCGGGTCAGAACGAGGAATGGGAGCGGAGCCGGGCGAGCCTCCTGCTCGCGCTCGCGCTGTCGGTGTTCCTCGTCTACGTGATCATGGCCGCGCAATTCGAGTCGCTGAGCCTGCCGCTGCTCATCATGTTGTCGATCCCGCTCGCCTTCGTCGGGAGCATCGTCGGCCTGCGGCTGTTCTCCATTCACGTGTCGGTGATCGTCTTCCTCGGGCTCATCATGTTGGCGGGGATCGTCGTCAACAACGCCATCGTGCTGGTCGACTACGCCCAGCGGCTCCGAGGCCGCGGTCGCTCGATCCGCGACGCGGTGGTCGAGGCCGGCTCGGCCCGCCTGCGCCCGATCCTCATGACCACCGCCACGACCGTCCTCGGTCTCGCGCCCATGGCGCTGGGCACCGGTGACGGCGCCGAGATTCGCCAGCCCCTCGCGGTCACCGTGATCATGGGCTTGCTGAGCTCGACCTTCCTGACGCTGCTCGTGCTGCCCTGCTGTCAGGCATGGATGGCCGAGATCGGCGAGCGCTTCGACTTCTTCGGTAGGGATGACGAGGCCGACGACGACACCAGCGAGCCCGCCACGAGCGACGAGCCGACGACCCCGTCCGCGCCTCGCGAGGCCGCGCGGGTGAGCACGAGCCCGAGTCCGGGAGGCGCACCGCCGTCGACCGCCACGCCGGAGCCCCTCACGTGAGCGACGATCGCACGCCGAAGTCACCGCCGCGCGAGGAGGAGCCGGGAGGCCTCGTCGGCCTGCTGCCGCGCTTGGCTCTCGACCGCCGACTCGGCGTGTTCGTCGTGTTGCTCGCGGTGCTCGTGCTGGGGCTCGTTGCCGCCCTGCGCATCCCGCTCGAGCTCTTCCCGCGTGGCTTCGAGGACTCCTTCCTCGAGGTGAGCGTCGACTGGCGGGACACCGTCCCCTCCGAGGCGCTCGAGCGCGTGGTGCGACCGCTCGAGGAAGAGTTGGCGACCGTGCGGGGCGTGAACCGGATGTCGTCCTTCGCCTACCGTGGTGGAGGCGAGGTGTACCTGTCCTTCAAGCAGGGCGTCGACATGGACGTCGCGTACCGCGAGGTGCGCGACAGGGCGGAACGGGCCCGGGTCCGGATGCCCGACGACGTGCGACGCGTGCGCATCCGCAAGGAGGACACCTCCGGTTTTCCCGTGATGGTTCTCGGGATGGCCATCGACTCCGAGGTCGCCGACGTTCACGACCTCATCCAGAAGAAGATCCTGCGGCCGCTCGAGCGAGTCGACGGCGTGGCGAGCGTGAGATCGGACGGTCTCGCCGAACGCGAGATCGTCATCGCCCTCGATCGCGAGAAAACCACCGCTGCCGGCCTGCACATCCACGACATCGCCCAGCTCCTCCAGGGCGATGGCTTCTCGCTGGCGTCGGGAACGATCCGCTCGGCCGGCCGTGAGCTGCGGCTGCGCTCGGTGGCGCGCTTTCGCACGCCCCAGGAGCTCCTCGATCGACCGCTCAACGCGACGACCAAGCTCTCCGACATCGCTCAGGTGGGGATGGTCGAGCCGTCTCGAAGCTGGCGCGTGCGCGTCAACGGCAAGCCCGCGCTGGCCCTCGACATCCAGAAGGAAGCCCAGGCCAACACCCTGGAGGTGAGCGAGCGGCTCCGCACGGTCTATGCCGAGTTGCGCAACGACCCGGAGCTGGCCGGCTTCGATCTCAAGATCCTCCTCGATCAAGGTGAGCTCATCGAGGAGTCGCTCGCGACCCTGACCGACAGCGGCAAGATCGGCGCGATCTTCGCCGTGCTCGTGTTGTTCTTCTTCCTCCGCCGCATGCGGATGACGATGCTCATCACCCTGTCGATCCCGCTCTCGGTCGTGATGGCATTGACCGCAATGTACTTCGCGGGCGAGACCCTGAACATCCTGAGCCTGCTCGGTCTCATGATCTGCGTGGGGCTGCTGGTCGACAACTCGGTGGTCGTGGCCGAGAACATTCAGCGCTTGCACGAGTCCGGGATGTCGCGTCGTCGCGCCTGCCTGGAGGGCACGGCCGAGATCGGCCTCGCCGTGATCCTGGCGACGCTGACGACCATCGTGGTCTTCCTGCCTTCGGCGTTGGTCGACGGTCAGGCGCAGTTCTTCCTCATGCGGCTCGCCTTCCCGATCAGCACCGCGCTCGCCGCGTCGCTTCTTGTCGGCCTATTGCTCGTTCCGCTGGGATCGCGCTTCACCCTCGGTCGCCGCGACTCGGAGCAGCCGAAGGGGCTGGCCGGCGCGATCTCGCACCGAGTGGAGGCCGTGCTCGGTTGGATCTTCGCGAGGACCGTCGAGCCGCTCGGTCGCTGGTACCGACGCCTGCTCGCGCTCTTCCTGGAGCGTCGGCTCGAGCTCATCGCTCTCACCGTCGCGGTGCTCGGTCTCACCGTCGGCGTGGCCTTCCAGGAAGTGGAGACCACCCCGGTCTCGGAGCAAGACGAGCGCACCGCTCGCGTGCAGGTGGAGCTGCCCGACGTCAACACCCTGGCGGAGACCGAGCAGTTCTTCCTCGGCATCGAGGAGGTGCTCGAAGACCTGCGTGAAGAGCACTCCCTCGACGGCTACCTCATCGTCCACGTGAGCGACTGGGGTCGGATCCGCGCGTGGCTGGGCAAGGAGACGGAGATCACCGCCCGGCAGCTCTCGAAGGAGATCCTCGACCGGCTCCCCGAAGCGGCCGGCGTCGAGTACTTCAGCCGCATGGTCGACCAGAACGACGATGACGACAAGGAAGCGCTCTGGACACTGCGTCTTCGCGGCGAGGACGCCGAGCTCCTGGCCAGCACCGTCGAGCAGCTCCAGGACAGCCTGGTGCACGTCGACGGCGTGCTCGGCGCGAGCCAACAGCGACGCAGCCAAGCTCCCGACGAGCTCGCGCTCGTGCTCGACCGCTCCCGGGTGCAGGAGATGGGGGTCAACCCCGAGATCGTCGCCGCGGTCGTCGGCTACGCCTTGCGTGGTCGCGACCTGCCCCGCTTCCGTGACGGCGACGTCGAGCGCCCCGTGCGGGTCGAGTACGCCTACGAGGATCGCTCCGGTCTCCCCGAGCTCAGCGACTTCCGCGTGCCGACGCGCGATGGATCGCTCACGACCCTCGGCCAGATCATGAAGCCCGAGCTGCGGGATGCGCCCTCTGCGATCTTCCGACGTGAGCGGGCGATGTCGCAGGCGGTCGTGCTCGAGCTGGAGGAGGGCGAAGAGGAGGAGACCCGTGAGCGACTCAACGCGTTGACCAGCGCGCTCCAGCTACCGGAGGGCGTGCAGGTCCACGCCGGCTTCCGCAGCTCGGGTGACGACGACGAGAAGGCGCTGCTCTTCGCGGCCATCCTCTCCATCGTCTTCGTCTACCTGTTGATGGGCTTCCTGTTCGAGAGCTTCATCCTTCCGATCTCGGTGGTCATGACGATCCCCCTGGCTTCCATCGGGGTCGGGTGGCTGCACTTCTTCGCCGGCCGCGACATCGACATGTTGGGCATGGTCGGGATGGTCTTGCTCATCGGCGTGGTGGTGAACAACGGCATCGTGCTCATCGATGCCGTGCAGCGACTCCGTCGCGACGGACGCACTCGAACGGAAGCCGTCCTCCAGGCGGCGGCCCATCGATTCCGTCCCATCCTCATGACGGCCGCCACGACCATCTGCGGGATGATCCCGCTGGCCCTGGGCGAGACGAGCTCCATCGGCTTGAGCTACACGAGCTTCGGCCTGACCCTCATCGGAGGCCTCGCGACCTCGACGGTGCTCACGCTCCTGGTCGTCCCCGTGGCCTACACGCTCTTCGACGACGCGACCTCCTGGGGCCGTTCCCTGGTCGGTGGTCTCGCCTCCATGGCGAGGCCGTTGCGCGGGGAGGCGGGCGATCAGATGATGGGTCGTGATCGAGAACCCGCCTGAGACCAAGGTCCGCGCGGTCTTGCTCGTCCTCCTGGCCCTCATGGGGCTGGCGTGCGGCAAGGGTTCGAGCGGAGGAGGCCAGCTCTACGTCGACCGAACGGCAGAGCTGGGCGTCGAGTTCCGTCACCAGTCGGGCGCACCCGCCGGCAACTACCAGATGCCCGAGGTCGTGTGCGGCGGCGTGGCCGTCTTCGACCACGACGGCGACGGGCGCGTCGACCTCTACTTCTCCGACGGCGGTGACGTCCTCGGGAAGGGGTCCCCCAACCGTCTCTTCCGTCAGCTCGAGACCGGACGCTTCGAGGACGCGACCGAGGCCTCCGGCCTGGGCGACGAGGGCTACGGCTTCGGGGCAGCGGTCGCCGACATCGACAACGACGGCGACCTCGACGTTCAGGTGAGCAACCTCCGCATCGACGGCCTCTACCTGAACGATGGCTCGGGACGCTTCCGCGACGTGGCGCCGTCGTACGGCTACGAAACGTCGGCCTGGTCGACCTCGGCGGTCTTCTCCGACCTCGACCGGGACGGCTACCTCGATCTCTTCGTTTGTCAGTACGTCCAGCACGATCCCGAGAAACGCTGCTTCAGTCCAGCCGGTGAGCACGATTACTGCGGGCCACGCGCCTTCCTCCCGCTCTCCGATCGGCTCTTCCACAACCAGCAAGGCCGCGGGTTTGATGACATCAGCTCGACCTCCGGGATCATCTCCACCAGGGGGGCGGGGCTCGGCGTCATCAGCGAGGACCTCAGCGACGACGGTTGGCCGGACCTCTACGTGGCCAACGACGGCTACGCCAACAACCTGTGGGTGAACCAAGGCAACCTCACCTTCTTGGACGACGCCATGCTCGCCGGGGTTGCGCTCAACTTCGCGGGCCATGCCGAGGCCGGCATGGGCCTGGCGGCTGCCGATCTCGACGACGACGCCGACATCGACATCTTCGTCACCCACCTGACCAGCGAGACCAACACCTTCTACGAGAAGACCGGACGGGGCACGAGCTTCGTGGACGCCACCGGTCGGTCCGGCTTGTCGACCAGCTCGCTCATCCACACCGGCTTCGGCGTGTGGGCCTTCGACGCCGAGCACGACGGCGATCTCGACCTGGCCATCGCGAACGGTCGGGTGCTGCGTGGCAAGCCGAACGAGCAGTCCGATGCGCCCGATCCCTGGAACACCCTCGTCGAGCCCAACCTCTTCTACGAGAACGACGGGGCTGGCGAGTTCACCGTCTCGCGACGGGCTCGGGTCTTCTCGGACCGTCTCTCGGTGACGCGCGGCGTCGTGCCCTTCGACCTCGATGACGACGGCGATCTCGACCTGGTGGTGACCAACACCGAGGAGGACGCGCAGGTCCTCGAGAACGTGGGCGCTGACGGAGCGTGGCTGCGAGTTCGCGCCTTCGATCCACGCCTGAATCGTGACGCCATCGGAGCGGAGCTCCGACTCGTGGCCGGCGGACGGGTGATGCTGCGAACCATCAAGGGTGGTTCGGGCTATCTCAACGCCGCGCCTGCCGAGGCACACTTCGGCCTGAGCGATCTCGAATCGGCTCAGTTCCTCGAGGTGCGCTGGCCCGATGGCTTGAAGGAAGAGCACGACGTGCCCGGTCTCAACCGGCAGCTCGTCGTCGAACGCGGCGCGGGCCGCGACCAGCCCTGAGGTCGACGATGAGCAAGCGAGAGAAGAAGACGACCGTCAAGGGATTCTTCAAGCGATGGAAGGGGTGGATCTACGCAGGACTGGCACTGGTCGTGGTGTTGTTGCTCCAGTACTTCCAGCCGAAGCGACCCGAGCCGCCGGAGGTCGTCACGCCGGCCATGGCGCCGCCGGTGCAACGCATCATCCGGACCACCCGGGAGGACCTGCTGCTCGACCTGGCCTCACCCGCCGCCTGGAATCGCTACGCGGAGGTCCTCGATGCGCATCACTTCTACGCCGAGGCCCTGACCTGCTACCGCTGGGCCCAGAGGCTGGAGCCACGGTCCTTTCCCATCGCCTTCAACATCGCCGTCGTCGAGGAGATCCTCGGCGCCGACGCCAAGACGGTCGATCGTCTCTACCGCAAGGCCATGACCTTCAACGATCGCGTGCCACCAGCTCATGCTCGACACGGGCAGGCCTTGGTGCGACTGGGTGAGATCGAGGACGGCGTGTCCGCCTTCGAGAAGTCGATCGAGCTCGAAGAGGGCTTCGCCGTCGGGCACCGTCTCCTCGGATCGGCCCTCCTCAGTCTCGAACAGCTCGACCGGGCGGAGACCCATCTCGAGCGTGCGGTCGAGCTCGACGCCGACGAGGGCCTGGCCTGGAGCGAGCTGAGCAAGCTCCGTCGTCTTCAGGGAGACATGGAGGGGGCGGCCGAGGCCCTCGAGCAGGCCGAAGGCAAGCCCCGAGAAGCCGGCTTGCCGGATCCCGTGCGCTACCAGGTGCAGAGGAGCGCCATGGACCCGGACAGCTGTCGCGGGCGAGGCAGCGACATGATGGGTCTCCAGCGCTATCAGGAGGCCCTCGAGGCGTTCAATTGCTACACCGAGGTGGTCACCGACGACGCCTGGGCCGAGCGACAGCGCGCGATCTGCCAGCTTCAGCTCGGCCGGCGTGAGCTCGCCCTCCCGCACCTGCTCCGGAGTCAGGATCTCGCGCCCGACGAGGTCGCCACGCTCTCGCTTCTCGCGGGGATGTACGAGGACGACAACGACGTCGCGTCGGCGCTCCCCCTGCGCGCGCGCATCACCGAGCTGGCCCCGGACCAGGCCGTGGCCTGGGCGCGCCTGGCGAGGCTCGAGGGGCGGTTGGGGAGGACCTCGCAGGCGCTGGCGCACTTCGAGCACTCGATCACGCTCGGCGAGGTCGCCGACCCCGGGCTCGAGCACGACTGGGCGAGCACTCTCGTGCAGGCGGGGCGTGCCGAGGAGGCGATCGAGCACTTCGAGAAGGCCCTGGAGCTCGATCCCAACAGCCTCATCACCAACATCCAGCTCGGTGGAGCGCTGGAGCAGGTCGGCCGGGTGAACGACGCCAAGGAGGTCTACCGCCGGGCCATCGAGCTGTCCCCGGGCGGCTACGCGGCCGAGCGATTGGCCGCCCTGGGCGGCTGAGAGCAGAGCGGCGCCAGCTCGGTCGGCTTGCGGGTCGAGGGGCGGTTTGGCAAGGTAACGGCCTGACTCCGTCCCCGAGGTGTGTCGTGTCGTCTGCCCAGCCCGCTCAGTGCAAGGTCCGGTCCCAGTTCGACGGCGTGACCCGCTGTCCGGAGCCAGCGGTCGATCTCGGCTTCTGCGAGTTCTGTCGCGATGCCCTCGACCGGGGTGACATCGACCTCGACGGCGTGCTCTCCGATGGCTGCGTCGACCAGGTCCGCCGCCGCGAGATCACCTACTACCCCTTCCGCGGCAAGATGAAGATGCCGGAGCAGTTCGGCTAGACCGACTTCGTCGACGAGCGAACCGACCGCGTCAGGAGAGGGCGAGCAGCTCTTCGCGTCTCTGCGGGAGCACGAGCGTGGCCGCCTCGATGAGCGTCTGCCGGATCGTGTCGGGCAGGGCATCGAGCAAGCCGCAGTCGAGACTCTCGAGCGTGCTGCGGTAACGACCGAGCAGGCGCTCGGTCTCCTCCTCGCCGAGGACGCGGAGCAGCCACGTGGCGACGGGGATGAGACCTGGCTCGGGTCGGTCGGCCGGCGGCGGTGACTCGAGGATCTCCAGGAACTGCTCGTCGACCTCGTGAGTGGGCAGCCCAGCGGCCTTCAAGGAGCCGGCCAGGCGATCGCGCTCGTTCGAGCCCGTCACCTGCTCGACGGCCATGTCGCCGCCGCTGCGAAGCGTGAGCGCTTCGAGGATGGCGGCCGCCAGCATCTCGGCTCTCAGGCAGCGGGAGCCGAGCTCGAGGTTCTGGCGAGCGGCTTCCTGCAGTGAGCTCATCTCGGCATCAGAGGGCACGCCCCGGAATGACCGGAAGACCAGCCCCGCGTCGAGGTGGCTGAGGAAGCCCTCCATCCGATCGAGCGCACGGCGCTGCTCACCGCAGCGTGGCTCGCGGGCCTGACCCTGGCTGAAGCGCGACTCGTGCAGGAGCCGATGGGTGTTTTCCAGGAACGAGATGGTGCCGCCCGAGAAGTTCGCGACGTCGCGGTTGGCGACCCCGACGCTGGCGTGCACCGCCTCGAGGCAACCCTGTTCACCCAGGCCGAGCTCGAACTCCTCGTCGGCGGCGGTCAGTCGCTGGTGGAGACGCTCGGCCAGTCCGTCGTCTCCGTTCGAGGGCTGGCGGAAGGGGATCGTCGCCTCGATGCAGCAGGCCACGTGAGCCTGCACCGAGCGCGGCAGGTGACCGTCGAGAAGCCGGAAGGCCAGCAGGGCGCTCCAGGCTTCGTTGGCACCGTTGGCGTCGCGGTCGAGGTCGAAGAGCTGACCGCAGAGTCGGTGCTCGCGCGCGTGGTGCGTGTCGGGCTTCTTCCAGATGAGCCCCGAGCCACCGTCGATGACGGCGTCGGCGAGCCGACTTCGGTAAACCCGGGGGATGTCGCCATCCACGTGGGTCTGCACGAGGTCGTGGAAGAGGATCGAGAGAACCTCGACGGAGGGGGCGCTGTTCGAGACGTCCTCCAGGTGCCGGAGGTCGTGGAAGCAGCGATTCGGACCCGACATCGCCGCAGCGATGCCGCCGGCGAGCTGCTTCATCGCGTCGCCGGGGGTCCCACCGAGCGACGTGATGACGTCGGTGAGCGTTCGTTCGACCCAAGCTGCGTCCGGGGCCTTCCCGCCTTGCATGGGCCTGATGATACAACCGACCGCCGGAGCAATGCTCGGGTGCCTTATTCTCTCGAGTCGGCACCCCCGGAGACCGTCCCATGACGTCGAGAATCCGTTACCTCCTCGCCCTCGGCCTCGCGGTCGTCCTCGTCACCCCGGTCGTGGCCGGTCCGCTCCGGCCGATGGACGTCTTCGACCTCGAATACGCCAGCGGTCCTCGGCTCAGCCCCGACGGCAGCCAGGTCGTCTACGTCCGCAACTCCATGAGCGTCCAGCAGGACCGTCGGCACGGCCGGCTGTGGCTGGTCTCGCGCGACGGACGACGGCATCGGCCGGTGAACCCCGGCGTGGCCAGCGAGTCCTCGCCCCGCTGGTCTCCCGACGGCAGCCGGCTCCTCTACCTGACCGACCAGGGACAGGGCAGTCAGTTGCACCTGCGCTGGTTGGACAGCGGGCTCACCGCTCCCATCAGCACCCTGCCGTCGGGACCGGGCGACCTGACCTGGTCGCCCGACGGTCGCTTCATCGCCTTCACCATGAAGACGGAGGCCGAGAAGTCGAAGTCCTGGGTCACGCTCCCGTCCAAGCCGAAGGGCGCGAACTGGGCGACGCCACCTCGGGTGGTCGACAGCGTCCGCTACCGGTCCGACGGGGCCGGGCTCGTCGAGCGCACCCATCGGCAGGTCTTCGTCCTCCCGACGGAGGGCGGCACGCCGCGTCAGCTCACCCAGGGACCTCACGACCACCAGGGACCGCTGGCGTGGTCGCCGGACGGTCGGTCGATCTACTTCTCGGCCAACCTCGAGCCCGAGGCGGATCGCCATCCGGTGGAGAGCGAGGTTCACGTCGTCGACTTGAGCGACGGTCGAGTGCGCAAGCTCACCGAACGTGACGGTCCCGACGGTTCGGCGCGACCCTCGCCGGATGGTCGCTGGATCGCCTGGCGTGGCTACGACGATCGCAAGCTCGGCTTCCACGCGAATCAGGTCTCCGTCATGCGGGCGGACGGCAGCGAGCGTCGGTCCCTGACGGCGACCCTCGATCGCACGGTGCGTGACTTCGCGTGGTCGCCGGACTCGCGAGCGCTGTACGTGTCCTACGACGATCACGGCACCGGCACGATCGCGCGGGTCGACCTGTCGGGTGAGCGCGAGGTCGTGGCGACGGGCATGGGCGGCACGGGGCTCGGTCGACCCTACGGCGGCGGTAGCTTCCACGTCGGTCGCAGCGGCGGGCTCGTCTACGTCAAGACCGATCCGACGCATCCCGGCGACCTCGTCCTCCTGCCACGACGTGGCGAGGCGCGTCGGCTCACGCAGCTCAACGACGACATCCTCCCGCACCGCAAGCTGGGTCGGGTCGAGGAGCTCTGGGCGAGCTCGTCTCACGACGGTCGGCGGATTCAGGGCTGGGTCATCTACCCGCCCGACTACCGACCGGGGAAGAGCTACCCGCTCATCCTCGAGATTCACGGCGGGCCCTTCGCCAACTACGGCGACCGCTTCACCGCCGAGCTCCAGCTCATGGCGGCGGCGGGCTACGTGGTGCTCTACACCAACCCGCGGGGTAGCACGAGCTACGGCTCGGAGTTCGCCAACCTCATCCACCACGCCTACCCCGGTGACGATTACTTCGACCTCCTCTCCTGCGTCGACGTCCTGGTCGAGCGAGGTGTCGCCGATCCCGAGCAGCTCTACGTGACCGGAGGGAGCGGTGGCGGCGTGCTCACGGCGTGGATCGTCGGTCGCACCGACCGCTTCCAGGCGGCGGTGGTGGCGAAGCCGGTCATCAACTGGGAGAGCTTCGTGCTCACCGCCGACGCGTATCCCTACTTCGCCAGCTACTGGTTCCCGGGTCCGCCCTGGGAGCATCCCGAGCACTATCGTGCGCGCTCGCCGCTCTCGCTGGTCGGCAACGTCACGACGCCGACCATGCTGCTGACCGGTGAGAAGGACTACCGCACGCCCATCACCGAGTCGGAGCAGTACTACCAGGCCTTGCAGCTCCGGAAGGTACCGACGGCGCTCGTCCGCTTCCCCGACGCCTCGCATGGCATCGCGAGCAAGCCGAGCTATCTCATCGCGAAGGTCGCCTACATCCTGGGATGGTTCGACAAGCACGACGGCTCGACGAAGTGAGCGAGGAGAGCGCGCCGGCCAGCGGACGTCGGCCGGGGCCCGGTGTCTTCATCCCACCGCCCTTGCTCTTCATGGTGACGGTGGGCGCCGCGCTGGGGATCCACGCCAAGAAGCCGTGGCCGCTGCCCTTGCCGCGGAACGTCGAGGTCGTGGGCGGCTACGTGCTCCTGTTCGGTGCCCTGGTGCTCCTGTTCTGGGGCATCAAGACCTTTCAGTCGGCGCGGACGACGATCAATCCCAACCGCGCAGCCGACGCCCTGGTCACCAACGGCCCCTTCACCTTCAGCCGCAACCCGCTGTACGTGGCGATGGTCGTGCTGTGTCTCGGCCTTGCTCTCTTGATCGGGACCTGGTGGGTCGTCGTGCTCTTGCCGTTGCCCATCCTGGTGGTGCGGCTCTGGGTCATCGCCAGCGAAGAAGCTCATCTTCGGGCGGAGTTCGGCGAGGACTACGAGGCGTACTGCCGACGCGTGCGACGCTGGATCTGAGAGAGGTCTCGGATTCGGGGGGGACGGCGCTGCGGCGCCCCCCCTGCCTGGCGGACGGTGACCGAGTCTTCCTAAGCTGGTCTCTCCCGGTTCTTCTCTTCGAGGAATCGGGAGTCATGAGGAGGCTGTCATGGAGGCGTTCATGCGTCGGTTCCGTTCGATCTTGGTCGGTGTCGCCGTCATCTCTGCCCTCTGGCTCGGCGATCCGTCTTCGTCCTTGGCGCAGGAGGACGACTGCGAGCCGATCCCGCAGCCGCCGGGGAACTTCCTGGAGAAGCCCTTTCGAGGGGACCGTCGGTTCTTGTTCTATCGAGTGAGGTACTCCGGCAGGCCGGTCATTCCCTTGACCGGGCCGACAGGGACCTTGCCGCCTGAGGGCTTTCAGTCGCTCATCGAGGACATGTTCGAGAAGAACTCACAGGGGAGGTTGTCACTCACCGCCGAGCTCACCGAGCCCCTGACGATGCCGCAGCCGCAGTGCTACTACGACACGGGCACGACCTCGAGCGTCGTGCGGCACCTTCACGATCTCCGTGAGGTTGCCATGAACAACGGCTGGGACTACTCGGACTACGACCAGGAGGTCGTCCTCACGGAGCGCTTCTGGCAATTGAGCCCTCAGCTCCCACGCAGCGCCTTCAACCTGAACTTCCGCGTCACGTACATCACCAATGCCTCCCCAGTCGACAACGTCGCGGACATGACCTACCACGAGGTCGGTCATGGCCTGAAGTTCGAGCACGCGAGCTTCTGGGCCGGCGGGACGAGCCTGCCACCGGCGGGCGGTGCGCTCGCCTACGGGGACGAGTACGACCCCATGGGTGACCCGACGAACCTCACCGGCAATCAGCTTCCCTTCTTCAACCCACGACACGCGCGGTGGGCCGGCTGGCTGAGCGATGCCCGGGTCCCCGTCGTCCAGACGAGCGGCCTCCACACGATCGAGAAGATCGAAAGTCAGGGGACCACGGGCCTCAAGGCGATCCGAGTCCGGAAGGACGCTCATCACACCTACTGGATCTTCTATCGGGGTGACGATCTGGTGGCCCAGAGCGAGTGCCAAGGGAGTGCATGCAACGGAGCGGTCGTGACCCGCAGCCAGGAGTCGAACCTCCGGCCAGAGGGCGACACTCTTCTCGTGCACGTCAACCCTGCGGTCCCGCCCGCGCTCAAGCAATGGCGCAATGCCCTGCTCCACCAAGGACAGGAGTTCTACGATCCCGATGCGCAGGCGACCATCCGCGTAGAGGCCGTTCGCCCGGACGACATCGATGTCCGCGTCACCTTCGACGAGAGTGCGAACCCGACCGGCATCGACAACCCCCCGATCATCGACATCTTGAGTCCGGCGCCAGGAGAGATCCTCTCCGGCGCGGTCGAGGTCGCGATCACCGCCTACGATCCCGATGTCGGCACTGCCAACTTCGACGGCATCCAACGTGTCGAGCTGGAGATCATGCAGGAGGGGAGCGCTGCCCCTCAGACCACCTTGTACCGGCCCGGCTGCACGTGGACCTTGCCCACCGACGCCATCGACGATGGGGCCCACGATCTCCAGGTTCGGGCCTACACGGCCGAGGCTCAGACCGCGCCGGCACAGGTCATTCGCTTCCGCTTCCTGGTCTGTAACGAGAACTGCCCGCCTGCTCCTCAGGGGCCTTGTGGTGGTGGGTGAGTGCAGGTGTGTGGGAGATCGGAACCTGGTCGGTCACGGGCCGAGCGTGTCACGAGGCTCGTCCATCCCGAGCAACTCCCGAATGAGCTCGCCGAAGGTCCGCTCGACATCGTGAGCGCTGACCAACACGTGTTCGATCTCCACCACCTTCCAGCCCTGGCCAGGTAGGAAGCCCACGATGTCCCCGATGCCGTAGCTGCCGAAGCAGAGGATCCCGCCGAGCTCGGCCGCCGATTCGGCGTCGAAGATCTCGTCCGGCGGAACCAGCCCCCCGAAGAGAGTGAAGTCGTCGCTGAAGTGGTCTCCGCAACCGACTTCGCGCAAGTAGGCGAGGTAGTCCTCGGGGATGTCGGAGTGCTCTTCGCGTAACCGGTCGATCGTTGCCGGGCTCACGGTGTGTCGGCGAGCGGACATCTCCTCGTCGGAGGCAAGAAACGCGAGCACGTCGTCGTGGCGGTTCATCTGGTCCCCGGCCTCTCAGTCCGCGATGGTCGCGCTGACCGACCCTCGGCCCGCGCCTTCGCCCCAGTTCCCGGCATGCACCCAGGCATGCAGTCCTTCACTGACCTCGCGGCCGACGCCGAGGCGGCTCCACTGACCCTCCGAGCTCGTTCGCGTGCGGCCACGGGTCGTCTCGACATCGAAGCGATAGCCCGACTCGTCCAGCTCGAAGGTCACGTCGAGCGGACCGTCACCGAACGCGCCGCGCAGGTCGACACGCTCGAGGATCCGCACGCCCGGCGTGCCGACGTCGAGGCTCTCGGCACGCTTGTCGGCGGTGACCAAGCGCAACAACCCGTGGGCGTTGCCGCTCTGGTCGGTGTTCAGGCACAGCCACAGCGCGAAGCGACGGAGCTTGGCGCCGGCGTCGATCTCCTCGTTGGTCGCCCGCACCCCGATCTCGTGGAAGAAGCCAGCGGTTCGTTCGAACCCCTGTGACTTGAGAGCCGGGCCGTAGGAGTCCCGGCTCGCCGACGCCTCGATCCGGAAGCTCACCCGCAGGGGCAGCTCCCGTCGCTGCGTGTCGTTGAGGCTGCTCCGACTCCAGGCCCCGCCGCCCGGCTCGAAGCGGTGGGTGCCGCCCGACTCCCGGGAGACGCTGCCCCGCGACGGGGCGAAGGTCACGGGCCGCGGTGAGGAGCTCGCTCCGACCGACCTGCGTTCGGGCTCCGGCTCCGGAGTCCGTCCCCGCTCCGTCGTCGTCGGCTGAACAGGCGTTGAACGAGACTCGTCGTCGTCGATGGGAGGGACCGGCGTCGTCACGGGCTCGGTCACCGGCGGTCGGGCGGAGGTCTCGACGGGGGCATCATCCGTGGCTCCGGACCACTGCGACCAGGCCGACCAGCCGCCGGCCGCGACCACTGCCAACAGCACGGCGGGAATGAGCCACCGCTGGCCACCGGTGGTGCCCTTCGTGCGCTTTCGCTCGGCCGGTGTCGCCGCGGCGAGTGTCTCGAGCTCGCGGAGAAGCTCCGTGGCCGACGCTGGTCGGTTCTCCGGCTGCCGCGCCATCGTCCTGCGGATGAGCTGGGCCACCGCGGGCGAGAGCTCGGGGCGCTTCGTCTTGGGATCGGGCGGTGGATGATCGAGCTTCTGTCGGAGCACCGACAGCTCGCTCCCGTGGAAGGGCGACTCGCCGGTCACCAGCCGGTAGAGCGTCGCGCCCAAGGCGTAGAGGTCGGCGCGGATGTCCGGCTCCCGCGTGCCCTCGGCCTGCTCCGGTGCCATGTAGGCCGGAGTGCCCACGACGAGACCGGTGCGCGTGACGCGGTCGTCGCCCATCCGGGAACAAGCGAGACCGAGGTCGCCGAGCTTGGCGCGACCGTCCTTCGTCAAGAAGACGTTGGCCGGCTTGATGTCACGATGGACGAGGCCGGCCTCTTCGAGAGCGACCAGCCCCCGGCAGGCGTCGGCCATCAGCGACAGCGCCCGCTGCTCGCTCAGGGAGCCGCCCATCTTGCGGACGCGCTCTTCCAGGTCACCGCCGTCGAGCAGCTCCATGGCGACGTAGATCTGATCGCCGTCGCGGCCCATGTCGTGGCAGGTGACGACGTTGGGGTGGTTGACCCCGGCTGCCGCCCGTCCTTCTCGAAGGAAGCGCTGGACCGCGCCCGCGTCGCCGATGCGTGAGGTCGTCAGCACCTTGAGGGCGACCTCGCGATGCACGGCGGTCTGTCGGGCGCGGTAGACACGACCCATCCCGCCTTCACCGAGCAGCTCGAGGACCTCGTAACCGTCGAGCGTGCGACCGACCAGCGAGACGTCGCCCGAGTCATCGAGGGAGACAGCGGCGGCCGGGTCGTCGAGCGCGTCGAGCTGGGCGCGAGTCAGTGGTGCGGGTTGGCCCGCAGCTCCGAAGAGACGTCGACGCAGGCCCGAGCGCGAGCTCTCGTCGGGATGGGAGTGGGCGAGGTCGACGAAGCCGTCGATGAGCTCCTCGTCGAGGTCGAGGAGAAAGGAGACCTGAGCGAGTGAGCAGGAATCTTCTTCCAGGACGAGTTGCTCCCTCGCCAGCTCGGCAGCTTCGCGGTCGACTTGGCCGAGGGCGACGGCGAGCTCGATGGCGCCGCTGAGTGACGCGAGGCTCTCGCGGTCGCCGGTCGTCACGAGGCGGCTCCGGCCCGGAGCAGGCGCAGGGCTTCGTCGCGTTCGAGCTTGAGCTCGTCGGGCGTGGTCGCGTAGGTGCGGGCCTGGTGTTCCGCTTCCTTCACCAGCGCGTGACGGAGACGAGTCGCCCGGGTGTAGAGATTCGCCGTGGTGAGGCCCAGCTCGGTCGCCAGCTCGTCGGCGCCGGGTCGCCGAGGGGCGAGCACCCAGCGGTCGAGAAGGAGGAGGCCCGGTCCGTCGCCCGTCGTCTTGAGCCGCTCGCGCACGGACTCGAGCGTGCGGTCGTGGAGGAGCTGAGCCCACTCCTTCTCGAAGGCAAGCTCCGGGTCGTCGGCGCTGGGCTCGGGCACGCCCGGCTCCTCGTCGAGGAACGAGAAGGTTCGCTGGTCGGGGCGCGCGAGCTCGCTGCGGAGTCGCTTGCGACGCACGTTCTTGAGACAGGCGAGCAGGTAGGTGCGGAGGCGACCGCGCTGCGGATCGAAGCCTTGCAGGATCTTTCCCTCGAGCCCGTCCGCGAAGAAGTCCTGGAGGACGTCGAGCGCCTCGTCGGGGCTCGAGCCGGTGCGCACGAGGAAGGCGTGCAGCGGCGTCCAGTAGCCCCGGCAGAAGCGCTCCCAGGCGTCGCGATAGCCCTCCGCCTCTGGCTTGGCAGCGAGCTCGACGAGGGAGACCTGCGTCGTCGGGAAGGCCCGGGCGGGGCGGGCGGGGCGGCTGTCCATCACCGCCGAGAATAGCCGAGGCGATGACTTCACCAGAAGAGGACGGGCCCGCCGCGCCGGAAGACGCGAGCGGGCCCGTCGGGAACAGGAGGTGGGGAGAGGGCTCACTCGGCGAGAAGCTGGTCGCGGAGAACCTCGCCGAAGTGCCAGGCGGCGTCGAAGGACTCGCCGGTGATGACGTTGCCGTCGATGACGACGTCGTCGAAGGGGCTCATCGGGTCACCGACCGAGTTCGTCGGCAGCATGATCGCGCCGTTCTCCTCGACGTGATCGCGGGTGAGTCGCTGGTAGGGGAAGCCCCACTCGTCGAGCTCCTGAGGAGCCTGACCGGGCCAGGCGACCACCGTCCGGCCATTCAGGATGCTCGCGCCGTCGAAGTGCGCGTAGGCCAGGATCGTGACGCCGTGGCAGAGGGCGGTCACCCACTTGCCGTTGAGGTTGAACTCGTTGATGAGCTCGATGACGTCGACCTGCGCGCTCTCGATGCCGTTGTATTGCGGCTCGACGTAGGTGCCGTCGTAGAAGGCCTGGTAGCGGCTCGATCCCCAGCCACCGACGAAGGCGATGGCATCCCAGGAGTCGGGGTCCGATTCCATCGTCGCGCGGGCCTCGGCGAGGCTCATGTCCGGCTCGACCTCACCGCTGCCACCGCCCTGACCGGAGTTGGCGTGGGGATAGCACGTGGCGAGCTCGGTCGCGGCCACGGTGACCTCGATGCCGGCGTTCTCCAGGACGGTGCGGGGGTCGTCGTACTCGCGGAACCAGAAGTGGTAGTTCGAGATGACCATGAGCACGCGCTTGGGACCGGGGAGCTCGGGCGGCACGAGGATGACTTGGCCCAGCTCGGAAGCGAGCGCTGGACCGGAGTGGAAGTTCTCGGCGGTGATGATGTTGCCGTCGACGATGACGTCGTCGGTCGACGTGGTCGGGTCACCCACCGCGCCGGAGGCGTGCATGAAGCCGCCGTTCTGCTCGACGTGCCAGCGGGTCGAGACTGCCGGCGCGCTCTGACCGTCGAGGGTGAAGCTCGGGCCGTTGCCCGCGTAGCCGACGACCTCGCGACCGGCGAGCAGGCTCTGACCGTCGACTTCGATCCAGGCCAGCCCCGCGACGGCGAAGCAGATGGCGCCGACGGGCTTGTCCTGCGCGAGCAGGTCCGCGACGAGCACGGTGAGGTCATCGCTCACGAACGCATCCGGCTGATAGGACTGGTTCGCGTACGTGCCGGGGAATTCTGGCTGGAACTGAGCCGAACCCCAGCCGCCGATGAGGACGAGCGCCGAGTAGTCGTCGGCGATCGCGTCGGCCAGGGCGAGGTCGGGGATGACGGTCTCTTCCGGAGCGCCGCCGTGGGGGATGGCCGGCGCCAGGGTCGGGGCCGCCACCTGGACGGTGAGGCCCTCGGCCTCGAGGGCCGTGCGCAGGGGACCGTAGTCGGGGTAGTAGAAGTCCTGGTTGGACAGGACGAGAAGAACGGGATCGGGCTGGGCCGCGGCGGGGCTACCGAGAAGGAGCCCGAGGACCAGGAGGGACAGGGACGTGAGGCGGAA
>JBCCFW010000057.1:0-38185 GCA_039029535.1 Acidobacteriota bacterium
CGTATTGCCAAGGGTGATGAGCACAAGACGGCATTCCTCACGAATGAGGGCCTCTTTGAGTATGTGGTAATGCCCTTTGGGCGCGTCCGGCCGAGCAGCCCATCGTCGCTGACGCGTGCTTGGTGACTCATCACGAGGGAGCGCGGCACGAGACGACGGTCGCCTCGGGAGACACCCTCCTTCGTAGTCTCCTCGCGGCCGGCGTCGACGCCCCGTACTCCTGCGAGACGGGAGTCTGCGGGACTTGCAAGGGACGGCTCCGCTCCGGCACGGTTCACGCCGCCTCGCAGGCCGGGCTGGAGAAGGCCGAGGTCGAGACCGGATGGGTCCTCACCTGTCAGTCGCGACCGACCTCGAGCGAAGTGGAGATCGAGCTCGCAGGCTGAGACGATCGAGAGGACGTTCCGTGGAGTTACCCAAGGCACATCAGGCCCGCCCGCGCGAGTCGTCCCGACCGCTCAAGTGGAAGGCGATCACCGGGCTCGTGCTGCTGCTCATCGCAACCGCGCTCGGCTGGTACTGGATCTACGCGCTGCTCTTCCTCGCCTGGGCGGTGCACGACGGCCTCGCGGGTTCGACGCACTTCATCGAGCCGGTGCGTCGTGACGAGAACCCCGTGCTCTTCTGGGTCATCGTCGCGAGTTGGGTCACGCTCTCGCTGCTGTGGGGCTGGGAGCTCCTGAGCTAGCCCGGACAATTCATGAGTGTTCGTCGCGAGCGGCCGGAGACGCTAGCCGAGCAGCGTGAACGTAGCTTCGAGGACCGGAGGCGGGCTTGACGGCCCGTTGAGGACCGAGAAGCGAGTACACGCTTCGTAGGCAGCGTATCTGGCCGCGCAGCAGGAGACTCATGAATTGTCCGGGCTAGGCCAGGTGAGAGTCGAAGACCTCGGGCTCGCGGGCACGGTTGCGGGCCACCTCGCGGTCGACCAACCCGTCTTGGACCAGCCGGGCGAGACCCTGGTCGAGGTCGAGCATCCCCGCATGCTGCTCGAGACCGATCTGCGAGCGTAGCTGTTCGACGCGTCCCGTCCGGATGAGGTTCCGCACGGCGTGCGTCGCCACCAGGATCTCCATGGCCGGCACGCGCCCTCGGCCGTCGCGACGGGGCAGCAGGCACTGCGAGGCGATGGCCGTGAGTGAGGCGGCGAGCTGGGCGCGGACGGCGTCTTGCTGCACGCCGGGGTAGGTGTCGACGATGCGATGCACGGTCTGTGGTGCGTCACCCGTGTGCAGCGTCGCCAGCACGAGGTGACCCGTCTCCGCGGCGGTGATGGCGACGCTCATGGTCTCGGCGTCACGCATCTCGCCGATGAGGATGACGTCGGGGTCCTGACGCAGCGTCGATCGCAGGGCGTCGGCGAAGCTGGTCGTGTCGCTGCCGACCTCGACCTGCTCGACGACGCTGCCGTCACCGCGATGCTCGTACTCGACGGGGTCCTCGATGGTGATCAGGTGAACGCGCCGTCTCCCGAGGATCGATCGCACCACGGCGGCCAGGGTCGTGGACTTGCCCGCTCCCGTCGCCCCGGTGACGAGGAGCAAGCCGTGCTCTCGTTGGGCCAGCCGCTCGAGCTGCTCGGGGAGCTGCAGTGACGACAGGGACGGCACGGCCTCCGGGAAGAGCCGGATGGCCGCCGCCCAGCGACCTCGCTCGCGGTGGACGTTGCAGCGGAAGCGACCGAGGGTCGGCTTGGTGAAGGCGAGGTCGAGCCGGGACGTGGACTCCGTCTCGTCGCGCCGACTGCGCGGCACGAGCGCGGCCGCGAGCGCGCCGACGGTCTCGCGGGAGAGAGGGGCCTCTTCCAGAGGCTCGAGTCGCCCGTTGACCCGTGCCTGGGGTGGGCTGCCGGCGACCAGCAGCAGGTCGGACGCGTGCGTGCTGCGAGCGGTGGTGAGGAGCTCGCGGAGCTTCGCCTGCCCTTCGGCCGTCTCGGGAGGCAGCGGCCAACGCCGCGCCGACGGGCTCGGGGGCGCCGTCACGGAGGCTCGACCTGGCGTGTCGACTGGGGCAGGGGGCGGGTCCGACGGAGTCTCCGGGGGCTCGGTCGGAGGCGTCTCGTCGCCTACCTGGCCGGTGCGGGCGGCGTCGTTGAGAGAGCGGACGAGCCGGTCCAGCTCGGGATCGGGCAGGAGTCGATCGCTCACGGTGAAGTCCGTCGTCACGGCAAGACCCTCCAAGAGGAAGGTACGCGCCGCGTCGTCGGATCGTCGCCTCAGCGCGTCGCGGCGGCGACCTTCCTGGCCTCGGGATCGGCCAGGAACCAGTCCCGCATCTCCCTGAAGACCCGTCGGAAACCGTCGCTGGGGCGCTCGTTGGCCGACGCCCTGGCGAAGGCGTGGTCGCCCCCGTCCACCCGGAGGTAGGTGACGTCTCGGCCGCGCACGAGCAGGTCGGCGTGGAGGGCGTCGACGGCGGCGGTGATCGTCGCGTGGTCGGCCGTCCCTTGAGCGAGGAACACGCGGGCGTCGGTGTCGCGGAGAGCGTCGATGGGTGAGTCGGCGAGGAAGCTCGTCCAGCGACGGTTCGGGTGACCGAGGAACAGCGCCTCGGCGTCATGCGGAGCGGCGAGCACCGCCTGCCAGTCTGCGAGGAGACGCTGCGCGCGGGCCTCGGGATCCCGTGCCGCACCACCGTAGAGATGGCCGCGGCGGGCGAGCTCGACGAGGTCGAAGAGCTGCGTCGTGCCACCACCCGCCAGGCTCGCGACGTGGGTGATGGTCGGGTCGTTCGCTGCGAGCCGACACGCGACGAGACCTCCCTCGGAGTGACCGACGACCAGCGTCTTGCTCGTGTCGATGTCCGAGCGATGGTGAGCGGCCCGCAGCGCTGCCGCGATCGCCGTGGTCCAGCGGTCGAGCACGTGCTCCCTCTTGAAGACCGGGCTCGCGTCGAGCGCGGTGCCGGGCGAGTCGACCTGCTCGAAGGGCGTCACGCCCGGCTTCTCCACGCAGAGCACGCGGGCGTGGGGATGGAGCACGTCCCACAGGTGGTTCTGCAGGCTGCCTCGAATCTTCCCTTCGACTTTCGGGAACAGTGGCTGTGAGCCGGAGCCCTGCACGAAGACGAGCAGGGGGAGAGCCGCTTCGCCCTTCTTCTCCGACAAGTAGTACGTGACCGTCCGACCGAGAGCGTCCACGCATTCGTGGCGATCGAAGGGTTGGCCGGGCAAGGAGCCCACGCGCCGGGAGTGCACGCCGGCCCGACTGTTGTCGGCAGTGAAGAGGAGAGTGCTGAGGGCGAGGAGGCTGATGAGAAGGCGCATGGTCGGTCCCGTGTCGTCACGTGCAGGGACGACACGGGCAGGACCGTGGTTCCTTCTTCCGATCCGGCAGCTCGCGTTGGCTCAGCTCACGGGCAGTCGTCGCCCCGTCCGTCGAGAGCGAGTCGGGACGTGCCGTCGTTGCGTTCACCCAGCGAGTGCCGGGCGCCCATCCCGTCGACCGTCGTGACCAGGAGGTAGAGGTCGCCGTCGGGAAGATCCCGGACGCGCGCCGTGAGCTCGGCGCCTCCCGAGACGTCACAGCCGGAGCCGGTGGAGGAGTCGGGGAAGCCTGCGCCGGGGCTGGCTGCCAGGTGATCGAAGCCACCGGTGCGCAGCACGGCGAGCGTGCCGACGACCAGGTCGTAGCCGGCCGCCTCGCTGCCACCGGTCGTCCAGCTCAGGCTCAGCTCGGTGTCGCCACTGCGCGTGACACGCAACTCGGGATCGGTGATCGGCGGGACGGCAGCGGGACCGAGTCGAGCGATGAGCGCCGACTCGCCACCCTCGGGGCCCGTGCGACCCCAGGGGAGAGCGCCGGTGGTCGGCACGGGGTTGCCCTTGGGTTGATCGGGCAGGTCCGGGTCCTCGCCGTGGTGGCCGACGACGATGACGCCGTCGTCGGTCGGAGCCGTGGCGGCCAGCGTCGTGTTGGCGCCGCCGACCTGGGTGACGGGATCCCACTCACCGGTGAGGATCGAGCTGTAGACCAGCGTGGAGAGATCGCTCTCGTAGATCCGAACGAACTCGTTCCACGTCGAGTTGCCCTCGCCCGGCTTGAGCATCTTCTGGTGAGCGTTCGCCGTGGTGATCGTCCGCCGACCGGCGCAGGTGATGATGACGCGGCCCCGACCGTCGACCTCGACACCCTGATGACAGCGCGTCGTGTTGAGGTCGGGCCAGCCCCGGTTGGGGTCGGGCCAGCCGTCGAGATTCGGATCGTCGTGAGCGCCGCCGAAGACCGTGTCGCCGTTGACGTACTCGGCCACGTAGCTGCTGGCTTGCAAGGTCCCCGTGCGGAGGGAGAAGCGACCGAGCCACGAGATGTGGATGTTGCCGTTGGTGCCGGTGAAGCGCTGCTGGAAGGAGCGGGCGTCGGGGCGTGCGGCGATGTCGTTGCCCGACCAGAGATTGTCGACGGCGTTGCCGTGACAGCGAGCGAGGACCACCAGGGTGCCGTCCGACTCGGGCACCGAGTAATCGATGGCGAGCCCGTCGACGTACTGGTCCGGTGGTGAGTTGGCCGGGGTCTCGCGGTAGAGGCGATCCCACCAGAGCAGGCTGCCGTCGGCGTCGAAGGACACCACGCCCGGCTCGAAGTCCGGGTTGCCCGACGGCAGGATGCTCTGCACCGAGAAGCCGACGTGGATCGCGTTGCTGCGTCGGTCCACGGCGATGCCGCCGATGCGCTGCGTCGGTCGGTTCACGCGATAGCCCGTGTAACCGGGCGTGGAGTGGTCGCGGTCGTCGGGATCGCAGGGGCCGGCGAAGAAGTAGTCCATCGGCCAACTGCCCTGCCGGGTGCCTCCGTTGGAGTCGGGAGTGATCGCCTCGTAGTCCTCCATCGTCCAGGAGCGGAGATCGCAGCGACCCGCGGCCTTGAAGATGAGCCCGCTGTAGATCGCCGTGTCGGGCAGCGCCGAGGCCGGTGCGCCGGCGGCCTCACCGTCGGTGGCGCCGTCACCGTCGCGATCGACCCAGTGCCAGCGCCAGTTCTCGACGACCTCCTGCTCGCCGTCCGCGTTCAGGCGGTGGACCGAGCACCAGTCGTAGTCGTAGGGCTGCCCCCGCGTGTAGACGACCTTGCCGTCGCCGCCGACGTCCCAGGGCGGTCGTGATTGATGATGGCCCTCGGCCCAGACGTTGTAGGTCCAGTCGATGTCGGTGGGGGGCGCATCGACGAAGTTGCCGTCGAGCCGACCGATCACGTAGCCGCCGCCGTTGCCCCGCGTGTCGCGGGTGGTGCCGGAGAAGTAGAGGTCTCCGGTGGCCTGACCCGGGACGCCGGTCGTGCGGAGAACACTCACGTCCTCGATGGCGTCGGGAGGGAAGTGCACGACGCGCAAGACGCGCTGCAAGTCGCCGCTCAGGTGGAGGATGAAGCCGATCCAACCACCGCCGTTCGCGTTGGCGATGCCGCTAGCGGGGAGCGTGGTGCGCGGCACCGCCCCATCGATCCAGTCGAGGTCTTGCGCCGTGCCTGCGACGAGCAGGGTGCCGTCGGACAAGGCCAGGGCATCGAGGAAGCGCTCGCGAGCTGGACCGCCGACGTAGCTGACGAGATCTTGCGCTTCGGTCGGGTCGACCGCGAACAGCGTGAGCAAGAGAGCGAGCGTGAGACGGCGCATCGACTGGGCTCCGAGGTGGAAGCTCAGCCTAGCAGTCGGTCATCGGCTCGGCTCGCCCCTCCCTCGAAGCACCTGTTCCACGTGCTCGCGGTCACGCTCGGATTGTCAGGAACGTGTTCAGCCAGCGGTCAACGCCACGAGTGAACGTGGTCGATGTCGAGCTGGAAGAAGCCCTCTTGCTTGTCGGAGACGAGGAATCCGACCTGGCGGATGTCGGCGGGATTCAGGGGCGGGACATCTCGGAGGAGACGACCGTGGTAGGTCGGCTGGAAGGCGCTGAACGGAAGGTGGACGTCGAGCCAGCGACCGGGCTCGGTGGCGAAGCTCACCTGGTAGTTGACGCCGTCGAAGCGACCATCGATGCGGATGGAGAGCTTGTAGATCCGACCGTCGCCCCGCACGCGCAGGACGAGGCCTGCCTCACCGGCCAGGCCCCAGCGGGCCGGTGACGAGCGCACGGAAGCAAAGCCACCGTTCTGCTCGAGCGAGAGGATGCCGGAGAAGCGCACGAAGCCGTCGTCGGACAGCTCGAGCGTGCTGCGCGACACGCCTCCCATGACTCGGTCGTCGATCGAGCGCCAGCCCCTGAGGTCGGAGACGTCGTCGAACTCGAGCAGGGAGGTGAAGGTCACGGAGGGCTCGGCGAGTGAAGGAGTGGAGAGGAGGAGCATGACAGCGAGGGGCAGAGACTTCATGAGACAGCACCGGAGAGATTCGGAAGAGCGAGGTCGTGACGAGAGTCGGGCTTGGCCAGCAGCACCTGGACGTCGCCCAGGTAGCGCTCGGCGAAGCCGCCCTCGCAGTAGGCGAGGTAGAACTCCCAGGCGCGGATGCGCTCCTCGGAGTAGCCACGTCGCAGGGCTTCGTCGCGGTGGGCACGGAGCCGGTCGCCCCAGGCTCGGAGCGTCCGGGTGTAGTGGGGGCCGATCTCCTCGAGCTGCACGGGCTTGAGGTCGGTGACGCGCGCCACCGCGTCCGCGATGGTGGCGACCGACAGCAGGCAGCTCCCGGGGAAGACGTGCCGCTTGATGAAGTCGATGGAGCTCACCTGCTGCTTCCACTGCTGCTCCTGGATCGTGATGGCCTGGAGGAGCATGAGCCCATCCGGAGCGAGCCGGTCCGAGCAGGTGCGGAAGTAGGTGTCGAGGTACTGATGTCCGACCGCCTCGATCATCTCGATGGACACGAGCTTGTCGTAGCGACCGGTGAGATCGCGGTAGTCCTCGAGCAGGAGGGTCACGCGGTCAGTCAGGCCCGCCTGCGCGATCCGTTCGCTGGCCAGCGCGTGCTGTTCGGCAGAGATGGTCGTGGTCGTCACCCGGCAGCCGTAGCGTTCAGCGGCATGGAGAGCCAGGCTGCCCCAGCCGGTGCCGATCTCGAGCAGGTGGTCGTCGGGTCGGAGCTGGAGCTTGCGGCAGGCCCGATCGAGCTTGGCCACCGACGCCTCGCGCAGGGTCGTGGTCTCGTCCGCGAAGATCCCGCAGGAGTAGGTCATGGTGTCGTCGAGGAAGAGCTCGAAGAAGTCGTTGCCCAGGTCGTAGTGGGCAGCGATGTTCTTGCGGCTCCCTTCCTTCGTGTTCGACCGCAGCGAGTGGTACGCCCGGAGAAACGGTCCGGCGATCCGGGCGAGTCCCGAGTCGATGCCTTCGAGCAGGGCGCGGTTGCGAACGCAGAGCCGGATCACCGTGACGAGGTCGTCGCTGTCCCACCAGCCCTGGGCGTGGGCCTCTCCCGCGCCGACGCTGCCGCGAAACGCGAGCGCGGTGTAGAAGCGTGGATCGTGCACGACGATCTCGGCTTGCAGGTCGGAGCCCGTCGTGCCGAAGACGTCACGTCGATCCCCGTCGACCACGGTCAGGGAGCCTTCGGTGAGAGCTCGGAGACGAGCCCGCACGGCCTTGCGAGCCAGGCTCTCGAACGAGCCCACGAGGGGGAGGCGAGAGGGGGAAGCGGTGGCGAGGAGGGTGTCGCTCACGAGGCTCTCCGCACGGGGGGAGCGGGGTGGCGCTCCGGATGAGGGAAGAAGGGGGCTCCCTTGAGCTTCAGCTTGAGGGCTTGCCAGTAGATGCCGCCGACCACCTCGGCGGTCATGAAGGGGTGCGCCGTGAGGCAGGTCGCGAGCTGACGCGTGGTCATCTCTCGACGTTCCAGGACCAGGGTGGCGTCGAAGGCGCGCTGGCCCTCTTCGAGGTTGTCCATCTGGACCGTGAGGCCCTCGCCCGGGCGACTGAACCGCCAGTCGCACTCGACGTCCATCCCGATGAAGGGCGAGACGTGGAAGCTCTTGGGGAAGCGATGTCGGAGCAGACGACCGTCCCGACTGGACGCGTCGCAGGGCAGCACGTAGGCGTGGCGCTCGTTCCAGGGAGTGTTCGTGATCTCGGCGACGATGCACTCGACGTCGCGATCGTCCCGGTCGAAGCAGTAGTAGAAGCTGACCGGGTTGAAGCAGGCTCCCCAGAAGCGCAGGTGCGTGAGGAGGCGGATGGGGCCTTCCGGTCGACGCCCCGTCCGGTCCTCGACGCGATCTCGCACGGCCTGGGCCAGGGGCACGCTCGGGTCACCGAGGTAGTCGGATCGGCGGAACGACGCGACGTTGGGGCGCTCGATCGACCAGAGCCACCGGTCGTCGAAGACCCGCGGTAGCTCGTCGAGATCGAGATAGCAGAGGAAGAGTCGGTACCGGAGCGCGTGAGCGAAGGGCTCATGCCGCCGATGCCGGACCCATCCCCGATAGAGACAGCTCTTCACGTCGTGTCGTCTCCTCGAAGCGTTCCCAGGCCCGCAGGGCGCTGACGACTCCATCCTCGTGGAAGCCGTAGCCCCAGTACGCACCGCAGTAGTGCGTGCGGTTCACGCCGCTGATCTCGGCGTGACGTTCCTGCGCGGCGAAGCCCGCGGCGGTGTAGACCGGGTGGTGGTAGGTGAAGCGTCTGAGGACGCGATCATCGCGGATGGCGTCGGCGTGGTTGAGGGTCACGAGGTACCGCTCAGGGCCACGCAGTCGTTGCAGGCGGCTGACGTCGTAGGTCACCGCGACCCGAGCCGCGTCGGGATCGATGAGGTGGACGTTCCAGCTCGCCCGGGCCAGGGGGCGTCGCGGGAGCAGGCTCGTGTCGTGGTGGAGAACGACGTCGTTCTCCTGATAGGGAATGGCCGAGAGCAGCTCGCGTTCGGTCGGGCTCGGATCGGCGAGGAGCCGCAAGGCCTGGTCGGAGTGGAGAGCGAGCACGGCGTGGTCGAAGGACTCCGCCCCGCCATCACGGGTCCAGACCTCCACGCGGTCGTCGAAGCGCGTGATCCGCTCGACCGGACAGGAGAGTCGGATGCGATCGCGATACGACGCGGTCAGCAGTCGCACGTACTCGCGGGAGCCGCCGGTGACCGTGCGCCAGCAAGGGCGGTCGTTCACCTGGAGGAAGCCGTGCTGCTGGAAGAAGCGAACGAAGTACTTGGCGGGGAAGTCGCGCAGGCCGCGCGACGGGGCCGACCAGATCGCAGCACCCATCGGGAGCGCGTGGTGCTCGATGAAGGCCGTGGAGTAACCACCGACTTCGAGGTACTCACCCAGCGTCGGTCCGGGATCGGACCGCTCCGCCAGCGCCGGCGCTTCGCGATAGAAACGGAGGATGTCCCGGATCATCCGATGGAACGAGGGCCGGAAGAGGTTGCGTCGCTGAGCGAAGAGCGAGTTGAGCGAGGTCCCGTTGTACTCGAGCCCGGTGCGCTCGCAGCGCACGCTGAAGCTCATGTCCGACTCCTGCGTGGCGACGCCGAGCTCGTCGAAGAGTCGGGTGAGCTCGGGGTAGCCGGGCCTGTTGTGAACCAGGAAGCCCGTGTCGACCGCGAGCGGGCCGTCCACGTTGGCGACGTCGACGGTGTGGGCGTGGCCGCCCACCCAGTCGCTGGCCTCGAAGACGGTGACCTCGTGCTCGCGCTGGGCCAGCCGCGCGGCGACCATGCCGGCGATGCCGGTCCCGACGACGGCGATGCGCATGCTCAGGTCGCTCCAGCCAAGCGCACGTGGTCGGGCACGGGCGTCAGGTCCGAGACGATGCCGAACCACGAGAGCACGACCAGGGCGATCCAGGTCGCGTCGATCTCCCACCAGCGGAAGCCCTGACGGGTCGAGCCGGGGTAGTAGTGGTGGTTGTTGTGCCAGCCCTCGCCGAGGGTGAGCAGGGCGATGAGCAGCGAGTTGCGACTGTCGTCGCGGGTCTCGTAGCGCCGGCGTCCGATGACGTGGGCCAGCGAGTTCACGGTGAGCGTCGCGTGCAACAACACCACCGTCGAGATGAAGAAGCCCCACACGAGGAGCTGGGGTCCGTTCGTGCCGAGCGCTGGGGCGGCGACGGCCAGGTGCTCACCAAGACCGAAGAGCAGGGCGGCGAGGGCGACGGGCACCAGCGTGTCGAAGCGGTCGAGGAAGCGCAGCTCGGGATAGCGCGCCAGGTCGGGCACCATCTCGGCCCGCGTGCGGAAGTTCGACTCGCTCGTCAGCCAGCCGATGTGGCTCCAGGCGAAGCCGTGCTGACGCGGCGAGTGCACGTCGGCGGGCTGGTCGGAGCGCGCGTGATGCAGCCGATGATGGGCCGCCCACCACAGGGGACCACGTTGAACGGACGACGCGCCCAGGAGGGCGAAGGCGAACTGGAAGAAGCGCGAGGTCCGGAAGGTGCGGTGTGAGAAGTAGCGGTGGTAGAAGCCCGTGATCGCGAACATCCGAACGAGGTAGAGCGCTACGGCCACCAGGACGGCAAGGGGGCTCCAGCCGACCACGACCACGGCGACGCAGGCGAGGTGCAGGGCCACGAGAGGGACGACTCGCAGCCAGTCGACCCGGTGCTCCTCGCTCTCGGCCGGGACCTCGCCGGCCGCGCTGTCGAACCAGCGAACGAGGGCGATCGCCGCGCGCTGGAGGCTCGACACGCCGCTGCGGATCACGACACCAGCCTCGGTCGGCCGGGCTTGGTCATCCGGTAGTGCGCGACGAGCCACTCGTCACCGTTGCGGTACCCGAAGAGCTCGGCACAGGCCATGAAGAACATCCGCCAGCGCTGGACCCAGGTCTCCGCCTCGTCGGGACCGTGCACCCCTGCCAGCACCTCGTGTACCTCGTCGCGACGTGCGTCGAGATTGGCGAGCCAGGCCTCGGAGGTCTTCTGGTAGTGCTCGCCGCCGACCCGCCACTGCTCGGCGAGGTGGAGGTCGCGCTGGAAGAGCCCGAGCTGCTCCTCCGACGGCATCTGCCCACCCGTGAAGAAGTGGCGGCCCATCCAGTTGTCCTCGCCTTCGGTCTCGAACGGGTAGGCGTAGGAGCGATGGCAGAACACGTGCACGAACAGTGAGCCGTGCTCGACGAGCCAGCCGGCGATGCGGGCGAGCAGCTCTTCCCAGTTGCGCGCGTGCTCGAACATCTCCACCGAGACGACGCGATCGAACTGACCCGACGGCACGAAGTCGTTGATGTCGGCGGTGATGACCTCGACGTTGGTGAGGCCACGCTCGCGGCAGCGGTCCAGGACGTGCTCGCGCTGCGAGCCCGAGTTCGACACGGCCACGAAGCGACTGTCGGGCATCCGCTCGGCGGCCCACAGCGTGAGCGAGCCCCAGCCACAGCCGAGGTCGAGCACGCGCTGGCCGTCTTCGAGTTGGGCCCGTGCTGCGGTGAGCGCGAGCATGGCGTCCTCGGCTTGGTCCAGCGTGGTGGCGCCTTCGGGCCAGAAGGCGCTGCTGTACTTGAGGTGACGGCCGAGCACGAGCTCGTAGAAGGCGGCGGGCACCTCGTAGTGCTGGTCGTTGGCTTGCTCGGGCACCGGAGCGATGGGGCTGTCGCGAAGCTCCTCCGACCAGCGTTCGGCCGCGGCGGGGTCGTTGGCGAGACGACGCTGCTCCTGACGGAGACGGTGACCCATCAGCCGACGCATGACCCAGCGCACGGCCGGGTCGGGGATGCGTCCGCTCTCGATCAAGGCGGTGGCAGTGCTCACGTGCGGGTGTCCTTTGCTGATCCGTCTAGGAGGCGTCCCGACCGGTCGGGGCAAAGAGTCGGTCGATGGTTGCGGCGCGGTACTCGAAGATGCGGCGGAGCTGATGCTCGACGACGAGACCGGCGCAGGCCTGACCCAGCCGGCCGAGGACCGGAGCGAACAGCACGCGGTCGGTCATCCGGGTCGTGTCTCCGCAGGCCTCGAAGGTGTGCTCGTGCCACCAGCACCGGTAGGGGCCGCGAAGCTGTGAGTCGACGAAGCGATGCGGGGGCTCCCAGGAGTCGATGCGCGTCCGCCAGCTCAGGGGCACGGGGCCGAGGCGGATGCGGTAGTCGATGAGCGCCCCCTCTCGCATTTCGATGGGCAAGGGGGTTTGGATGCGGAAGCCCAGCCAGGGAGGGGTGATCGCTCCTAAGTTCCGGGCGTCGGCAAAGAAGGTGAAGACCTCCGACAGCGGCGCTGCCACGACGGCCTCCTGGACGAGCTGGCGTAGGGGAGCGCGCGCTCGGAGGTAGTCGGTGGTCAGGGGGCCGGTCGGGGCCGGACCGAATTCGGGAGTGGTGGTCGGTGTCATCGGGGGAATGGTCGAATCGGGCCCCGCGAGTGGGCGAATCAAGGAGACCGTCGGTCGATTTGGGCGCTTTGTCAAGACGGTGTGGTCGATTTGACGGGTTCAGTGACCGGGTCCACTTGTCAGAAGCGCCTAAACCGACCAGAATTTCATCGTGAGCGAAGTCCTCATCTCCACGACCGAGGCAGCCAAGCTCCTCGGGGCGAGTCCGTCCAGCGTCAAGCGCTGGGCGGACGCGGGTCTCCTGCGCTGCGTGAAGACCCCTGGACGCCACCGCCGCTTCGACCGCGCGGAGGTCGAGCGCTTCGGCGAGAACCTCCCCGACGAGTCGCCCGGCGGGGCCACGGTCGACCCGGTCGAAGCGCCCTCCGATCCGCGGCTGGCCACCTGGCTCGATCTCCTGCTCGCCTCGCCCTCGCCGCGGGTCGTCGAGGACGCCCTGCTCGAGGAGTGCGGCCGACTGGGGAGCTGGGGACGCGTGGCCGACCGGCTCGGTCAGGTCCTCGGCGAGCTCGGGATGCGCTGGGCCGAGGGCTCCGTCTCGATCCTCGAAGAGCACCAGGTCTCGGACCGACTCGCGCGGGCGCTGGCGCGGGTGACGGATGGACTGCCGGTGGCTGCCGACGCCCCGATCGGCCTGCTCGCCATGGCCGAGGGTGACGACCACACGCTCGGTCTCCAGCTCGTCGAGCTCTGCCTGCGCGAGGCCGGTTGGCACACCCGTTGGGTGGGCGCGCGCAGTCCCATCGAGGAGCTCAAGGAGTACGTCACCCAGGAGCGCGTGCAGCTCCTGGCGGTTTCGGCCTCGTCGGCCTCCATCGATGGAGACTCCCTGCGAGGGCAGGCCACCGAGTTGGAGGTCGCCTGCCAGAAGGCCGGAGCACTGCTTCTCCTCGGCGGCACCGGGCATTGGCCCGAGGACCTGCGGCACGCCCGTGTCGTTCGGCGGCTCTCCGAGCTCCGCGCGCTGGTCGCCCGGGACGGCACGAAAGGGAAGTAACCTCGGGCATGTCCTTCATCCGAATGGTGCCCGAGGACGACGCGACCGGTGAGCTGGCGGACCTGTATGCCGCCGCGATGGATCCCGGACAGGATCGCGTCGACAACGTGCTCAAGGTGCACTCGCTCCATCCAAACGGCCTGGCGGCGCATCTCGCCATCTACCGCGCGGTCATGGCAGGAACCAAGAGCCTGAGGAAGGCCGACCGGGAGCTCATTGCCGTGGCGGTGAGTCGCTGGAACGAGTGCCACTACTGAATCACCCACCATCGGCGCGGTCTGCGCCGGCTGTGGAAGGACGCGGAGCGCGCCGACCGAGCGGCGGTCGATCCGTACTCGGCCGACCTCGACGAGCGGCAGGTCGCCATGGTGCGGCACGCGGAAAAGCTCACCAAGACGCCGGGTGCCATCGAGCGCTCCGACGTCGAGGCGTTGCGAGCCGTCGGCTTCACCGACGAAGACGTGCTCGCCATCACCGAGGTCGTCGCCTACTACGCCTACGCCAACCGCATTGCCGACGGGCTGGGCGTCGAGGTCGAGCCGGAAGACGCGGCGGACTGAAGACCGGGCGGGCGTCTGCCGACTCGATTCTCGGGCTGAGGGGGGATCTACCGATTCGCGGCCCGACATGACCTGATCGTGGAGTGGATCTCGCCATCTCCATCGGGGACTGGCGTCGAGAACGGAGCCGAACCGTGCTGGATCGACCGAATTCACCGAGGAGACGCCGATCGGGTCTCGTGCTCCTCGTCTCTTGCCTGGCCCTGGGAACCGGCTCGGCCTCTGCAAGCACGCTGCGCCTGGAGCCCGTCCTCGGCACGCCCGGCCAGGCGCTCAGCATTCCGGTGAGCCTCGACTCCACCGACCCCTGCGTGGGCGGCGTGACCTTCGAGGTGGTCCACGCGGCCGAGCTGACCTTCACCGAGGCCTCGGCGGCCGACGAGTCGTGCTTGCTTCACGCCGAGAGCATCGACGACACGACGTTGCGCGTGGGTCTCCTCTGCCCCGACCTCCTCCATCAGCTCGACGACGTCCTGCAGCTCGACTTCACGCTCTCGTCTGACGCCACGGAAGGCGTGCTCGACCTGGGCCTGACTTTCCTCGCGGCGGCCGACTGCAACGGGTCGACGATCGAGCTCTCGGGGGAGGACGGAGAGGTCGCCGTCGGCATGTCGTGCGAGCTGCCCGGTGACGTCTACCCCGACGGTGCCGGCGACGGCGTGCTCGACCTCCGCGACTTCCTTCTCGCCGGTCGCAAGGCCCTCCTCCAGACCAACGCGGTGGGAGGACACGACCTGCTCTGCGCCGACTTCCATCCTGGGGCGACGCTCTGCACCACCGAAGCCGGCGTCACCCGCTGGTGTGCCGAGGGTGGTGACGGCTCGCTCGGCCTCGACGAGGTCGCTCTCATCCGCGGGTTGGTCGCCGGCACCGTGGAGATCTCCTGCGATCCCTGCCTGGCGGCACTTCCCGTCGACCAGGCCTTCGTGCCCGGTGACGTGGCGCCCCTCGGTGACACCAATGGCGTGGCCGACATTGGTGACGTCGTGCAGTGCCTCCGCTGGTCGGTCGGGCTCGACGAGCTCCCGACCGACGACGTGCTCCTGCGCGCCGACGTGAGCCCGACCGAGGACGACGAGGCGCTCGAGGTCGTCGTCGGCAACGACACCATCGACATCAGCGACGTCGTGCAGCTCCTGCGAGCCTCGGTGGGGCTCGACACCCTCGCCTGGCCGCGACACGAGCTGGCGGTCACCATCGACGCGCCGGCCGGCATCGTCGGCTACCGCGTCGGCTTGGACGGCTGGCCGCTCTGGGCCGAGGTCATCGGTCACGAAGGAGCAGGTTGCGGCGAAGATGACGGTGATGGCCTCGACGAGGTCGTCGGCCTGGTCACGCTGACCTGCACCACCGACCCCGATCCCGTGCTGGAGAGCGCGGGTGACCTCGTGGTCGTGACTTATCGAGCGCCGGAGTCCGTGCCCCTGGAAGGAGACGACGCGGTCACGCTGACCAGCGAGCTGGTCGACGCCGCCTTGTTCTTCGTCGATGCCGAGCTCGGCATGGAAGGGAGGCAGCCGTGATGAGCCGAGCCCTCCTGACCATTGCGTGCCTCATGCTGCTGCTGCCCGTCGCGCCGGCGTCCGCCGGCAGTGGTGACGTCGCTCCGTCCGGCACCCCCGACGGCGAGGTCACCCTGGGCGACGCGGTCTTGGCCTTCCGCTTCGCGCGAGGTCTCGTCGTGCCGACGGACACCGAGACCGCCGACGCCGACGTGGCTCCCGGGGATCTTTCCGAGCTCACGTCGGACACCCCCGTGTTCACGCCCACCGGTGACGAGACGTTGACCGACGACGATGCCCTTGCGCTCCTCAAGACGGCCATGGGTCTTCTCGAGCTGGGCACGCCGCGAGAGCTCTTGCTGCTGTCGGAGAGCACGCTGGCCTTCGTCGGTGAGACCTACCAGAACACCGTCTACCTGAACGTGTCCTTCGCCGAGCCCGTCACGCTGGCGCTGGAAGGGGCCCCCGACGGGATGACCCTCGACGCCGACACGGGCGAGCTCGTGTTCGTGCCCACCGGCGACGTCACCGGCGCGGTCGACTTCAGCGTGGTCGCCACCGACGGCGAGAGCACCGTGCGTGGCACCTTCACGATCGAGGTCGGCGTGGTCGAGGTGGTCGTCACGACGACCGTCGAGGAAGACGGCAGCGCCGAGGTCGAGGTCACCGACGAGGACTCGGCGATCGTCGGCTCGAAGTTCTCCGTGCCCGAGGGCGTGGCGGAAGAAGACGAAGAGCTCACCCTCTCGACCGTCGAGGACGAGGAGGTGCCCGAGTGGACCGACACCACCGAAGAGGTCGGCGAGACGGTCGTGCCGCCGCAGGGCAAGACCTTCGACGGTGACACCGAGGTGACGCTGGCCTACGAGGACGACGAGGTCCCGGAGGGCTGCACCGAGGAAGACCTCACCGCGGCCTACTACCAGACCGGCAAGTTCGGCGACAGCTCCGACGGGAGCGAGCGACCGGGCTGGCTCATCCTGCCGTCGACCATCGATCCCGAGAACAACACCGTCACCGCGCCCCTCACCGGCACGCTCGAGGGCTTCGTGCGGATCTTCGCGATCCCACCCCTCGAGGACTGTCCGGTCGAGAACGACGGCGAGGACTTCGTGCTCCGCATCGACGACTGTCCGGTCGTCGACCCGGAGACCATCCGAGCGCATCTCGAGACGGCGGCGACCGTGCTCACCGGCCTGGGCTTCGATCTCCCGGCTCAGGTGGTCGTGTTCATCGAGGACCTTCCCGGCGGCCAGCTCGGATTCGTGCATCCCACCGCACCGCGGGTCTTGCACCTCGACTCCGGTCTCACCGAGGACCAGGTCAAGACCATCACGGCTCACGAGCTCGTCCACCTGGCGCAGTTCAAGATGCTGGGGCCGCGCATCCTCAACCGCTTCTCGCTCGCTCACGGCGCCTACCTCCTGGAGGGAACGGCAGCGTGGCTCGAGGAGGTCGTGTGGGATGACGTGAACGGCTATCTCGAGAAGGGCAACCGGATCAGCCCGAGCTATCCCGAGCGTCCGATCGATCACCGCCCCACGCGCTACGAGCAGTTCACGCTCTTCAACTATCTCGACACGACGCACGGGCTCGACCTGTCCCAGCTCTTCTCCGACGAACGTGTCGACTATGCCAACCCCGGCGGGGTCGCCCGGGCTCTCGACTTCCTGCTCAGTCAGGATGATGGTGAGGGACTGATCTCCGCCTGGATGGACCTCGTCTTCGCGCACTGCATCCGCGACGAGGAACGCATCGACGAGATCGACACCTGGGGCCTCCGGCCTCCGCGGGACGAGCGCGTGAGGCTCCGGGCCACCGCCCGCGAGCCCCAGCTCTTGCTACCACCCACGGCGCTTCCTCACCTGAGCGGTCGCTCGGTGCTGTTCGAGCTGGCCGAGGTCGGTGGGAACGTGCCGGCAGAGGCCTTCCTCCGCATCGAGGGCAACGCTGCCTTGAGGGGTCGTCTGTGGCGACAGGGCGAAGAGGAGCCCTTCGCTGAGATAGCGGGCAACAACACGACCATCGCCTTCGACGCGGCGCGGGGCACGTTCAAGCTCGTGCTGGTGAGCCCGTCCTTCGTGCCGATCCCCGTGGGAGCCGTGCAGGTCAAGGCCTGGTACGGCTGTGGCGACGAGTCCGACGCCGATGCTGACGGCGTGCTCGACGCCTGCGACAACTGCCCCGAGGTTGCGAACGCCGGGCAAGCTGACGCTGACGAGGACGGAGTGGGCACGGCCTGCGACAACTGCCCGGTGGCCAACCCCTTCCAGACCGACTTCGACATGGACGGCGTGGGCGATGCCTGCGATCCGGACGTCGACGGCGATGGGGAGACCAACGATCGCGACAACTGTCCGTTCCTGGCCAACCCGGGGCAGCAAGATCACGACATGGACGGGGTCGGCACTGCTTGCGACAAGTGTCCGGCCCTGCCTGACCCGGATCAGAAGGACGGCGACCGCGACGGCGTGGGCGATGCCTGCGACAACTGTCCCGGCGTGCCGAATCCGGTCCAGCTCGACGGTGATGCGAACGGACGCGGTGATGCCTGCGACGACCGGGATCGCGATGGTCGGGCGGATCTCATCGACAACTGCCCCGACCTGGTGAACCCCCAGCAGCTCGATGACGACAAGGACGGCGTCGGGACCGAGTGCGACAACTGTCCGGACATCCCGAACCCGGGTCAGCTGGACTTGAACGACAACGGGACCGGCGACGCCTGCGAGGGCCTGTCCGACGGCGATGGTGACGGCGTGGCCGACCTCGTCGACAACTGCCCGAGCCAGGGCAACGTCGAGCAGGCGGACGCCGACATGGATGGTGTCGGTGACGCCTGTGACAACTGCCCGGACAAGCCGAATCCTGGCCAGGAAGATCATGACGGCGACGGCCTCGGCAGTCACTGCGACGCGTGTCCGTTCATCGCGAACCCCGATCAGATCGATCACGACATGGACGGTCGCCCGACCGCTTGCGACAACTGTCCGGCGATCGCAAATGCTCCGCAGTCGGACGTCGATGCCGACGGACGGGGCGATGCGTGTGACAACTGCCCCGACGCCGGCAACCCCAATCAGCCGGACGGCGACGTCGACGGCGTTGGTTGGCCCTGCGACAACTGCCCCTCGGTTCCGAACTCGGAGCAGGGCGATCGCGACGGAGACGGCGTGGGCGATGCCTGCGACAACTGTCCCGAGCACGCGAATCCGATGCAGCAAGACGAGGACCGCGATGGGGAAGGAGACGCCTGCGAGCCGCTCTGAGTCAGGATAAGATGGGGCCTGGAGGAGGGACGGCCCGTGATCATCGGAATCGACCTGGGGACGACCAATTCGTTGGTCGCCTGCATGAGGGACGGTCGGCCGGAAGTGCTGACCAACGAGCTGGGCGAGCGGATGACGCCCTCGGCCGTGGCGTTGGCGGAAGACGGCCTCGAGCTCGTGGGACGGGCGGCACACGATCGTCTCGTGCGCGAGCCGTCCAGCGGCGTGCGTCGCTTCAAGCGCGACATGGGAACGCCGGCGACCTATCGTTTCGGTCGCCGAAACTGGTCCCCGATCGAGTGCTCGGCGCGGGTGCTCCGTGAGCTCAAGCGGATCGCGGAGCTGCGGCTCGAGCAGCCGGTGGAGCGCGCGGTCATCTCGGTTCCGGCCTACTTCCACGACCCTCCTCGTCAGGCCACGCTCGACGCCGCCGAGCTCGCTGGCCTGAAGGTCGAGCGGCTCATCAACGAGCCCACGGCGGCCGCGCTCGCTCACGGATTTCAGGAGCGGGACGCCGAGAGCGAGCTGCTCGTCTTCGACCTGGGCGGCGGCACCTTCGACGTGACCGTGCTCGAGCTCTTCGAAGGCGTCGTCGACGTGCGCGCCTCGGCGGGCATCAGTCAGCTCGGCGGTGAGGACTACTCCGATGCGCTCGTCAGCGCGGTGGTCGAGCGGCTCGGCCTGAAGGATGACGAGGCCGTTCGGCAAGCCCTCCGGCCCGCGGTCGAGGTCGTCAAGCGGAGGTTGGCGATCGAGGAGCGAGCGGAGTTGGAGTGGGACGGTCGGCGCGTGGAGCTTGGTCGCGACGATCTCGTGAAGGCCACGGCCGAGCTCACCGAGCGCTTGCGTCCCGTGCTGGTTCGCTGTCTCCGCGATGCCGAGCTGGGCTTCGCTGATCTCGACGGCGTCATCCTCGCCGGTGGCGCCACGCGGATGACGCTCGTGCGTGAGCTGCTGGACGAGGTCGGTTGCCCGAGGTGCTGACCGACATCGATCCCGATCTCGCCGTGGCGCAGGGCGCCGCGGTGCAGGCATCGCTCTGCGCCAAGGACAGCGCAGTGCGCGACGTCGTGCTCACCGACGTCACGCCCTTCAGCCTCGGGGTCGAAATCGGACGACGGCTTCCCGGCGGTCGTGTCGAGGAGGGTTACTTTTCACCCATCCTCGAGCGCAACACGACCCTGCCGGCGAGCCGCAGCGGCATCTACTCGCCGTTCGAGGAGGACCAAGACGCGATCGACCTCCAGGTCTACCAGGGCGAGCATCGAAGGGTCGAGCAGAACCACTTGCTCGGGAAGCTCGAGATCAAGGGGCTGCGTCCGCGACGAGGGGAAGGGGACGACTCGTCCGTAGAGGTCCGCTTCACTCACGACATGAACGGCATCCTGGAAGTCGAGGCCAAGGTCCTCCGGACGGGCAAGGTTCATCAGCTCGTCATCGAGCAACGACCGGGCCATCTCTCGCGCAAGGAACTGGCGGCTTGCTTGAAGCGGATGCAGCCACTCAAGACCCATCCTCGTGACCTGCTTCCCAACCGGGCGCGCTTGGAGAGGGCGCAGCGTCTCTACACCGAGCTTCGAGGTGATCGAAGACGCCTGCTGACCCACGTGCTCGAGGTCTTCGAGGACGCTCTGGAGACGCAAGAGCCGGAGAGAATTGCCGAAGCCGGTGCTCAGCTCGATCGAGTCGTCGGGGCCTACTTCGAGCTCGAGGGCGAAGCCCAACCCGACGCGGCCAACGCCGACTCGCCGCCGGATGACGTCGAGCCCGTCGAGGGTCCTTGGAAGGACGGCGACAGGGCCGAGGAGTGAGTCCCTGGGAGGTCCTCGGCCTGACCGAGGGGGAGCGCGATCGCAAGACGATCAAGCGGGCCTACGCACGCGAGCTCAAGCTCCATCGTCCCGAAGAGGACCCGGAGGGCTTCCAACGGGTGCGCGCGGCCTACGAGACGGTGTTGCAGTGGACCCGGGACGGAGGCTCGGATCTACCTCGCCTCGTCGACCTGGCGCCATCGTGCTTCGAGACGGACGAAGACGATCCCTTGGAGGACGACCTCGAGTCCGAGTCGGTCGCCGAGCCCGAACCCTCCCCGGGGCAAGCGGTCACCGTGACCGATCCGGACGAGGCGCTTCGGCGCTTGGCGGAGCTCTTCTCGGCTGGTGAGATCGATGCGGTGGCCTGGGGTGTCGGTTCGATGTCCGTGGCTCAGGGCAATGCGAGGCTGCTCGTGGACCTGCCGCGTGAGCTCCTGTTCCGTGAGCTCGATCAGGACCAGCACCTCGTCACGCGAACCGTCCTGGACGTCCTGACGCGTTCGAGAGAGAGAACGGAGCTGGCAGCGTTCGCGGAGACCTTCGTCGAGCGAGCGGAGCGAACCTGCTATCGGCGGGTGGGCGAGCTGGCCAACTGGCTGGCGGAGCAGCTCGCGCTCCATCAGCCTGAGCTGGCTCGTCGATGCCTCGACCTCGCCTGCGAGCACCACCCCCGGCGTCATGAGGGGGTCACCGAGCGTGCCGAAGGGCTGCTGGTGGCGAGCCGGGAGCTCGACCGCCTACCCGAGGTGCCGCGTCGCTTCATCGTGTCCGTGCTCACGGTCGGTCACTGGAACCCACGGCGTCCCGATCCGACGCTGGTCGAGTGCCTGGAGGTCATCGCGAGGCTGCCGAAGGACAGTCCCGTCCGTCATCACCTCGACGCGGTCTCTCCCGAGCTCCTGGAGGCCGCGCGTCGCTACGGGCGGCCCAAGCGTTCGAAGGAGGAGACGGAGGCCAAGAACGAGCTGGGTGGCTGCTGGTGGTTGGGGCTCATCCCCTTGATGGGCAGCCTCGCGCGGGCCTGTCAGGGGTGGGCGGAGACCTGACCGCTCGGCTCGGTCGTTCCGTAGTAGCTGGTAGGCTGGCCGCTCGCGGAGACGACCATGAGATCACGACTCGCCCCGTTCGCCCTGCTCTGGATCCTCGCGCTGTCCGGCGTCGCCGTCGCTCAGCGTGACGGAGTCATGACCGTCGACATCGACGCCACCGACCTGCCGCGCAAGCTACTGGAGGCGAAGGTCGGCGTGCCGGTGTCCAGTGACATCTCGCGTAGCGGTGGCGAGCTCGCGCTGTGGTACCCGAAGTGGATCCCGGGCATCCACGGTCCCGGCGGTCCGGTGCAGAACCTGGCTGGTCTCATCGTCACCGACGGTGCGGGTCAGCGGCTGGCGTGGTCGCGCGAGCCCGGTGACGTCAACCGCATCAACGTGACCGTGCCCAGGGGCCTGCGGTCGGTGAGCCTCGAGCTGCGCTACATCACCAACCAGCCGAGCACGAACTCGCGGGGCGTGGACTCCTTCGGCAGCGAGCTCCTCGGCTTCATCAGCCCGAACACGGTGCTCTTCTATCCCGACGGCGCTCGTGCCGCGGACACCATGGTGCGGGCGAGCCTGACCCTGCCCGACGACTGGCAGGCGGTGACGGCGTTGAAGGAGCGCAAGGGCTCGACGGCCGAGGTCGACCGAGACGAGAAGCCGGGTCGCGTCGAGTACGACGTGACAGACCTCTCGACCTTCGTCGACTCGCCGATCATGGTCGGTCGTCACGTGCGGGCCTACGACCTCGTCGTCGAGGACGTGGCGGAGACCACGCCGCCGCATCTCATGAGCGTGTTCAGCGAGGCGGAGTCGGTCATCGATCTGCCCGACGACATGGTCGAGCTCTTCGAGAACATGGTCACGCAGGGCGCCTTGCTCTTCGGGAGCTTCCCCTTCGAGAGCATGGACATCATGGTCGCGACCACCGACTCGCTCGGTCGCAATGGGCTCGAGCATCTCAGCTCGACCTTCAACGTCATCCCGCAGCGCTCGCTCCAGTCGGTCAAGCGCTTCAAGGGATGGGACGAGTACCTCATTCCGCACGAGTACGTGCACGCCTGGGTCGGCAAGTACCGTCGGCCGGCGGGGATGGACACGCCCGACTTCCACACGCCCAAGGGCACCGAGCTGCTCTGGGTGTACGAGGGGCTCACCCAGCACCTGGGCGTCATCCTCAACGTGCGATCCGGCTTCACGAGCGAGGAGGAGTACGAGTGGAGCCTCCAGCGCAGCGTGCGCAACTTCCGCCTTCGTCAGGGTCGTGATTGGCGACCGCTCATCGACACTTGCGCGGCCTCGCACACCCTGCGCGGTGGTAGCGAGAGCTGGAGTCACCTGAGGCGGAGCCAGGACTACTACGGGGAGGGCGCGCTCATCTGGCTCGAGGTCGACGCGGTGATGCGTCGGCTGAGCCGAGACGAGACGAACCTCGACGAGTTCTCGCGTCGCTTCTTCGAGCACCGTCCCGACGAGCCGAACCCGCGGTCCTTCACTCGGGCGGACGTCATCGAGGAGCTGTCGGGACTCGTCCAGCACGACTGGGAGGCGTTCTTCCGCGAGCGGCTCGACGAGCCGGGTCCACGCCTGGCCACCCAGGTCGCCAAGGAGCTGGGCTACCTCGTGCAGTTCACCAACGAGCTGCCGGAGGGCCCAGACGACTCGAAGTACGACGAGCTCGACCTCCGCGACTCCATCGGCGCGAGCTTCCGTGGCTCGGGCGAGGTGCGCTCGGTGCAGCTCGGCTCACCGGCGGACGCGGCGGGGCTGGGGCCGGGGATGAAGGTCATCGGCATCGGCGACTTCGTGTGGACGAAGGAACGTCTCATCGACGAGATCGAGCGCAGCCCGGAGACCGGTCGGCTCGACCTGCTGGTGGCGTCGGGAGAGAAGCTCGTCAAGAAGCCGGTGATCTACGACGGCGGCCCGCGCTTCATGGTCTTGAAGAAGAAGAGCGGGGAGCCGGATCGGCTGGGCGAGATCTTGAAGCCGCGGAAGGTGGAGTAGGGCGCGTTTCCCTGCGCGCCTGTTTCGCAGGCGAGGCATGCCGGGGCTTGGTGGCGTGGTCAGGAACCGTGTTCGCCGAGCCTACAGCTCATCCCACTGAACCTGGGCTGGAAGCTCACCAGTGCGAGCGAAGGCGATGGCAGCCTGGATGGCCTGCTCGGTGGAGATGACGGATCGAAGCGGCACCTCGACCGTTTCGCGCAGTGTTCCGAGTGGGAACGCGACGGACTCCGTGCCTCGATGGTCATCGTCGCCAACGGAATGGAATCCCGGATGTCCCTCCTCTGGGAAGAAATGCAGGTACGCCTGCCCCTGCCGCACCATCAGGCTCAAGTAGGGGTAGTCGTCCTCTCCATGGAGGGAGAACTCGTTCATGCCATTCTCGAAGCGCAGTTCGAGGATCTCTTCGAGCACGGAGGCGGGGCCCAAGCCCATCGTGCCGCCGAGATGAACGACTTGAGTCACCATGGAGGCGACCTCTTCGATTCGGCAGAAGCGAGGACCATCAACCCGCCGGACGCGTCCGGTTCTTCGCCCACTCCCTCAGCTCGTTCACCTCATTCGCCATCGTCCGCGACAACGGCACCGTCGCAGCACAGGCCGTCAGCACGTCCTCGGTCGTGACGTCGCGGCCCTGAGGGAAGGTCGAGAACAGCGCCGAGACCACCGCCTCCTCGATCTCCGACCCCGACCACCCGTCCGTCGCGCGAGCCAGCGATGCGAGGTCGAACCGAGCCGGGTCCCGCCGTCGCTTCCGGAGGTGGATCTCGAAGATCGCGGCCCGCTCGGTCTCACCCGGTAGGTCGACGAAGAAGATCTCGTCGAAGCGGCCCTTCCTCAGCAGCTCCGGCGGCAAGGACCGCACGTCGTTCGACGTGGCCACCACGAACACCGGCGCCGTCTTCTCCTGAAGCCAGGTCAGCAACGACCCGAACACGCGTGCCGTCACCCCGGAGTCGCCACCGGACGACCGCACTCCAGCCAGGCCCTTCTCGAGCTCGTCGATCCACAGCACCGCCGGCGCCAGTGACTCCGCCACGAGGATGGCTTGCCGCATGTTGGCCTCCGACTTGCCCACGAAGGAGTCGAACAGCCGACCGACGTCGAGCCGCAACAAGGGCAGGCCCCACTCCGACGCCACCGCCTTGGCGGTGAGGCTCTTCCCACAGCCCTGCACGCCCAACAACAACACGCCACGGGGCGCCGGCAAGCCGTACTCCCGTGCTCGCTCCGAGAAGGTGTCGGCACGCTCGGACAGCCAGGTCTTGAGCCCTGCGAAGCCGCCCACGCCTTGAATGGTCTCGGTGCGGTCGTGGTACTCGAGCAGGCCGGTCTTGCGGAGGACCTGCTTCTTCTCTTCGATGATGACCGAGAGATCGTCGGCGTCGAAGACCGGGTCGCGCACGAGCGCCTTGGAGAAGACGCTCTCGGCCTCGGCCTCCGTCAGGCCCCGCGCCGCGTGCGCGGCGCGCTCGAGCACGGACTCGTCCGCCTCGATCGTCACGCGTCCGCCCGGCAAGGAGGCGAGCAGCTCGTCGAGCAAGGTGCGGAGCTCACCGGCCGTCGGCAAGGGCAGGTCGACGACCGTCGCGAGCTTCTCGAGCTCGGACGGGATGGACAGCACGGGGCCCAGCAGCACGACGCTGGCGTGGGTGCTGCGCAGCGACTGCACGGTGTCCTTGAGACAGCGCACCGTCCGCGGGTCCTCCAGCAGCGCATGAACGTCCTCGAAGACGTAAACCCGTCGACCAGAGCCTCGTCGCACGCGCCGAAACGCATCCTCCAGCGGTGACGGCTTTCCGGATTCGTCCTTGCCGTCTTTCTTCTTCGCGTCTTGTTCTTCGACGAGGTCGGTCGCGGCCGCCCCCGCGAAGCCCTCCGAAAGACGCCAGGTGATCAGGTCGCGCGAGGTGGCCTCGGCCGCCGCCCGGAGCAGGCGCTCGGCGCGCTCCTCCTCGTGGGTGACCAGCCAGACGAGCGGGTAGCGTGCCCTGATGAGCAGCTCGAGCTCGGCGCGGACATCGTCGGCGTGTTCGAGCACGGACATCCTTCACTCCCTCCGATGAGCGCCGACGGGCTCAGGTCTCCAGGAACGCGCCTCGTCCCGACGCTCCCGTCGCCCCCTCGGGCTCCGACCTCAGCATGCACAGCAAGCGGCCCGATCGGAACACGACGAGCCCGCCGGCACCGGCAGCATCCCAGGTCGGGACGTGATCGGGAGCGCGGCAGGTCCAGATCGGCTCGCCCGTGTCCTTGCGGAGCGCGATGGTCCGACCCGAGATGCGAAGCTCCTGCAGCTCGCCCTTGGCCGAGGACACCGGCTGCAGCAGGTCGCAGGAGGGACCCGCCGCCAGCTCCCGTGTCTCGTGCAGGCCGACCCGCAGCACGCGTGAGGGCTCGAGACGGGCGAGCAGCTCACCGCGCCAGGGCAGGAGACGCGCGCCACGACCGAGGGCGAGCCCTGCCAGCACCTTGCCGTCCGACCAGTTCAGCCAGGCCAGCCGACCTTCCGAGTCGATGGCGGCGAGACGGCTCTCGGCTGCCCCGAGCTCGATCTGTTGGACGTTGGGCTTGCGTCGCCAGCGGACCTCGCCGTTGCGGTCGTGGCAGGACACGTAGCCGCGCTTCTCGAGCACCGCGAAGGACTCGCCGTCGTCGGAGCCGATGAGACCCACCGCCGTGTCGACGAGCTCGAGGTCGCGCGCGCCGTCCCGACGCGACCAGGTGGTCGCTCGCTCGCCGAGCTGGTCGGTGACGATGAGCCAGTCTTGACCCAGGTGGAAGCAGCCCGTGTTCATGCTCCGGTCGAGCAGAGGCTCGCCCGAGCGGTCGAAGAGCGCGAAGCCACGTGCTCCGATGCTGGCGAGTGTCGAGCCGTCGCCGGTGAGGGCGAGGTGCGTGCAGTCGCGGTTGAGCGGCGCCTCGAAGAGAGGGCTGGCCTTCGCGTCGAGCACGCGAAGCTGCTCGCGGTCGACGATGGCCACGAGCTGACCCAAGGGGTCGACGCCGATGGGGCTCGCCTCGGCCACCGCGACCATGGCGTCGGGCTCGCGACGGGGCGAGAAGATCCCCTGGACCTCGCCGACTTCGAGCTGTCTCTTGCCCTGCTCGCCGGGCTCGAGGGCGAGCCACTCGACCTCACCACCGGCCGTGGCCACGAGCGCGCGACGTCCACCCTCACCAAGCCGGAGCAGGCTCGTCTCCTCGCGCTCGTCACGCCACGTGCGCAGGCCGGTGCCGAGCTCGACGAGCTGCAAGACTCCCCGGCGGTCGGCGATGAGCACGTGACTGCCGTCGGGAGAGATGGCTGCCTGACGTTGTGGCTCTTCGGTGTCGAGCTCACCCAGCAGCAGGCCGTCGCGTTGCCAGGCCGAGGTGCTGAGCTCGCCCGCCACGGCGAGCAAGCCCGAGCGTGCGGCCTGGAGGTCGCGCAGGGGTTGCCGGAGGGCCTGCATCCAACGTTCGCCGGTCGACGACACGAAGGTCATCCAACCCGACTCGCTGCCGGCGACGAAGCCGCTGTCGCAGCTCGCGAGGAGGCTCACCGGGTGCTCGATGCGGTGGGTGCCCACTTCCCGCCCGTGCCCGCGGAACTGACGCACGGGTTGGCGCTCCGCGGCGACGACCAGCCCATCGTCGAGCGAGCTCACCGCCGTGCCCAGGCCGATGGTCTCGCACCAGTGGATGTCGCCGTTCACGCCGACCACGAGCAACTCGTCGTCGACGAGCAGGGCCCAGCGTCCGTTCTTCAGGCGGCAACCGGCGTGGGGCACGAGGCCGAGGTCGCTCGTCTCGCCCGGACGACCGTCGGCGTCCACCGAACGGACCCGACCCTCGGCATCGAGCAGCCAGGTGGTGTCGCCGTCGAGCTGCGCCTGAAGCAGACGCGCGTCGAGTTGGAGTCGGGCGAGGCTCCGACCACGCCAGCGCCGGGTCATCGGTAGAGCTGTCCGTAGAAGCCGAAGATGGAGCGCGCCGCGAGACCCGCCGCGATGAGGTAGGCAGCACCGGCGAACAGTCGCGTGCGCGTGTCGATGGCCTGCTCGAGCTCGTCACCGAGCTGGAGGGCGACCTGTGCAGACGCCTGGTCGTAGCGGCCCGTCTGGTCCGCCGTGGTCACGACCGCTGCGAGGATCGGAGGCACGAGCCGCCTCCGGGCGAGACTCTCGCCGACGGAGCGACCGAGGTGCACGTCGCGGTCGACCTCGAGCGCCGTCGCGCCGACCGGGTTCGGACCAGCGGCCGCTGCTGCCGTGCGCAGGCTCTCGCGGAGGTCGAGCCCGGCGCCGACCAGGCGGGAGAAGCTCCGATGGAAGCGCACCTGCGCGCCCAGTCGGAAGACCGGGCTGAGGAGGGGCAAGCGGTGCAGGATGGACTCGTCGCGACCCGGGCTCGTGATCCAGCGGTCGAAGATCAGGACGAGCACGAAGAGCGTGCCCGGCACGGGAAGGGCCGTGCGCAGGTAGGCCCCGACGCCGCCGGTGAGGAGCAGGGGGATCGGCGGGATGACGAAGGCCGCCGTGAAGAGGATGGCCGGGTAGAGCAGCTTCTTCAGGAGCTTCGAGCGGGACTGAGCGAGGAGGTCGCCGTCCTCGGCCAGCTCCAGGAGCACCGCGTCGAGACGTCCGTGCTGCTCACCGGCTCGAAGGGTGGCCAGGTGCTCAGGCGGCAGCAGGCTCGACGAGGTCCAGGGCTGGTCGGAGCGCATGGCGGCCGCGAGCTCGCGATCGACCGCGTTGCCGCCCTCCAGCGAGACCGCCGCGTCGAGTCGCGACAGGCCCGCCGACAGGAGACGGCTGAGCGTGCGATACGAGGCGGACAGCCGGCGAGGGCCGGCCGGGTCGAGGCTGCGAAGCAAGGAAGGAGTCTCCGAACGACATTGTCTCACTGGGCGCCAGACCCCGCACCGACCCTCCAGGCGGCGCCGGCTGCCACGATCTCGGACTTGACGGAACCCCGGACCCCAACTGGCCAGCGTCGGAGAATGAGCCATCGATGGTGCCCACGCGGGCACCCTGTCGAGGACGAGGTTCATGGTGGAGAAGCTGGCCCTCTTGCTCTCGGTGCTCAGTGCCATGGTCGCGCTGGCGACCGCCTACGTCTCGCACTTCCAGCGAGGGCGGATCGAGGTTCCTCCGATCCGGGCGGTGCGCCTGGATCCCCTGCGCGCCTACGACGACGAGCGACAGCCGCATCGCATCATGCAGGTGACCATCGTCGTCGCCCTGGTCAACACTGGTGCCCGCACCCGCGCCGTCGAGGACCTTCGGATTCGCGTGAGCACGCCCGGCGTCGCGGGCGATCTCCTTCTCGACTGGCGAGAGGAGTGGCCGTCACTGCGCGCCGAGGATGAAGGTCGTCGTTTCGCGACCCAGCCGACGCTCGGACCCCACGCCAGCGTGAGTCACATCTACTCCTTCGATAGCCGCGTCGACCCCGAGTCGGTGAGCCGGCTCGCCGAGCTGGAGAAGATGGGCACCGACCACTCCGACCGACGTCACGTCGGCATCCTCGAGCTTCGAGAGGGCGAGAGCTGGACGCCGCTGCGTCGCTTCACCTTCAAGTACGACGGGAGCCGCGACATCCAGACGGGTGTTGCCGAGATCAACGAGCTCGCGAACTGAAGCCCCAGCTCGGAGTCGCTCCGCGAGGGAATGGACTCACTGTCGCGGCAGCGTGAGCAGCTCGTGAAGATGCTTGGCTAGGCTGAACATCACGAAGTCCGAGACTTCGTCTTCGAGGAGTTTCCTGCCGGCATCGTTGGCTGCGTCCAAGTCGACTACCCCCCACAGCGTCTTGTCTTCATTCCAGATCGGGACTGCCAAGACGAAGTTCAGCTTCGGGTTGGTTTGGCCTTCGATGCCGTCGCGTCGTGCCAGGGGTTGCACGGAGGTTCGGCAGGGTTCCTTTCTCAATGCTGCGCTGACGACCGCAACGTCCTCCATCAGGTTCGGGTCCATCTTGAACCTGAGCTGGCCGACTTGCTCGACGCGCGGATTGGCTGTCCAGTAGTGCGTGCAGTTGAGCCAGCCTTGCTCGAGCTTGAAAATGAAGGCGCTCAGCTTCGTCGATTCAGGGAGATCGGGGGCGCTCACGCCTCGACAGGCGGTCTCCATCGCGCCCTTGACCAGCTTCTGAATGTTGTTCTCATCGAGAGAGCCGGTCTCCCGCCCTGGCGTCTTGTTCCTTACGAGGAGCTTGGCAGCGGCAAGCATGAGAGTGGTGGCGCTGGCGATTCCCAGTGCCAGTGCCCCTTGGCTGCCTTCCTCGTACAACCAGTAGAGACTGGCGAGGCATCCGAAGTAAGAGCCGATGAGTGCTGAGTAGGCGACTTGGCTCTCGAGCTCATCAGTCATCGGTTCCCTCTTTGCTGTTGGAGCTCTCTACTTGTCCTTGCAGGTCTTGTCAGGCGCTCCGCGTCATCAAGCCGATGACGAGCTGAAGCAGGAGCAGCAGGCCGAGCCAGAGCGCGCCGGTCTCCAGTCGACGTCCCATGCCGCTCACCGTCAGCGGCGACAGCCAGCTCGTCAGCGTCTTCGAGCCAGCCCCGACCACTGCATCGACACCCTGGCCAGCGAGTCGCCATGGACCGCTGAAGGCGTCCACGACCGCCGGGCCGAGACGACGCCACAGCCAGTCGGTGTCGAGAGTCAGCGTGCGCGTGCGCTCCAGGAAGGGCAGCGCGACGAAGAACGCGAGCCCGGCGAACAGCAGGAGCTGGAGGTGCGCGACGAGGTGACCCGACTCATACGCGTGGTAGGTCGGCGCACCCGGGAGCCGTGCGTGCAGCGGCGCGGCCCAGATCCCCGGCAGGATGCAGCCGAGAGCCACGGCGCCCATGGCGATGCGCGCGGGCCAGGCGGCCTCGGTGGCCTTCAGCCCACGGTCGCGATGGAAGAAGACGAACCACGGGAACTTGATGCCCGCGTGCAGGAACACGCCCGCCGACGCCGCGGTCAGCAAGAACCAGGGCACCGCGAGCTGCTGCTTCTCCGCCGCCGAGGTCACCAGCGACTTGGTCACGAAGCCCGAGGTCAGGGGGAAGGCGGAGATCGCCAGCGCCCCGATGGTGCCGCAGGTCATCGTCCACGGCATGGCGCGCCAGAGCCCGCCGAGCTCCGTGCACTTGCGCTTGCCCGTCACCTCCAGCACGGCGCCCGCCGACATGAGGAGCAGGCCCTTGTAGAGGATGTGCGCGAAGGCGTGACCGGCGGCTCCCGCGATGGCGAGCTCGGTGCCGATGCCAGCGCCGCAGACCATGAAGCCGACCTGGTTGACGATGCTGTACGCGAGGATGCGTCGCATGTCGTTCTCGAGCAGCGCGTAGACGATCCCGTAGAAGACCATCCACAGCCCGATCCAGATGAGCACGTCGTTGCCGGTGAAGCAGCGCAGCAAGACGTACACGGCCGTCTTCGTCGTGCAGGCCGAGAGGAACACCGTCCCGCTCGGCGACGCCTCCGGATAGGCATCGGCCACCCAGGCCGACAGGGGCGGCGCGCCTGCGTTGATGAGCACGCCCGCCAGCACCCACCACGAGGCTGGACCGTCCAGCGGCATGGTAGTGATCTCACCCCAGCTCCCACTCGCACCGTGCAGCACGAGACCGACCAGCAGCACCGCGCCGCCGCCCGCGTGGAGCAGGAAGTAGCGCAGGCCGGCGCCCTTCGCCTTCGGGGAGTCGGAGCTCCAGAGCACGATGAGCGAGCTCACCGCCAGCAGCTCCCAGGCGATGAAGAGCGTGAGCCAGTCCCGAGCCGTGACCGCCGCCAAGGCCGAGCCGACGTTGAGCAGGCCGCCGGCGACGTCGAAGGACTTCGTCCGGCCCAGCCCGAACACCGCGCCCGCCAGGCCGATGAGCGCGAAGGCGCAGGCGAACACCCGCGACAGCGCGTCGATGCGCAAGACGATGCCGAGCGTCTCGATGTCGCCGGTGGGCAGGAAGACGACCAGCGCCAGCGCCGCGGCCGGAGCGAGCACGCTCACGACGCGACGCAGCAGGTCGGGCAGCACGGGCAGGGCCAGCGCGCCGATCAGCAGCGGGAGCCAGGGCGGGAGGTGGAGGGCTTCAGGCATCCTCGCCTCCCGCATCGTAGTAGTCGTCGGGTCGCTGGATGACCTTACCGAGCAGCTTGGCGCCGGCGATCATCGCGACGCAGGTCAAGAAGCCGTAGGCCGCGTCGAAGCCGAACACGTTCTGGCCGGGGAAGGTGTCGTGGTGCTTGACGAAGAACCAGCCGACCAGGCTCAGCGTCAGCAGCACGGCCGTCACGAGCCAGAAGACGCGCGGCAGCTTCACGGGGGGCAGTGACTGCTTGTCGCTCATGACTCCAGCCCCAGCATCTTCAGCACCGTGAGGAAGGGCTCGAAGCGGAAGAAGAGCAGGAGGCTCGCCACCGCGGTGGTCACCAGCGCGACGACCATGGGCCAGGGCGCCTCGCCGTGCTCGCGTGGCGTCTTCGACTCACCGAAGAAGGCCGCGTGCACCACCGGCAGCAGGTAGCCCGCTGCCAGCACCGTGCTGATGACCAGCACGACCAGCGGGAACCAGGCCTCCGCCTGACCCGCACCGGCCAGCAATCGCCACTTGGCCAGGAAGCCGACGGTGGGAGGGAGGCCGATGAGCGAGAGCGAGGCCAGGGTGAAGGCGCCCATGGTCCAGGGCATGACCCGACCGATGCCGCCGATCTCGCTGAGCTTCTTTTGATGCGCTGCCACCTGGATCGCACCGACGGCGAAGAACAAGGTGATCTTCGAGACCGCGTGGGCGGGCACCTGGAGGAGGGCGCCGGCGGCCGAGGAGGAGGTCGCGACCGCCACGCCGAGGGTGATGTAGGCGAGCTGCGCGATCGTCGAGTAGGCCAGGCGTCGCTTGAGGTCGTCCTGGAAGCAGGCGATGGTCGACGCGAGCAGCACGCTGATGCCCGCGGCGTACACCAGCCACTGCGAGGCGCCGGTGCTCGCCAGGTGGTCCAGACCCAGGACGTCCAGGCCCACGCGGAGCAGGCCGAAGACGCCCGCCTTGACCACCGCCACCGCGTGCAGCAGGGCGGAGACCGGAGTGGGCGCGACCATCGCTGCGGGCAGCCAGCGATGGAGGGGCATGAGCGCCGCCTTGCCCAGGCCGTAGGCGAAGAGCAGGAGCAGCAGCGCGAGCGTCGTCTTGTTCGGTGCCCGCTCGAAGAGACCGCCCGGAGTGAAGGCCGTCGTGCCCGCCAGCGACCAGGTCCAGGTCACCGCGAGGAAGAGCAGGGTGAGCGAGCTGCCCAGCAACCAGCTCAGGTAGACCTTGCCGCCGGCGCGGGCGGTGTCGGATTCCTCGTGGGTGACCAGCGGGTAGGTCACCAGGGTGAGGACTTCGTAGAAGACGAAGAAGCCGATGAGGTCGGTCGAGAGCGCGATCCCCATGGCGCCGGTGAGCGAGAAGGCGAAGCAGGCGTGGAAGCGGCGGTGCGCCCGATGGCCCTTCGCGCCGAGGTAGCCGATGGAGTAGAGGGTGTTGATCACCCAGAGGAACGACGCCACCAGCGCGTAGACAGCGCCCAGGGCGTCGAGGCGGAGCCCGATGCTGACGCCCTCGCCCAGCCGCACGATCTCGTGCTCGTAGACCTCGCCAGCGAGCAGGCCGCGGACGCCCGTCGCCACGCTCGCCGCCAGCGTGCTCGCGCCGAGCAGGCTGATGGTCTCGGCCACGCGATGCTGACGACCGAAGAGCAGCACCGCGACGGCGGTGATCGCTGGGATGAGGAGAAAGACGACGGGATTCATGACGCTAGAAGCCCGCCAGGAGTCGGTCGGCCGCGGCTTGAACGGCAGTCAGGAACGGCGTGGGCCAGAGACCGAAGACCAGGCTGGTGCTCAGGAGCACGGCAGCGGGGACGAGCAGGCCGGCCGAGGCTTCCTCGCGATCCGGGCCGTCCTCGACGCGGTCGAAGAAGACCGGCCGGATGACCCGCCAGGCGTAAGCGGCTGCGAGCAGCGAGCCCAGCGCCATGGGCACGAGGAAGAGGATGCGATCCGTCGCGAACAGGCTGCGCGCGAGGTAGAGCTTCGAGAGGAAGCCGGTCGTCAGGGGCATGCCGACGAGGCCGAGCAGGCCGACGAGCAGCAGGCCGGAGGTCACCGGCATCCGTCGCGAGAGACCGCGCAGGGAGCTCAGCTCGGTCGAGCCGAGCCGGAACGCCAACGCCGCCACCGTCAGGAAGAGACCGGCCTTGACCACGCCGTGGTGCAGGGCGTGGGCGAGTGAGCCGACGAGGCCCGCCTGATCGACGAGGCCGAGCCCGAGGGTGATGTAGCCGACCTGCGCCACGCTCGAGTAGGCGAGGAGTCGCTTGAGGTCGGTCTGACGCAGGGCCATCCAGGAGCCGAGGATCATCGCCGCGGCCGACGCGAGGAGCAGCAGCTCGTCGATGGGCAGGGCGGAGAAGCTGAGCTCGATGCCGAGCACGCAGTAGAGGAAGCGCGCCAGAGCGTAGAGTCCGACCTTCGTTGCCGTGCCCGAGAGCATGGCGGCCACGCCCGTCGGAGCTTCGCAGTAGGCGTCGGGCAACCAGGCATGCAGGGGGAACACGGCCCCCTTGAGGAGGAACCCGACCACGAGGAAGGCGATGCCGGCGCGCACCGCGGTGCTGTCCGCCAAGGGCGCCAGGCGTTGCGACATCTCGACCATGTCGAGCGTGCCGGTCATGACGTGGAGGTAGCCGAGCCCGAGCAGCACGAAGGTCGCGCCGAGGCTGCCGAGGATGAGGTAGTTGAAGCCGGCCAGGCGCGCGCGTCGATGCGGTCCCATCGCGACCAGCGCGTAGGTCGACAGCGACGAGACCTCGAGCAGCACGTACACGTTGAAGGCGTCACCGGTGATGACGATGCCGAGGAGGCCGGTCAGGCAGAGGAGGTACACCGAGTAGAAGAGGTGGACCTTCTCGAGGTCGAGCGTGGGGAGCAGGCTCCACTTGCCCTGCCAGGTGACGACCGCCGCGACCCCCGAGACGAGCACGAGGAAGAGCGCATTGAGCTCGTCGACCCGGTAGCCGATGCCCATGGGCGGCGTCCAGCCGCCGAGCTCGTAGAGCTGGGTGCCCTCGCGCAGCACGCGACGCAGCAGCGCCAGGCTGCCGACCAGCACCGAAGTGGTCACCGCGACCGTCATGGTCCACGAGACCATGGGCCGACGCGGCAGCAGCATGACGACCAGGGACGTCAGCAGGGGGCCGATCACCAGGAGGACCGGCAGGTGCTTGGCGATCACCGCTCCTCCGCGGAGTGGATGTCGTCGATCTCGCAGGTCCCGTACTCGGCCTGGATGCGCACCGCGAGCGCGAGACCCACCGCCGTCACGCTCACCCCCACGACGATGGCCGTCAGGATGAGCACGTGCGGGAGCGGCGCGGCGTAGGTGGCGCCCTCTTCGATGATGGGGGCCGTCGCTCCGTCGCGGGCGGCCGCCGAGATGAAGAAGAGGAACACGCCGGTCTGCAAGACACCGAGACCGATGAGCTTCTTCACGAGGTGCGACTTCGAGAGCACCGCGTGGAAGCCCAGGCAGACCAGGATGGCCGACGCCAGGTGATGGAAGCCGGGAAGGTCAGGCATCCTCGATCCCGTGGAGCTCGGAGAAGATGACCGTCATGACCGCCGCCACCGTCAGCGCCACGCCCAGCTCGACCAGGGTGATCCCCAGGGGCTGACCGCCGACGCCCGGGGGCGAGACGAGATGGTCGTAGTCGAGGAAGTTGCCGCCGCGGATCATGGCGAAGACCCCGACACCTGCGTAGAACAAGGCGCCGAGCGCGCAGAGACGCTCGAGCAGCCCTTCCGAGAGCACCGCGTTCAAGGCGGGCTCACCGTGGACGAGGACGTGCAAGATGAAGCCGCTGGCGATGATCACGCCGCCCTGGAAGCCACCGCCCGGTCCGGCCTCGCCGTGGAAGGTCACGTAGAGACCGAGGAGCCAGATCCAGGGCACGAGGAAGTCGGAGACGACCCGGAGGACCGGCTCCGCATCGAGCCCCGAGGGGTGGTGTGAGGTCGTCTTCTTCTTCACGAGGCCGTCTCGTCGGCGGGACGACGCCGCGGTCGCAGGAGCAGCACGACGCAGGCACCGGCGGTGAAGATGACCGTCGTTTCGAAGAGAGTGTCGAAGCCGCGGTAGCTCGCGAGCACCGACGACACGACGTTGGGCACGTGGGTGTCTTCGATCGTGCGCTCGAGGAACTGCTTGCTCACGCCCTGGTGGATGGGCGTGTCGGAGGCGCCGAACTCCGGGAGATCACCGGCGGAGTAGGCGAGGGTCAAGCCGAGCGCCAAGGTCAGCGCGGTGGGGAGCCAGCGGGTGCCGCGGTTGCTCTTCTCTTCCCAGCCGATGCGGGCGAGAGCCGAGAGCAGGAAGACCGTCGAGACACCCGCACCCACCGCCGCTTCGGTGAAGGCGACGTCGGGCGCGTCGAGGGCGACCCAGGCCGCCGCCATCGCCAGGCTGTAGAGCCCGAGCATCATGCTCGCGGCCAGCAGGCTCTTCGTGGTCAGGGCCGCCACGGCGGTGGCGACGATGACCAGCAGGAGCAGGAGGTCGACGAGGAGGTCAGCCGTCATCGTGACTTCTTCCCGTCGCCGCTCATCGGCTTCAGGCCGGAGAGACTCGCGGCCCGCGCCATGGCGTGGGTGGCGGTGGGAGCCGTGATCCCCAGGAGGAGGGCGACGAGCACGAGCTTGGCGGAGACCAGGCCCGGGCCCTGGTAGATCGCCAGCGCCAGCAGGATGAGGACCTGGCCCACGGTGTCGCCCTTCGCGGCCGGGTGCATGCGACTGTAGAAGTCGGGCATCCGCAGCACGCCGAGGGCGCCGGTGAGCGTGAAGAAGCAGCCCAGCAGCAGCAGCACGCCGGTGGCGATGAGCTTGAGGTCCATCAGCCGTCCCTCCGACGACGTCGCAGGTGGACCAGCTCGAGCATGGCCAGCGTCGCGATGAAGTTGATCAACGCGTACAGCACGGCGATGTCGACGAGGTCGGTGCGTCCGCCGAGCGCGCCGAGCAGGGCGACGAGGAGCACCGTCTTCGTGCCGACCGCGTTGAGCGCGAGGATGCGGTCGTAGACCGTCGGGCCCACGAAGGCCCGCAGGAGGTAGAGCATCACCGCCGCGACGACGGCGAGCAGGGCGGCCGCGAGCATCAGGAGCGCTCGCTCGCCGTGTCGTTCTCGAGCCGACCGACTCGATCGAGCATCCCGCCGCTGCGGAGCTCGTCCTCACCCGACTCGGTCAGCGCGTGCACGAGGACCTCGTCGGGTCCTGCCTCGACGGTGACGGTGCCGGGCGTGAGCGTGATGGAGTTCGCCCAGGTGGCGAGACCGGCCGTCGTCTTCAGGTCGTGGTCGAGACGGACCAGCCGCGGCTGGATGGGCAGCTTCGGATGCCAGACGCGGTAGGCGACGTCGAGGCTCGCTCGGGCGACCTGCCAGGCCAGCCACGGGCAGTAGCCGAGGCTGAAGCGCGGGAGGCTGAGAGGGAAGGGTCCTTCACCGAGGATGCGCAGGCGCCAGGCCAAGTACACCACCAGGGCCGTCGAGCCGATCCCAGCCGCCACCAACCACCAGTAGAAGTGGCCCGACAGCACGAGCCAGGTGGCCAACAGGACCAGGAGGGGGGCGAGCACGCGCACGTCGGGAGACTCTCGAGACGCGGATCCGGCACCTTTAGAGGATGCCGCGAGGTGGGTGGTGGAGGGGCCAGAGCTTACACGGGGCGTGTGCCGTTGGCGAGGAACATCGGCGCTCCCGGACGCTGCCTGGCTCAAGGCTCGGGAGACCAGGACCGAACAGCCGGTCGGGGCCCGTCCGGTCCCCCGGGAGCGACGATGGCGCGGGACGACGACAGCCGAGAGAGCGAGCTCCTCGCGCGGATCGAGGCGCTGGAGAACCGCCTGGCCAGCGGTCGGCTCGACGTCTCTCAGCTCGTGCTCCGGGACGGGGACGGACGGATCCGTGGGCTGCTGGCCTCCGACGACGAGCACGGGGCCGCGCTCCGCCTCCTCGACGCCTCGGGAATCGTGCGCGCTCAGCTCCAGGTCGGACCCGACGGCGGCTCGCTGGTCATGGCCGACGCGGAGGGAGCCCTACGCCTCGGTGTCTACGCAGGCGTCGGCGACGGCAAGGTCACCGCGGTCGAGCTCCGGGGCGACGGCGGTCGACCTCGGCTCGTGCTGGCCTCACCCGAGGGTCGCGCGCCCGTGTTCGCCGTCTGTGACTCTCAAGGGCGACCGCGGACCAGCATGGTGGAGTCCGGCGTGTACTCGCTGGATGCCGACGGGATCCGACGACCCGTCCACGAGGCGAGCAGCCCGCCCCCCAAGCGCTCGCGTCCGTCCCGTACGGCGCAGCCCGCACGGCGGGAGCCTCTCGAGTCGCGAGAGCCCGTCAGCCTTCCCGAGACCATGGAGGCTCAGCTCGAGTCGTGGCTGGGAGCACGACCCGAGGACGACGATGCCGACGGCTCCAGTCGCGACGAAGGCGGACCCGAGCCCTCGGGCAAGCCGAGCTCGAGTCCGCCTGACGTCAACTGAGCCGGCTGGCTGGACGGCTCAGTCTTCGATGCGCTGTTTCAGCGGCAGTTGAAGCCGCCGATGCCGCCGCTGCCGACCATGATGACCTGGACGGTCTTCACGTCGCAGCGACCGATGACCAGGTGCTGCACGCTGTTGTCGTCCAGGTTCACGATGGGCTCGTCGTGGATGAGCTGCTGGAACTCGTCGTAGGCGCGGATGGAGCCGCCGATCTCGTCGACGTCGACGACGGCCACCGAGTCGATGAGAGTCGGCTCGTCGAACTCGAA